>NZ_JBIBCI010000004.1:0-475567 GCF_042901085.1 Streptomyces sp. NPDC012794
CGTCTCTTCCGGATCTTGCTCCCCCAGCTACCGCTGGGAGGTGCCCCCAGACCCGGGGGGGGGGGGGGGGGCCCCCCCCCCGGGGGGGGGGGCCCCCCGGGGGGGCGGGGGGGGCCGGGGGGGGGGGGGGGGGGGGGGCGCCCCCCCCCCCCCCCCCCCCCCCCCCCCACCGCCCGCCCGGGCCCGTAACACGGCCTCGGGACACACCTCCGGCTCCCTTCCACCCCGCCAACGGCACGAAGTGCCCAGGGCACAGCCCGGGCGCACGGACCGGGGCAGGGCCCAGGTCCGCCACCCCGTCGGCGTGACGAAGGGTCAGGGGCGCAGCCCCGGCCCCTTCCACCGCGTCGGGTGCGGCCCCCGGGGCATGCCCCCGGACCCACCGCACCATCGGCGCCCCGGGCGCCGGGAGCCGGGCGCAGCCCCAGGTTCGCCAACCCGTCAGGGGGACGAAGGACCTGGGGCGCAGCCCCGGGCCCTTCGACCCCGTTTCGGAGGGCCCGGGGCATGGGCCCGGACCCGCCGCGCCCCTCGACGGCCCCGTCGCCGGGTGCGGTCCCCTTCGGGCGGAGCGCCCGTACGGGGGCCGGGCGGCCTGCCCCCGGTTTCGGGAAGGGGCGCGGTGGGGAACGGCTCCGCGCAGCGGCACCCCGCACCGACGCGCACGCACCATTCATCCCAGAACTACCAAGAAGGCGGCAGCACATGGGTATGACGACTCCCCAGGTCGTCGTCCACCGGGACAAGGAGCTGATGGCCCAGGCCGCGGCGGCCCGGCTCATCACGAAGATCGTGGACGCACAGGCGGCCCGCGGCTCGGCCTCCGTGGTCCTGACCGGCGGCCGCAACGGCAACGGCCTGCTCGCGGCGCTCGCCGCCGCCCCCGCCCGGGACGCCGTCGACTGGTCCCGCATCGACCTCTGGTGGGGCGACGAGCGGTACGTCCCCGCCGACGACCCCGAGCGCAACCACGTCCAGGCCCGCGAGGCGCTGCTGGACGCCGTCCCCGTGGACCCGGCCCGCGTGCACGCGATGCCCGCCTCCGACGGTCCGTACGGCGACGACGTCGACGCCGCCGCGGCCGCCTACGCCGCCGAACTGGCGAAGGCCGCCGGGCCCGAGGACCACGGCCCGGTGCCCACGTTCGACGTGCTGATGCTGGGCGTGGGCCCGGACACCCACGTGGCGTCCCTGTTCCCCGAGCACCCGGCGGCCCGTGAGACGGAGCGCACCGTCGTCGGCGTCCACGGCGCCCCGAAGCCGCCGCCGACCCGCGTCTCGCTCACCCTCCCGGCGATCCTCGCGGCCCGCGAGGTCTGGCTGCTGGCGGCCGGCGAGGACAAGGCGGGGGCGGTGGCCATCGCCCTGGGCGGGGCCGGCGCGGTCCAGGCCCCGGCCGCGGCCGCCCACGGCCGCAGCCGCACCCTGTGGCTGCTGGACCGCGCGGCGGCGGCCAAGCTGCCCGCCGGGCTGTATCCCCCGGCTTCCGCCTGACGGCGGCCGCGCGAAGGGCCCCGCACCGGCGACCGGTGCGGGGCCCTTCGCCGTGCGTCAGCGGCCGCGCAGTTCGCGGTAGGCGGTCACCAGCGCCCGCGTCGACGGGTCGAGTCCCTCCACGGCGGAGCCCTCGGTCAGCGCCGGCTCCACGCGCTTGGCGAGGACCTTGCCGAGTTCGACGCCCCACTGGTCGAAGGAGTCGATGTTCCACACGGCACCCTGCACGAACACCTTGTGCTCGTACAGCGCGATGAGCTGCCCCAGCACCGACGGCGTCAGTTCGGTGGCGAGGATGGTGGTCGTCGGGTGGTTGCCCCGGAAGGTCTTGTGCGGGACGAGCTCCTCGGCGACGCCCTCCGCACGCACCTCGTCGGCGGTCTTGCCGAAGGCCAGGGCCTGCGTCTGGGCGAAGAAGTTCGCCATCAGCAGGTCGTGCTGGGCGGCCAGCGCCGGCGGCAGCTCCGCCACCGGGCGGGCGAAGCCGATGAAGTCGGCCGGGATCATCCGGGTGCCCTGGTGGATCAGCTGGTAGTAGGCGTGCTGTCCGTTGGTGCCGGGCGTGCCCCACACCACCGGGCCGGTCTGCCAGTCCACCGGATTGCCGTCCCGGTCCACGGACTTGCCGTTGGACTCCATGTCCAGCTGCTGCAAGTAGGCGGTGAAACGGGAGAGGTAGTGGCTGTACGGGAGCACGGCGTGCGACTGCGCGTCGAAGAAGGCCCCGTACCAGATGCCCAACAGGCCCAGCAGCAGCGGGGCGTTGCGCTCCGGGGGCGCGGTGCGGAAGTGCTCGTCCATGGCGTGGAAGCCGCCGAGCATCTCGCGGAAGGCGTCCGGGCCGATAGCGATCATCAGGGAGAGGCCGATGGCGGAGTCGAAGGAGTAGCGTCCGCCGACCCAGTCCCAGAAGCCGAACATGTTGGCCGGGTCGATGCCGAACTCGGTGACCTTCTCGGCGTTCGTGGACAGCGCCACGAAGTGCCGTGCCACGGCGGCCTGGTCGCCGCCCAGACCCGCGAGCAGCCATTCCCGTGCCGAGGTGGCGTTGGTGATGGTCTCGATGGTGGTGAAGGTCTTCGACGCGATGATGAACAGCGTCCGCGCCGGGTCGAGGTCGCGCACGGCCTCGTGCAGGTCGGCGCCGTCCACGTTGGACACGAACCGCACGGTCAGGCCGCGGTCGGTGAAGGCGCGCAGCGCCTCGTACGCCATGGCGGGGCCCAGGTCGGAGCCGCCGATGCCGATGTTGACGACGTTCTTGATGCGCTCGCCGGTGAATCCGGTCCACTCCCCCGACCTGACCTGGCGGGAGAAGGCCGCCATCTTGTCGAGGACCTCGTGCACGCCGGGTACGACGTTCTCGCCGTCCACCTCGACGACCGCGTCCAGGGGGGCGCGCAGCGCGGTGTGCAGGACCGCGCGGTCCTCCGTCACGTTGATCTTCTCGCCGCGGAACATCGCGTCCCGCAGCTCCGCCACGCCGGTGGCCGCGGCCAGTTCGCGCAGCAGCCCGAGCGTCTCGTCGGTGACGAGGTGCTTCGAGTAGTCGATGTGCAGGTCCCCGACGCGCAGCGTGTAGCCGGTGCCCCGGTCCGGGTCCGACTCGAACAGCTCCCGCAGATGCGTCTGCCCCAGCGCTTCCCGGTGCTTGCCGAGCGCGTGCCACTCGGGCGTCCGGTTGAGCCTCGTACGGCTGTCTGCGTTCATCTCGGACATCAACCCACTTCTTCCGTCCTGTTGTGCCCCGCCACCGTCCAACCTAAGGGATCGGAAGGGGGACAACACACACAAAGGGGCCCGGTCCGCGGGATTGGGTCTCCTGCGGGCCGGGCCCCCGAGCCGCTTTCGAGTGCGGCCGGTCGTGTGCGGACGGACCGCTCAGATCTCGCCGCGGAGCTTGGCGAGGGCCTCGGCGAGGATCGCCTCGCCGTCGGCGTCCGTGCGGCGCTCGCGGACGTACGCGAGGTGCGTCTTGTACGGCTCCGTGCGCGGCGGCGCGGGCGGATTGTCCCGGTCCTGGCCGGCCGGGAACCCGCAGCGCGGGCAGTCCCAGGTGTCCGGCACCTGCGCGTCGCTGGCGAAACTCGGCTGCGTCTCGTGCCCGTTCGAGCACCAGAAGGAGATGCGCAGGCGGGGCGCGGATTCACCGCGCTCGGCCTCGCCCATCGGCCCGGCTCCGACCCGACTTCCACGAATCGCGTTGCCACTTGCCACGGTCGTAACTCCCTGCGTGATGGTGCCGCGGAGCGTGAGGGATGTCCGCTGCGGACGCCCCAGTCTACGTAAGGCCCAACGCGCGTCCAGCAACCGGAGTTACTCGCTCCGGCCGTGGACGCAGGCCCTCATGATAGGCCGGGCGGAACCGGCGGGACGGGCCGAATGGCCAGAACCGTCAGACGGCGGCGGCCTTCATGAGCAGGCCGAGCGCGACGATGCAGGCGAACCACAGCAGGCCGACCACGACCGTGATGCGGTCGAGGTTGCGCTCGGCCACGGAGGAGCCGCCGACCGAGGACTGCATGCCGCCGCCGAACATGTCGGAAAGGCCGCCACCCTTGCCCTTGTGCATCAGCACGAGCAGCATCAGCAGAGCGCTGAAGACGAGCAGGGCGATCGAGAACCCCATAACCACGGCTGATTCCTACTTTCTGGGCTTGCTGGGAGGAAGCGGGGGCCGGCAGGCCGCGCGTACGCGGCCCCCGGCCCCCGCAAGGGTACGACGGATCGGCCCTACCGCATACTCACTGGTCGCGGAAGCGGACGATCTTGACGAACTCGTCCACGTCCAGCGCGGCGCCGCCGATCAGCGCACCGTCGACATCGGGCTGGGCCATGATCGCGGCGATGTTGCCGGCCTTGACCGAGCCGCCGTACTGGATGCGGACCTTGTCGGCCAGCTCCTGGGAGTACAGCTCGGCGAGGCGGCCGCGGATCGCCCCGCAGACCTCCTGCGCGTCCTCGGGGGTGGCGACCTCGCCGGTGCCGATCGCCCAGACCGGCTCGTACGCGATCACGATGGACTCGGCCTGCTCGGCCGGGAGGTCCTTGAGACCGCCCTCGACCTGGGCCAGCGTGTGCGCGACCTGGTTGCCGGCCTTGCGGACGTCCAGGCCCTCGCCGACGCACAGGATCGGGGTGATCCCGTTGCGGAAGGCGGCCTTCACCTTGGCGTTGCAGATCTCGTCGCCCTCGCCGTGGTACTGGCGGCGCTCGCTGTGGCCGACGGCGACGAAGGTGCAGCTCAGCTTCGACAGCATCGGGCCGGAGATCTCACCCGTGTACGCGCCGGAGTCGTGCGCCGAGATGTCCTGGGCGCCGTACTTGATCTTCAGCTTGTCGCCGTCGACCAGGGTCTGGACCGAGCGCAGGTCGGTGAAGGGCGGGAGCACCGCGACCTCGACGGCGTCGTAGTCCTTGTCGGTGAGCGCGAAGGCGAGCTTCTGGACGTGGGCGATGGCCTCGAGGTGGTTGAGGTTCATCTTCCAGTTGCCCGCCATCAGCGGGGTGCGGCCGTTCACAGTGGTCATGGGGGTTCAGCCCTCCAGGGCGGCGAGGCCGGGGAGCGTCTTGCCCTCGAGGTATTCGAGGCTGGCGCCACCACCGGTGGAAATGTGACCGAAGGCGTTCTCGTCGAAGCCGAGGATGCGGACGGAGGCGGCGCTGTCGCCACCGCCGACCACGGTGAAGGCCCGGCTGTCGAGGAGGGCCTGCGCGATGGCGGCGGTGCCGCCCGCGTAGTCGGGGTGCTCGAAGACGCCCACCGGGCCGTTCCAGAAGACGGTCGCGGCGTCGGCGATCTTCGAAGCGTACAGCTCACGGGTCTTGGGCCCGATGTCCAGCCCCTCCTTGTCCGCGGGGATGGCGTCCGCGGCGACGGTGACGAACTCCGCCGGGGTCTTGCCCTTGAGGTCGGGGAAGTCCGAGGAGGCCAGGATGTCGACGGGCAGGACCAGCTCGACGCCGTTCCGCTCGGCGCGCGCCATGTACTCCTTGACCGTGTCCACCTGGTCCTTCTGGAGCAGGGAGATGCCGACCTCGTAGCCCTTGGCGTGGAGGAAGGTGTAGGCCATGCCGCCGCCGATGAGGATGCGGTCGGCCTTGCCGAGCAGCTCGTCGATGACGGCGAGCTTGTCGGAGACCTTGGCGCCGCCGAGGACGACCACGTAGGGGCGCTGGACGTCGGCGGTGAGCTTCTGCAGGACGCCGACCTCGGTGGCGATGAGGTAGCCGGCCGCGTGCGGGAGGCGCGCGGGCAGGTCGAAGACCGAGGCGTGCTTACGGTGGACGGCGCCGAAGCCGTCGCCGACGTAGACGTCGGCCAGCTCGGCGAGCTGGTCCGCGAAGGCGCCGCGCTCCGCGTCGTCCTTCGAGGTCTCGCCGGCGTTGAAGCGCAGGTTCTCGATGACGGCGACCCGTCCGTCGGCGAGGGCCGCGACGGTCTCCTTGGCGGAGGCGCCGACGGTGTCGGTGGCGAAGGCCACCTCCGCGTCGAGCAGCTCGCCGAGCCGCTTGGCCGCCGGGGCGAGCGAGAAGGCCGGGTCCGGGGCGCCCTTGGGGCGGCCCAGGTGCGAGGCGACGACCACGCGGGCGCCGGCCTCGGCCAGCTTCGCGATGGTCGGCAGGACGGCGCGGATGCGGCCGTCATCGGTGATCTCACCGTTCGCCAGGGGCACGTTGAGGTCGGCGCGGACGAAGACCCGCTTGCCGGCGACGCCCTCGGCGAGCAGTTCGTCGATCGTCTTCATGTGTTTCCTACTCCTTAGGAGACCTTCACCCGGAGGGCGAGGACGGGAGGACCAGGCAAGCGACAGGGCCCGGACGGCGCCTCATCGCGCCGAACGGACCCTGTGCTCACATCGTGTTGCCTTGCCCTACGTTCTTAGAGCTGACCGCCGACGAAGACGGTCAGGTCGACGAGTCGGTTGGAGTAGCCCCACTCGTTGTCGTACCAGCCGACGACCTTGACCTGCTTGCCCTGGACCATGGTCAGGGAGGAGTCGAAGGTGCAGGAGGCCGGCCAGTTCACGATGTCGGAGGAGACGATCGCGTCCTCGGTGTAGTCGAGGATGCCCTTGAGCTGGCCCTCCGCGGCCTTCTGGAAGGCGGCGTTGATCTCGTCCTTGGTGACCTCGCGGTCGAGCTCCAGGACGAGGTCGGTGACCGAGCCGGTCGGGACCGGGACGCGCATGGCGATGCCGTCGAGCTTGCCCTTGAGCTGCGGCAGGACCAGCGCGGTGGCCTTGGCGGCACCGGTGGAGGTCGGGATGATGTTCTCGGCGGCGGCGCGGGCGCGGCGCAGGTCCGAGTGCGGGAAGTCCAGGATGCGCTGGTCGTTGGTGTAGGCGTGGACCGTCGTCATCATGCCCTTGACGATGCCGAAGTTCTCGTCGAGGACCTTGGCCATCGGCGCCACACAGTTGGTGGTGCAGGAGGCGTTGGAGATCACGTGGTGGTTGGCCGCGTCGTACTTGTCCTGGTTGACGCCCATCACGATGGTGATGTCCTCGTCCTTGGCCGGAGCCGAGATGAGGACCTTCTTCGCGCCGGCCGCGATGTGCTTGGCCGCGTCGGCCTTCTTCGTGAAGATGCCGGTCGACTCGATGACGATGTCGGCGCCCAGCTCGCCCCACGGGAGGTTCGCGGGGTCGCGCTCGGCGAAGGTCTTGAAGGTGTTGCCGGCGACCGTGATGGTGTCGTCGGTGTGGGAGACCTCGGCCTTGAGGCGGCCCAGGATGGTGTCGTACTTGAGCAGGTGCACCAGGGTGGCGTTGTCCGTCAGGTCGTTGACACCGACGATCTCGATGTCCGCTCCCTGCTCGAGAAGAGCCCGGAAGTAGTTACGGCCAATTCGGCCAAAACCATTGATGCCTACGCGGATCGTCACGAACCGATCTCCTCGTTGGTGCGCCGGCCTGTCCCGCCGGCGAGCTGTATGGGATGTCCCCGACCGCTTACGACCCTACCTCTCTGTGAGCTTCGGAGTGACATCGGTCGGGGCCTGACACTCCCCCTGCCCCACGGGGGAGGCCCCGAAGCCCTGTACCAGTGGCCACGGCACGGGACCCCGGGGAACTCCGGCCCCCGTCACTCAGGGTGAGCGGGGACCGGGTGGCGGATCAGCGGCCCAACGACGCGAGCGCCTTGCGGAGCACTGCGGCCCGGTCCGCCGCGGCCGGGACGTGCTCCAGCCCGAAACCGAGCAGGACCGTGTCACGCGTAGTGACCGCCGCGTACGACTTGAAGAGCTCTCCGGACCTGGACCAATCCCCCGGAACGTCCGGACTTCCGGCGGGCGCGCCCTGCGCGGCCCACGGCCCGAGGGAGGTCTCGAACCCCTCGACGGGCTGGTCGGCGCCGCCCACGGACACCCGCGCCTCGTCGGCGAAGACACCGCGGCCTCCCGATCCGGGGTCGGTCACGTAGGAGAGGGAGACCTCGACCGTCTTCCCCGCGTAGGGGCTCAGGTCGAAGGCGGCCTGCTTCCAGCCCCCGGAGGAGCCGGTGAAGCTGTGCCACGCTCCGCTGCTGCCGGAGGCGGTGCAGCCACCGGAGTCCAGGGTGAGGTAGCGGCGCAGGAAGGGGTGGCCACCCAGGAAGAATCCGGCCTCGCACTCCGCCGGGACTGTGGCGGAGCTCAGCCCGCCCGCTTCCGGAAGTGTGGTCCAGTCGTCCCCGCCGGCCGTACGGGCCTCCAGGACGGCGTGGTCGTAGCCCTCCTCGGTGTTCCAGTTGAGGGCCATCCTCAGCTTCGGCTGGTCGGCGGCGGTGACCCGGGTGAGGTCGATCGTGCGCGTGAGCCGCTTCCAGTCGTCGTCGTCATGGGCGGCCGCGGCCATCCCGCTGCCCGCGTAAGGGGCGTACGGGTTCACGACTCCGGCGTACTGGCCCGCCTGAGCGCTCCCGAACTGCGGGAACTGCGCCGCGGGGAGGCTGTCGGAGGTGACGGTGTAGGCGCCGGGGGCGCCCAGCGGGTGGCCCGCCGCGTCACCGAGGGAGCCCTTGGTCCCGGCGAGGGCTCCCGCGCCGGTGAAGCCCGTCGCGCCCTGGGCCGGGGTGCGGCCGTAGGCGCCGAGGTAGTACTGGCTGAAGTCGTCGGTCAGGGCCCGCCCGACCTGGGCCCGGCCGCCCGCCAGCTCCCCGGCCTCGACGAGCTTGCCGCCCTCGTTGAGGAACTCGCGGACCGCCAGCTGGGTGGGTCCGCCGGGGGCCGCGGCGCCGGTGTAGTGGACGGCCGTACCGAAGTGGGAGAGCACTCCGAGGCGGTGCGGGGCACCCTGGGTGGCCACGTCCCAGACGGCCGCGGACTTTCCGCCGGCCCGAAGCGCGTCCACGTAGCTCTGGGCGTTCCGCGCCTTCGCGCCCTCCTCGGCGATCACCAGCACGTCCGCGCGGGGGCGCTGCGCCACGGTGTACGTGAAGCGCTCGCTGGAGACCAGGCCGCCGGAGCGGTCTCGGCCGGTGAACCAGACCTCGACCTTGTCGCCGGGCCTGGTGCCGTCCACCGTGGCCCGGTACTCGTCGAACCAGTTGTTGTCCTCGCCGCCGTAGACCCTGCCGCCCTTCCAGGCCTTGAGCGCGTCGTCGTGCGTACGGCCGCCGTTGACGCGGAAGTTGAGCCGCTTGTCCTCGAGCGCCTTGCGGGCCGTGACGGCGACCGTCTGGTCCTCGCCGCGGGCCGCGTAGGAGGTGGTGAAGGGGTCGGGGGTGAAGTCGGCGGCGCTCGTGCCGACGGAGGACGAGGGCCGGTCCGGGTGGGCGGCGCTCTCGCCGACGCTCAGCGCGAAGGGGACGTTCTTGGCGAATTCCTGCTGGATCAGCTTCTCGTCGTCCGGGAAGTTGAACCCGGAGGCGCAGTCCTCGGGCTTCCAGGCGTCGTCCGGGTCGATCGCGGAGGCCGTCTGGCAGGTGGTCATCTCCGGGGTGAACATCATGACGCCGTTGGCGTTGGCCGCGTGGCCGTCGGCCTCGCCGTTGGTGGTGTACAGCTCGGAGGAGAGCTGCGGGCGGTAGCCGGGGACGGCGGGCTTCTCGGGGGTGCCGGCGAGCGCCCTGTAGGCGACGTCGTCCGGGGTGGGGGTGGCGACCTGCCAGCCCACGCCGTACAGGATCAGCTCGGAGGCCGAGTGGTAGTTGATGGCGTACGCGAAGCCGATGCGCTTCTCGAAGGCGTCGAGGGCCCGGGTCTCGGGCTCGGACTGCGCCCCGGGGCCGCGGAAGGTCTCGCTGGAGGGGTTGGGGGAGGAACCCTCGTTGTCGTAGCCCCACTTGTAGGCGAAGTTGCGGTTGAGGTCGACCCCGTCGGCCGCGGTGGTCCTGCCGTCGCCGTTGTTGTCGCGGAGGTTCTTGCGCCACAGCCGGGCGCTGTCGGAGGTGAAGGTGTGGTCGTACCCGTCGGGGTTGGCGGAGAGCAGGAACCACAGCTCGGTGGAGTCCACCAGCCGGGTGATCCGTTCGTCCTTGCCGTAGTTGTCCAGGGTGTGGTGCATCAGCCGCCGGGTCATCTCGGGGGTGATCCACTCGCGGGCGTGCTGGTTGGACATGTAGAGCACGGACGGCTTGTCGCCGTCCTCGGTCCTCCTGGCGTCCTTGGTGACCTTGAGGGCGAGGATGTCCTTGCCCTGGACGGTCCTGCCGATGGAGACGACCTTGGTGAGCGCCGGGTTCTCCTGCGCGGTCCGCAGGATCTCCTCCCGCAGGCCTCCCTTGCCGCTGTACGGGCGGAAGACCCCGTCCCCGGCGGCCTTGGCACGGGCCGACCCCTGGGGGGAGACCTTGCGCTCGGCGAGCCGGATCCCCTGGGCCGCGAGCCGTGCGGCCTGCTCCCCGGTGAGGAAGAGCTCCACCCGGGCGGTCCCGGTCTCGGGGGCGCGCTCGGAGAGTTCGTGGCCGTCCTGGCCGGCGGCGAGAACGAGCGGGACCTGCTCGCGGGTGATGTCTGCGTCGTAGGTCCGCACCTCGTCGGCGGCGGGTGCGGTGCCGGACGCGGGCCGGGGCTGGGCCGCGGCGGGCAGTGCGGCGAGTGTGGTTGCCAGGACGAGTGCGCTTGCGGCGAGGATCGATCTCGCGCGGTGCCTCATGTGCCCCCCTGGGCGTCGTCTGCCACGAAACGTTCGGACGCCAGGCTCACGATCCGGCGATGCCCATGTCAACGGGACAAACCGGGAACGGAACGGGCCCGCACGCGGAGGCGTGCGGGCCCGTCAGGGCGCGCGTCCGGGGAGCCGCTGGTCAGCCCGCCATGTTGTCGGCCAGCTCCTCGCTGAGGTCCAGGTTCGATTCGGTGCCCGGGATGCCGAGGTCCTGGGCCCGCTTGTCGGCCATCGCCAGCAGGCGGCGGATCCGGCCCGCGACGGCGTCCTTGGTCAGCGGCGGGTCGGCGAGCGCGCCCAGTTCCTCCAGGGAGGCCTGCTTGTGCTCCATGCGCAGCCGGCCGGCCGCGGCGAGGTGCTCGGGGACCTCCTCGCCGAGGATCTCCAGCGCGCGCTGCACCCGGGCGCCGGCGGCCACCGCGGCCCGCGCGGAGCGGCGCAGGTTGGCGTCGTCGAAGTTGGCGAGGCGGTTGGCGGTGGCGCGCACCTCGCGCCGCATCCGCCGCTCCTCCCAGGCCAGCACCGACTCGTGGGCGCCGAGGCGGGTCAGCAGGGCGCCGATGGCGTCCCCGTCGCGGACCACGACCCGGTCCACGCCGCGCACCTCGCGCGCCTTGGCGGCGATGGAGAGCCTGCGGGCGGCGCCCACCAGGGCCAGGGCGGCCTCCGGGCCGGGGCAGGTGACCTCCAGCGAGGACGACCGCCCGGGCTCGGTGAGGGAGCCGTGGGCCAGGAAGGCACCGCGCCAGGCCGCCTCCGCGTCACAGGTGGCCCCGGAGACCACCTGCGGGGGAAGACCCCGGATGGGACGGCCGCGGCCGTCCACCAGGCCCGTCTGGCGTGCCAGCTGGTCCCCGCCCGCCACGACGCGCACGACGAAACGGCTGCCGCGGCGCAGTCCGCCGGGGGCCATGACCACCAGGTCGGAGGAGTGTCCGAAGATCTCCAGGATGTCCTTGCGCAGCCGTCGCGCGGCGATGCCGGTGTCCAGCTCCGCCTCGATGACGATGCGGCCGCTCACCAGGTGCAGGCCGCCCGCGAACCGCAGGATCGCCGAGACCTCCGCCTTCCTGCAGCAGGTCCGGGTGACGGGGAGGCGTGAGATCTCATCCTTCACCGCGGGCGTCATCGCCATGGGCCGATCCTTCCATGCATCCGAAAAATACGGTCGTACGCGGCGGCCAGCAGCTCCGGATCGTGCTTCGGAGAACCTCCCCCAGCGCCTTCGGCCTGGGAGGTACCCCCACGCCAGGCCACTGGAGCCAGCTCGACCGCGGCACCGAACCGTTTCGCGGCATCGGCGAGGGACTCGCGGTCGGGCACGGCGGCCTCGTCGGCCAGCACCACGTCCAGGGCGAGTTTAGGGGCGTGTCGGGCCAAAACCTCCAAATGACGCTGCGGAGAGAAGCCCTCGGTTTCGCCGGGCTGCGGTGCCAGGTTCAGTGACAGGACCCTGCGGGCCTTCGTCTGCACCAGCGCGTCGAGCAGTTCCGGCACCAGCAGGTGCGGGATCACGGAGGAGAACCAGGACCCCGGGCCCAGTACCACCCAGTCGGCGTCGAGCACGGCGGCGACGGCCTCCGGCACGGCCGGCGGGTCGGCCGGCACGACCTGCACGGAGAGCACCTCACCGGGGGTGAGGGCCACCGTGGCCTGCCCCCGGACCGTGTCGACCTCGTTCGGGCGCGCCGGGTCGTGTCCCTTGACCAGGGCCTGGAGCTCCAGCGGCACCGCCGACATCGGCAGTACCCGGCCCTGCGCGCCCAGCAGCTTCCCGACCAGGTCGAGGGCCTGGACGGGGTCGCCGAGCTGCTCCCAGAGGGCGACGATCAGCAGGTTGCCGACCGCGTGGCCGTGCAGGTCGCCCTCGGACTGGAAGCGGTGCTGGATGACCCGGGCCCAGGTCTGCCCCCAGTCGTCGTCCCCGCACAGCGCGGCCAGCGCCTTGCGCAGGTCGCCGGGGGGCAGCACGCTCAGCTCCTCCCGGAGCCGTCCGCTGGAGCCGCCGTCGTCGGCGACGGTGACCACCGCCGTGAGCTCGCCGGTGATCCGGCGCAGCGCGGCCAGGGAGGCCGACAGGCCCATGCCGCCGCCGAGGGCGACGACCTTGGGTGCGGCCACCTTCGCCGCCGCGCCGCGGCGGCCGGCGCGGCCCGCGCCCTCCTCGCCCCGGCCGGGGGTGAGGCGGCGCAGGCGGCGCAGCCGCAGGGTCCGACCGGTCACTCGCGCCCCATGTCCCGGTGGACGACGACGGTCTCGACGCCCTCGGACGCGAGGCGGGCGGCGAGCTTCTCGGACATGGCCACGCTGCGGTGCTTGCCGCCGGTGCAGCCGACCGCGATGGTCACGTACCGCTTGCCCTCGCGGCGGTAGCCGGCGGCGATGAGCTGGAGCAGCTCGGTGTAGCGGTCGAGGAACTCCTTGGCGCCGGGCTGGCTGAAGACGTAGCCCGACACCTCCTCGTTGAGCCCGGTGAAGGGGCGCAGCTCGGGCACCCAGTGCGGGTTGGGGATGAAGCGGCAGTCGACGACGAGGTCGGCGTCGACGGGCAGGCCGTACTTGAAGCCGAAGGACATGACGGTGGCCCGCAGCTCGGGCTCCTCGTCGCCCGCGAACTGGGCGTCCATCTTGGCGCGCAGCTCGTGCACGTTCAGGCTGGAGGTGTCGATGACCAGGTCGGCGTCGCCGCGCAGCTCGCGCAGCAGGTCGCGCTCGGCGGCGATGCCGTCGACGATCCGGCCGTCGCCCTGGAGCGGGTGGGGGCGGCGGACCGACTCGAAACGCCGGACCAGCGCGTCGTCGGAGGACTCCAGGAAGACGATGCGGCGGGTGACGCCGCGGGCCTCCAGGTCGGAGAGGGACTCGCGCAGGGCGTCGAAGAACTGGCGGCCGCGGACGTCGACGACGACGGCGATCCGCGCCACGTTGCCCTGGGAGCGGGCGCCGAGCTCCACCATGGTGGGGATCAGGGCCGGCGGGAGGTTGTCCACGACGAACCAGCCGAGGTCCTCCAGACACTTGGCCGCCGTACTGCGGCCGGCTCCGGACATCCCGGAGATGATCACCAGCTCGGGGATGGCCGCCTCGGCGTTGTCGCCGGGCTCCACGGTCGTGCCCGTACTCACCTGTGCTCCGTCTCGGTCGTGCTCGTTCGTGTGTGCGGTCTGTGCGGTCTGTGCGGTCTCGTGCTCGGTCATGGCGCGGTCCCCCGTTCGGGCGATGTCTCCGCAGGTGCGGAGACCTCGTCCTCAATGATCTCTCCTGTCGCCGTGTTGACGGCAGGACCGGCGGGAACCGCCCCGGCGAGGGCGGCGGCCACGGTCTCCGCCGTCTTGCGGCCTATGCCCGGGACCTCGCAGATCTGCTCGATTGTCGCCTGTCTCAGGTTCTTCACCGAACCGAAGTGCTTGACGAGGGCCAGCCTGCGGCTCTCCCCGAGGCCCGGTACCTCGTCCAGCGGGCCCGCCTTCAGGCGCTTTCCGCGCTTGTCGCGCTGGTACCGGATGGCGAACCGGTGGGCTTCGTCACGCACCCGCTGGAGCAGGTAGAGGCCTTCGCTGGTGCGGGGCAGCACGACGGGGTCGTCCTCGCCGGGCAGCCAGACCTCCTCCAGCCGTTTGGCGAGCCCGCACACCGCCACGTCGTCGATCCCGAGTTCCTCCAGGGCCCGCTTGGCGGCCGCCACCTGCGGCTGCCCGCCGTCGACGACGACGAGCTGCGGGGGGTACGCGAAACGCCTGGGCCGACCGTCGTCCTCCGGCTCGCCGTCCTCGGGGGACCACTCCCCCGTCTTCAGCTTCTCCTGGAGGTAGCGGCGGAAGCGCCGGGAGACGACCTCGTGCATGGACCGGACGTCGTCCTGGCCCTCGAAGCCCTTGATCTGGAACCTGCGGTACTCGCTCTTCCTGGCCAGCCCGTCCTCGAACACCACCATCGACGCCACGACGTCCTCCCCCTGGAGGTGGGAGATGTCGAAGCACTCGATGCGCAGGGGCGCGCCGTCCAGCTCCAGGGCCTCGGCGATCTCCTCCAGGGCCCGGGAGCGGGTGGTGAGGTCACTGGCGCGCTTGGTCTTGTGCAGGGCGAGGGACTGCTGGGCGTTGCGGTGGACGGTCTCCATCAGGGACTTCTTGTCCCCGCGCTGCGGGATGCGCAGGCTGACTCCGGAACCGCGCCGGCCGGCGAGCCACTGGCTGAGGGCGGGCGTGTCCTCGGGGAGCGCCGGTACCAGCACCTCCTTGGGGACGGCCTCGCCCTTCTCCTCCCCGTACAGCTGCTGGAGGGCGTGCTCGACGAGCCCGGCGGTGTCCACCGCCTCCACCTTGTCGGTGACCCAGCCGCGCTGGCCGCGGACCCGGCCGCCGCGGACGTGGAAGATCTGCACGGCCGCCTCCAGCTCGTCCTCGGCGACCGCGATGAGGTCGGCGTCGGTGGCGTCGGCGAGCACGACGGCGTTCTTCTCCATCGCGCGGCGCAGGGCGCCTATGTCGTCGCGCAGCCTGGCGGCCTTCTCGTACTCCATCTCCTCGGCGGCCTCGTGCATCTGCTTCTCGAGCCGCGAGAGGTAGGTGCCGGTCCGGCCCGCCATGAAGTCGCAGAAGTCCTCGGCGAGTTCGCGGTGCTCATCGGGGGTGACCCGGCCGACGCAGGGCGCGGAGCACTTGCCGATGTAGCCGAGCAGGCAGGGGCGGCCGATCTGCGCGGACCGCTTGAACACGCCGGCGGAGCAGGTCCGCACCGGGAAGACGCGCAGCATCAGGTCGACGGTCTCGCGGATGGCCCAGGCGTGCCCGTACGGGCCGAAGTAGCGCACGCCCTTCTTCTTGGGCCCGCGCATGACCTGGACCCGGGGGTACACCTCGTTCATGGTCACGGCGAGGGAGGGGTAGCTCTTGTCGTCCCGGTACTTGACGTTGAACCGGGGGTCGTACTCCTTGATCCAGGAGTATTCGAGCTGGAGCGCCTCGACCTCGGTGGACACGACGGTCCACTCGACGGAGGCGGCCGTGGTGACCATGGTGGCGGTACGGGGGTGCAGGCCGGCGATGTCCTGGAAGTAGCTCGCGAGGCGCTGGCGCAGGCTCTTGGCCTTCCCGACGTAGATCACCCGGCGGTGGTCGTCGCGGAACTTGTAGACCCCCGGGGAGTCGGGGATCTGCCCGGGCTCGGGACGGTAGCTGGAAGGGTCGGCCATGCCAACCACCCTACTGGCGGGGGCCGACAACCCCCGGCACCACCGGGCGGCCCGGCCGGTGCGGAACCGGTCCCGCGGGCGGGGCACGGGGGGGGACCGCTCGCGGGGCCCGGCCTCGCGGGCGCCCGCCTCGCGGGGCCCGGGCGGGTGCCGGGCCCCGCGGGCGGGTGGGGCGGGGCCGGGGTTACGCCCCGGCGCCGGGGCGGCGCCGCCGCCGCAGGGCTACCGCCCCGGCCGCGCCCAGCGCCAGCGCCCCGGTGGCCACCGCCACCGGCGCCCCGGCGGGCCCGGCGCCGGCGTCCCCGCCCGCGCCGGCGAAGCCCCCGGCCCTGCCCTCCTTCGCGTACGCGGACGCCGGAAGCTTGTCGCCGTACAGCTTCGTCACCCGGGCCCGGTAACCGGCCAGCGTCGTCCCCCGGTCGCCCACGGCCCGCGCGGCGTCCTCGTCCAGCGGCAGCACCCGGTCCTCCCGTGCCACGTACCAGGCGTCGGTCTGGGGCTCGCGGAACACCGTCCCGCCGGGGAGTCTCTCCGCGCCCAGCCGGGCGTAGCGGAACTCGTCGTCGCCGGTGGCGATGTTCACCACCTGCCAGCCGGCCCCGGTCCTCGCGGTCCACAGGGCCGCCTTCTGCCCGTCCGAGGAGACCGCCGCGCTCGCCAGGAACTCCAGACGGGCGACCGGCGCCCCGGCCTTCCCGGCGACGAAGTCGGGCGACAGATAGCTCACGGGGGTCACCTCACCCTCGATCCGGGGCCGGGCCTCGGCCTCCGGGATCCTCCCCTCACGGGCGAAGAACCGGGAGAGCGTCGCCAGGGTGGCGGGCGCGGCGGCGGCCTCGCGGGCGGCCGCCCGGGTCTCCGCGGTGACGCCCTGGGGCTGCGGTACGGGCGCGGCGGAGGCCTGCCCGCCCGTGGCCCACAGGACGGCGGCGGCCGCGAGGACGGTGGCGGAGGCGCGCAGGGTCATGGCGGTCACGCCCCGATCCGGTAGAGGGAGTGGGTCCAGGAGAAGGTGCTGTTGTCCACGTACCAGGCGTGGGAGGCCCAGTTGTAGCGGTCGCTGGAGGGCCAGGGGTCGCCCCAGTAGACCCAGCTGCCGGCGGTGTCGTAGCCGTAGACGACGTGCATGTGGCCCCCGCCGTTGGACCACTGGATGCGGGTCTCGACCGGCCGGTTGGCGTTGATCTCGGTCTGTACGGTCGAGTACTGGAGCCAGCCGTTCACATAGCTGCCGGCGTTGATGCCGGCCCAGCGCAGGGCGGTCTGGACGTTGCCCAGCGTGGCCTGGTTGTTGGGGCACTCGGTGCCCTGCTGACGGTTGAAGGCGGCGTTGCAGAACTGGTTCTGGCTGTAGGTGCGGCCGAACCAGGTGGCGATGGTGTTGCCGCCGGCGGCCCAGCACCAGTTGCTCTTCTGCTGCGCCTGCATGGTGATGTCGAGCCGCTTGTACGCCAGGGCCGTGCTCGCGGTGTCCGCGCCCGTGGCGGCGGCGGTGGCGGTACCGGCGCCGATGCCGACGGGCAGCAGGACGAGGAGCAGGGCGGAGATCATGGCGGCCAGGGACAGCCGCCCGCTTCTGTTGCGCATCGCGTTCCTCCCGAGGTGGGGACTCGAGGTGTGGGGGGGGAGCGCGTCCGGACGCTGTGGAGGAGCATCAGGGTGTTGTCGCGATCAGGTCAACACGTTTCAATACGCGGTGACATTGCAGTGTGAACGGTGTGGCTGTGGTGTGAACGGTTGCCGCCGTTCCACCAGGTCCCCCGGCACCACCGCCCCGGCCCCCCACCCGGCGCGCGTGAACGTTCACAGAGGAGTCGCCATGCGGCCCACCGGCGACCGGCCAGACACGGCAGCGGCGGCGGAACTGGAAGATCTGCTCGGCGCGGGCCCCTTCCACCTCGCCCTGCGCGCCGCCCTCGCCGCCCGCGGCCTGCCCCTGCAGCGCGTGCGGCACCACCTCGCGGCACGCGGCGTCAAGGTCGGGGTGACCAGCCTCAGTTACTGGCAGCAGGGTGCCCGGCGGCCGCGCCGTCCCGAGTCCCTGCGGGCGGTCTCCGCCCTGGAGGAGATCCTGGAGCTGCCCGCCGGCGCCCTGCTGCGCCTGCTGGCCGACCCCGTCCCCGCCTCCGGCGCCCGCCCGGCCACCCGCTCGTACCGGGCGCTGGTGAGCGTGGGCGCGGCGGTGGAACAGCTGCTGGCCGGGCTGGAGCTCCCGGCGGACGGCGGCCTGCACTCGCTCGGTCACCACGAGCGGGTTCGCATCGGGCCGGGCGGCGAGCTGCGCACCCGGGAGTCGCAGCAGATCGTCCGGGCCCACCGCGACGGCGTCGACCGCTACCTCGCCGTCCACCACGGCGATCCGGGCTGCGACGCGACGCGGGTGGAGGTGACGGCGTACGAGAACTGCCGCACGGGGCGGGTGCGCTGCCACCGGGAGGCCGGGGTGGTGGTGGCGGAGCTGCTGTTCGACGCGCGGCTGCGGCGCGGGGACACGTACGTCTTCGGCTACGGCATCGAGGACGGCACCGGCGGGCGCAGTACGGAGTACGTACGGGGCTTCAGCTACGCGGGCGGGCAGTACATGCTCCAGGTCTCCTTCGACGAGGCGGCCCTGCCGGTGCGCTGCCGCCGCTTCGCCCGCGCGGGCCCCCGGTCCCCGCGCACCGACCTCGGCGACCTCACGCCGAGCGGGCGCCACCGGGCGGTGCACCTGGTGGAGCAGGGCGTCCGGTGCGGGATCCTGGGGATCGCCTGGGACTGGGAGTAGGCCGCGCGGCCGGTCCGCACCTGCACCCGGGCGTCCCCCGGCGCAGCCGCTATCCCGCGATCAGCCTGCCGTTCTCGGCCTTGACCGGGACGGCCGGCAGCGGGTCGGTGGCGGGGCCGCGCAGGACCTTGCCGGTGGTGACGTCGAAACGGCTGCCGTGGCAGGGGCAGTTGCCCTCACCCTCGACGATCTTGTCCAGGACGCAGCCGGCGTGGGTGCACTGGGCACTGAACGCCTTGTACTGGCCCTCCGCCTGGCAGCTGACGACGACCTTGCGCTCGCGGAACAGCTTCGCGCCGCCGACCGGCACGTCGGCCACCCCGCCCAGCTCGACCGGCTCCTTCGGGACGGCCGGGCTGCCGGCGCCGCTGTTGGTCTCGGTGGAGCACGCGGTGAGCGCCGTCCCCGCGCCCACGGCCCCGGCCAGCGCGGCGGCTCCCTTGAGCACGATACGGCGGGCGGCGGACTGCGACGCGGACATGCGGTTCTCCTGCACGAGTGACGGGCCCCGGGGCGGGCTCCACCCGACGATACCGGCGTCCGATGGGGTACCTTCCCCCGCGTGATCGTCGTCGGTGGAGAAGCCCTGATCGACCTCGTGCCCGTCGAACGGCCGCCGGGCGCGCTGCTGCCCCGGCCCGGTGGCGGGCCCTACAACACCGCCCTGGCGCTGGGCCGGCTGGGCGCCGAGGTCGCCTTCTGCTCGCGGGTGTCCTCGGACGGCTTCGGCGAGAGCCTGCTGGCCGGGCTGCGGGCCGCCGGGGTGGACCTGTCGCTGGTGCAGCGCGGGCCCGAGCCGACCACGCTGGCCGTACCCTCGCTCGGGCCGGACGGCTCGGCCGTGTACGGCTTCTACGTCGAGGGGACCGCCGACCGGCTCTTCGCGCTGCCGCCCGAGCTGCCCGCGGGGGCGCGGGCCCTCGCGCTCGGCACCTGCTCGCTGGTGCTGGAGCCGGGCGCGTCCGCGTACGAGGCGCTGCTGAGGCGGGAGTCCCGGCGCGGGCTGCTGACCCTGCTGGACCCCAACGTCCGCCCGGCGCTGATCGCGGACCCGGCCGCGTACCGGGAACGGTTCCTGGGCTGGCTGCCGTACGTGTCCGTGCTCAAGCTCTCGGAGGAGGACGCGGACTGGCTGGGCGGCCGGGCCGGGGACTGGCTGGCGGCCGGTCCGTCGGCGGTGGTGCTGACCCGGGGCGCGGCGGGCCTGACGGTGTGGACCTCGGACGGCGCGGAACACAGCGCGGCGGCCCGCCGGGTCGCGGTGGCCGACACGATCGGCGCGGGCGACACCGTCAACGCGGCGCTGCTGCACCGGCTCGCCGGGGTCCCGGACCCGGGCGCGGCGGACTGGCCGGACGTGCTGGCCTACGCGGCCCGAGCCGCCGCGCTGACCTGCACCCGGGCGGGCGCCGAGCCGCCGTACGCGGCGGAGCTGGAGCCCGGCAGCTGACCGGGATTGCCCGCCCCGCCGCGCGGGAAGGGCGGCTGCACCTCCCCCCCCCCGTGACGGGGGCGGACACCGCCGCCGCTCCCGCCGGCGGCCCGCAGGCCCCGGCGACGGCCGAGGCCCGCGGCTACGCCTTGCGGGTGCGGGCCGCCGTCTTCTTCGCCGGCGCCGCTGTCTTCTTCGCGGCGGGCGCCGCCGTCTTCTTCGCCGGGGCCGCCTTCTTCGCCCGCCTGGCCGGAGCCGGAGGCGCGCCCGCGTCGGAGATCCGCTCGGCTCCGAGGATGTCCCGCAGGAACTTGCCCGTGTGGCTCGCGCCGACCGACGCGACCTGCTCGGGCGTGCCCTCGGCCACCACCAGGCCGCCGCCGTAACCGCCCTCGGGGCCCATGTCGACGACCCAGTCGGCGGTCTTGATGACGTCGAGGTTGTGCTCGATGACGATCACCGAGTTCCCCTTGTCCACCAGCCCGGACAGCACCTTGATCAGCTTCGAGATGTCCTCGAAGTGCAGACCCGTCGTCGGCTCGTCCAGTACGTAGACCGTCCGGCCCGTCGACCGCTTCTGCAGCTCCGAGGCCAGCTTGACGCGCTGCGCCTCACCGCCCGACAGGGTCGGCGCGGACTGGCCGAGGCGGACGTAGCCCAGCCCCACCTCGTTCAGCGTGCGCAGGTGCCGCGCGATCGTCGGTACGGCCTCGAAGAAGTCCAGCGCCTCCTCGATCGGCATGTTCAGGACTTCGGCGATGGACTTGCCCTTGTAGTGGACCTCCAGCGTCTCCCGGTTGTACCGGTCGCCGTGGCACACCTCGCACGGGACGTAGACGTCCGGCAGGAAGTTCATCTCGATCTTGATGGTGCCGTCACCGGAGCAGTTCTCGCACCGGCCGCCCTTGACGTTGAAGGAGAAGCGGCCCGGCAGGTAGCCGCGCACCTTCGCCTCCATGGTCTCCGCGAAGAGCTTGCGCACGTGGTCGAAGACGCCCGTGTACGTCGCCGGGTTGGACCGCGGGGTGCGGCCGATCGGCGACTGGTCGACATGGACGACCTTGTCCACCAGGTCGTCACCCTCGACCCGCGTGTGGCGGCCCGGTACCGACCGGGCGCCGTTCAGCTCGCGCGCCAGGTGCGTGTACAGGATGTCGTTGACCAGGGTCGACTTTCCGGAGCCGGAGACACCGGTGACCGCGGTGAGCACGCCCAGCGGGAAGGACACGTCGATGTCCCGCAGGTTGTTCTCCTTGGCGCCGTGCACGGTGAGCTTCCGGTCGCCGTTCACGGGGCGGCGCACGTCGGGCACGGGGATCGACTTCTTGCCGGACAGGTACTGGCCGGTCATCGAATCGCCGTTCTCCAGCAGCTCCTTCAGCGAGCCGCTGTGCACGACCTTGCCGCCGTGCTCGCCGGCGCCGGGGCCGATGTCCACGACCCAGTCGGCCACCTTGATGGTGTCCTCGTCGTGCTCGACGACGATGAGGGTGTTGCCCATGTCCCGCAGCCGTACCAGCGTCTCGATCAGCCGGTGGTTGTCCCGCTGGTGCAGGCCGATGGACGGCTCGTCCAGCACGTACAGCACGCCGACCAGGCCGGAGCCGATCTGCGTGGCCAGCCGGATGCGCTGGGCCTCGCCGCCCGACAGGGTGCCGGCGGCGCGGTTGAGGGAGAGGTAGTCCAGGCCCACGTCCACGAGGAAGCGCAGCCGCTCGTTGACCTCCTTGAGGACCCGCTCGGCGATCTTCTTGTCGCGGGCGTCCAGCTTCAGCCGGCCCAGGAAGTCGGCGCACTCGCTGATCGACATCGCCGCGACCTCGGCGATGGACCGCTCCATCACCGTCACCGCGAGCACGATCGGCTTGAGGCGGGTGCCCTCACAGGTCGGGCAGGGCACCTCTCGCATGTAGCCCTCGAAGCGCTCGCGGCTGGCGTCGCTCTCGGACTCGGCGTGCCGGCGCTTGACGAAGGGCACGGCGCCCTCGAAGGCCGTCGTGTACGCCCGCTCGCGCCCGTACCGGTTGCGGTAGCGGACCTCGATCTGGGTCTTGTGGCCGTACAGCAGCGCCTTCCGGGCACGCTGCGGCAGCCCGGCCCACGGAATGTCGGTCCGGAAGCCCAGCTCCCCGGCGAGCGCGCCGATCAGCCGCTGGAAGTAGTCCTTGGTGTGGCCGAGCGCCCACGGCGAGACGGCGCCCTCGTCCAGGGACTTGTCCTCGTCCGGGACGATCAGCTCGGGGTCGACCTCCATGCGCGTGCCGATGCCGGTGCACTCGGGGCAGGCGCCGAAGGGCGAGTTGAAGGAGAAGGAGCGCGGCTCCAGCTCCTCGAAGGACAGGTCGTCGTACGGGCAGTAGAGGTGCTCCGAGTACATCCGCTCGCGCTCGGGGTCGTCCTCGGCGAGGTCGACGAAGTCCAGGATCACCATGCCGCCGGAGAGGCCCAGCGCGGTCTCGACGGAGTCGGTGAGCCGGCGCTTGGCGCTGTCCTTGACGGTGAGGCGGTCGACGACCACCTCGATGGTGTGCTTCTCCTGCTTCTTCAGCGTGGGCGGCTCGGAGAGCTGGATGGTCTCCCCGTCCACCCGGGCCCGGCTGTAGCCCTTGGTCTGGAGGTCCGCGAAGAGGTCGACGAACTCTCCCTTGCGCTCGCGGACCAGCGGGGACAGCACCTGGAAGCGGCTGCCCTCGGGGAGGGCGAGGACTTTGTCGACGATCGCCTGCGGCGACTGCCGGGAGATCGGACGGCGGCACTCGGGGCAGTGCGGCTTGCCGATGCGGGCGAAGAGCAGGCGGAGGTAGTCGTAGACCTCGGTGATGGTGCCGACGGTGGAGCGCGGGTTGCGCGAGGTCGACTTCTGGTCGATCGAGACGGCCGGGGAGAGGCCCTCGATGAAGTCGACGTCGGGCTTGTCCATCTGCCCCAGGAACTGCCGGGCGTAGGAGGACAGCGACTCCACGTAGCGGCGCTGGCCCTCGGCGAAGATCGTGTCGAAGGCCAGGGAGGACTTGCCCGAGCCGGAGAGCCCGGTGAAGACGATGAGCGAGTCGCGGGGCAGATCGAGCGAGACGTTCTTCAGGTTGTGCTCGCGAGCGCCACGAACGATGAGACGGTCGGTCACGCCGGTCGCACCTTTCTTGAGAGAGCGGGGGCACGGGCCCCGACTGTCCAGGGTATGGGGGGCGCCTCTGCGATGGGATGGAGTCTGACTCCCGAGCGTATAGCACGCACATTCGATTTACGGCACTCGCAAGCCCGCTTCACCCGATCGTGTGGCGGAGACCCCGCGGCCACTAGGCTCGGATCCATGACTGATCATGTGCACGACCTGGCCTCTGTACGTGAAGCCACGGAACGGCTGCTGAACGCGGTCGCGAAACTGGACAACGCCTCCCTCTCCGAGGAGTCACACCTCCCGGGATGGACCCGCGGCCACATCCTGGCCCACCTGGCACGCAACGCCGACGCCCTCGTCAACGTCTTCGAGGGCCGCCCCATGTACGAGAGCGCCGCCGCCCGCGACGCGGACATCGAGCGCGACGCGGGCCGGCCCCTGGAAGAACACCTGACGGACCTCCGTGATTCCGGGGCCCGCTTCCTCGCCACCACGGGGACCGACCAGGACTGGCAGCGCACCGTCGAGCTGCGCAACGGCGTCACCGACCTCGCCGCCAACGTGCCCTTCCGCCGCCTCGTCGAGGTCGAGCTGCACCACGTCGACCTGGACATCGGCTACGAGCTCTCCGACCTCCCGGAGGAGTTCACCGACCGGGAGATCGCCTTCCTCGCCGACCGCTGGTCCGGACGCCCCGGCGTCCCGCCGGTCACCCTCACCCTCCCCGACGGCGAGCCCGTCGCCCGCACGGGCGGCACAGAGGGCACCCCGGTGACCCTGAGCGGCCCGAAGGACGAGCTGCTCGGCTGGCTGGCCGGCCGCGACCTCAAGGGCGCCCACCTCACCGTCGAGGCCGGCGACCGCCTGCCCGAGCTCCCCGCGCTCTAGGATTCCGACATGACGTACAGCGGAGCGGTCAAGGTCGGCGGTCCCGCCGACGTGCACGAACTCGCCGACCTGATGATTTCCAAGGTCGCGGTCGGTTCGATGAACAACAACGCGTACCTGCTGCGCTGCCGGGCCACCGGCGAGCAGCTGCTGATCGACGCGGCAGCCGAGGCGGACACGCTGCTGCAGCTGATCGGTGACGACGGCATCGCGTCCGTCGTCACCACCCACCGGCACGGCGACCACTGGGGCGCCCTCCAGGCGGTCGTCGACGCCACGGGCGCGCGGACCTACGCGGGCGCCCACGACGCGGAGGGCATCCCCGTCGCCACGGACGTCCTGGTCGAGGACGGGGACACCATCACCGTCGGGCGGGTCTCCCTGACCGCGCGCCACCTGGCCGGGCACACCCCCGGCTCGATCGCGCTGATCTACGACGACCCGCACGGGCACCCGCACGTGTTCACCGGCGACTGCCTCTTCCCGGGCGGCGTGGGCAACACGTGGGGCGACGCGGAGAACTTCGCCCGCCTCATCGACGACGTCCAGCACAAGCTCTTCGAGCAGCTGCCGGACGAGACCTGGGTCTACCCGGGCCACGGGAACGACACCACGATCGGCTCCGAGCGCCCGCACCTCGCGGAGTGGCGCGAGCGCGGCTGGTGACCCCGCGAGCGCGCCCGTGCCCCCGGACGCGCTCGCCGGCCGAGGTCAATACCGCGGGGCGGGGCACTCCTTCCGGTCGACCTTGACCGAACACCTGTCCTGGAGGCGGGGACTGGGGTAGTTGCTGCACCATGCAACGAGACCCCTCCCCGCCCTCCTCCCCCTCGATGCTGCGGCTGGCCATCGCCTCCCTGGTCGGCACCGCCATCGAGTTCTACGACTTCTTCGTCTACGGCACGGCCGCCGCCCTGGTGCTCGGCCCGCTCTTCTTCCCCTCCTTCTCCCCGCTCGCCGGCACCCTCGCCGCCTTCGGCACGTTCGGAGTCGGCTTCCTCGCCCGCCCGCTCGGCTCCGTCCTCTTCGGCCACATCGGCGACCGCTACGGCCGTCGCCCCGTGCTGCTCGGCTCGCTGCTCCTGACCGGCCTCGCCACGGTGGCCGTCGGCTGCGTGCCCTCCTTCGACGCCATCGGCATCGCCGCGCCCTTCCTGCTGCTCCTGCTGCGCTTCCTCCAGGGACTGGGCCTCGGCGGTGAATGGGGCGGGGCCGTCCTGCTGACCGCCGAGCACGCTCCGGAGCGGCGCCGCGGACTGTGGTCGAGCTTCCCGCAGATGGGCCCGGCCGCCGGCTTCCTGCTGGCCAACGGCCTGACCCTGGCGCTGTCCTGGACCCTGAGCGACGCCCAGTTCACCGCCTGGGGCTGGCGGGTGCCGTTCTGGGCCGCCGGGCTGCTGGCGCTGGCCGGGCTGTGGCTGCGCCGGTCGGTCGAGGAGACCCCGGAGTTCCGCGCGCTCGCCGCGTCCGGCCGGCAGGCCGACGCCCCGCTCGCCGAGGTGGTCCGCGGCCACTGGCGGCTGCTGCTGCTGACCGGAGGGGCGATGGCGGTCGGGTACGCCGTCTTCTACACGGTCACCACCTGGTCCCTCGCGTACACCACCGGCCGCGGCGGCGTGGACCGTACGGTGATGCTGGCCATCGTGATGGCGGCGGTCCTGCTCAAGGGGCTGGCCACCCCGGCGCTGGCGGTGCTCGGCGACCGCTGGGGACGCCGGCCGCTGTGCCTGGCCGGCAGCGCGGCGTGCGCGGTGTGGATGTTCCCCTTCGTCGCCCTGCTGGACACGGCGGACCCCCTGCTGATGACGGTGGGCTGCGTCGGCGCGCTGCTGGCGATGGTGACGATGTTCGCGGTGGTCGGCGCCTACCTGCCCGAGCTGTACGCCCCGCGCCTGCGCTGCACGGGCGCGGCCGTCGGTTACAACCTGGGCGGCGTACTGGGCGGTGCGCTGACCCCGCTCGTGGCGACGGCCCTGTCGGACGGCCCGGGCCCGCCGTGGGGCGTGGCGGTGTACCTCACGGTGGTCTCGCTGGTCAGCCTCGGCTGCTTCGCCCTGCTCCCGGAGACCCGGCCGGCCCCGGCCCGGGCGGCGAGGAACGAGCCCGCCGTGGTGTGAGGCACCGGCCGCCGGACCCGTACGGCGGCAGATCGTCGGTACGCCGGACCGGCGGGGCCCGGGCGGCGGTGTCGGGCCTGACCAGCAGGCGGGCGGGGCGGCGGCGGCCGGGTCGACGGCCGGCGATCCGGCGGGTTCCGCCAGGGCACCGCGGCCGCCGAGATGGTGGGCGACCTGAACGAGAACGTGAGGGACGTGCGGGAGGCGGCCACGGCGGTGGGCCCGGACCACGCGATGGAGGCGACGGCGGCGAACAAGCCCTCCCTGCGGGTGACGGGGATACTCCGCAGGCTCCGGGAGGTTCCGGAGACGATCGCCGACCTGGGCCGCTGTAGCGGGGACGTAGGGCGAAGGGCCCGGGAGCGTGCTCCCGGGCCCTTCGCCCTACGGTCGCCGGTCAGGCGTCGACGCTCTTGGCCTCCGTGGCGGAGGTCTCCGCCGCCGCCTGCTTCTTCGAGGCGATCAGGCTGGTGATGGTGGTGATCACGAGGACACCGCAGATGACGCCCAGGGAGAGCGGGATGGAGATCTGCGGGACGTGCACCCCGGACTCGTGCAGGGCGTGCAGCACCAGCTTGACGCCGATGAAGCCGAGGATCACGGACAGGCCGTAGCTGAGGTGGACCAGCTTCTTGAGCAGGCCGCCGATCAGGAAGTACAGCTGGCGCAGACCCATGAGGGCGAAGGCGTTGGCGGTGAAGACGATGTACGGGTCCTGGGTGAGGCCGAAGATGGCGGGGATCGAGTCCAGGGCGAAGAGCACGTCCGTGGTGCCGATGGCGAGCATGACGACCATCAGGGGGGTCAGGACGCGCTTGCCGTTGTTCTGGATGAAGAGCTTGGTGCCGTGGTAGCGGTCGGCGACGCCGAACTTCTTCTCGATCGACTTGAGGAGGCGGTTCTCCTCGAACTCCTCCTCGTCCTCGTCCTTGCGGGCCTCCTGGATCAGCTTCCAGGCGGTGTAGATCAGGAAGGCGCCGAAGAGGTAGAAGACCCACGAGAAGGTGGTGATGATCGCGGCGCCGGCCGCGATGAAGATCGCGCGGAGGACGAGGGCGATCAGTACGCCCACCAGCAGGACGCGCTGCTGGAGGTGGGAGGGCACGGAGAACTTCGCCATGATCAGGACGAAGACGAAGAGGTTGTCCACGCTCAGGGACTTCTCGGTGATGAAACCGGCGAAGAACTCCTGCGCGGCCTGGCCGTTGCCGAAGAACAGCAGGCCGAGGCCGAAGAGGGCGGCGAGCACGATCCAGACGACGGTCCAGGTGCCCGCTTCCTTGATCGAAACGTCGTGCGGTTTGCGGCCGATGAGGAAATCGGCGCCGATGAGGATGCACAGACCGGCAACGGTCAGCACCCACAGGGTCAACGAAACGTCCACAGTATTCACGCCTCCGGCGGATGGCTCAGCACATGGTCAGCGTCATCGCTGCCGGAGGTCTCTTCCACCCGGCGGCCACAGGCCGCGGGCCGACGCCCCGGGACCGACCGCGCCAGATGAGCACAGTGGTCCGTATTGACGGGAACGCCGCGCAGGAAATAGCAGGAATACTCCCCTCCGCGGGTCCCAGAGTACCCGCAGAGGAGCCAAAAGGTAAAGCGCTTACCAAGAAGGAGTCACCGGCCGGTCATGGAACACCCATGGACCGCTCACGGGCGGGCCTCCCGCCGCGCCCGCCCCACCCGCTCCAGCGCCTGGTCGAGGACCGTGCTGCCCTGCGGGGGCAGATCCGGCTCGAAGGTCCAGGCGTGCTGGACCCAGGGGTCGGCGAGGTGGCTGTCCGGCACCGGCGACAGCCGCATCAGCGAGCGCCACAGCGGATCCAGCAGCGGCCCGTACGCGGAGGCCTCGTCGCGGTCGGCGACCATCAGCAGGTGGACCCCGACCGCCGGACCCTCGTCCGCCAGGTAGCGCAGCTGGGTGACCGCCCGGTCGTCGAAGCCGTGCGGGAAGTCGTGCACCACCAGCAGCTGCTCGGCCCGGTCCACGTCGGCGGGCAGCTCCTCGGGGGCGCCGGCGCGCAGCGCCATCTGTACGAGGTCCACGCGCCGCGTCAGCCGCGCCAGGGTCCGCGCGACCCCCTCGGCGCCGGCGGCGGGCGGCGCCGCGAGCACTCCGGCGCGCACCAGCGGGGCCAGGGAGGCGGCACCCGCCCCGGCGGCGTCGATGACGTGGACGGAGATCCGGTCGGCGGGGTGGACCGCGAGCAGCCGTACGGCGTGCGCGACGGCCATGTCCATGGCGGCGCGGCGCAGCCGGTCGGTGTCCATGGCCATGGCGGTCTCGGAGCCGGTGCGGCCGTTGTCGATCCACAGGCCGCGTTCCAGCGGGAGCCGCATCAGCATCGGGATCCGCAGGCCCGGCATCTCGGGCAGGCTCAGGTTGCCCAGGCGCAGCGCCAGCGGGGCCTCCTCGGGCACGCCCCCGCCGTGCCAGACGGGATTGTCCCAGCGGGCGTACGCGGCCGGCAGCGCGGGCTCGACCACCTCGGACTCGGCGACGAGCTGGGCCAGGTCCCGGTCGAGGGCCGCCCTGGCCCGCGCGACCAGTTCGTCCCGGCGGGCCCGGGCGGTGTCGCGCGCGGAGTCACCCGCGCCGCCGATGCGGTGGCGCGGGTCGGACAGGGCCTCGTCCAGTTCGCGGTCCAGCCGCGCGTCGGCGAAGTCGACGGCGCCGCGGTAGGCGGCGACGGTCCGGGCCAGGTCCTCGAACATGCCCCAGACCTGGTTGTAGAGCCGCTCGTCCATGGACCAGCCGCTCGCGTCCCCGGCGACGGGGGCCGGGGGCCGGCCGGGTTCGGCGGCGGGCGCGGGCCGGGGGGCCGGCTCGGGGGCTTCGGTGCTGGTGCGCCGGCGGCGCGGGTGCGCGTAGTCGATGGTGGGCGGGCCGGCCGCGGTGTCTGCCGGGGTGGCCGGCGCGGGGCCGGGGGTGCCCGCGTAGGGGACTCCGGAGACCGGGACGGGCTCCGGCGGCTCGGGGGCGGGCTGCCGCCCGGCGTGCGGCGCGCCCTGGGCCCGCGGGGGCGGGCCGGCGGCCATGCGGTCTCCCCCGCCGGGCCCGGTGGCGTCCCCGAGGGCGGCCGGGGCCGGCCCGGCGGCCTTCCGGAGGGCGGCACCGGCCAGCTCGGCGGCCTCCGGCGCGGCCAGGCCGCCGTCGGTGAGCAGGGCGCCCAGCCCTTCGGCGTACCCCTGGCCGACGGCCCGGACCTTCCAGGCGCCCTGGCGCCGGTAGAGCTCCAGGGCCACCACGGCCGTCTCGGCATTCAGCCCGGTCAGGGTGAAACCGGCGAACTCGGGCCCGCCCGGTGGGGCCACGGCGGTGTGCGCGGCCGGTACGGAGCCGAAGCCCGGCGGCCCGCCGGGCGGCAGGACGAGGAGCAGGCCGATCCGGTGGACCTCCGCGGCCACGGCGTCGAGGTCGACGCCCAGCGTGTGCCGGTCGGCGACCTCCTCCGGCAGCCGTATCCAGGACGGGGCCGGGGCGCCCGGACGGGCCAGCGCCCCGGGGCCCGCGAGGCGGCCCTGCTCGTCGGCCAGGGCCGCCAGGGCGAGCACGGGTGTGCCCGCCGAGACCCTGACCTCGATCCTGTCGTGGGGCACGGGGTGGTTCTGCCCCCGGACCAGTTCGGCCGTCATAGTGCAGCCCCTCCCCCGTGCCTTCTTCTCTTGTTCCGTACTGCTCTTGCCGGTGCGGACCCACAGGCGGGCCCGGTCCTTCGCGTGCGGACCCGAGGGTCCGCGCCCGGGGTCCGGTCCCGGGCCCGGTCTTACGGGTGCGGTCTTACGGTCCGGTCTTACGGGTGCGGTCCTACAGGTGCGGCAGGATCGCCGGCATCAGGTCCTGGAAGGTCCGGCCGTTGGCCGGGTTCCCGAGGGCCGTCATCTGCCAGCCGGCACCGGACCGGGACACCTTCGCCATGATCTGCGCGGTGTACTGGCCGCCGCCGTCGAGGGTGTAGCGGGCCAGTTCCTGGCCGTTGGTCTCGTCGACGATGCGGCAGAAGGCGTTCTGGACCTCCTGGAAGGTCTGGCCGGTGAACGAGTTCACCGTGAAGACGATCGTGTCGATGTGGACCGGGACCCGCTGGAGGTCGACGAGGATGGCCTCGTCGTCCCCGCCCTGGCCCACGCCGCCGACCAGGTTGTCGCCGGTGTGGCGGACCGAGCCGTCGTCGCTCTGCAGGTGCCGGAAGAACACCACGTCCACCGGCTGCTTGTCGGCGAAGAGCACTGCCGACGCGTCCAGGTCGATCTCCCGCGTCCGCGACCCGAACAGGCCGCGGCGCTTGGCCGCCTGCCACCCGAGGCCCATCCGGACCGCGGTCAGCGTGCCGCCGTCCGCCTTCTGCAGACTGATGGCCTGACCCTTGGTCATGTTGACCGTCACGCGCGTTCCCCTCTCCATAGCCCGCCCCTAAAGGCCCGCAGCGTGCACCTGCGGCGTTTCCACACCCTACTGACCGCCCACGGGTCAGGCGAGGCCCGCTTCCCTCATCTGACGAAGCTCCTTCTTGAGCTCGCCCACCTCGTCCCGGATCCGGGCGGCCACCTCGAACTGGAGCTCGGCCGCCGCCGCCCGCATCCGCTCGGTCATCTGCTCGATCAGCGCGGCCAGTTCGGCGGCGGGCCGGTCGGTGGGCGTCGCGGCCGCCACGCCCTTCGCCGCCTTGCCGGCCTTGCCCTTGGCCGCCGCCGCGCCGCCGAGCGCGGGGACCGGCGCCTTGGCGGCCTTGCCGTCCTTGGTCTGGCGGTAGCCGGTGCCGAGGAGCTGCTCGGTGTCCAGCTCCTCGCGGGCGATGGTGGCGACGATGTCGTTGATCTTCTTGCGCAGCGGCTGCGGGTCGATCCCGTGGGCCGTGTTGTACGCGATCTGCTTCTCGCGGCGCCGGTTGGTCTCCTCGATGGCCTTCTCCATCGCCGGGGTCATCTTGTCCGCGTACATGTGGACCTGGCCGGAGACGTTGCGGGCGGCGCGGCCGATGGTCTGGATGAGGGAGGTCCCCGAGCGCAGGAAGCCCTCCTTGTCGGCGTCGAGGATCGCCACGAGCGACACCTCGGGCAGGTCGAGGCCCTCGCGGAGCAGGTTGATGCCGACGAGGACGTCGTACTCGCCGGCCCGCAGCTCGCGCAGCAGCTCGATGCGGCGCAGGGTGTCGACGTCGCTGTGCAGGTACCGGACCTGGATGCCCAGCTCCAGGAAGTAGTCGGTGAGGTCCTCGGCCATCTTCTTGGTGAGGGTGGTGACCAGGACCCGCTCGTCCTTCTCCACCCGGGTGCGGATCTCGTGCACCAGGTCGTCGATCTGGCCCTCGGTGGGCTTGACCACGACCTCGGGGTCGACGAGGCCGGTGGGGCGGATGATCTGCTCGACGAAGCCGTCGGAGCGGGAGAGCTCGTACTTGCCGGGGGTGGCCGACAGGTAGACGGTCTGGCCGACCCGCTCCAGGAATTCCTCCCACTTCAGCGGCCGGTTGTCGAGCGCGGACGGCAGCCGGAAGCCGTGGTCGACCAGCGTCCGCTTGCGCGAGGCGTCGCCCTCGTACATGGCGCCGATCTGCGGCACAGTGACGTGCGACTCGTCGATGACGAGGAGGAAGTCCTCGGGGAAGTAGTCGATGAGGGTGTTGGGGGCCGAGCCGCGCTCGCGGTCGTCCATGTGCAGCGAGTAGTTCTCGATGCCGGAGCAGGAGCCGATCTGGCGCATCATCTCCAGGTCGTAGGTGGTGCGCATGCGCAGCCGCTGGGCCTCCAGCATCTTGCCCTGCTTCTCCAGCTCCGCGAGCCGCTCGGCGAGCTCGGCCTCGATGCCGGTGATCGCCTTCTCCATGCGCTCGGGGCCGGCGACGTAGTGGCTGGCGGGGAAGACGTAGAGCGCGCGGTCCTCGCTGATGACCTCGCCGGTCAGCGGGTGCAGGGTGGAGAGCGCCTCGATCTCGTCGCCGAACATCTCGATCCGGACGGCCAGTTCCTCGTAGACCGGGAAGATCTCGATGGTGTCGCCGCGCACCCGGAAGGTGCCGCGGGTGAAGGCCAGGTCGTTGCGGGTGTACTGGATGTCGACGAAGCGGCGCAGCAGCTGGTCCCGGTCGATCTCCTCGCCCACCTTGAGGGAGACCATCCGGTCCACGTACTCCTGCGGGGTGCCGAGGCCGTAGATGCAGGACACGGAGGCGACGACGATCACGTCGCGCCGGGTCAGCAGCGAGTTCGTCGCGGAGTGGCGCAGCCGCTCGACCTCCTCGTTGATCGAGGAGTCCTTCTCGATGTAGGTGTCCGACTGCGGTACGTAGGCCTCGGGCTGGTAGTAGTCGTAGTACGAGACGAAGTACTCGACGGCGTTGTTCGGCAGGAGCTCGCGGAACTCGTTCGCCAGCTGGGCGGCCAGCGTCTTGTTCGGCGCCATCACCAGCGTGGGGCGCTGGAGCCTCTCGATCATCCAGGCCGTGGTCGCGGACTTGCCCGTGCCCGTCGCGCCGAGCAGTACGACGTCCTTCTCACCTGCGCGGATGCGCTTCTCCAGCTCGGCGATGGCCGCCGGCTGGTCACCGCTGGGCTGGTACGGGCTGACGACCTCAAAGGGTGCCACCGTGCGTTCGATCTTCGATACGGGCCGCATGAGTCCACCGTACGACCCCGCACTGACACTCACGCCCTCCCGACGGGGCCATGGCCCCCTCCACAGGTCCGGCGGGCGGAGTGGATCTCCTCCTTTCCGGTCTGTTTGTCGTAGTTCGGTGGCGGCCCGGTGATCTTCGAGCCCATGATCGCGGTGAACGCTCCGCCGTGAAGTGCATCGCCGCAACGTCTGCCGCTCCCCGCCCGTCTGACGCAGGAACAGGGCTCACGACCCGAGGAGAAAGCACATGTACGTCCGACCCGCCACCGCGGCCGCCGCCGCGATCCTGGGCCTCACCCTCACGGTGCTGGGCGGGACGGCCTCCCCGGCCGCCGCCGGCCCCGGCTCCCCCGATGCCGCGCGCGGCGTCCTGGGCCCCGTCGTGTACGCCCACCGGGGCGCGTCCGCCTACGCCCCGGAGAACACCCTCGAAGCGGTCGACCTCGCGAGGCGGCTGGGCTTCGACTGGGTCGAGAACGACGTCCAGCGGACCAGGGACGGCGAGCTGGTGGTGATCCACGACGACACCCTCGCCCGCACCACCGACGTCGAGCAGGTCTTCCCCGACCGCAGGCCCTGGCGGGTCAGGGATTTCACGGCGGAGGAGATCGGGCGGCTGGACGCGGGGAGCTGGTTCGCCCCCCGCTTCGCGGGCGCCCGGGTACCGACCCTGCGCGCGTACCTGGAGCGGGTCGAGGAGAACCGGCAGAAGCTGCTGCTGGAGATCAAGAAGCCGGAGCTCTACCCGGGGATCGAGGAGGAGACGCTGGAGCTCCTGGACGAGACCGGCTGGCTGGACGAGGACCACGTCCCGGACCGCCTGGTGGTACAGAGCTTCAGCGCCGATTCCGTACGCACCGTCCACGAACTGCACCCCGGCCTGGTGACGGCCTTCCTGGGCACCCCGCCCGTGGCCGAGCTGCCGCGCTACGCGCGGTTCACGGACCGGATCAACCCGTGGCACACCACGATCTCCGCGGAGTGGGTGACGGCGGTGCACGGCCTGCTGGGGGCCCACGGCAGGGCCATGGAGGTGGACACCTGGATCGTGGACGACGCGGCCACGGCCCGCAAGGTCCGCGACATGGGCGTGGACGGGATCATCACCAACGCGCCCGACGTGGTGCGCAACGCCGCGCTCGGCTTCTGAGGGCCCGGCGCGGCGGTGGCGTGCGCGAGCCCGTCCGCGCTGTCGGTGGCGGGCCGTACGGTGGGGACGTGGACAGCACCGAGCGGCCCCGCGGGCCGCACCTCGAATGGACCGTCGTGCCCAGCGACATCGGTCCCCTGCTCCTGGCCGCGACCCCCGAGGGTCTGGTCCGGGTCGAGTTCCACGCGCGCCCGGACCGGGCCGGCCGGATGATCGGCTCGCTCGTTTCCCGGCTCGGCGCCGACGCGTGGCGGCCGGACCCGGGCGAGGAGGTGCTGCTGGCCGAGCCGATACGCCAGCTGGCCGCCTACTTCGCCGGTTCGCTGCGGCGCTTCGAGCTGCCGCTGGACTGGCGGCTCAGCTCCGGTTTCAACCGGCAGGTGCTGCTGGAGCTCGACCGCTCGGTGCCGTACGGATCGGTCGTCGGGTACGGGGAGCTGGCCGCTCGGGCCGGGCAGCCGGGGGCGGCCCAGGCCGTGGGCAACGCCATGGGCTCGAATCCCCTGCCCGTGGTCGTGCCGTGCCACCGCGTGGTCGAGAACGACGGGGGCATTGGCGGCTTCGGGGGCGGGGTGGAGACCAAGCGGATCCTGCTCGCGCTGGAGGGCGTGCTCCCGCGGCCCCTGTTCTGAGCCGCGCGCCGTCACGCAGGTGACAGCGGGTGGCGACGGGACCCCGGACCGCGATACGCGGTTCCCCCGCGCGCCCGACGGTGGGAAACTGCCGCCGTGACCACTCCTGCCGCACCAGGCCTCATACCGTCCGCCTCCGCCGAACCCCCGCGACGGCGGTGCCGGGCGTGAGCGCCGCTCCCGGAACCTCCGCCGGCACCAAGGCCACGCCCGCGCCCGTCGACGCGGCGGCGCTGCCCCGGCTCCAGCGCCGGACCTCCGCCGTGCTGATGACCAGCCAGATGCTGGGCGGCCTGGGCGTGCCGATCAGCGTCGCCCTGGCCCCCGTACTGGCCACCGAGATCAGCGGCACCGAGGCCCTGTCCGGGGTCGCGTCCACCGCCGCCGTGATCGGCACCGCGCTGTTCTCGCTGCCGCTCGCCGCCCTGATGACCGCGCGCGGGCGCCGGTGGGGGCTGGTGGTGGCGTACGCGATCGGCGCGCTCGGCGCGGCCCTGGTCGTCCTGGCCGCCGTCGTCGACAGCTTCCCGCTGCTGCTCGTCGGCATGGCCGCCTTCGGCGCCGCCTCCTGCGCCACCTTCCAGGCCCGCTTCGCCGCCACCGACCTCGCCGCGCCCGACCGGCGGGCCCGCGCGATCTCGCTGGTCGTCTGGGCCTCCACCCTGGGCGCGGTGCTCGGCCCCAACCTCTCGGCCCCCGCCAGCGACAGCTTCGCCGGCACCTCCATACCCCAGACGGCGGGACCCTTCGTATGGGCCGGCGCCGTCTTCGTACTCACCGGCGCCCTGCTCGCCGTGTTCCTGCGGCCGGACCCGCTGCTGACCGCCCGGGCCCTGGCCGGTTCCGGCGAGCAGTCCCGGCAGGCCCGCTCGCTGCGCGCCGGCGTCGCCGCCGTCAAGGCCTCACCGCGGGCCCGGCTCGCGCTGCTCACCGTCGCCGTATCGCACACCGCCATGGTGTCGATCATGGTGATGGCCCCCGTCGACCTCGGTCACCACGGCGCCGACCTGCGGCTCATCGGCCTGGTGATCAGCGGCCACATCGCGGGCATGTTCGCCTTCTCCCCCGTCATGGGCTGGCTCGCCGACCGGCTCGGCCGGCTGTCCGTGATCGGGCTCACCGCCGGGCTGCTGTCCATCGCCGCCCTGCTCGCCGGCACGGCCGGCGGGAACCACGCCCAGAGCGCGGCCGGCCTCTTCCTGCTCGGGCTCGGCTGGTCCGCCGGGATCGTCGTCGGCTCGGCGCTGCTGACCGACTCGGTACCGCAGGCCGCGCGGGCCGCCGTGCAGGGCCTGGGCGACCTGACGATGAACACCGCAGCCGCCGTGGGCGGGGCGGCTGCCGGGCTGATCATGTCCCAGGCCGGCTACGGCTGGCTCAACGCGATCAGCGCGGCCCTGCTGCTGCCGATGGCGGCGCTCGCCCTGTTCACCGCACGGCGGCATCCGGCACGCACGGAGCCGGGGGGTCTCAGCAGTTGATGTGGTAGGCCTTGCGGAGCGTCTCGTGGACCGTCCAGGTGGTCCGGTCGCCCTTCTTCAGCACACAGGCCGAGCCCGGTCCCACCTCGAAGCCCGCGCCGCCCTCGACCTCGATGGTGGCGCGGCCGCTGACCACCACGAACAGTTCGTCGGCCTCGGTGTCGGTGACCACCCCGGGGGTGATCTGCCAGATCCCCCGGACCTGCGAGCCGTCCGCCGACTCCCAGAGCACCTTCCCGGTCACGACCGGGGTGCCGGAGACGACCTGCGCGGGGTCCAGCTCCTCGGGCTCCAGCTCGGCGTCGGGGAGGTCCGCGACGGACACGGCGAAGGAGGCGGGCGCTTCGTGGTGACGGGTGCTCATGGTGCGTCAGCGTAGGGCCGCCGCCCCGCGCGCGGGGTGACCAGAGCGTCCAGCGCGGGCGCCTCCGGCGCGTCATTCCGTCGAGCGGGTCAGCGCCGCGGGCCGGAGCCGCGGGCGGCTCCACCGGCCCGCTCCCGCCGGCGACGGGCTCGCCGGAGCCCCTTGTCGCAGGTACCGCGACCTCCCCTCCCCGGGCAGCCCGGGGGCAGGCGGCCCGGGCGCGGGATCCGGCGGCTTTCGGCCAGAGCGGCGCGCACGCCCGCGGCGGGCGGCACGGTGGCCGGCGCGGGGCACGGCATGGTGTGCGGCCCGGTGGAGGGCCCGGTCCGGGAGCGGCCCTTCCGGGCGCGCCGCCCGGACGGGTTCGCGCCGGAGCGGGAGGGGCGCGTTTGGCGGCGTGAGTCCCGTGCCAGGGATGGGGACATGCCACAGCACAGAGCAACTGCACCCCTGTCCGGGGGACCGGTCCTGTCGGAAGAGGTACGCGAGGCGCTCGCCGCCCGCCGGCCCGTCGTCGCCCTGGAGTCGACGATCATCTCGCACGGTCTGCCGCGTCCCCGCAATCTGGAGACGGGTCTGGAGCTGGAGGACCTGGTCCGGGCGGAGGGCGCGGTCCCGGCGACCGTCGCCGTGCTGGACGGGGTGGCCCGGGCGGGCCTCGACAAGGCCGCGCTGGAGCGGATCGCGACGGGCGAGGGCGTGCGCAAGCTGGGCCACCGGGACCTCGCGCCCGCCCTCGCCACGGGCGCCACCGGGGCGACCACGGTGTCGGCTACGGCCTTCCTGGCCGCGCGGGCGGGGCTGCGGGTGTTCGCCACGGGCGGGCTGGGCGGCGTACACCGCGAGTGGACGCTCTCGCAGGACGAGTCGGCGGACCTGTCGCTGCTCGCCCGGACCCGGATCACGGTGGTGTGCGCGGGGGTGAAGTCGATCCTGGACGTGCCGGCCACGCTCCAGCGCCTCGAAACCCTCGGCGTCGGCGTCCTGGGCTACCGGACGGACCGCTTCCCCGGCTTCTACCTGACCGACTCGGGAGAGCCGGTCGACTGGACGGTGCGGGAGCCTGAGGAGGTGGCGGCGGTGATGGCCGCCCAGCACGGCCTCGGCGGACCCGAGGCGGCGCTGATCGTCGCCAATCCGGTGGCGGAGGCGGAGCAGCTGGATCCGGCGCTCCACGACCGGGTCCTGGCCGAGGCCCTGGCCGAGTGCCGCGAGCGGGGTGTCACGGGGCAGGCGGTGACCCCGTTCCTGCTGGGGTTCCTGGTGCGCGCGACCGGCGGCGCCTCGCTGGAGGCGAACCTGGCGGCGGTCCGGGGCAACGTGCGGCTCGGCGCCAAAATCGCCGGGGCCTGGGCGGCCCGCGCGTGACGGCCGCCCTGCTGGTGGTCGGCGACGTGGTGACGGACGTGGTGGCGGTGCACCGCGGCCCCCTGGCCCCGGCCACCGACACCACCGCCCGCATCCGCACCCTCCCGGGCGGGGCCGGCGCCAACGCGGCCTGCTGGGCGGCCCGCGCGGGCACCTCGGAGGTACGTCTCCTCGCGCGGGTGGGGTGCGAGTCGGCCGACTGGCACGAGCGGGCCCTGGTCGACGCGGGAGTACGGCCCCTGCTGGTGGTGGACCCGGCGGAGCCGACGGGGACGGTGGTGGCGCTGGTCGGCGGGGACGCGGAGCGGACCTTCCTGACCGACAGCGGGGCCTCGCTGCGGCTGTGCCCCGCCGACTGGGTGCCGGCCCTGCTGGACGGTGCCGGGCACCTGCACCTGTCGGGCTACCTGTTCTTCTCGGACAGCAGCCGGGAGCTGGCCCTGGTCGCGCTGCGGGCCGCCCGGACCCGCGGGGTGCCCGTCAGCGTCGACCCCGCCTCGGCGGGGTTCCTGGCCGGGCTCGGCCCCGAGCGCTTCCTGGCGGCCGTGGCGGGGGCCGGCGTACTCCTGCCGAACGAGGACGAGGCCCGGCTGCTGGCCGGCGTACGGGACCCGGCCCGGGCGGCGGAGGAGCTCAGCCGCCGGGTGCCGCTGGTGGTGGTCACCCGGGGCCCTGGCGGAGCGCTCGTCGCGGAGGACGGCCGGATCACCGCCGAGGTCGAGGCGGAGCCGGCGGAGGCGGTGGACACCACGGGCGCCGGGGACGCCTTCACCGGCGGCTTCCTGGCGGCCCGCCTCGCGGGGGCCGGCCCGGCGGAATCGGCCCGCGCCGGCTGCCGCGCGGCGGCCGGCGCGGTCACCCGCCTGGGCGGCCGCCCGTAGCGGCCCGGCCGGGGGGCTACGGCTCGGCCCGGGGCTACCGCACACCCGTCCAGGCCGGGTGCCGCGGGTCGTCCGCGCGGACCAGGACGTCCGCGGCCGTCCCCGGGCCGGTCTCCCTCTCGTAGCGGGCGAACGCCGGCAGCGTCCACCGCTGCGCCTCCTCCGTGCGCCGCGCCAGCGCCCCCTCGGAGAGGCTGATGTGGACGGTCAGGTCGAACGGGAACCAGTGCCCCAGCAGCAGCGGCCCGTGGACCACCAGCACGCCGCCCGGCGGGAGTTCGGCGTACGGGCTGCGGGTCGCCCGGTCCCGCACCGGGTCCCACAGGTCCGGCAGCACCCGCCCGCTGCCGCCGGGATCCGTCGGGCCGAACACCTCCCGCCACAGCGCGCCCGTGTCGTACCAGCCCCCCAGGTACGCGTCCACGTCCTCGCGCCCGAACTCGAACCGCAGCGACGCCGGCCGCAGGAAGTCTCCGGCCGCGACCACGAGCACGGACCGCCCGCGCGAGCGCAGCGCGTCGGCGAGCTCGCCCGCGAGGACCCCGGTACCGGCCGCCGGCGCGCCGTCGATGCCGACGCGTTGCCACGTGCGCTCCTCGACCGCGGGGCCGCGGGAGTCGTCCAGATGACCGGCGAGCCGCTCGGCCATCCGCTGCCAGGTGATCGCTTCCAGCTTCACCGGCCCATTGTCAGTGGTGCGCCCTAACGTTTTTCACGAGGGATCACCGGTGGACAGGAGCCGGCGGCCCTGCTCTTGGGGAGGGGTCTGTCATGGCTCGGGAGACGACGTATCTGGAGCTGTCGCAGGAGGACGGCGCGGCGCACAAGTTCTACGAGGTGACCGTCGACGGCACCGCCGTCTCGGTGCGCTACGGCCGCATCGGCGCGGCCGGCCAGCTGCAGAGCTCCTCCTTCCCCACGGCGGAGAAGGCCCGCGCGGCCGCCGCCAAGAAGATCGGTGAGAAGGTCCGCAAGGGGTACGCTCCGGCGGTCCGGGGGGCGCGCGCCGCCCGCTCGGTCACCCGTCGGCAGGTGGCCTCGGCGCCGTCGACGGCCCGCGCGGTGGCGCCGGTGCTGTGGCGCTTCCGTACCGGTTCCTCGGCCTTCGGCATCCATGTGGACGAGGACCGCTGCTGGGTCGGCAACCAGGCGGGGGACGTCTACACGGTGAGCCACGGCGGTGAGGTACTGGCCCGCTACTCCCTGCCGGACGGGGTGAAGTGCCTGGTCGCGGACGAGTTCTGGATATACGCGGGCTGTGACGACGGCACGGTGTACGACCTGTCCTCGAAGGTGCCGTTCGGGGCGTACGGGATAGCCGCGGACATGGACATCTACTGGCTCGACATCCACGAGGGCGTGCTCAACGTCTCGGACGCGGGCGGCGGTCTGACGGTCATCGACCACGAGGACGAGCACCAGTGGTCCCGCAAGTCCTCGGGGACCGGCGCCTGGATGGTCCGGGCGGACGAGCGGGCCGTGTACCACGGGCACAGCGGCGGTGTGACGGCGTACGCGGCCGACGGTACCGGCCAGTTGTGGCACACGGCGACGCCCGGCGGGGTGCTGTTCGGCTGGCAGGAGGAGCACGCCGTGTACGCGGGCACGGTACGCAACACCGTGCAGCGCCTGTCGAAGGCGACGGGCCGGGTCGAGGCCTCGTACCCGTGCGACGCGGCGGTGTACTCGTGCGCGACCTCTCCGGACGGCCGTCACGTCTTCGCCGGGGACTCGTCCTCCTCGGTGTACTGCTTCGACGCCGACGGGCGGCGGCTGTGGAAGCTGGGCACGGGTGGCGGTTCCGCGCTCTCGATGCAGTACCTGGACGAGCGGCTCTACCTCGTCACCACGGACGGTTCACTGGTGTGCGTGGACGCGAGCGAGACGGCGATCGCCGCGGCGCAGCAGGGTTCCGTCCCGACCGCGGTGGACGTGAAGTCGGCGGCGGCCCTGCCGGTCTTCACCCCGGCGGCCTCCGCCTCGGCGGTGGCGACGGTCTCGGTGGCCTCGGTCCCGACCGGCGGTGTGGTGGTGGAGTGCGTCCAGCAGGGAGGGCGGATGCGGGTGCAGGTGGTCTCGGAGGGCTTCGAACACGGCTGGAACGTGCAGTTCCCGCGTGGTATCCGGGAGCCCGGAGCGCGGTACGTGGTGGACGGCCTGCATGCGGCCGGCGGGGGCTTCTACCGGGTGCGCGGGGAGATACGCCGACTGGTCTGAGCGGCGCACCGGGGTTCCTCGGGGCAGCGGCAGGGTACGGCGTCGAGCGGGGCCGGGGAGGGCACCGACCAGGGGTCGTCCTCGGCCAGGCCGCAGGTCACCTGGAGGACCACGGGCCGGGAGCCGAGGTTGCGGCCGAGGTGTACGTTGTCGGCGCCCGCCGGTTCGACGAAGGTGGCCCCCGTCGGGTGCACTTCCACGGTGCCGTCGGCCAGGAAACGGGTCAGGGTACCGGACTTGACCACCGCCATGAGCGGCACGTGGTGGTAGTGCCAGCCCGTGCAGCCGCCGGGCGGTATGACGACCTCCCGGCCGGTGAGGCCCGAGGGCACCGCCGCTCTCGAAGCTCCCGACGCCCTCGGGCACCGTACCGTCGCCTGTCGTCCACCCATGTGCCCCTCCTTGCCGTCGGCTCACGGTAGACGAACCTCACGAGTTCCAGTCGGATTTAATGAAAGACCAACGACCTTACTCCGCAAGGTGATAGAGGGGCGGACAAGCGGTATCACAACGGCATGAGTCTCGTCGTCTTCGAGTCACAGAAGCCGATCCACTGCGCCGCCTGCCGACGGGGACCGCTACGGCTCCTCGTCCGCGAATCCGGGGTGCCCCGCTGTCTGGACTGCGCCGGCCTCGGCCATCTCGTGTACCTGCCGCGCGGTGACGCGGCGCTCACCCGCCGGGCGCGGGAGGGCAGTTCGCTGCACGCCGTCGTGGTGCGCCGGCACAGGGGCCGCCGCCGCTACGGCCGCCAGGGGCTGCTGGTGGAGGACGCCGCGCTGGCCCGCGCCGAGCGCGCCTGCCTGGCCGACGCCGATGCCCGGGCCCGCCGCCGGGAACGCGACCGGCTGCGCCGCGCGGCCGAGGACGTCCGCTTCACCGCGGCCTTCGCCGCCGAGATACGGCGACTGTTCCCCGGCTGCCCGCCCGACCGCGCGCAGGCGATCGCCGCCCACGCCTCAGTGCGCGGCAGCGGCCGGGTCGGGCGTACCGCCGCCGGCCGGGCACTGGAGGAGCAGGCGGTGTCGGTGGCGGTGCGGGCCGCCGTGCGGCACACCGACACCGAGTACGACGCGCTGCTGATGGCGGGGGTGCCGCGGTTCGCGGCGCGGGCCCGGCTGGCGGCGCGGATCGACGCCGTCCTGGACGGCTGGCGTGCGGAGAACGTCAGTTGAGCCGGAAACGGCGGTAGAGGAGTGCTCCGCCGAGCAGCAGGGCACCGCTGCCGGGCAGCAGGTAGCCGAGCCCGTCGGAGCCGGTGTGGGCCAGGGCCGTGGGGTCCTGTCCCCGGTTGGAGGGGGCCGTAGCGGCGGGCGGGGTCACCGGTCGCGGGGAGACCGGCGGCTGCGCGGCGGGCGGCTGCGCCGGCTTCCCGCCGGGCGGGGTCCCACCGTTCACGGCGGTGTTCCCGTGGGAGCCGTTGCCGACGCCGACGACGTTCACGGAGTTCCCGCTGACGTTCAGCGGGAGATCGACGGGAAGCTGAAGGCCGTTGCCCGACAGCACCCCGGGGGAACCCTTCGCCCCTCCCTCGGCCACCGCGCCTCCCCCGTTCCCCGATCCCCGTTTCGACGGATGGGAGGGCCGCGGGTCCGCGTTCCCGCCACCCGGTGCCGCGTTCGTACAGCCGTTGCCCGCCGCCGGGTTGAGCACACCGACCACGCTCACGGTGTTCCCGCACACGTTCACCGGGGTGTGCAGGGGCAGCTGCACCAGGTTCCCGGAGAGCAGCCCAGGGGAGCGCTCGGTCTGCCCGCCCGCTTCGGCGTCGGCGTGCGCGAGGCCACCCACCGCGACCGCCAGTCCGCCACCCGCGACCATCACCGCGATCAAGCCATTCCGACGAGTGTGACGCATCAGTTTCCTGCTTTCCGGAGGGGTTCCAGGGGCATCGAGCCCGCACCGGAAACAACGCGGTGGACCCGTTCGGGTTATAGCGCCGGTAGGCATTTCACTCCATCGTGTACTGGGTAGTGCCTACTTCATGACTGAACGACCGCTCCTGCTGCTCGACGTCGACGGCCCGCTGAATCCGTTCCGGTCCCTCTTCGCCGGCCTGCGCGGCTATACGAGCCACCGGATGCGCCCGGACGTCTGGCTCTCCTACCGCGACCCGGAGTCCCGCAAGGCCCGGCGCGGCGTCCGGGTGCGCCTCCATCCCTCCCACGGCGCCCGGCTGCGGGCGCTGCCCTTCGACCTCGCCTGGGCCACGGCCTGGACGCACCAGGCCAACACCTTGATCTCCCCGCACATCGGGCTCCCCTGCGACCTGCCGGTGGTGGAGTGGCCGGAGCTCTTCGCCCGGGACCCCGACGGCCTCTCCTGGAAGACCCGCCCGCTGCTCGACTGGGCGGCCGGCCGGCCCTTCGCGTGGGTCGACGACATGATCACCCCGCAGGACCGTGCCTGGGTCTCCTCCCGCCACCCGGCTCCGAGCCTCCTGCTGCGCGTCCACCCCCGCCACGGACTGCGCGAACGGGATTTCGCCGCCCTGGCCGCCTGGGCGGGGGAGGTCAGCGCAGCAGGGCGGTGACCGGGTCCGGGGACGGGCCGGCGGTGGGCCACCAGTCGGCGGCCTCCGGGCGGGATTCGTAGGCGTACCAGAGGCCCTCACGGCTCAGACGGAGCTGACGGGTGCGGGCGGTGAGGCGGTTGCGCTCGGGGCGGAAGGAACCCTGGCCCGCGGCGAGCAGGGCGGGGCGGGCCCGGTCGAAGGGCCCGGCCGGGGGGTCCCAGGGCTCTTCGAGGACGGTGAGCGCGGGCAGGCCCCCCTGCCGCCATGCCGCGGCGGCGCGGGCCAGGTCCGTGGTGCTGCGGCCGGTCGCCCGGGCCAGGTCGCGGTAGAGGGCGCGGGCGGCGCCGGTGAGGCCGGAGGTGGGGTGCGCCGAGGCCAGCCGGACGGCGTCCTGCCAGAGGGTGAGCCCTGCGATAGGGTCCTCGGCCGTGCCGAGCAGGGCCAGTGCGCGGGCGGCCGCGTCACCGGCGAGCTGCTCCAGCGCCAGCGGATCGGGCGCCGCCGGATCGGCGGGGTAGGCCGGCGGCGGCCCGGCGGCGGCCGGTGCGGGGAGCGGGGCGGGCAGCGGGGGCCGGCTGGTCCGGGCGAGCGCCGCGCGGGCCGGGACGCCGGGGAAGTCCGGTGCGGCACCGGGCTGTTCGCGCGCCGCGTGGGCGGCGTTTCGCCGGGCCAGTTCGTCGAGGAGCTCGCGCTCACCGCGGCCCCGCAGGAGCAGCAGGACGAAGGGGTCGGTGTCGAGTAGCCGGGCCGCCCGGTAGCAGAGGGCCGCGGCGTGCTTGCAGGGCGGCCGCACCGTGTCCGGACAGGAGCAGCGCGCCACGAGCTCCCCCGCGCCGGGCAGCAGGGTGTTCGCGAGGGACTGCGGGACCTCCCGCTCCAGCAGCGCGGCGAGGGCCGAGGGGTCGGCGGCCAGCGCCTCCAGCAGCGCTGACCACTCGGCGTCCGCGAAGGCGGGCAGGGACAGTTCGGTGCGGTAGGGGCGGGCCCGGCTGCCCCGGACGTAGGCCACGATCCGGCCGGGGGTGACCGTCACGGCGTCGACATGGCCATCGGCGGCGTACGCCTGCCCGCGCTGGAGGCGGGCGGCGTCCCGCGCGCGCTCCTCCAGCGCGGCCACCCAGGCCCGGCCCCACCAGGTCGCGGCCTCCGCCCCGGCGGGCACGGTCTCGAAGGTGCGGCGGCGGTCGTCCCGCGCGGTGATCACGCCGGCCTCCGCAGGGAGACGAGATCGGCCAGCTCGCGGTCGGTCAGCTCGGTCAGCGCCGACTCGCCGGAGCCGAGGACGGCATCGGCCAGGGCCCGCTTGCTCTCCAGCAGTTCGGCGATGCGGTCCTCCACGGTGCCTTCGGCGATGATGCGGTGGACCTGGACGGGCTGGGTCTGGCCGATGCGGTAGGCGCGGTCGGTGGCCTGCTCCTCGACGGCCGGGTTCCACCAGCGGTCGTAGTGGATCACGTGTCCGGCGCGGGTCAGGTTGAGGCCGGTGCCCGCGGCCTTGAGGGACAGCAGGAAGACGGGGACCTCGCCGGACTGGAAGCGGTCGACGAGCTCCTCGCGCCGCGGGACGGGGGTACCGCCGTGCAGGAGCTGCGAGGGGATGCCCCGGTCGGTGAGGTGCCGCTCCAGGATCCGGGCCATGGTCACGTACTGGGTGAAGACCAGGACCGAGCCGTCCTCGGCCAGGATCGTGTCCAGCAGCTCGTCCAGCAGGGCCAGTTTGCCCGAGCGGTGCGCGATGCGGGGACCGGCCCCCGGCACGTCCTGCTCCTTCAGGTACTGCGCGGGGTGGTTGCAGATCTGCTTGAGCGAGGCCAGCAACTTCATGATCATGCCGCGCCGTCCGATGCCCTCGCTGCCCTCGATCACGGCCATCGCCTCGTCCACCGCGGCCTGGTACAGGGAGACCTGTTCCCGGGTCAGGGACACCGGGTGGTCGGTCTCCGTCTTGGGGGGAAGCTCGGGCGCGATGCCGGGATCGGACTTCTTGCGGCGCAGCAGGAACGGCCGGACGAGGGCGGCCAGCCGGGCCACCGCCGCCTCGTTGCCCCCGTCCTCCTCCTGCTGGTGCTCGACCGGGCGGGCGTGCCGGGCCCGGAAGGCGGTGAGCGGGCCCAGCAGTCCCGGGGTCGTCCAGTCGAGCAGGGCCCACAGCTCGGAGAGGTTGTTCTCGACCGGCGTCCCGGTGAGGGCCACGCGGGCCGGGGCGGGGATGGTGCGCAGTGCCTTCGCAGTGGCCGAGTGGGGGTTCTTCACGTGCTGGGCCTCGTCCGCGACGACCATGCCCCAGCTGTGCCCGGCCAGCCGGGCGGCCGCCGCGCGCATCGTCCCGTACGTGGTGAGCACGAAGCCCCCGCTCACTCCGTCGAGGCTGCGGCCTGCGCCGTGGAAGCGGCGCACGGGGGTGCCGGGGGCGAACTTCTCGATCTCCCGCTGCCAGTTGCCCAGCAGGGACGCAGGGCAGACCACGAGGGTGGGCTCGGGGCGGGCCCGGTGCAGGTGCAGGGCGATCAGGGTGACGGTCTTGCCCAGGCCCATGTCGTCGGCCAGGCAGCCGCCCAGCCCCAGGGAGGTCATCAGGTCCAGCCAGGCCAGCCCGCGCAGCTGGTAGTCCCGCAGGGTCGCCTTCAGGCCCGCGGGCGCCGCGACCGCGGCCGGCTCGCCGGCGAGCCGGTCCCGCAGGGCGGCCAGCGCCCCCACGGGGACCGCGGGTACCGCCTCGCCGTCCACCTCGGCCGTGCCGGTGAGTACGGCGGCCAGCGCGTCCACCGGGTCCAGCAGGCCCAGCTCCCGCTTGCGCGCCCTGCGCACGAGCTCGGGGTCGACCCGCACCCACTGGTCGCGCAGCCGCACCACGGGCCGGTGGGCCTGCGCGAGCGCGTCCATCTCGCCCGGAGTGAGCCGGTCCCCGCCGAGGGCCAGCTCCCAGGAGAAGGAGAACAGGGCGGCCGCGTCGAAGAAGGCGGTGCCGTCGGTCGCTGACCCGGGCGCGGCCGGGCGTACGACGGCGGTCGCGGAGAGCGTACGGGCCAGCTCGCGCGGCCAGTGCACGAGGACCCCGGCGGCGGCCAGGCGGGTCGCGGCGGTGCCGAGCAGGTCCTCCAGCTCGGGGTCGGACAGCGCGAGGGCGTCGGGCACCGGCTGGTCGAGCAGGCGCAGCAGCGGCGGCCAGACCCTGGCCGCGCGGCGCAGCGCGAGCACGGCGTCGATCCGGGCGCGCGGGCCGAAGCCGGCGCCCGCCGTCCCGGCCCACAGCTGCCCGGCGTCGGCGATCAGGGTGGGGTCGGCGAGGCTGTGCACCTGGACCACGGCGGCTCCCGCGCGGCGGACGTCCTCCGGCTCGGCCTCGTCGAAGAGGCGGAAGGAGGACAGATCCAGCCGGAGCGAGATCCCCACCCCGGCGTCGGCACCGGCCGCGACCTGCGCGGCCCACTCCCGTATCCCCGGCACCCGCTGCGGCTCCACGGCGGCGAACGGCCGCCCGGTGGCGAAGGGCGCGGCGGGCGTACGCGGCAGCACATCGGCGACGGCGTCGAGGAAGGCCCGGACCAGGGCCTCGGGCTCGGGCAGCGCGGTCGGCCGGCGTCCGGCGAGCGGGGTGGCGTACCCCTCGTACGGCAGGGCGGCCGCGACGGCGCGCAGGTACCCGACGTCCTCGGCGTCCAGCGGCCCGGCACGCCAGGCGTCGACCCCGTCGGCGGTCAGCCCGGGCAGCAGGCGGCCGCGCGCGGCGAGGGCCAGCGCCTGCGTGGCGGCGGTGCCCCAGGCGCGGGTGGCGGGATGCGCGGCGGGGCTGCCGGCGGCCCGCACCAGCACGGGCAGGGCGGCGGCCACGGACAGCGCCACCGCGGGCACGGTACGCGTGCGGACGCCGTCCCCGTGGGCCCGGACCACCTTCAGCGGATGCGGGGTCCCCAGCTCGGGCAGGGGGTCTCCCTCGGGGCACCAGAACGCCACCCGGCCCTCCCGGGGTACGGCGGCGGGGAGGAACACGGCGGCGCGGCGCAGCAACGACGGCTGCGGCGGCGGCTGCGCGGTCACGGGGTCCCCCTCCCTGGTGCTCGGCTCCGCCCGGTCATGGCGGATCCACTGCACCCGAGTCTAGGCGCGCGCACTGACAACGTCGCTGACCAGCGCATACGCCCGGCCCGAGGGGGGTGCGGTCAGCGCGCCCCTCGGGCCGGCTCTCTGGGCGCGCTGGCGCGGTCAGCGCGCCCAGCGGCCCAGCTCGCCGGCGAAGCCGTACTCGGGGCGGCCCGCCGTGGCGCTGGTGCGCCAGGGGACGCCGTCGTCGTCGAGGCGGAGGGTGCCGGACCCGCCGGGCCCGCTCCACCGCAGTTCGAGGTGCCAGTCACAGTCGCAGCCCGTGGCGGCCGCCGTGACCCGGAGCACGACCGGATCGGTGGCCGAGACGCGCAGCGGGAAGGCCGGCGCGGGGAGCCGGGTGCCGGCGTCGTTGCCCGCGACGGGCCGGGCCAGCGGCCTCGGTGCGTCCAGGTTCACGGCGAAGCCGGCCGGGGTGAGGCCGCCGCCGCAGCCCGGGGACATCTGGTACACGTTCCAGGGAGGCGGGGTCCGCCGTGCGTCCACCCGTACCTCCAGCCCCTGGAGCACCACGGCCCCCTCTCCGGTGCCGTGCAGGGTCACCTCGACGGTCTGGGTCCCGGCGTGCACGGCCCGCTGGGCCCGGGCCCAGGCGGGCGCGTCCGCCTCCACGGGCGGCGCGGGGACGGACTCCGGGGCCCGCTCGGAGAGGTAGGCGTGGTCACAGCCGGCGGCCCACACGTGGGACCGGACGGCCGCCTTGAGCGGTGTCGCCACCGGCCCGGACGGCGGGGCCGGCGAAGGCGCCGTCGCGCCGGCGCCCGAGCCGGGGCCGGTGCCGGGGCCGGGGTCGGTGCCGGGGTCGGTGCCGGTGCTCCCTGAGGGCACGGGCGCGGGCGTTGACGTCGCCGGGGGTGTGCTCGCCCACACGCTCGGCGTGCCCGCCGGCCCGGCCGTCCCGACGGCGGGCCCGGCCGTCGAGCCGGCGGCCCCGGCCGGGCCCGCCCCGGGGGTGCGCGGCCCGGGCCCGGCCGCCACCAGGACCGCGACGGCCACCGAGAGCGCCGCCGCCCCGGCCGCGCCCACCGCCACACCCCGCCGCCGGTGCCAGCGCCCCGCCCCGGCCGGCGCACCACCCGTGACCCCGGCCCCGGGCTCGGCCCCGGACCCGCCGGCCTCGACCCCGGACCCCGCCCCCGACGCGGCCCCGGGCTCGACCCCCGTGACCGCCCCCGCCCCCGCGACCCCGGCCGCCGGTGCGGCCCGCCCCGCCGACCGGCGTCGCGCGTCCGCCAGCAGCCAGGCGCGGTGCAGGTCCACCGCCTCCTCCCGCGCGGCCCCGCAGGTCCGGGCGAAGCGGTCCACCACGGCGAACTCCGCCGGCACCGCCTCCCCCGCGCAGTACCGGTGCAGTGTCGAGGTGCTCGTGTGCAGCTTGCGCGCGAGCGTCCCGTAGCTCAGTCCGGCGCGCTCCTTCAGCTCCCGCATCAGCCGCGCGAATTCCTCGGTCTCCGCCTCGCCCACCAGGCTCCCCCTCCCGTGACGCCGTCCCATGCCAGGGGTGTTCCCGCAGGTGACGGCACGTACAGCCGTTCCAGTGTCCCTGTTCCGCCGCGAACCGTTCCCCTCTGGCCCCCCGAGCGGGAAGGCTGTTCGTAGCGGTCGTCCACCGGCCGCACCGCACGACGTACGCAACCGCACCTCTCACGGGGAGACACCGTGTTCCGACGCTCCAGCACCTCGGCCCTCGCCACCGCCGCCCTCGCGGCGGCCGCCGCCCTCACCCTGACCGCCTCGGGCACCGCCGCGGCCGCCACCGCCCCCGGCTTCCTGAACGGCACCGACCTGCCCCCGCACCCCTCCTCCGCCTGGTACCCGGGCAAGGTCACCAAGGGGCTGCCCGAGAACGCGCCCTTCTGCCTGGAGGGGGTCCTTCCGGCCGCCGGCAGCTGGCACCGCGACTTCGGCACCGAGGTCGACACCGGTGCCGTCCAGATCTCCGTACGCACCGCTTCGGGCGCCGCCGCCGCGAAGCTCGCCGCCACCCTGGAGCGCCGGGTCGCCGCCTGCGCCGCGGACTGGCTGCGCACGAACCCGGGCGGGACGGCGTCCTGGCAGGACTACGGGAAGCTGGCGGTGGAGGAGGGCGCGCACGTCTACGGGGTGGGCACCTCGATCCCGGAGTCCGAGCCGGGCGTGCACCTGTACGGGATCGGACGCGACGGCTCCACCGTGACGGTCGTGAAGTGGGGCCAGATGGGGAACCTGCCCGACGCTCCCGTGCCCGCCTTCAAGAAGACGACCACGACGGCCGTGAACAAGCTCAATCCCTGACCGCAGCCGCGGCCGGTCTCGGCGCTTACCGCGCCGCGCCCCGGGTGGGAGCATGGAACGGAGGCCTCCGTACGGGATGGGGCGATGGCCATGCGTACCGGGAACGAGCCCGTGACCGCGCGCAGTCCGCTGCGGCTGCGGTTCTGGCTGAGCCTGTGGGGACTGATCTGGGCCGCCGGCGGGGCGGCCGCCTTCTCGCTGGCCGGCCGTTCCGGGTGGGCGGCCGCCTGCGCGGCGGTCGCGCTGCTGGCCGCCGTCGACCTGGCCGTCGTCGTCCGGCACATCCGTCAGGGCCCGCACTACCAGCCGGGGGCGGACGTGCCCCCGTACGAGCCTCCGCGCGAGCGCTGAGCCGGCCGCGGCTCAGCGCTCGAAGCGGGCCGCTTCGAGGTACTCGGGCTGCGGGTCGAGGGCGGCGGCGAGCCGGAAGTGCCGGCGGGCCTGCTCGGGGCGCCCGGACCGCTCGTGGGTGCGGGCGAGCGCGAAGTGGGCGAAGGCGTTGTCCGGCTCCCGCTCCAGCACCAGCTCGAACTCCAGCTGGGCGGGCCGCAGCTGGGCCGCCGCGAAGAAGGCACGGGCGCGCAGCAGCCGGGCCGCGGTGTTCTCCGGGTGGGCGGCTATGACGGAGTCGAGCAGCCGGACCGCGCCGCGCGGGTCGCGGGCGGCCAGGAGGTGCTCGGCGGCACGGTAGTCGATGACGTGGGTCTCGGGGCTCGCGGAACCCGGAGATCCAGCGGGTCCGGGTCCCGGTCCGGTGGGCGGCGGCGGGGGCGTGGTTTCGGACACGGTGTCTTTCCTTCCCTCTACGGGCGCGTTCAACGCCCTCCGCCGCCGCCCCTATTCCGTGGGGGCCTTGGCGGCGGCCCTGGCCGTCAGCTCTTCCCAGACCTTGCGCACCTGCGGCTCCAGCGCCTCCAGCGGCCCGTCGTTGTCGATCACGAGGGTGGCCACCGCCAGCCGCTGCTCGCGGGTGGCCTGGGCGGCCATCCGGGCGCGGGCCTCCTCCTCGGTCATCCCGCGCAGTGCGGTCAGCCGGGTCAGCTGCGTTTCGGGGGCCGCGTCCACGACCACGACCAGGTCGTACAGGGGCGCGAGGCCGTTCTCCGTGAGGAGCGGTACGTCGTGCACCACGATCGCGCCGGGTCCGGCCGCACGCTCCAGGTCGGCGGACCGGGTCCCGACGAGGGGGTGCACGATGGCGTTGAGGGTGCGGAGCTTCTCCGGGTCGGCGAAGACGACCGCCCCCAGCCGGGGCCGGTCCAGCCGTCCGTCGGCGGTGAGGACGGAGTCCCCGAAGGCCTCCACGACGGCCGCGAGTCCGGGTGTGCCCGGCTCGACGACCTCCCGCGCGATCCGGTCGGCGTCCACGACGACCGCCCCGTATCCCGCCAGCAGCCGCGAGACCTCGCTCTTGCCGGCACCGATTCCGCCTGTCAGGCCCACTTTCAGCATGGTCAGCACCCTAGGCGGTGCCCCACCGGCGGGGAACACCGCCCGGGGGGCCACCGCGGCACGCGCGCCCCTGACAGCCGGGGCCTACGCCTCGCCCTCGCGTTCCGCCAGGAACTTCTCGAACTCGCGGCCGATCTCCTCGGCCGAGGGGATCTCGGCCGGCTCGGCGATCATGTTGCCGCGGGTCTCGGCTCCGGCCGCGGCGTCGTACTGGTGCTCCAAGCCCTGGACGAGGCTGACGAGTTCCTCGTCGCCCTCGCGGATCTGCCGGTCGATCTCCGTCTGGGTCCGGTGGGCCTCGGTGCGCAGTGCGTGCGCGACGGCCGGCAGGACCAGCCCGGTGGCGGCCGTGATGGCCTCCAGCGCGGTCAGGGCCGCGTCGGGGTAGGCGGAGCGGGCGACGTAGTGCGGGACGTGCGCGGCGACGCCGAGTACGTCGTGGCCGGCCTGGGCGAGGCGGAACTCGATCAGCGATTCGGCGCTGCCGGGCACCTGGGCCTCGTCGAAGGGGCTGCGGTGGCCGGGCATCAGGTCCGTCCGGTTGCCGTGCGGGGTGATGCCGACGGGCCGGGTGTGCGGCACGCCCATCGGGATGCCGTGGAAGTTGACCGAGAGCCGGACGCCGAGCCGCTCCACGATCTGCCGGACGGCGGCGGCGAAGCGCTCCCACTCCACGTCCGGCTCCGGGCCGGAGAGCAGCAGGAAGGGCGCGCCGGTGGCGTCCTGGACCAGGCGCACCTCCAGGCGGGGCTCCTCGAAGTCGCTCCAGTGGTCGCGCTGGAAGGTCAGCAGCGGGCGGCGTGCCCGGTAGTCCACCAGCCGGTCCGCGTCGAAGCGGGCCACCACCTGGTGGGGCAGGGTGTCGAGGAGCCGTTCGACGATCTGTTCGCCGGTCTCGCCCGCGTCGATGTACCCCTCGAAGTGGTAGAGCATGACCAGTCCGGCCGAGTCCTGGGTCAGCGCCAGGTCGGCCACCGCCAGGCCCTTGGCGTCCCATTCGTACAGACCCTGTGGATCAAGCACCGTCACCAGTCCTCCCTCGCGCCGTGTTCCCTGCGAAGAACGTCCGGGGTCGCGCGGCCATTCCCCGGTCGGCCGTGTTAACAGAAACGCAACGCGACGGCGGCCGGACCCACGGTGCCCGGCGGGGCCCCGGCACACGGCCGGGGAACGCGGCGAGGCCCGCCCCCCGAAGGGGACGGGCCTCGTCGTTCAGCTCGGCTCACACCGGAGTGTGATGCGCTGCGATCAGCTCTGGCCGCCGGCCAGCTTCTCGCGGAGCGCGGCCAGGGCCTCGTCCGACGCCAGGGCGCCGGAGGTCTCGTCCGCACCCTCGGAGGAGTACGAACCACCGGAGACGCCCGCACCGGCGTTGCCACCGGCGGCCGGGGCGGCAGCGCCCTCGGCGGCAGCGGCCTCGTCGGCCTCGCGGCTCTTGATGACCTGGGCCTGGTGCTGCTCGAAGCGGACCTGCGCCTCGGCGTACTGGCGCTCCCACGTCTCGCGCTGGGTCTCGTAGCCCTCGAGCCAGTCGTTGGTCTCGGGGTCGAAGCCCTCGGGGTAGATGTAGTTGCCCTGGTCGTCGTAGGACGCGGCCATGCCGTACAGGGTCGGGTCGAACTCGACCGACGCCGGGTCGGCACCGAAGGACTCGTTGGCCTGCTTGAGGGACAGCGAGATCCGGCGACGCTCGAGGTCGATGTCGATGACCTTGACGAAGATCTCGTCGTTGACCTGGACGACCTGCTCCGGGATCTCCACGTGGCGCTCGGCCAGCTCGGAGATGTGGACCAGACCCTCGATGCCCTCGTCCACGCGGACGAACGCACCGAACGGAACCAGCTTGGTGACCTTACCCGGGACGACCTGGCCGATCTGGTGGGTCCGGGCGAACTGCTGCCACGGGTCCTCCTGCGTCGCCTTCAGCGACAGGGAAACGCGCTCGCGGTCCATGTCGACGTCGAGGACCTCGACGGTGACTTCCTGGCCGACCTCGACAACCTCGGACGGGTGGTCGATGTGCTTCCAGGAGAGCTCGGAGACGTGCACGAGACCGTCGACGCCACCCAGGTCCACGAAGGCACCGAAGTTGACGATCGAGGAGACGACGCCGGAGCGGACCTGACCCTTCTGCAGGGTGGTGAGGAACGTCTGGCGAACCTCGGACTGGGTCTGCTCGAGCCAGGCGCGGCGGGACAAAACCACGTTGTTGCGGTTCTTGTCCAGCTCGATGATCTTCGCCTCGAGCTCCTTGCCCACGTAGGGCTGGAGGTCGCGGACGCGGCGCATCTCGACGAGGGAGGCCGGCAGGAAGCCACGGAGGCCGATGTCGAGGATGAGACCACCCTTGACGACCTCGATGACGGTGCCGGTGACGATGCCGTCTTCTTCCTTGATCTTCTCGATCGTGCCCCAGGCACGCTCGTACTGAGCGCGCTTCTTGGACAGGATGAGACGGCCTTCCTTGTCCTCCTTCTGGAGAACCAGGGCCTCGATCTCGTCGCCGACCTTGACGACCTCGTTCGGGTCGACGTCGTGCTTGATCGAGAGCTCGCGGCTCGGGATCACGCCTTCGGTCTTGTAACCGATGTCGAGCAGGACCTCGTCCCGGTCGACCTTCACGATGACGCCGTCGACGATGTCGCCGTCGTTGAAGTACTTGATCGTCTCGTCGATCGCGGCCAGGAAGGCTTCCGCGTTACCGATGTCGTTGACCGCTACCTGCGGAGGGGTGGTGGCGGTGGTCTCGGTGCTGCTCGTCATGTGGGAAAGGGCTCCGGTTACGGACAGAAAGTCGTAGGTACTGCTACGCCGGGAGCCCTTATCGGCACCTGCCGAAGAAGCCGGACAGCCAAAGAAGCCCCTGAATCCCCTGGAAGGGGAAGGGCCTCGAAAACCGAGGGGACATCAACAGATGCAAGCGCAGCCTGCTAGGTCTGAGGAGCACAGGCTCGCAGCGCAACTTGTAGCATACGGGGGCAGCCGGGAAGGGTCAATGCGCGAAGGCGCACACCGCGGGCAGATCACCGCAAAACCGGCGCAATTCGTGGGCGGCGCCGCGGTGATGAGCACTCCGTACGACTTTCCGGCCGCCCCGACCATCGAGCCATCCGCAGACTACGACGACGGGCCCCATGAACCAAGAGGACTACGCCCCCGAAGACGCCCGCGGGGCGGGCAGCACCGCCGAGGACGAGGCCGAGGCCACCCGGCGTGACGCGGGCGAAGCGGAGAGCAGCCGCGCGAGCCGCGGCTGGTGGGACCGCAACGCCGACGAGTACCAGAGCGAGCACGGCGCCTTCCTCGGCGACGACCGCTTCGTCTGGGGCCCCGAGGGCCTGGACGAGGCCGACGCCGCCCTGCTGGGGCCCGCCGCCTCCCTCAAGGGCAAGCACGTCCTGGAGATCGGCGCCGGCGCCGCCCAGTGCTCGCGCTGGCTCGCCGCCCAGGGCGCCCGCCCGGTGGCCCTCGACCTCTCCCACCGCCAGCTCCAGCACGCCCTGCGCATCGGCGGGGACGTCCCGCTCGTCGAGGCCGACGCCGGCCGGCTCCCCTTCCGCGACGGCTCCTTCGACCTCGCCTGCTCGGCGTACGGGGCCGTCCCCTTCGTCGCCGACCCGGTGAACGTCATGCGCGAGGTGCGCCGCGTCCTGCGCCCCGGAGGCCGCTGGGTCTTCTCCGTCACCCACCCGATCCGCTGGGCCTTCCCCGACGAGCCCGGCCCCGCGGGGCTCTCCGTCTCCGCCTCCTACTTCGACCGGACCCCGTACGTCGAGCAGGACGAGCGGGGCCGCGCCGTCTACGTCGAGCACCACCGCACCATCGGCGACCGCGTCCGGGACGTGGTCGCGGGCGGCTTCCGGCTGCTGGACCTCGTGGAGCCGCAGTGGCCGGAGTGGAACAGCCAGGAGTGGGGCGGCTGGTCCCCGCTGCGCGGCAACCTGATCCCGGGCACCGCGATCTTCGTCTGCGAGAGGGACTGACCCCTTGATCCGCCAGGCCGCCCTCGACGCCCTCCCCGTACGGGAGGCCGTGCCCGCGCTCGTCTCGGCACTGGACGAGCGGGGCACGGCCGTGCTGTGCGCCCCGCCCGGTACGGGCAAGACCACCCTGGTGCCGCTCGTCCTGGCCGGGCTGACGGGCGGCGGGCCGCCGCGCCGGGTGGTCGTCGCCGAGCCCCGGCGGATCGCCGCCCGGGCGGCGGCGCGGCGGATGGCGTGGCTGCTGGGCGAGGCCGTCGGGGGCTCGGTGGGCTTCACCGTGCGCGGGGAGCGCGTCGTGGGCCGGGACACGGCCGTCGAGGTGGTGACCACCGGCGTGCTGCTCCAGCGCCTCCAGCGCGACCAGGAGCTCGCCGGGGTGGACGTGGTGGTCCTGGACGAGTGCCACGAGCGGCACCTGGACGCCGACACCGTCGCCGCCTTCCTGCTGGACGTACGCGAGACCCTGCGCCCGGAGCTGCGCCTGGTGGCGGCCTCGGCGACGACCGACGCGGCCGGCTGGGCCCGGCTGCTGGGGGACGCGCCGGTGGTGGAGGCCGCCGGGGTCGCGTACCCGGTGGAGACCGTGTGGGCGCCGCCGGCCCGGCCGGTGCGGCCGCCGCACGGGATGAGGGTGGATCCGGCGCAGCTCGCGCACGTGGCCTCGGTGGTGCGCCGGGCGCTGGCGGAACGTTCCGGCGACGTGCTGTGCTTCCTCCCCGGCGTCGGGGAGATCGCCCGCGTCGCCGGGCAGCTGGCCGGGGTGGACGCCGAGGTGCTCCAGGTCCACGGCCGCGCGCCGGCCGCCGTGCAGGACGCGGCGCTGACCGCCTCGGCGCACCGCCGGGTCATCCTCTCGACCGCCGTCGCGGAGTCGAGCCTGACCGTGCCGGGCGTACGGGTGGTCGTGGACTCGGGGCTGGCCCGCGAGCCCCGGGTGGACCACGCCCGGGGGCTGGGCGCGCTGGCGACGGTACGGGCCTCCCGCGCGGCGGGCCGCCAGCGGGCGGGCCGGGCCGGACGTGAGGCGCCGGGGGTGGTGTACCGGTGCTGGGCCGAGGCGGAGGACGGCCGGATGCCCGCCTTCCCCTCCCCCGAGATCCGGATCGCGGACCTGGCGCCGTTCGCGCTCCAGGCCGCCTGCTGGGGCGACCCGGACGCCGCCCGGGCTGGCGCTGCTGGACCCGCCGCCCGCCGGGGCCATGGCCGCCGCCCGGGAGGTACTGGTGGCCGTCGGGGCGGTGGACGCCGCGGGACGGCCGACCCCGCGCGGGCGGCGCACGGCCCGGCTGGGTCTGCACCCGCGGCTGGCGCGGGCGCTGCTGGACGGCGCCGGGGCGCTGGGCGCGCGGCGGGCCGCCGAGGTGGTGGCGCTGCTGAGCGAGGAGCCGCCGCGGGAGTACGGGGACGACCTGGCGGCGGCCTGGCGTGCGGCCCGCCGGGGCGGTGACCCGTACGCGGGCCGCTGGCGGGCGGAGGTGGGCCGCCTGGAGCGCGCGCTGTCCGGCGACGCCGCCGCGCGGGGCGCCTCCCCGGCCGGGGCCCCGGGCGCGGCGGCGGCCGGCGACGACCACGCCGCCGCCCTCGTCGCCGCGCTCGCGTTCCCGGAGCGGGTGGCCCGGGCCAGGGGCGCGGGCGCGTTCCTGATGGCCTCGGGGACCGGCGCCGAGCTGGGCGGGGGCTCCGCGCTGCGCGACGCGCCCTGGCTGGCGGTGGCCGTCGCCGACCGGGCCCCGCACGCGGCGTCCGCACGGGTCCGGCTGGCGGCGGTCCTCGACGAGGACACCGCCCGGGCCGCCGCCGGGCACCTGCTGACCCGCGGGGAGGAGGTCCGCTGGGAGGACGGGGACGTGGTCGCCCGCTCCGCCGAGCGGCTCGGTGCCATCGAACTGGTGGCGCGCCCGCTGCGCGACCCCGCCCCGGAGCTGGTACGGGCGGCCCTGCTGGACGGGCTGCGCGCCGAGGGCCTGGGCCTGCTGCGCTGGTCCCCGGACGCGCGGGCGCTGCGGGCCCGGATCGGCTTCCTGCACCGTACGCTCGGCGGCCCCTGGCCCGACGTGGCGGACGACGCGGCACTGCTGGAGCCGGCCGACGACTGGCTGGAGCCCGAGCTGTCGCGGGCCCGGCGCCGTGCCGACCTGGGCCGGATCGACGCCGGACAGGCTCTGAACCGGCTCCTGCCCTGGGCCACGGGGGAGGCCGCGCGGCTGGACGAGCTGGCGCCCGAGCGGATCGAGGTCCCCAGCGGGTCCCGGATCCGTGTCGACTACACGGCCGGGCAGCCGGTGCTCGCGGTCAAGCTCCAGGAGCTGTTCGGGCTGGCCGAGACCCCGCGCGTGGCGGGGGTGCCGCTGCTGGTCCACCTGCTGTCGCCGGCGGGCCGGCCGGCCGCCGTCACCGCCGACCTGGCCTCCTTCTGGCGGGGCGGCTACCGCGCCGTCCGCGCCGAGCTGCGCGGCCGCTACCCCCGGCATCCGTGGCCGGAGGACCCGGCGACGGCCGAGCCCACCCGCCACACCAACGCCCGGCTCAGGCGCTGACGGCCCCGTCCCGGGCGCGGCGGCCCCGGGCCTCCAGCCAGAGGGCGCAGGCGAGCAGGGCCAGCCCGCCGGCGGCGAGGCCGGCCGGGGCGTGGGTGTGCAGCGCGAGGACCTTCGTACGGTTGGCGGAGACCAGGTCGAAGGTGTGCTCCGCGTAGTCCTCGCGCATCGTGACGTGTCCGGCGAAGGCGGTGAGCCTGCCGTCCGGGGCTCCCGCCGCGATGCCGCCGCGCATCTCCTGCTGGATGTCCTGCTCGGCGTTGACGGGTGCGCCGGTCACCGGGTCCACCCAGAACCGGGCCGTGACCGTGTACCAGAGGGTGGTGCCGGTGGTCTGCTCGATGGTGGCGGGGTCGATGCCCTCGATCGGCATCTTCTTCGGCATGGGGACCTTGGTCCAGGGGACGGTCTGCTCGAAGTAGTAGACGTCCATGCCGCGGTAGGTGCGCGGTCCGACGTAGTGGACCGGGGAGGAGGTGCGGGTCTGGGCGTCGAAGTAGAGGTAGTCGCGCGGCTCGGTGAAGAAGGGCCACTTGAACTCGATGCCCTCGCGCTCGACCGGGTCCCCGTCGACCATCTCGCCGGTGGCGTGCACCGGGTCCTGGGTGTGGGCGTCGAAGATGTAGCGCTCGGGGATCTGCGAGACCGTCTTGCCGTCGGGTCCGATGACGTGGGAGAGCGTGTCCCAGACGACCACGTCCTTGCCGGCGTCGGCCTCGATCTCCTTCGACGCCTCGACGTTGCCCTTGAGGGTCTGGACGATCGTGACCTTGTCGACCTTCTTGGGCCGCATGCCGCCGGAGTAGTCGAGGAGGGTGGCGTCCCTGGCCTCCAGGACCATCTCCTGGTACTGGCCGGGCGGGACCTTGGCGAGCCGCGGGTACGCGTACCAGCGCAGCAGTGGTGCGAGGGCCGCGCAGAACACGGCCAGGGCGAGGAGGACGAGGCTGGCTCTGCGTCGCACGGCCGGGCCTCCTCTACTTCCCGGGCGCGGCGGGCGCGGTGGTGAGCAGCGGCCGGGGCGAGGTCTCGCCCTCCGGCACCCCGAAGGCGGTGACGGTGAGGACGAGGGCCAGCGCGGCGGCCAGTCCGACGGCGGCGGCGGCGAGTGCGCGCATGGCGGGGCCTCCGGATCTGATGGGGCGTCAGGGAGGCGTACCGTAGCAACGCGGGGGTGAGATGAGAACCGCCGGGAACCGCCGGGGCGCCCGGCGCGGCCACTTCGGCGCCGGGCGCCCCGGTGCGGCGGCCCGGGGCCTAACCGGCGGTGCCGGGCGCGGGGGTGACGGCCGGGGTGGGCGCGGGGGCGGGGGCCGATGCCGACGAGGACGGGCGCGGGGTGGGGGTCGGCGTGGGGGTCGGCGTCGGCTTCGTAGACGGCGTCGGGGTCGGCGTCGGCGTCGGCTTCGGCGACGGAGTGGGGGTCGGCGTCGGCTTCGGCGACGGAGTGGGCGTCGGGGTCGGCTTCGGCGACGGAGTGGGCGTCGGGGTCGGCTTCGGCGACGGAGTGGGCGTCGGGGTCGGCTTCGGCGACGGGGGCGGAGTCGGCTTCGGGTCCGACGGCCGGCCCGCCGGGGCGCCCGGGACCGTACCGGTGGGGCCCGCAGCGCCGCCCGCGTCCGGGACCTCGTGGACCCCCTGGAGGTAGTACGCGAACCAGGACCGCACCGTCCGCAGGTACTCCGCGGAGTGGTTGTACGACAGTACGGCCCGGTCCAGGTCCGCCCCCGTCCTCAGGTCCCGGCTGCCCGCGCACAGGTACCGTCCGGCCGCCAGCGCGGCGTCGTGGATGTTGTTCGGGTCGCGCCGGCCGTCGCCGTTCGCGTCCTGGCCCCAGGCCGCCCAGGTGGACGGGATGAACTGCATCGGCCCGACGGCCCGGTCGTAGCGGGCGTCGCCGTCGAAGGTTCCGCCGTCGGTGTCGGAGATGTTCGCGAAGCCGTTGCCGTCGAGCACCGGCCCCAGGATGGGCAGCAACGTGGTGCCGGCGGCGTCCACCCGCCCGCCGCGCGCCTGCCCCGATTCGACCTTGCCGATCGCCGCGAGCAGCTGCCAGCGCAGCCCGCACCCGGGATCGTTCCGCGCCACCCGCTGCTCGGCGGCCCGGTACGCGGCGAGCACGCCGGCCGGTATCCCCTGCGCGCCCGGCCCCAAGGGCCGGTCCGCCGCCGGCACCACGGCCGCCGACGGCGAGGGCACGGGCGCGGGCCGCTCCCCGGCGGCGGGCGGCCCCTCCGGCAGGACCACGGCCGGCGGCTCGGGGCTCACCAGCGGCGGGAGTTCGGTGAAGTAGGCGGAGTCACCGCCGGAGCCCGCGGCCGCCGGCTGCCGCGCCGCGGCCTCCTCGCCGGCCGCCGCGATCCGCTGCCGGCCGGCACCGGCCGGGCCCTGCGAGGCCGTCATGGCGGCGGCCACCACCGCCGAGACCAGTGCCGCGGCCGCGCCCCTGCGCAGCCCGCGTCCGCGTATTCGTGCCGCCATGACGGGCCCCTCCCCTAGACGTCCGCGTGACCCTACGTCAACTCACTTCACACGGCACGCACCGCGGCTCGGAATTCACCACATCCCCACGTTCCCTTGCAGCACACGCATAATGTCCGGACGCCGAAAGCCCGAGGAGCCCCCGTGCCGTTCACTCTCAGCCATGCGGCCGCCGTACTTCCGGCCGTACGCCGGACCGGGCGTGCCCGGGGACCGCTGGTCGGCTCGGCGCTCGTCCTGGGCTCGTTCGCCCCGGACACCTTCTACTTCGCGGACGCCGTCGTGAGCGGCGTCATGGGCTACGGCCGCTTCACGCACACCCTGCTGGGCGTGGCCACCGTGGACGCCGTCCTGACCGCGCTCCTCGCGGCGTGCTGGCTGCTGCTGCGCGAACCCCTCGTCGCGCTCCTGCCGCGGACCTGGCGGGGCAGGACGTACGCCTTCGTACGGGGTGAGAGCTGGCGCGGGCGGGGGCTGCCGCGGCTCGCGCTCTGGTTCTACCTCTCGGCGGTGGCCGGCTCGCTCACCCACGTGGTGTGGGACAGCTTCACGCACCTGGACCGCTGGGGGACGAACGTGCTGCCGGGGCTCGGTGATCCCCTCGCCTTCGGCCTGCCCCTCTACTCCTACCTCCAGTACGGCTCCTCCGCGGTGGCCGCCTGCGCGCTGCTCTGGTTCACGGTGAGCGGCCTGCGGCGGCTGCCGGCCACGCCCGCGCCGGCCTCGGTCCCGGTGCTCGGCCTCGCGGAGCGCTGGGGCGCCGCCGCACTGATCGCCGGCTGCGCGGCGGCCGGGATCACCCTGCGGGTGATGCGCTTCTTCACCTTCTACGACCGGATCCGCACCCCGCTCGACATCATCCCGACCGTCTGCTTCGGAGCGGGAGCCGGCCTCACCGTCGGGCTGCTGGCGTACGGGACCCTCGTACGGCTGCGCCACCGCCGGGACCGCGACCGGGACCGGCCCCGCCCGGAGCGGGACGCGCGAACGCCCGTCCCCGCCGCCTAGGGCGTCCCTTTCGGATCTTGCCGGTCTGGGGGCACCTCCCAGCGGTAGCTGGGGGAGCAAGATCCGGAAGAGACGGCCTAAGCAGTGGACGGGCGCTCGGACGCCGCGCGCGGGGTCAGTGCGCGGCGGACTCCCAGTCGCCGCCGACGCCCACGGACACGTCCAGCGGGGCCCGCAGTTCCACGGCGGCGCCCATCTCCCGGCGCACCAGTTCCTCGACCCGCTCCCGCTCGCCGGGGGCGATCTCCAGGACGATTTCGTCATGGACCTGGAGCAGCATCCGCGACGTCAGGCCCGCCTCGGCGAGGGCCTTGTCCACGCGCAGCATGGCGACCTTGACGATGTCGGCGGCGGTGCCCTGGATCGGGGCGTTCAACGCCATCCGCTCGGCGGCCTCACGGCGCTGGCGGTTGTCGCTGTTCAGGTCCGGCAGGTAGCGGCGGCGGCCGAAGACCGTCGCCGTGTAGCCGGTCGCCCGGGCCTCGTCGACCACCCGCTGGAGGTAGTCGCGGACCCCGCCGAACCGCTCGAAGAAGGTCTCCATCAGCCCGCGCGCCTCGGCCGGCTCGATGTTCAGCTGCTGGGCGAGACCGAACGCCGACAGCCCGTACGCCAGGCCGTACGACATGGCCTTGATCTTGCGGCGCATCTCGGCGTCGACCTGGGAGCGCTCCACGCCGAACACCTGCGAGGCGACGGTAGTGTGCAGGTCCTCACCGGACAGGAACGCCTCGATCAGGCCCTCGTCCTCGGAGAGGTGTGCCATCACGCGCAGCTCGATCTGGCTGTAGTCGGCCGTCATCAGCGATTCGTAGCCCTCACCGACGACGAAGCCCCGGCGGATCGCGCGGCCCTCGTCCGTGCGCACCGGCACGTTCTGCAGGTTGGGGTCGGTGGAGGACAGACGTCCGGTCGCGGCGACGGTCTGGCTGAAGCTGGTGTGCACCCGGCCGTCGGCGGCGATCGCCTTGACCAGGCCCTCGACGGTCACCCGCAGCTTGGCCTGCTCCCGGTGCCGCAGCATGATCACCGGCAGCTCGTGGTCGGTCTGCGTGGCCAGCCAGGCCAGCGCGTCGGCGTCCGTGGTGTAGCCGGTCTTCGTCTTCTTCGTCTTCGGCAGGTCCAGCTCGCCGAAGAACACCTCCTGGAGCTGCTTGGGCGAGCCGAGGTTGAACTCGTGGCCGACCGCCGCGTGCGCCTCCTTCACCGCCTGCTGCACGGCGCCCGCGAACTGCTGCTCCATGGCCTCCAGGTGGTCGCGGTCGGCGGCGATGCCCGCCCGCTCCAGACGGGCCAGCAGCTCGGACGTCGGCAGCTCCATCTCGTGGAGCAGCTCGACCGCGCCGACCTCGGGCAGCTTCGCCGCGAAGGCGTCGCCCAGGTCGAGGACCGCGCGGGCCTGCGCCATCAGCGCGTCCGCCTCGGCGGTCTCGTCGGCACCGAACGCCAGCTGCCCGGCGGCGGCCGGCGGCTGGAGCTCCCGGCCCAGGTACTCCACGGACAGCACGTCCAGCGCGAAGGAACGCCGGCCCGGCTTGACCAGGTAGGCGGCGAGCGCGGTGTCCATGGTGACGCCCGCCAGGGTCCAGCCGTGCTCGGGGAAGACCCGCATCAGGCCCTTCGCGTTGTGCACCACCTTCGGGCGCTCCGCGTCGGCGGCCCAGGCCGCGAAGGCCCGCTCGTCGGCCTCGTCCAGCGAGGACGGCTCGAACCAGGCGGCCGCACCGCCCGCCGAGGCCAGCGCGACCTCGCTGACGCTGCCGGCGCCCAGCATCCAGCTGTCCACGGTGGACACGCCCAGCGGACCGCCCCCGTGCGCCTCCAGCCACGGCGCGAGCTCGCCCGCGCCCAGCACCGACCCGTCCAGCTCCACGCCGGCCGCCGGAGCCGGGGCCTCCTCCGCCCCGGCCGCGCCCGGGTCCACGGCCAGCAGCCGCTCCCGCAGCGAGGCGTTGCGGATCTCCAGCACGTCCAGCACCCCCGTGACCGCGGCCCGGTCGTACGGGGCGCGCACCAGGTCCGCCGGGGTGCCGGGCAGCTCCACGTCCTTGACCATCTCGGTCAGCACCCGGTTGAGCTTCACGGCCTCCAGGTGGTCGCGGAAGTTCTGCCCGGCCTTGCCCTTGACCTCGTCGGCCCGCTCCACCAGCTCGGCGAACGACCCGAACTGCGTGATCCACTTGGCGGCCGTCTTCTCGCCGACGCCCGGGATGCCCGGCAGGTTGTCCGACGGGTCACCGCGCAGCGCCGCGAAGTCCGGGTACTGCTGGGGGGTGAGCCCGTACTTCTCCACGACCTTCTCCGGAGTGAACCGGGTCAGCTCGGAGACGCCCTTCGTCGGGTACAGCACCGTCGTGTGCTCGGAGACCAGCTGGAAGGAGTCCCGGTCGCCCGTGACGATCAGCACGTCGAAACCGAGGGCCTCGGCCTGCGTCGCCAGCGTCGCGATCACGTCGTCGGCCTCGAAGCCGTCCACCGCGAACCGCGGCACCTTCATCGCGTCGAGCAGCTCGCCGATCAGCTCGACCTGCCCCTTGAACTCGTCCGGGGTCTTCGAGCGGTTCGCCTTGTACTCGGGGAACTCCGTCGTGCGCCACGTCTTGCGGGACACGTCGAACGCCACCGCGAAATGCGTCGGCGCCTCGTCACGCAACGTGTTCGCCAGCATCGACGCGAAGCCGTAGATGGCGTTCGTCGGCTGGCCCGTGGCCGTCGTGAAATTCTCCGCGGGCAGCGCGAAGAACGCCCGGTACGCCAGGGAGTGCCCGTCCATGAGCATCAGGCGGGGGCGGTCCGCTGCGGTCGGCTGGTCGGTCTTCTTCGATGCTGTCTCTGCCACGCCCCCGATCCTAGGCGCCCCCACCGACAAATCCGCCGTCGGTGATGTCGGCCGGGCGTGACAGGATCGGACGTGTACGCGAAGACTGCTCGAAGGGGAGCGACATGGCCACCAAGCCGCCCGCAGGTGATCCGGTACAGGACGCGCCGCACGTCGGTCCCCCGCAGCACGCCGCCGCCGGCCTGCCCGCCATCGCGCACACCCTGAAGGCCGGGTACGAACAGATGGGGCTGCGCCGCACCGCGCGGACCCTCCTCAAGGTCAACCAGAAGAACGGCTTCGACTGCCCCGGCTGCGCCTGGCCCGAGGGCGACGAGCGGCACGCCGCCGAATTCTGCGAGAACGGCGCCAAGGCCGTCGCCGAGGAGGCCACGCTGCGCCGGGTCACCCCGGACTTCTTCGCCGCCCACCCGGTGTCCGAGCTGGCCGCCCGCAGCGGCTACTGGCTCGGCCAGCAGGGCCGCCTCACCCACCCCATGTACCTGCCCGAGGGCGCCGACCGGTACGAGCCCGTCAGCTGGAACAAGGCCTTCGCGATCATCGCGGAGGAGCTGGGGGCCCTGTCCTCCCCCGACGAGGCCCTCTTCTACACCTCCGGCCGCACCAGCAACGAGGCCGCGTTCCTCTTCCAGCTCTTCGCCCGCGAATTCGGCACCAACAACCTGCCGGACTGCTCCAACATGTGCCACGAGTCCTCCGGCTGCGCGCTGGGCGAGACCATCGGCATCGGCAAGGGCAGCGTCTCCCTCGAGGACCTCCACCGCGCCGACCTGATCATCGTCGCCGGCCAGAACCCGGGCACCAACCACCCCCGCATGCTCTCCGCGCTGGAGAAGGCCAAGGAAGCCGGCGCGAAGATCATCTCGGTGAACCCGCTGCCCGAGGCCGGCATGGAACGCTTCAAGAACCCCCAGAGTCCCCTCGGCATGATCAAGGGCACCCCCCTCAACGACCTCTTCCTCCAGATCCGCATCGGCGGCGACCAGGCCCTCTTCCGCCTCCTCAACAAGCTCGTCATCGACACCGACGGGGCCCTCGACGAGGACTTCATCCGCGAGCACACCCACGGCTACGAAGCCCTGGCCACCGCCGCCGGGAACGCCGACTGGGACGAGACCCTCACCGCCACCGGCCTCACCCGCCCCGAGATCGAACGCGCCCTGGCCATGATCCTGGCCTCCGAGCGCACCATCGTCTGCTGGGCCATGGGCCTCACCCAGCACAAGCACTCCGTCGCCACCATCCGGGAGGTCGTCAACCTCCTCCTGCTCCGCGGCAACATCGGCCGCCCCGGCGCCGGCGTCTGCCCCGTCCGCGGCCACTCCAACGTCCAGGGCGACCGCACCATGGGCATCTTCGAACGCCCCGCCCCCGCCTTCCTCGACGCCCTCGACCGCGAATTCGGCATCACCTCGCCCCGCACGCACGGCTACGACGTGGTCCGTTCCATCGAAGCCCTGCGCGACGGCAAGGCCAAGGTCCTCTTCGCCATGGGCGGCAACTTCGTCGCCGCCACCCCCGACACCGACGTCACCGAAGCCGCGATCCGCCGCGCCTCCCTCACCGTCCACGTCTCCACCAAGCTCAACCGCTCCCACGCGGTCACCGGCCGGCGCGCCCTGATCCTGCCCACCCTGGGACGCACCGACAAGGACGTCCAGAAGAGCGGCCGCCAGTTCGTCACCGTCGAGGACTCCATGGGCATGGTCCACGCCTCCCGCGGCAACCTCGCCCCCGCCTCCCCCCACCTGCTCTCCGAACCGGCCATCGTCGCCCGCATGGCCCGCGCCGTCCTCGGCACCGCCTCCCGGACTCCCTGGGAGGACTTCGAGAACGACTACGCCGCCATCCGCGACCGCATCGCCCGCGTCGTCCCCGGCTTCGAGGACTTCAACACCCGCGTCGCCCGCCCCGGCGGCTTCCAGCTGCCCCACGCGCCCCGCGACGAACGCCGCTTCCCCACCGCGACCGGCAAGGCCAACTTCACCGCCGCCCCCGTCGAGTACCCGCGCGTGCCGGCCGGCCGGCTGCTCCTGCAGACCCTGCGCAGCCACGACCAGTACAACACCACCATCTACGGCCTCGACGACCGCTACCGCGGCATCACCGGCGGCCGCCGCATCGTCATGGTCAACCCCGAGGACGCCGCCGAGCTCGGCCTCGCCGACGGCTCCTACACCGACCTCGTCGGCGAATGGAAGGACGGCGTCGAACGCCGCGCCCCCGGCTTCCGCGTCGTCCACTACCCCACCGCACGCGGCTGCGCCGCCGCCTACTACCCCGAGACGAACGTCCTGGTCCCCCTGGACTCCACCGCCGACACCAGCAACACCCCCGCCAGCAAGTCCGTCGTCGTGCGCTTCGAACCGGCCTGATAGAACGGCCCCGACACACTGGTTAACGACCGTTGACGAACGGAGCAGGCCCATGGGCGACGAGCAGCACGCCGTGAAGTTCCCCCAGGAAGTCCTCGACGAGTACGAGGCCCTGGGCATAGACCTGCCCGCCCTGTTCTCGGCGGGCGACCTAGGCCGGCGCATGGAGATCCAGATCCTGGAGGCCTCCGCCGAACGCGTCGTCGCCACCATGCCCGTCAAGGGGAACACCCAGCCCTACGGACTCCTCCACGGCGGCGCCTCCGCCGTCCTGGCCGAAACCCTCGGCTCCGTCGGCGCCATGATGCACGGCGGCATCAACAAGATCGCCGTCGGCGTCGACCTCAACTGCACCCACCACCGCGGCGTGCGCGACGGCCGCGTCACCGGCGTCGCCACCCCGGTCCACCGCGGCCGCTCCACCGCCACCTACGAGATCGTCATCTCCGACGAACAGGACCGCCGCGTCTGCACCGCCCGCCTCACCTGCCTGCTGCGCGACACGGAGTCTTAACAGCCGGGCCCGTACGAGCCGTTGTGCCGTCCGCGGCACCGGTCTAGCGTTCCCGCATGGGATCCGGACCGGCGCCGCGCGGCGCCACGGCCACATGCCGGGCGGCGGCACCACGCACCGCCGCCGCCGGCGCCCGTATCGGCGCCCCCGGCGCCGCCAGTGACCCTGCCGCCGCTGGGCGCCCCGCCGCCTGCCGGACCGCCGGGCGCCGGCCGTGAGCGCCGGCATCGGCCCCGTGGAGCCCGGGGAGGGCACGCAGGACGGTCACGTCCCGCGCACGGGGCCGCGTACCCCCCGGGCCGCCGCCTGGATCCGCTCGCGCTACGCCCGCCACCGCAGGGCCGTCCTGGCCGCCGCCGCGGCCGCCGTACTGGCCGCGGGCGCCGCGCGGCTGTACGCCGCACGGCCCGACCCGCCCCGCCCGCAGGCCCCGCCCGCCCCCTCCCAGGCCCTGTCCCTGACGTACGGGGAGCCGATGGAGCCGCCGCCACCCGGCTACGCGTTCGCGTTCACCGTGCGTGTGCGGACGGGGTGGGGACCGACCATCTCGGTGGAGCGGATCGGCCAGCCCTCGGAGGCGCTGAGCGTGGCGATCCGGCCACCGCTTCCGGCCGCGGTCGGCGCGGGGGAAGAACGCGAGCTCCTGCTGCTCATTCGGGTAAAAGACTGCGTGCATGTAGCACGGAATTCCGGGCTGCCCTTTTTGGAGGTGACCCTGAGTAATGGATTCCAGAAAGAGGATCACAGTTACATCCCCGGTGACCGATATGCGCGAGATCTTTCCGTCGCCCTGACCAGGGCATGTCCCGTAGACCGAGACACGGCGCCCACCGGCCCGTCATGAGCAAACACCGCCAGAGTCCTGGCACGACAGGACTCAAACCGCCCCAAGGTCCTGCCGCATCTCAGCATGCGGACAAGACGAACCGGCCTGAATTCCCCCGTTCCACCCCGCGTGAACCGCTATGTATTACGCCGTGGCATAACAAGAGAGTCACATCATTGGCCTCAGCCCTCCATATCCCCCGAAGAGCCGCCTAGAGTCACCGCCAGTTACCGCGACCGCGCCGGATTTCCTCAGTTCGGTTCCCCGCGTTCGACTCGACGCGTCCCACGGGGGGACGCGGCGCCAGGAAAGGACTGATCGTGCGTTCTCGTCAGCTCATCGCCGTGACCGCCGCCCTCGCCGCGGGCGCTCTCACCCTCACCGCCTGCGGATCCCGCGACGACAAGGGCGGAGCCACCGCCGACGGCGGCAACACCACCGTGGTCATCGGCGTCGACGCCCCGCTGACGGGCGACCTCTCCGCCCTCGGCCTCGGCATCAAGAACTCCGCCGACCTCGCCGCCAAGCAGGCCAACGAGAAGAAGTACGTCAAGGGCGTCACCTTCAAGATAGAAGCCCTCGACGACCAGGCCCAGGCCTCCTCCGGCCAGCAGAACGCCACCAAGCTCACCGCCAACAAGGACGTCCTCGGCGTCGTCGGCCCGCTCAACTCCTCGGTCTCCGAGGCCATGCAGAAGGTCTTCGACGACGCGAAGCTGGCCCAGATCTCCCCCGCCAACACCAGCCCGTCCCTGACCCAGGGCCCCAAGTGGGCCGAGGGCCAGAAGACCCGCACCTACAAGAGCTACTTCCGCACCGCCACCACGGACGCCATCCAGGGCCCGTACGCGGCGCAGTACCTCTTCAACAAGGCGGGCAAGAAGAAGGTCTTCATCATCGATGACAAGAAGACCTACGGCGCCGGCCTCGCCGCGACCTTCAAGGGCGAGTTCACCAAGCTCGGCGGCGCCGTCGCCGGCGAGGGCCACATCGACCCCGAGTCCAAGGACTTCTCGGCGATCGTGACCCAGGTCAAGAGCTCCGGCGCCGACGTCGTCTACTACGGCGGCGAGTACCCGGCGGCCGGCCCCCTCAGCAAGCAGATCAAGGCCTCCGGCACCAACATCCCGCTCGTCGGCGGCGACGGCATGAAGGACAAGAAGTACGTCGAGCTCGCCGGCGCCAGCGCCCAGGGCGACCTCTGCACCTCCGTCGGCGCCCCCGTCGAGAGCCTGGCCTCCGCCAAGGAGTTCGTCGACAACTACAAGAAGGCCGGCTACAAGGACGACTACTCCGCCTACGGCGGCTACTCGTACGACTCCGCCTGGGCCGTCATCGAAGCCGTCAAGAAGGTCGTCGACGCCAACAACGGCAAGCTCCCCTCCGACGCCCGCGCCAAGGTCCTCGAGGCCGTCCAGGGCGTCAACTTCGAAGGCGTGACCGGCAAGGTCTCCTTCGACGAGTTCGGCGACGCCACCAACAAGCAGCTCACCGTCTACAAGGTCGACGGCGACGACTTCAAGACCGTCGAGTCCGGCACCCTCGCCGGCTGACCTCCCACCGGCTGACTCCCTAGCCTCACCCCTCACCTGCCGCGCGGGGCGCGCACCATTGCGCCCCGCGCGGTGTCACATCCGTCGAAAGACTCGGAGGACCTGCGGTGCACGAACTGCCGCAACAGCTGGTCAACGGCCTGCTACTGGGATCCATGTACGGGCTCGTCGCCATCGGCTACACGATGGTCTATGGCATCGTCCAGCTCATCAACTTCGCCCACGGCGAGATCTTCATGACCGGCGGGTTCGGAGCCCTCACGGTCTGGCTGATGCTCCCCGGCGGCACCACCATGTGGCTCGCGCTGCCGCTCATGCTCATAGGCGCCATCATCGTCGCCACCCTCATAGCCGTCGGCGCCGAACGCTTCGCCTACCGGCCGCTGCGCAACGCTCCACGCCTCGCCCCGCTCATCACCGCCATCGGCCTCTCCATCGTCCTCCAGCAGGTCGTGTGGGCCTGGTACCCCGACGCGAAGTCCTCCGTCGTCTTCCCCGAAATCCCCGGTGGCCCCTTCCACCTCGGCAGCATCACCATCCAGACCGGTGACGTCTTCCTGCTGCTCGCCGCGCCCATCTCCATGGCCTTCCTCGGCTTCTTCGTCAAGAAGACCCGCACCGGCCGCGGCATGCAGGCCACCGCGCAGGACCCGGACACCGCGAAGCTCATGGGCATCAACACCGACCGCATCATCACGGTCGCCTTCGCCCTCGGCGCCGCCTTCGCCGCCGTCGGAGCCGTCGCGTACGGCCTCAAGTACGGCGAAGTCAACTACCGCATGGGCTTCATCCTCGGCCTCAAGGCCTTCACCGCGGCCGTCCTCGGCGGCATCGGCAACATCTACGGCGCCATGATCGGCGGCATCGTCCTCGGCCTCGCCGAAACCCTGACCACCGCCTACATCGCCGACGTACCGGGCATGCAGCAGCTCGGCGGCCAGTCCTGGGGCAACACCTGGGCGTTCGTACTCCTCATCCTCGTGCTTCTCTTCCGGCCCCAGGGTCTGATGGGCGAGCGCGTGGCGGACAGGGCGTGAGAACCATGACGACCACCACCACAGACACCACGCCGCAGACGGCCACCAGCGGCCGAGCGGGAATCTCCCTCCCCGAGAAGACCGCCCGCGCCCTCGCCACCGCCGGCGGCGCCCTCACGGTCATCTCCTGCTTCCTCGCCTGGACCTGGACCTCCGCCTTCCCCGGTGACCTCACCGTCTACGGGTACCCCGGCGGCCTCCAGTGGCTCGTCCTCGTCGGCGGCGCCCTGACCGCGCTCTTCGGCCTCAGCTCCTACGGCATCAAGGGCCTGCGCTGGCTCGCGCCCGCCGGAACCGACGCCGCGATCAAGCTCTGCGCCCTCGGCACCCTCCTGACCGTGGCCTACACCGTCTGGGCGATCAGCAACACCCTCGGCGGCCTCGTCAACCTGGAGCCCGGCGGCATCGTCGCCCTCGTCACCGCCCTCGCCGCCTACCTCGGCGCCCGCTCCCTCCCCTTCGAGCGCCCCGCCACCGAACTGGCGGACCCCGAAGACACCTGGTGGGAGCAGACCAAGCACAACATCGGCAACAGCTGGGCCGTCACCAAGGCCGCCCACGCCGGCGGCACCGCCAAGCCGGCCCGCGAACTCCCGGCCTACGCCGAGATCCTGCTCATCACCGCCGTCCTCGCCGTCGCCCTCGGCGTCTTCACCTACGGCGTCACGACCCCCTACCAGGAACTCTTCCTCGGCTTCCTGATCACCGCCGGCTTCGGCTTCACCGCCCTCAACAAGGCCGGCCTGGTCGCCCGCTTCACCGCCCTCACCGCCAAGCACCGCAACGTCGCCCTCGTCGGCGCCTTCGTCGCGGCCGCGGCCTTCCCCCTCACCCAGACCGACGACCAGTACGCGACCCTCGGCGTCAACATCCTCATCTTCGCCACCGTCGCCCTCGGCCTGAACATCGTCGTCGGCCTCACCGGCCTCCTCGACCTCGGCTACGTCGCCTTCCTCGGCGTCGGCGCCTACACCGCGGCCCTGGTCTCCGGCTCCCCCAACTCGCCCTTCGGCGTGCACCTGCCCTTCTGGGCCGCACTCCTCGTCGGCGCCCTCGCCTCCATGGTCTTCGGCGTCCTCATCGGCGCCCCGACCCTGCGCCTGCGCGGCGACTACCTCGCCATCGTCACCCTGGGCTTCGGAGAGATCTTCCGCATCTCGATGAACAACCTCGACGGCGTCAGCGGCCCCGACCTCACCAACGGCCCCAACGGCATCGCCGGCATCCCCAACGTCAACCTCTTCGGGTTCGACTTCGGCGCCAGCCACACCATCGCCGGATTCACCGTCGGCCGCTTCGCCAACTACTTCCTGCTGATGCTCCTGGTCACCCTCATCGTGATCATGGTCTTCCGCCGCAGCGCCGAATCCCGCATCGGCCGCGCCTGGGTCGCCATCCGCGAAGACGAAACCGCCGCCGAAGCCATGGGCATCAACGGCTTCCGCGTCAAGCTCATCGCCTTCGCCCTCGGCGCCACCCTCGCCGGCCTCGCCGGCGCCGTACAGGCCCACGTGAACTACACCGTCACCCCGGACCAGTACGTCTTCGCCAACGCCGTCCCCCCGAACTCCGCCTTCCTCCTCGCGGCAGTCGTACTCGGCGGCATGGGCACCATCTCCGGCCCCCTCGTCGGCGGCGCCCTCCTCTTCATGATCCCCAACAAGCTCCAGTTCCTGGGCGAGTACCAGCTCCTCGTCTTCGGCATCGCACTCGTCATCCTGATGCGCCTGCGCCCCGAAGGCCTCATCCCCAACCGGCGCAACCAGCTCGAACTCCACAAGGACCTCGAAGCGCCCACAGTCCTCGGCAAGACAGGGGCCTGATCCATGACCACCACCACGACCGCAACGGCGACCGAAACGGTCCTCGACGCCCGCGGCGTCACGATGCGCTTCGGCGGCCTCACCGCCGTCAAGAACGTCGACCTCACCGTCCGCAGCGGCGAGATCGTCGGCCTCATCGGCCCCAACGGCGCCGGCAAGACCACCTTCTTCAACTGCCTCACCGGCCTCTACATCCCCACCGAGGGCGAAGTCCGGTACAAGGGCACGGTCCTGCCCCCGAAGTCCTACAAGGTCACCGCGGCCGGCATCGCCCGCACCTTCCAGAACATCCGTCTCTTCAACAACATGACGGTCCTGGAAAACGTCCTCGTCGGACGCCACACCCGCACCAAGGAAGGCCTCTGGTCCGCCCTCCTCCGCCTCCCCAGCTTCGGCCGGGAAGAGCAGGCCAGCCGCGAGCGCGCCATGGAACTCCTCGAGTTCATCGGCCTCGACCACAAGGCCGAGCACCTCGCCCGCAACCTCCCCTACGGTGAACAGCGCAAGCTCGAGATCGCCCGCGCCCTCGCCAGCGACCCCGGCCTCATCCTCCTGGACGAGCCCACCGCCGGCATGAACCCGCAGGAGACCCGCGCCGCCGAAGAGCTCATCTTCGCCATCCGGGACAAGGGCATCGCCGTCCTCGTCATCGAGCACGACATGCGCTTCATCTTCAACCTCTGCGACCGCGTCGCCTGCCTCGTCCAGGGCGAAAAGCTCATCGAAGGCACCGCCACCGAGGTCCAGAGCGACGAACGCGTCGTCGCCGCCTACCTCGGCGAACCCTTCGAAGGCGCCCCCGGCGCCGAAGAGGCCGCCGAGGTCGAAGCCGCCGAAGCCGCCGCCGAAGCCGAGGCCGAGGCCGCCCCCGAAGCCACCGCGGAAGAGGCCGCCGAGGGCAGCACCACCAGCACGGACGGAGAAGCCAAGTGACCGCCCTCCTCGAGGTCGAGGACCTCCGCGTCGCCTACGGCAAGATCGAAGCCGTCAAGGGCATCTCCTTCACCGTCAACGAAGGCGAGATCGTCACCCTCATCGGCACCAACGGCGCCGGCAAGACCACCACCCTGCGCACCCTCTCCGGCCTGATCAAGCCCAAGGGCGGCCAGATCAAGTTCCAGGGCAAGTCGCTGAAGAAGGTCCCCGCGCACGACATCGTCTCGCTCGGACTCGCCCACTCCCCCGAGGGGCGGCACATCTTCCCGCGCATGTCGATCGAGGACAACCTCCTCCTCGGCGCCTTCCTCCGCAGCGACAAGGAAGGCATCCAGAAGGACGTCCAGCGCGCCTACGACCTCTTCCCGATCCTGGGAGAGCGCCGCAAGCAGGCCGCCGGCACCCTCTCCGGCGGCGAACAGCAGATGCTCGCCATGGGCCGCGCGCTCATGTCGCAGCCCAAGCTGCTCATGCTCGACGAACCCTCCATGGGCCTCTCCCCGCTCATGATGCAGAAGATCATGGCGACGATCGCCGAGCTGAAGGCCGCCGGAACCACCATCCTGCTGGTCGAGCAGAACGCCCAGGCCGCGCTGTCGCTGGCCGACCAGGGCCACGTCATGGAGATCGGCAAGATCGTCCTGTCCGGCCCGGGCCGCGAGCTCCTCGTCAACGAGGACGTCCGCAAGGCCTACCTCGGCGAGGACTAGTCCCGCCGGCCCCGTGAAGCCGTGAGGCCCGTCTCCCCTCGGGGGGAGACGGGCCTCACGCGTTCCGGACGCCGGACGCCCTACTTGCCGGCGTTCTGCTTCTTCTCCTCGGCGTCCTCGATGACCGCCTCGGCGACCTGCTGCATGGACATGCGGCGGTCCATGGAGGTCTTCTGGATCCAGCGGAACGCCGCGGGCTCGCTCAGCCCGTACTGCGTCTGCAGGATGCTCTTGGCCCGGTCGACCAGCTTGCGGGTCTCCAGACGCGCGGAGAGGTCCGCGACCTCCTTCTCCAGCGCCTTCAGCTCCGCGAAACGGGACACGGCCATCTCGATCGCCGGGACGACGTCGCTCTTGCTGAACGGCTTCACCAGGTACGCCATGGCCCCGGCGTCCCGCGCCCGCTCCACGAGGTCGCGCTGCGAGAAGGCGGTGAGCATGAGCACGGGGGCGATGGACTCCCCCGCGATCTTCTCGGCGGCGGAGATGCCGTCGAGGACCGGCATCTTCACGTCGAGGATCACCAGGTCGGGCCGGTGCTCCCGCGCGAGCTCGACGGCCGTCTGCCCGTCCCCGGCCTCGCCGACGACGGAGTAGCCCTCCTCTTCGAGCATCTCTTTCAGGTCAAGACGGATGAGCGCCTCGTCCTCGGCGATGACGACGCGGGTCGTCAGCGGCGGAACGTGCGACTGGTCGGCGTCGGGCATGGGCGTCGACTCGTGCTCGGCGGTCACGGAGGCTCCTCTTTGCGGGGCATAACAAGCTCCCCCGAGCCTACCTAGCTGCGGTAAGGTGGACACGCAGCGGGTCGGGGGTAACCTTTGATTCGTTGGGCCCCGGTAGCCCAATTGGCAGCAGGCGATGGATTCAAAACCCATACAGTGTCGGTTCGAGTCCGACCCGGGGCACTTTTCCTTCTTTTCCAAGGTCACGCAAGTATCGCGTGACCTTCACTCGTTTCAGCGAAGCGTATCCAATTGCGGCACGTGAGCGAATTCCGCACGGCAGTGTCGATCACATGTACGACATGGCCACCCGTCGCCACACCCTGCAGCTGCTCGACCAGGGGCGGAGCCTGAACTCGGTCAGCAAGGAAACCGGGATATCCCGGGCCGCCATCCGGGAATGGCGAATCCGCATCGATCCGCTCCCCCGGCTCAATCAGTCGGTGCCGTGTTCCGGACCGGCCGACGATGCCGCCTACGCCTACCTCCTCGGCCTCTACCTCGGTGACGGCTGCATCAGCCCGCACCCCCGCGGTGGGCACTACCTCCGCATCGCGTGCGCGGACGCCTGGCCCGGCCTCATCGAGCTGTGCCGCACAGCGATCCTGGCCGTACGGCCGACGGACAAGGTCTACGTGCTGCAGCGGCAGGGCTGTGTGGCCGTCACCAGTTACGGACGGCACTGGACGTGCCTCTTCCCCCAGCACGCGCCAGGCAGGAAACACGAGCGCCTCATCGCCCTCGAACCCTGGCAGCAGGACATCGTCGACGCGCACCCCTGGGAGTTCGTCCGCGGGCTGGTCCACTCCGACGGGTGCCGGACCACCAACTGGACCGTTCGGAACGGCAAGCGGTACGAGTACCCCCGGTACTTCTTCACCAATAGGTCCCAGGACATCACCGACCTCCTCACCCGCACCCTGGACCGGGTCGGCGTCCGGTGGAAACAGGCGAACACGTACAACGTGTCCATCGCCCGGAAGGAATCCGTCGCGCTCATGGACGCCCACGTCGGACCGAAGTACTGAACCTAGCCTTGAGTCTCCAGTGGGTGGAGACCTCAGGGTGGGGGCATGGACGGCGCGGCGGAGTTGTATTCGATCGGGGAGCTGGCCCGGAGGACCGGGTTGGCGGTGCGGACGATCCGCTTCTATTCCGATGAGGGGGTCGTCGTGCCGGCCTGTCGTAGTAGTGCCGGGTACCGGCTGTACGACGTCGACGCGCTGGTGCGGCCGGAGCTCGTACGGACGCTGCGGGAGCTGGGGGTGGAGGAGTCTGTTGATCTGCGGGTGGAGCGGTATTGGCGGTTGGTGTGGGTGGTGAACGGGTGGGAGGTGGTGCCGGGGTTGGTGCCTTAGGTTGGGGGGGTCGTTGGTGTGGGTGGGAGGTTTGGGTGAGTGAGAAGGCTCGGCGGCTTTTCGAGGCGCTGGATTTGAATCACGACGGGCGGTTGACGCGTGCGGAGGTGATTTCGGCGTTGCGGACGAAGGGGCCGACGTTGGCTGCTCAGGGGATTATGCCGGTGTGGGGCGTGGGGGACGCGGATGCGTCGTCGGCGTTGTTCGACGCGGCGGACCAGAATGGTGATGCGGTGTTGTCGTTGGAGGAGTTCGAGGCCGTGGTGGATCGCCGCTTCGGGTGGTGATCCGGGTGTGAACGTGGTCGCCGGGCCGTCCCGCGGGGGCGGCCCGGCGGTGTTTCCGGGGTGTCAGCGGACGGGGTCGCCGATGTGGTGGATGCGGACGAGGTTGGTCTTGCCGCTGACTCCGGGGGGTGAGCCGGCGGTGATGACGACGATGTCTCCGGGGACGCAGCGTCCGATGCGCAGGAGTTCTTCTTCGACCTGGGCGACCATGGCGTCGGTGGAGTCGACGTGGGGGCCGAGGAAGGTTTCGACGCCCCAGGTGAGGTTGAGTTGTGAGCGGGTGGCGGGGTCGGGGGTGAAGGCGAGGAGGGGGATCGGGCTGCGGTAGCGGGAGAGGCGGCGGACGGTGTCGCCGCTCTGGGTGAAGGCGACGAGGAATTTGGCCTCGAGGAAGTCCCCCATTTCGGCGGCCGCGCGGGCGACGGCTCCGCCTTGGGTGCGGGGCTTGTTGCGGTCGGTGAGGGGTGGGAGTCCCTTGGCGAGGATGTCCTCTTCGGCGGCTTCGACGATGCGGGCCATGGTGCGGACGGTTTCGACGGGGTATTTGCCGACGCTGGTTTCGCCGGAGAGCATGACGGCGTCGGTGCCGTCGATGACGGCGTTGGCGACGTCGGAGGCTTCGGCGCGGGTGGGGCGGCTGTTGTCGATCATCGAGTCGAGCATTTGCGTGGCGACGATGACGGGTTTGGCGTTGCGCTTGGCGAGCTTGATGGCTCGCTTTTGGACGATGGGGACCTGCTCGAGGGGCATTTCGACGCCGAGGTCGCCGCGGGCGACCATGATGCCGTCGAAGGCGGCGACGATGTCGTCGATGTTCTCGACGGCTTGGGGCTTTTCGATTTTGGCGATGACGGGGAGGCGTCGGCCTTCTTCGTCCATGATGCGGTGGACGTCGTCGATGTCGCGGCCGGTGCGGACGAAGGAGAGGGCGATGACGTCGGCGCCGGTGCGCAGGGCCCAGCGGAGGTCTTCGATGTCCTTGTCGGAGAGGGCGGGGACGGAGACGGCGACGCCGGGGAGGTTGAGGCCCTTGTGGTCGGAGACCATGCCGCCTTCGATGACGCGGGTGTGGACGCGGGGGCCGTCGACGGCGGTGACTTCGAGGGTGACGCGTCCGTCGTCGACGAGGATGCGTTCGCCGGTGGTGACGTCTTGGGCGAGGCCGCTGTAGGTGGTGCCGCAGGTGTGGCGGTCGCCCGGGTGCTGTTCGGTGGTGATGGTGAATTCGTCGCCGCGTTCAAGGAGTACGGGGCCTTCGTGGAAGCGGCCGAGGCGGATCTTCGGGCCTTGTAGGTCGGCGAGGATGCCGACGCTGCGGCCGGTTTCGTCGGAGGCCTTGCGTACGCGTTGGTAGCGCTCCTCGTGTTCGGCGTAGGTGCCGTGGCTGAGGTTGAGTCGGGCGATGTCCATTCCGGCTTCGACCAGGGCTTTGATCTGGTCGTATGAGTCGGTGGCGGGGCCCAGGGTACATACGATTTTCGCTCGGCGCATGGGTCGAGGGTATGCCCTACCGGGGGGTAGGAAATGTGGTGCTGGTGTCTCGTCAACGAGCTTTGGGAGAAGGCTTGTTGACATTTATTGAATGTGCGTGGGGGCGCTCTGATGAGCACCCCCACGGGGTGTTCTCAGAGCCGCGGCGGGGTCATGGTGAAGCGGGCGTTGACCTGGGCGTGGACGGTCTGGCGCTGCGGTTCGAGGTCGAGGGGCGGGGCGCCGGCGTCGTCGGCGGGGGCGGCGAAGGCCATGGTGCGCATTCCGCTGCCGCCCGGGGGGTAGGGGGTGGCGTCTTCGGCTCCGAGGTCGGCGAGTTCGACGAGGGAGGCGAGGTCGGCGCCGAGGGCGTGGGCGTATTCGCGGGCGCGTTGGACGGCTTCGAGTACGGCTTGGCGGCGGGCTTCGCCGTGGGCGGGTGAGGTGGGGCGCAGGGCCCACCAGGGGCCGTCGATCCGGGTGAGTTCGAGGTCGGCGAGGCGGGTGGTGAGTTCGCCGAGGGTGGTGAAGTCGTTGAGTTCGGCGGTGATGTGGACGCGGCCGTGGTAGGCGCGGACGCGTTCGCCACGGCCGTGGCGGGTGAGTTCGGGGGTGATGGAGAAGGCGCCGGTTTCGAGTTTTTCGACGGGTTCGCCGTAGCTTTTGACGAGTTCGAGGACGGCGTTGTTGCGGCGGGTGAGGTCTTCGAGGGCGGTGCGGCGGTCGGTGCCGCGGGCGCTGACGGTGATGCCGATGCGGGCGATTTCGGGGTCGACTTCGAGGTGGGCTTCGCCGCGGACGGCGACGCGGGGGACTTCGGGGGTTCCGTAGGGCTGGTGCGTGGTGCGGGTGGGTTCCTGGGTCATGGCTTCACTGTTGCATCCGGGTCCGTTCTGGTGTGGTCATCGGATCGCAACCTGTGGGGGGTGTTGCGGCTTGTTACTCGTGGGTCAGAATCTACGCGCGTTGTTCACGCCTCGATATACGCCTCACAAGGGGAGATGGCCATGGCGTTTGACCGTAGGACTTTCATGGGGGCTTCGGCCGCGACGGGTGCCGCTGTGGCGATGGCGGGGGCCACGAGCTCTCCGGCCGCTGCCGCGGCCGTGCCGTCGAAGGGGGCGAAGACGTATGCGTTCACCGTGATGGGTACGACCGATCTGCACGGGAACGTCTTCAACTGGGACTACTTCACGGACAAGGAGTTCGACGACAAGGCGCACAACGACGTCGGTCTGGCGAAGATCTCGACGCTGGTGGAGCAGGTCCGCGCGGAGAAGGGGCGTGGCAATACGCTGCTGATCGACGCGGGTGACACCATCCAGGGGACGCAGCTGTCGTACTACTACGCGAAGGTGGATCCGATCACCGCGCGGCGGGGTCCGGTGCATCCGATGGCGCAGGCGATGAACGCGATCGGGTACGACGCGGCGGCGCTGGGGAACCACGAGTTCAACTACGGCATTCCGGTGCTGCGCAAGTTCGAGGAGCAGTGTGATTTCCCGCTGCTGGGGGCGAACGCGCTGGACGCGAAGACGCTGCGGCCGGCGTTCCCGCCGTACAGCATGCACCGGCTGCGGACCCCGCACGGGCGGGACGTGAAGGTGGCGGTGCTGGGGCTGACGAATCCGGGCATCGCGATCTGGGACAAGGCGAACGTGCAGGGGAAGATGACGTTCCCGGGGCTGGAGGAGCAGGCGGCGAAGTACGTGCCGCGGCTGCGGTCGATGGGTGCGGACGTGGTGATCGTGTCGGCGCATTCGGGGTCGAGCGGTACGTCTTCGTACGGTGACCAGCTGCCGTACGTGGAGAACGCGGCGGGTCTGGTGGCGGAGCAGGTGCCGGGGATCGACGCGATCCTGGTGGGGCACGCGCACACGGAGATCCCGGAGTACCGGGTGCGGAACAAGGCGACCGGCAAGGACGTGGTGCTGTCGGAGCCGCTGAAGTGGGGGCAGCGGCTGACGCTGTTCGACTTCGAGCTGGCGTGGGAGCGTGGCCGCTGGTCGGTGGCGAAGGTGTCGGCGAGGGTGCTGAACTCGAACACGGCCGCCGAGGACCCGAAGATCACGGGGTTGCTGTCGGACGAGCACCGCAAGGTGGTGGCGTACGTCAACCAGGTGATCGGGACGTCGACGCAGGCGATGGCGTCGGCCGAGGGACCGGTGAAGGACGTGCCGATCATCGATCTGATCAACCATGTGCAGGCGGAGACGGTGAAGGGGGCCCTGGCCGGTTCGGAGTGGGGCTCCCTGCCGGTGCTGTCGCAGGCCTCCTGTTTCTCGCGGACGGCGGCGATACCGGCCGGCCAGGTGACGATCAGGGACGCGGCGGGGCTGTACCCGTTCGAGAACACGCTGGAGGCGCGGCTGCTCACGGGTGCGCAGCTGAAGGACTACCTGGAGTACTCGGCGCGGTACTTCGTGCGGACGGCCGCGGGTGGTGCGGTGGACCCGGCGAAGCTGACGAACGCGGAGGGCATCCCGGACTACAACTACGACGCGGTGTACGGGCTGACGTACGACATCGACATCGCGCAGCCGGCGGGTTCGCGGATCACGGGGTTGTCGTTCGAGGGGAAGCCGGTGGATCCGGCGGCGCGGTTCGTGTTCGCGGTGAACAATTACCGGGCTTCGGGTGGTGGGGCGTTCCCGCACGTGGCGCAGGCGAAGCAGTTGTGGGCGGACTCGGACGAGATCCGCAACACGATCATCCAGTGGGTGAAGGCGAAGGGCACGGTGGATCCGGCGGGGTTCGCTTCGGTGGACTGGCGGCTGACGCGGGCGGGCGTGCCGGTGTTCTAGGCGTTCTGGTCGTCTCGTGCGGTGTGTGGCCGGGTCCTGCTGTGGCGGGTCCCGGCCGTTCGCGTCAGGGGTGCTCGACGAGGGGGCGGAGTTCCACCCGGGGGCGGGCGGGGGTGCGCTGTTCGAGGCCGAAGGTGGTGAAGGCGGTGCGGTGGGGTTGGGGGTAGGGCTCTTTGCCGGTGAGGGTGTTGAGGATGGCGGCGCTGCGCCAGGCGGCGAGGCCGAGGTCGGGGGTGCCGACGCCGTGGGTGTGGCGTTCGCCGTTCTGGACGAAGACGCTGCCGCTGACGGAGGGGTCGAGGACCATGCGGTAGCGGTCGTCGATGCGGGGGCGGCCGGAGGAGTCCTTGCGCATGTAGGGGTCGAGGCCGGCGAAGAGGCTGGTGAGGGAGCGTTCCTTGTAGCCGGTGGCGAGGACGACGGCGTCGGTGGTGAGGCGGGAGCGGGTGCCTTGCTGGGTGTGTTCGAGGTGGAGTTCGACCTTGGTGGCGGCGACGCGGCCGGCGGTGCGGACGGTGACTCCGGGGGTGAGGACGGTGTCGGGCCAGCCGCCGTGGAGGGTGCGGCGGTAGAGCTCTTCGTGGATGGCGGCGATGGTGGCGGCGTCGATGCCCTTGTGGAGTTGCCATTGGGCGGGGACGAGCCGGTCGCGGACGGGTTCGGGGAGGTCGTGGAAGTAGCGGGTGTAGTCGGGGGTGAAGTGTTCGAGGCCGAGCTTGGAGTACTCCATGGGGGCGAAGGAGGGGGTGCGGGCGAGCCAGGTGAGGCGTTCGCGGCCGGCGGGGCGGGCGCGGAGGAGGTCGAGGAAGACTTCGGCTCCTGACTGGCCGGATCCGATGACGGTGACGTGTTCGGCGCCGAGGATGCGCCGGCGGTTGTCGAGGTAGTCGGCGGAGTGGATGACGGGGACGGTGGGGGCGTCGGCGAGGGGGCGCAGGGGTTCGGGGACGTAGGGGGCGGTGCCGATGCCGAGGACGAGGTTGCGGGTGTGGGTGCGGCCGAGGGCTTCGGCTTCTCCGTCGGCGTCGAGCTGGGTGTAGTCGACTTCGAAGAGGTCGCGTTCGGGGTTCCAGCGGACGGCGTCGACCTGGTGGCCGAAGTGGAGTCCGGGGAGGCGGCCGGCCACCCAGCGGCAGTAGGCGTCGTATTCGGCGCGCTGGATGTGGAACTGCTCGGCGAAGTAGAAGGGGAAGAGCCGTTCCTTGTGCTTGAGGTAGTTGAGGAAAGTCCAGGGGCTGGTGGGGTCGGCGAGGGTGACGAGGTCGGCGAGGAAGGGGACTTGGAGGGTGGCTCCGTCGAGGAGGAGTCCGGGGTGCCAGCGGAAGTCGCGGCGCTGGTCGTAGAAGACGGTGGCGAGCGGGTCCGCGCCGCGTTGGGGTAGGCCGTGGGCGAGGGCGGCGAGGGACAGGTTGAAGGGGCCGATGCCGATTCCGACGAGGTCGTGGGGTGCATCGAGCTGGGCGGTCATCGGTGGGTGCTGCCTTCCAGGAGGGCGACGAGGGTGTCCAGGTCCCGCGGGGTGGTGTGGGGGTTGAGCAGGGTCGCCTTGAGCCACAGGCGGCCGTCGGCGGTGGCGCGGCCGAGGACGGCGGTGCCGTCGTGGAGGAGGGTGCGGCGCAGGGCGGGGAGCTGGTCGTCGTCCGTGGGGGTGGGCCGGAAGAGGACCGTGGTGAGGGTGGGGCGCGCGTGGAGTTCGAAGCCGGGGTGTGCGTCGAGGAGGTCGGCGAGCCGGTGGGCTGTGGCGCAGGTGCGGTCGATGAGCCGGGCGAGGCCGTCGCGGCCGAGTGAGCGGAGGGTGGCGGCGATCTTGAAGGCGTCGGGGCGGCGGGTGGTGCGCAGGGAGCGGCCGAGGAGGTCGGGGAGGCCGGCTTCGGTGTCGTCGGTGGCGTTGAGGTAGTCGGCCTGGTGGGCGAGGGGTGCCAGATGGGTGGTGTCGGGGACGGCGAGGAAACCGGCGGCGACGGGTTGCCAGCCGAGTTTGTGCAGGTCGAGGGTGACGGAGCGGGCGCGGCGCAGGCCGGTCAGCTTGGCGCGGTGGCGGGGGCTGAAGGCGAGGGCTCCGCCGTAGGCGGCGTCGACGTGGAGTTCGGCGTGGTGGCGTGCGCAGACGTCGGCGAGGGCGTCGAGGGGGTCGATGAGTCCGGCGTCGGTGGTGCCCGCGGTGGCGGTGACGAGGGCGGGGCGGGGGGTGCGGATGAGGGCGGCGTCGAGGGTGGCGGGGTCGAGGGTGCCGGTGGGGGTGGGGAGGGTGGTGGTGGGGGGGAGGCCGAGGAGCCAGGCGGCGCGGGGGACGGAGTGGTGGGCGTTGGCTCCGTGGAGGACGGCGAGGCCGGGGCCGTGGCGTTCGCGGGCGAGGAGGAGGGCCAGTTGGTTGGCTTCGGTGCCGCCGGTGGTGAGGACGGCGTCGGCGTGGGGGGTGTCGTAGAACTCGGCGGCGAGGGTGCGGGTGAGGAGGGCTTCGATGGCGGAGGCGGCGGGGGCTTGGTCCCAGGAGTCCAGTGAGGGGTTGAGGGCGCTGACGGCGAGGTCGGCGGCGGCCGCGACGGCGAGCGGGGGGCAGTGCAGGTGGGCGGCGCAGAGGGGGTGGGCGGGGTCGGCGGCGCCCGCGGCGAGGGTGTGGACGAGGGTGGCGAGGGCTTCGTGGTCGCCGGTGCCGTGCGCGGGGAGGAGGCCGGTGTCGCCGAGGGCGGCGTGGACGCGGGCGGTGATGGTGGCGGGGCCGCCGGCGGGGAGGGGGCCCTTGCGTTCGTCGGCGCCGGTGCGCAGGGCGGTGAGGACGGTGTCGAGGAGGGGCCGGAGGGCGTCGGCGCCGTGGGCTCCGCCGGCGAGCGGGGGCGCGGGTGCGGGCGCGGGCTCGGTCATGGGGCCTCCGGGGCGGGCGGACCGGCGGATCCGCTGCGCGGGGGCCGGGGGTGGGCGGAACACCCTGCCGGTACAACGATGGAGACCCGAATGGGGTAACCGGTTGGGGGCCGGTCGTCGCCGGCGGCCTGCCGGCGATGCGGGGGGGGGCTGCCGGTGGCTGCCCGTCATGCCGGCGGCCTGCCGGGCGTCATGCCGGCGGCCTGCCGGGCGTCGCGGCGGGCGCCTGCCGGGCGTCGCGGCGGGCTGACCGTCGTTGCCGTGGCGTGTCCGGCGTTCGTGGCCGTTCGCCGCGTGCCGCTGTGCGGGGCCGTGTCCTGCCCGTCGGCGCGTCGTTCCCCGGGGCGGGCCCGGGCATGGGTGAGCGCCGCAGTTGCCAGGTCAGAACCAACTGCGGCGCTCGGTACGAAGCCCCTGAGGGGGCGGGCGGGTCAGCTCGTGGCGAGCAGGGTGAGGGTGTCGATCACGCGGTTGGAGAAGCCCCACTCGTTGTCGTACCAGGCGACGACCTTGATGTGGCGGCCCTCGACGCGGGTGAGCTCGGAGTCGAAGATCGAGGAGGCGGGGTTGCCCGTGATGTCGGAGGACACCAGCGGGTCGTCCGAGTACTCGAGCACGCCGGCCAGCGGGCCCTCGGCCGCGGTCCGGTAGGCCTCGAGGACCTGCTCGCGGGTGACGTCGCGGGCGACGGTGGTGTTGAGTTCGACGATCGAGCCCACGGGTACCGGTACGCGGATCGAGTCGCCCGACAGCTTGCCGTCGAGGTTCGGCAGGACGAGGCCGATGGCCTTCGCGGCGCCCGTCGAGGTGGGCACGATGTTGACGCCGGCGGCGCGGGCGCGGCGCGGGTCGCGGTGGGGGCCGTCCTGGAGGTTCTGCTCCTGGGTGTAGGCGTGCACCGTGGTCATGAAGCCGTGCTCGATGCCGGCGAGCTGGTCCAGTACGGCGGCCAGCGGCGCGAGGGCGTTGGTCGTGCAGGAGGCGTTCGAGACGATCGTGTGCGCGGCCGGGTCGTAGGCGTCGGTGTTGACCCCGTAGGCGAGGGTGACGTCGGCGCCGTCGGAGGGGGCGCTGACGAGGACCTTGCGGGCGCCGGCCTTGATGTGGGCGCGGGCGGCCTCGGCGGAGGTGAAGCGGCCGGTGGCCTCGAGGACGATGTCGATGCCGAGGTCGGCCCAGGGCAGCTGTGCCGGTTCCCGTTCGGCGAGGACGGTGATGCGGTGGCCGTCCACGACGAGGACGTTGCCGTCGACGCTGACCGGGCGGCCGAGGCGGCCGGAGGTGGTGTCGTAGGCGAGCAGCCGGGCGAGGGTGGCGGGCTCGGTGAGGTCGTTCACCGCGACGATCTCGAGGTCGCTGTCGCGTTCGAGGAGCGCGCGCAGCACGTTGCGTCCGATGCGGCCGAATCCGTTGATGGCGATGCGAGTCATGTGAGCTGTCCCTTCTGTTCGCGCCATCAGGTTCGCCTTCCGCGTCCGGCGGTGACAGGGGCGTGATCGCCACGGTTCGAAAGGATCCCGCCATCGGGCCTCCGTCCCTTTCGCGGGGGCCGGTCAGGTGCCGTGGGTGAAGGTGCGGCGGTATTCGGTGGGGGTGGTGTCGAGGATGCGCTGGAAGTGCAGGCGCAGGTTGGCACCGGTGCCGAGGCCGACGTCGGCGGCGATCTGCTCGACGCCGCGTTCGGAGCGTTCGAGGAGTTCGCGTGCGAGGTCGATGCGGGCGCGCATGACCCATTGCATGGGGGTGTAGCCGGTGTCCTCGACGAAGCGGCGGGAGAAGGTCCGGGGGGATACGGCGGCGTGCTGGGCGAGGGCTTCGAGGGTGAGGGGTTCGCCGAGGCGGTGCAGGGCCCATTCGCGGGTGGCGGCGAAGCGTTCGCCGAGCGGTTCGGGGACGCTGCGCGGGACGTACTGGGCCTGACCGCCGCTGCGGTAGGGGGCGGCGACCAGGCGGCGGGCGGCGTGGTTGGAGGCGGCGATGCCGAGGTCGCGGCGCAGGACGTGCAGGCACAGGTCGATGCCGGAGGCGGCGCCGGCGGAGGTGAGGACGCTGCCCTCGTCGACGAAGAGGACGTTCTCGTCGACGTGGACGAGGGGGTGTTTGGCGGCGAGGGCGCGGGCGTAGTGCCAGTGGGTGGTGGCCCGCTTGCCGTCGAGGAGGCCGGTGGCGGCGAGGGCGAAGGCGCCGGTGGAGATGGCGGCGAGCCGTGCGCCGCGGTGGTGGGCGGCTGTGAGGGCGTCGAGGACGGGGCGGGGCGGGTCGTCGCGGTCGGGGAAGCGGTAGCCGGGGACGAAGACGATGTCGGCCCAGGCGAGTGCGTCGAGGCCGTGGGTGACGTAGTACGAGAGTCCGTCGCCGCCGGTGACGAGTCCGGGTGCCGCTCCGCAGACGCGTACCTCGTACGGCATGCTCGCGCGGGTCGTGAAGACCTGTGCGGGGATGCCGACGTCGAGGGGTTTGGCGCCCTCGAGCACGAGGACGGCGACGCGGTGGAGGGGGGAGGACGGCACGGGACAAAGGGTACGCGGGCGGGCCCGTCGGGCGGCGGCGCGGTGCGGTGGCCGCCCGACGGGAGGGGTCGGGGCGGGGTCAGGCGCCGCGGACCCGCAGGGCGCGGGCGAGGTCGTCGAGCTGGTCGGTGAGGGCGCGGCGCAGCATCGGGATGATCTCGGGGTCCTGGAGGCAGGTATGGCCGGCCTGGAGGTTGGCCCGGTCGACGGCGTGGGCGGGGAAGGCCCAGCGGCCGGCGGCTTCCGCGATGGCGGGGCCGCGGCGGGCGGCGAGGGCGACGGCGTCGGGGTAGTAGCGGGGTACGTAGTCGCGTACGAGGCCGGCCTGTTCGGGTTGCCAGAAGCCGTGGGCGGTGGCGGTGAAGAGGTAGTTGGACAGGGTGTCGTCGTGGAAGAGGCGCTGCCAGGCGGCGGCCTTGGCTTCGGGGGTGGGCAGGGAGGCGTGGCAGCGGGCGGCGCCCTGCCGGCCGGTGGCGCTGGGGTCGGCGGCGAGGGCGGCGTCGATGGCGGTGGCGTCGGCGGCGCCGAGTACGCAGAGGCGGGCGAGGATGCGCCAGCGCAGTTCGGGGTCGAGTTCGGGGCCGCCGGTGACGGTGCCGTCGGTGAGCCAGGCGGTGAGGGTGCCGGGCTGGGTGGCGCTGTCGATGAGGGCGCGTACGGCGGCGAGGCGCAGGCCGGGGTCGGTGCCGTCCTCGGTGCGGCGCAGGAGGGCGTGGGCGATGCCGGTGAGGGTGGTGAGGGCGGCGGTGCGCTGGTCGGGGGTGGTGTAGGCGTCGGCGATGTGGTGGCGGGCGAAGGCGAGGACGCCCTGGACGACGGCGAGGTCGGCTTCGTCGGGGAGGTGGGCTTCGGCGGTGGCGAGGTAGGCGGCGGGTTCGAGTTCGCCGTCGCGGACCATGTCGCGCAGGGAGCCCCAGACGACGGCGCGGGTGAGGGGGTCGGGGATGCGGGAGAGGTTGCGCAGGGCGGTTTCGAGGGAGGTGTCGTCGAGGCGGATCTTCGCGTAGCCGAGGTCGCCGTCGTTGAGGACGAGGAGGGCGGGGCGGGGGCCGGCGGCGGAGAGGATCTCGTCGGTGGGGACGTCGAGGTCGAGGAGTTCGGTGCGTTCGAGGGTGCCGTCGGCGGTGTGGTCGTAGGTGCCGGCGGTGATGCGGTGGGGGCGGCTGCCGTGGCGGTCGACGGTGAGGGTCCAGCCGCCGGTGCTCTCCTCGATGCGGGGGGTGAGGGTGTCGATGCCGGTGGTGCGCAGCCAGGTGTCGGCCCAGGTGTGGACGTCGCGGTCGGTGTGGGCCGCGAGGGAGTCCACGAAGTCGGCGAGGGAGGCGTTGGCGAATTTGTGGCGGGTGAAGTGGGTGTTGATGCCGGCGAGGAAGTCCTTTTCGCCGAGCCAGGCGACGAGCTGGCGCAGGGCGGAGGCGCCCTTGGCGTAGGAGATGCCGTCGAAGTTGAGGAGGGCGGAGGCGGTGTCGGGGACGTCGTCGGGGCCGGGGGCGACGGGGTGGGTGGAGGGGCGTTGGTCGGCGGCGTAGCCCCAGGGCTTGCGTTCCATGCCGAATTCGGTCCAGGTGCCGGTGAAGCGGGTGGCTTCGGTGAGGGTCTGGTAGCCCATGTATTCGGCGAAGGATTCGTTGAGCCAGATGTCGTCGAACCAGGCGAGGGTGACGAGGTCGCCGAACCACATGTGGGCCATTTCGTGGGCGATGACCATGGCGCGGCGCTGGCGTTCGGTGTCGGTGACGGCGGAGCGGAAGACGAATTCGTCGCGGAAGGTGACGAGCCCGGGGTTCTCCATGGCGCCGGCGTTGAATTCGGGGACGAAGGCCTGGTCGTAGGAGTCGAAGGGGTAGGGCTCGGCGAACTTCTCGTGGTAGCGGTCGAAGCAGGCGGTGGTGACGGAGAGGATCTCGTCGGCGTCGGCGTCGAGGTGGGGGGCGAGGGACTGGCGGCAGTGGATGCCGAAGGGCAGTCCGGCGTGGGTGGTGGTGACGCTGTGCCAGGGGCCCGCTGCGACGGCGGCGAGGTAGGTGGGGATGCGGGGGGTGGTGACGGACTGCCAGAGGCCGGCGGCGGCGGTGTCGCCGGTGGCGGGGCGGTCGGTGACGCGGGTGGTGACGCTGTTGGCGAGGACGGTCCAGTGGGTGGGGGCGGCGACGGTGAACTCGAAGACGGCCTTCAGGTCGGGCTGGTCGAAGGCGGGGAAGACGCGCTGGACGTCGTCCAGGAACATCTGGGAGTAGACGTACGTCTCCCCGTCGGCGGGGTCGGTGAAGCGGTGGAGTCCCTCGCCGGTGCGGGAGTAGCGCATGCGGGCGTCGATGCGCAGCTCGTGGGGGCCGGGGGTCAGGCCGGTGAGGGGGAGGCGGTTGCCGGTGAGGGTGGCGGGGTCGAGGGGGGTTCCGTCGAGGGTGGCGGAGTGCAGTGCGTCCGGCTTGAGCTCGACGAAGGTGTCCGCGGCGGTGCGGGCGGTGAACCGGATGACGGTGGCGGATTCGAAGGTCTCGTCGCCGGTGGTGAGGTCGAGGCCGACGACGTAGTGGTGGACGTCGAGGAGCTGGGCTCGGAGCTGCGCTTCGTTGCGCGTCAGTGCGGTCATGGGGGCCATGCTGCCGGATGGCCGCGGCGGCTCCCAGGGCAGGCGGGGCCGGGGGGGGCGGCCGGGGGCCGGGTATCGGCCGGGCATCCGCCGGGGCCGGGGGGTCGGCCGGGCCGGGGGTCGGCCCGGCTGTCGGCCCCGGTGGGTGTTACTCCTCGCCCGCGGCGATGGTCTCGTGGTGGCGGATGACCTCGGCGATGATGAAGTTGAGGAGCTTCTCGGCGAAGGCCGGGTCGAGTTTGGCGTTCTCGGCGAGCTGGCGCAGGCGGGCGATCTGGCTGGCCTCGCGGCCCGGGTCGGCCGGGGGCAGCTGGTGCTTGGCCTTGAGGTGGCCGACCTGCTGGGTGCACTTGAAGCGCTCGGCGAGCATGTGGACCACGGCCGCGTCGATGTTGTCGATGCTGTCGCGCAGGCGGGACAGTTCGGCGGTGACGTTCTCGTCGATCTCGTCGATGTCGCTGTTGTTCATGGTTCCCGAGAATACGTGGCGGGCGTCGCCGTCACCTCTGTCAGTCGGTCCGTGAGACGCGGGGGTGCGGCCGGGGGCCCACGGCGGCGGCCGGGCGGGGGCGGGCGAGCCGCCATCGGGGCGGGCCGGCGGTATCGGCCGGGGCTCCGGGGCCGGTGACGGTACCGGTGCCGGGGCCGGTCACGTGGTGGTGTCCGGGTGTCGCGCTCGTCCTTCCGGCCGGTTCCGTCCGGCCGGAAGGACGAGTGGAGGGGCCGGACTACAGGGTGGCCGCCGCGGCCTTGATGTCGGCGGCGAAGGTGGACACCTCGGTGTACACGCCCGGGTAGCCGGCCCGGGCGCAGCCCTCGCCCCAGCTGACGATGCCGACCTGGATCCAGGCGTTGCTGCTGTCGCGGCGGAACATGGGGCCGCCGGAGTCGCCCTGGCAGGTGTCGACGCCGCCCTGGGCGTAGCCGGCGCAGATCTCTTCGCTGGGGACGAGGTCGTTGCCGTAGGCGCTCTGGCAGGAGGCGTCGGAGACGAAGGGGACCTGGGCCTTCAGGAGGTAGCGCTGCTGGCTGCCGCCTTCGCGTGCGGCGCCCCAGCCGGCGACGGTGAAGGTGCCGTTGTCGTAGGCCTTGGTGTCGGCGATCTTGAGGGTGGCCAGGTTGATGGGCTGGGCGAGCTTGATCAGGGCCCAGTCCTTGCCCTTGCCGTTGTAGCCGGGGGCCTGGAGCACCTTGGTGGACCTGACCTTGATCGCGCTGGAGCTGTTGAGGTCGACGACGCCGGCGGTGGCGGTGATGGAGGTGTTGTTGCCGGAGCCGCTGACGCAGTGGGCGGCGGTGAGGACGATCTGCTGGGTGTAGAGGGACCCGCCGCAGCCCATGGAGAGGCGCACCATGAAGGGGAACTCCCCCTGGGCGGCGCGGGTTCCGCCGACGACGGGGGCGGGTGAGGCGTTGGCGCCGGCGGGCTGGAGGCTGACGGCGGCGAGGGTGACGGCGCCGACGGCGAGGGCGCGCTTGACGATCCGGCCAAGGGTGGTCACGGTCAACACACTGCCTTTCGTGGGGGGTTGGGCTGTGCGTGCCATCGGGTGAATGACGCGTCCATGACACAACCGGCGGGACGGCGCCATCAAGACCGCCTTTTCGGACAAGTTCCGGCCCGCCGCCCGGGGGGACGGAACACCATTCATCGGGCGGCCACGAAAAGTTTCCTACCGGCCAGTAGACAGGGGTTCGGTTCTGGCCAACTCTGGTCAGTACATGTCAAGCCGTGACCGAGGAGCGCCCCCCATGCGCAGCACCCGCCGCACCCCCATGTCCCGTACCGCCGCCGCCGGCGTGGCCGTAGCCGCCGCCGTGATGACGCTGCTGCCGGCCACCGCGGCCGGGGCGGCCCCCGCTGCCGCCCCGGCCGCGGTCACCGCCTCCGCACCCGGCGGCAACGCGGCGATCCTCGGCATCGACTACGCCACCTGGCAGCGCGACGTGGCCGCCGTCATCGACGCCGCGCGCCCCGCCATCGAGCAGCGCATCGCCGCCTCCCCGGCCGGCGAGAAGCCCGCGATCGTCCTCGACATCGACAACTCCTCGCTGGAGACGGACTTCCACTGGTTCTGGACCTTCCCCACGCCCGCCATCGAGAAGGTGCGCGCGCTGACCCGGTACGCGGACGACCGGGGCGTGGCGATCTTCTTCGTCACCGCCCGGCCCGGGATCGTGTACTCCCTGACCGAGCACAACCTGAAGGCCGTCGGCTACCCGGTCGACGGGCTGTACGTACGGGACCTGCCGGCACTGTTCGAGCAGGTCAGCGCCTACAAGACGGCCAAGCGCGCCGAGATCGAGGCGCGCGGCTACACGATCATCGCCAACATCGGGAACAACGAGAGCGACCTCGTCGGCGGCCACGCCGAACGCACCGTCAAGCTGCCGGACTACGGCGGCAAGCTGTCCTGACCGGGGCGACCCGACCGGCCGCACCGGTCGGCGCAGCGGCCGGCGGACAACATGGTGGGCCGGCCGCGGTTCAACGCGCCGACGTAGCGGGTAGTCATATGGCAACGCACGAGTGAGGCCGCGGGCCCGACCCCTCGCCAGGGGGCCGGGCCCGCGGCCTTTTCGCGCTCAGACCTTCGGGCCGCCGCCGGGGCAGACCTGCCAGGCGAGGTGGTAGAGGGTGCTGACACTGGCGTCGGTGGAGTCCATGGCCATGAAGCTCGTGGAGGTCTGCGGGTTGGAGGTGCCGGCGTTCACGCGCAGTTCGGTGTTGATGTTGAAGTTCCGCTTTTCACCGCACGGGGCCCAGACGAGGTCGGCGTATTCGGTCTTGTCGCTCGTCTGCCAGTTGTCGTTGAGGGGGCCGGTGAACTGGTGGGTCCGCTGGGACGTCTGCGGCATGCCCTGGAAGTAGTAGCTCGCCCTCTCCTGGCCCCAGGCGCCGGGCTGGAGGAACGCGAATCCGCGGTAGTCGGCCTGCACGATGGCGTAGGTGAAACCGGACGGGACGTGGACGCGGAGATTGAGCTGGCAGTTCCTGCGGAAGGCGGTCGGCGGGGCGCCCGGGCCGACCTGCGCCATGTAGTCGCTGTAGGTGACGGTGAAGGCCGTGTTGTCGGGGGCGACGGCGACCTGGGCGGTGCCTTCGCGGCAGCCGGAGCCGTTGACGGTGGCGAGCTCGATCACGATCTTGTCGGGCGGGGCGGTGATCGGGCCACCGGCCACGGCGGGAGTGGACGCGGTGACCAGGGCGGCGGCCGCGGCGCCGGTGAGCAGGACGCGGGTGCGGGTGCGGGACAGGGGCTGAGACATCGTTGTCACTCCTGACCTCCGGATCGGTCTCTGGCGCTGGCGTCAGCTGGCGGGGCATTCCTTCCACTCGAAGTGGTAGACGGTGCTGACGCTGCCGTCCGTCGAGTCCATGCTCATGAAGCTCAGCGCCTGCGGGCTCGACGTGCCCGCGTAGACCCGCAGTTCGGTGTTGACGTTGAGGTTGCGTTCCTCGCCGCAGGGGGCCCAGACCAGGTCGGCGTACTCGGTCCGGTCGCCGGCCTGCCAGTTGTCGGTGAGGGGGCCGTTGAACTGGTGGGTGGTGCGGGCCGTCTGGGGCTCGCCCTGGAAGTAGTAGTTGGCGCGCTGCTGCCCGTAGGCCCCGCGCTGGAGGTGGGCGAAGCCGCGGTAGTCGGCGCGGGCGATGGCGTACGTGTACCCCTGGGGGACGTGGATCCGCAGGGCCAGCTGGCAGTTCTTGCGGAACTCGGTGCCGCCGGAGCCGCCTCCGGTCTGCGCGAGGTAGTTGCTGTAGGTGACGGTGAAGGCCGTGTTGTCGGAGGCTGCGGCGACGTTGGCGGTGCCCTGGGGGCAGCCCGAGCCGTTGACGCCGACGACGTCGACGGTGACGCGGCCGGGCGGCGGGACGTAGGACGGGCCGGCCTGGGCCTGGGCGGGCAGGGCCACGGCCGACACCACCGCGACGGCGGCACCGACGGCCATTCTGCGGAGCGGCATGTTCGGTTCTCCCTTTCAGGGGGACGGGAACGTCTGCCGGATTCGGCGTGCACATGCCATCACGCCGACGCCGGGCGGGGAGGACGGGATACGGCCAAGGCCGCCGTCGCCCGCACCGCGCCCCTTTCCTGGCCGGAACGGGCCCGGCCCGGCCCGTGCCCGGGCCCGCCCATCAGCGCGCCTGCGAACGGGCCGCTCCGCCACGGCCCCGCATGATGGCCCTTTCGATACACCACCCGCCCGGGCCCCGACCGGCCCACCGCGCGGGGCGCACCCGGGCGCGGGCCGCGCCGCGCGCGTTCCGGCTCCCCAAACCCAAAGCTCCACCCCGAACCCGTACGGTCACCCGCGCCCGCGCCTGAAAGTCGCTTAGGAGGGCCGCTCGCAGCTCGGGGAACGGGCGAAGAGCCGGGGGCGAGGCGGACCCCCGCACGGCCGGACCACACCACGACGCCCCGTCAGGCCGCGCCGGGGGCCGGACGGGACCGGCCCACCCCTTAGCCCCCGGACAGGTCCGAACCCGCGCAGGGCTGGACCACACGGGCCGGACCATCCGGAGCCGGTTGACCGGGGCCGGATGCGGTCAGACCCCCGCGGAGCCGAACCTCGCGACGGGCTCAGACGGACGGCGAGGCGGACCGCGCCCGGCAAGGCCGCCCGAGGCCGCACGGACGGGACCCTGGCGGGGCCGGCCCCGGCAACCGCCGAGGCGGACGTCCGGACAGACGGGACCAGGCCCCGCGGGGCCGGCCCCTCCCACCGCCGGCCCGCACAGGGCCACGCTGCCCCTGGGGCCCGGCGGGCCCGGGACCCCCGGGGCCGGGAGCGTCGACGCCCGGTCGCGGCGCGGGCCACTCGGCGCCGGGAGCCCGGGCCCCGTAGGCCGTCTCTTCCGGATCTTGCTCCCCCAGCTACCGCTGGGAGGTACCCCCAGACCCGCGACGCCTGGCACGGCACCTCGCCGCGTTGTCGGCACAGCCGAGTACGTCCAGTACGCGTGCTGTGGCTCCGCCCTGCGAGGCACCGCACCAGACTCCGCGGGCTTGACCGGCAAGACCCGAAAGAGACGACCTAGCCCGGGCCCCGTGGCCAGGAGCCCTCCCCAGCCGCCCGCCCGGCGCTGCCCCCGGACGCCGGAAGGCCGAGCCCCGTCGTCGGAGGCCCTCCCCCGGCTCGGGCCGCGCGTGCGTTTCCTCACGGGAGCGTCGACGCCCGGCCGCGGCGCGGGCCGGTCGGCGCGACTCCCGGTGCCGCCCCGACAGGCCCTCCACCAGGCGCCCCGGGCCGGTGCTACGGCCTACCGGGCTCCGTACACCGGGAGCGGTGGCTGCGATGCCGCCAGGAGTTTCGCCGCCGCCTCGCCCGCCTCCGACGGGGTCCAGCGGGCGCCGCGGTCGGTGGTGGGGCCCGGGCGCCAGCCCTCCATCACCGTGATCCGGCCGCCCTCCGCCTCGAACACCCGCCCCGTGACCCCCGCCGAGGCGTCCGAGCCGAGCCACACCACCAGCGGGGACACGTTCTCCGGGGCCATCGCGTCGAAGGCGCCTTCCCCCGGCGCCGCCATCGACTCGGCGAAGGTCTCCTCGGTCATCCGGGTCCGCGCCGCCGGGGCGATGGCGTTGACCTGGACCCCGTACCGGGCCATCTCGGCCGCCGCCACCAGGGTCAGGCCGAGGACGCCCGCCTTGGCCGCGCTGTAGTTGCCCTGGCCGACGGAGCCCAGCAGCCCCGCGCCCGAAGAGGTGTTGACCACCCGGGCGGCCCGCTGCCGCCCGGCCTTCGCCTCGGCCCGCCACCACGCGGCCGCCGACCGCAGCGGCAGGAAGTGTCCCTTCAGGTGCACCCGCATCACCGCGTCCCAGTCGGCCTCCCCCAGGTTGACGAGCATCCGGTCCCGCAGGAACCCGGCGTTGTTGACCAGGGTGTCCAGCCCGCCGAAGGAGGAGACGGCGCAGTCCACCAGCGAGGCCGCGCCCCCCTCCGACGCGATGTCCCCGCCGTGCGCCACCGCCTGCCCGCCCAGCGCCCGGATCTCCTCCGTGACCAGCGTCGCCGGGCTGTCGGGCCCGGGCCGCCCGTCGACGTCCACGCCGAGGTCGTTGACGACCACCCGCGCGCCCTCCGCCGCGAAGGCCAGGGCGTGGGCCCGGCCCAGTCCCCGTCCCGCGCCCGTCACGATCACCACGCGTCCCTGCGCGATACCCATCTCAGCTCGCCTCCCCGACCGTCGCCTTGTTGACCGTCGCCGCGTCCAGGAACGCCGGGCGCTCCCCGCCCCCGTGCACCAGCAGGCTCGCGCCGCTCACGTACGCCGCCCGGTCCGAGGCCAGGAACACCGCCGCCTCCCCCACGTCGGAGGGTTCGGCCAGCCGGCCCAGCGGCACGGTGGCGCCGACCGCTGCGATGCCCGCCTCGTCCCCGTAGTGCAGGTGCGCCAGCTCGGTCCGCACCATGCCCAGGACCAGCGAGTTAACCCGTACCCGGGGCGCCCATTCCACCGCCATCGAGCGGGCCAGGCTCTCCAGGCCCGCCTTGGCCGCGCCGTAGGCGGCCGTACCGGGCGAGGGGCGGGTCCCGCTGACGCTGCCGATCATGACGACCGAGCCCCGGCTCTCGCGCAGCCACGGGTAGGCGGCGAGCGAGGCCGTCATCGGGGCCACCAGATTGAGCTCGACGACCCGCGCGTGCCGCTCGGCCCCGCCCTCGCCGCCGCCCTCGTCCAGCAGCCGGTACGGGGTGCCGCCCGCGTTGTTGACCAGGCAGTCGAGCCGTCCGTACCGGTCGGCGACCGCGTCGAAGAACTCCCGTACGGCGGCCCCGTCGCGCAGGTCCACGGCGGTGAAGGCGGCCTGCCGCCCGTCCGCCGCGACCGGCTCCCGCGGCTCCCGCCGGGCGCACACGACGACCTCCGCCCCGGCCGTGAGGAACGAGCGCGCGATCCCGGCGCCCACGCCCCGGGTTCCGCCGGTGACGACCACGACCCTCCCCTTGAGCTCCATCGACTGCTACCTTCCTCGCCTAACAAATGTTTGGTGGAAAGGTAGCTGATCCGCTCATGGGTGTCTCCACCTCCGGCCCCGTCAAGGGCATCGCACTCGTCACGGCCGACTTCCCGCCCGTCAACGCACTCCCGGTCCAGGGCTGGTACGACCTCGCCGACGCCCTGCGCGCGGCGGGCCGCGACCCCGCGGTGCGCTGCGTGGTCCTGGCTGCCGAGGGCAGGGGCTTCAACGCCGGGGTCGACATCAAGGAGATGCAGCGCGACACGGGACACGGCGCCCTCGTCGGCGCCAACCGCGGCTGCTACGAGGCCTTCGCCGCCGTGTACGAGTGCGAGGTGCCGGTGGTCGCCGCCGTGAACGGCTTCTGTCTGGGCGGCGGCATCGGCCTCGTCGGCAACGCCGACGCGATCGTGGCGGCGGAGGACGCCGTCTTCGGCCTGCCCGAGCTCGACCGGGGCGCCCTCGGGGCCGCCACCCACCTGGCCCGGCTCGTCCCGCAGCACCTGATGCGGGCCCTGTACTACACCTCGCGCACCGTCACCGCCGCCGAACTGCACGCGCACGGCTCCGTCTGGAAGGTGGTGCCGCCCGAGCGGCTGCGGGACGCCGCCCTGGAGCTGGCGGCCGAGATCGCGAAGAAGGACGGCTACCTGATCCGCCTGGCCAAGGCCGCCATCAACGGCATCGACCCGGTGGACGTGCGCCGCAGCTACCGCTTCGAGCAGGGCTTCACCTTCGAGGCCAACCTCAGCGGGGTCGCCGACCGGGTCCGCGACACGTTCGGGAAGGGCTCCGCCCCCGGGAAGGAATGGGGAGACACCGCATGACGGACAAGAGCATGACCCTCGAAGAGGTCGTCGGGCAGCTGCGCAGCGGGATGACCCTCGGCATCGGCGGCTGGGGCTCCCGGCGCAAGCCGATGGCCCTGGTGCGGGCACTGCTCCGCTCGGAGGTCACCGATCTCACCGTGATCTCGTACGGGGGCCCCGATGTCGGGCTGCTGGCCGCCGCCGGCCGGATCCGCAGACTGGTGGCCCCCTTCGCCACCCTCGACTCCATCGCCCTGGAGCCGAACTTCCGGGCCGCCCGCGAGCACGGGGCCCTCGCCCTCACCGAGTACGACGAGGCCATGATCATGTGGGGGCTGCACGCCGCCGCGAACCGGCTCCCGTTCATGCCCGTGCGGGCCGGCCTCGGCTCCGACGTGATGCGGGTCAACCCCGAACTGCGGACCGTCACCTCCCCGTACGCCGACGGCGAGGAGTTCGTCGCCGTCCCCGCCCTGCGCATGGACGCGGCCCTGGTCCACCTCAACCGCGCCGACCGGCTCGGCAACGCCCAGTACCTGGGCCCGGACCCCTACTTCGACGACCTCTTCTGCGAGGCCGCCGACACCGCGTACGTCTCCTGCGAGCAGCTCGTGGAGAGCGCGGAGCTGGCCAAGGCGGGGCCGCCGCAGTCCCTCCTCGTCAGCCGGCACTCCGTCACCGGGGTCGTCGAGGCCCCGAACGGCGCGCACTTCACCTCCTGCGTGCCGGACTACGACCGCGACGAGGCCTTCCAGAAGCTGTACGCGGCCACCCCCTGGCCCGAGTTCGCCGCCCGCTTCCTGGCCGGTGCGAGCGAGCACGACTACCGGACCGCCGTCCGGACCTGGCACGAGGAGCAGCAGTGACCGCCGCGACCGCCACCCGACCGGAGTACTGCGTCATCGCCTGCGCCGAGGCCTGGCGGGACGACGGCGAGGTACTGGCCAGCCCGATGGGGCTGATCCCCTCCTTCGGCGCCCGGCTCGCCAAGCGCACCTTCGCCCCCGACCTGCTGCTCACCGACGGCGAGGCCATGCTGGTCGGCCTGGACGGTACGGCCGAGGGCTGGCTGCCGTACCGCCGCCACCTGACGATGGTCACCGGCGGACGGCGGCACGTGATGATGGGCGCCAGCCAGATCGACCGGTACGGCAACCAGAACATTTCCTGCATCGGCGACTGGGAGCGGCCCTCCCGCCAGCTCCTCGGGGTGCGCGGCGCGCCCGTGAACACCCTGAACAACCCGGTGAGCTACTGGATCCCGAGGCACTCCCCCCGGGTGTTCGTCGAGCGCGTCGACATGGTGTGCGGGGTGGGCCACGACCGGGCGGAGGCGGCCGGGGTGACCCGCTTCCACCGGCTGCCCCGGGTGGTCAGCGACCTCGGGGTGTTCGACTTCGCCGGCCCGGACCGCTCGATGCGGCTGGTGTCGCTGCACCCGGGCGTCACGGTCGGGCAGGTCCGCGCGGCGACCGGGTTCGAGCTGGCGGTCGCGGACGGGGTCCCGTACACGCGGGAGCCGAGCCCCGGGGAACTGCGGCTGATCCGCGAGGTGATCGACCCCCGGGGCCTGCGCGACCGGGAGGTCCGGGTCTGAGGCGTCGGGGACGGGGACGAGGAGCGGCGGAAGGGCGGTGACGGGGACGGTGGAGACGGCGTTGACCCGGCTGGTCGGGGTCCGGTACCCGATCGTGCAGACGGGCATGGGCTGGGTGGCCGGGCCGCGGCTGGTGTCGGCGGCGGCGAACGCGGGGGCACTCGGCATCCTGGCCTCGGCGACGATGACGGTCCCGCGGCTGCGGGCGGCCGTGCGGGAGGTCCGGTCGCGTACGGACGCGCCGTTCGGGGTGAACCTGCGGGCGGACGCCGGGGACGCGGCCGAGCGGGTGCGGCTGGTCATCGACGAGGGGGTGCGGGTGGCCTCGTTCGCGCTCGCCCCTTCCCGGGAGCTGATCGCCCGGCTGAAGGACGCCGGAGTGGTGGTGATCCCCTCGGTCGGGGCGCGCCGGCACGCCGAGAAGGTCGCGGCCTGGGGTGCGGACGCGGTGATCGTGCAGGGCGGGGAGGGTGGCGGGCACACCGGGGACGTGGCCACGACGGTGCTGCTGCCGCAGGTGGTCGACGCGGTGGACATCCCGGTGGTGGCGGCGGGCGGCTTCCGTGACGGCCGTGGGCTGGTGGCGGCCCTGGCCTACGGGGCGGCGGGCATCGCGATGGGTACGCGTTTCCTGCTGACCTCCGATTCCACGGTCCCGGACGCCGTGAAGGCCGAGTACCTGAAGGCCACGGTCAAGGACGTCACCGTCACCACGGCCGTGGACGGGCTGCCGCACCGGATGCTGCGCACCGAGCTGGTGGCGTCCCTGGAGCGGTCCGGCCGTGCCGGGGCGCTGGCCAGGGCGGTCCGGCACGCGGCGGGTTTCCGGAGGCTGTCGGGCCTGAGCTGGACGCGACTGGTGCGCGACGGCCTGGCGATGAAGCACGGCAAGGACCTGTCCTGGAGCCAGGTCCTGCTGGCGGCGAACACTCCGATGCTCCTGAAGGCGTCCATGGTCGAGGGCCGTACGGACCTCGGTGTCATGGCATCGGGCCAGGTCGCGGGGGTGATCGAGGATCTGCCGTCCTGTGCGGAACTCGTCTCCGGCGTCATGGCCGAAGCACAGCAGGTACTCGAAGCACTGCACTCGCTCCGCACCCTGCCACCACCAGGGTGATCCCCCTTCTCCGTTACAGGAGTCGCACGATGAGCCGTGCCCGAACCCGCCTGGCCACCGCGGCGGCCGTCGCCGCCCTCGCCATCGGGGCCCTGCCCGCCTCCGCGTACGCGGCGCCGGCGGACAGCGCCGCCTCCGCCAGGCACCAGCACCACCGTCCGGCGCAGCACCGGGACCCGCTGGCGGAAACGATCCGTCAGATCCCCCTCCAGGGCGCCGTCAACGTCCGGGACGTCGGCGGCTACCGCACCTACACCGGCGGTCAGGTCCGCCAGGGGCTGGTGTACCGCTCCGACGCGCTGAGCAGGCTGACGGCGGCCGACGTCACCGCCGTCGCGGGTCTCGGCCTCACGAAGGTCGTCGACTTCCGCATCCCGCTGGAGCTCCAGTACGACGGCGCCGACCGGCTGCCGTCCGGGCTCTCCGTCACCTCCCGTCCGATCAGCGACCTGGGGCTGTACGGCACCCTGGTCGGTGCGATCACCGCGGGTGACCCCGTCAAGCAGGAGCAGATGCTCGGCGGCGGGCGCGCCGAGGCGTACATGCGGGACATCTACCGCACCTTCGTGACCAGTCCCGAGAACCGGACGCAGCTGGCGACGACGCTGCGGGAGATCGCGGACGGGAGCCAGGGCCCGTTGCTGTACCACTGCACCTCAGGCAAGGACCGGACGGGCTGGCTGAGTTACGTCCTGCTGCGCGCGCTGGCCGTGCCGCAGGAGACAGCCGAGCGCGACTACCTGGCCTCGAACACCTTCCGGGCGGCGTACGACGCCCAGCTGCGCGCGGTGCTCAAGCAGTCGGGGCGGATGCAGAACCCGGACCTGCTGATCCCGCTCCAGGAGGTCCGCCAGGACTACCTGGACGCGGCGACGGGACAGCTGGAGGCCGACTACGGGAGCTTCTACGGCTACCTGACGCAGGGGCTGGGCCTGGACTTGCGGACGCTGGTGAAGCTCCAGGACAAGCTGGTCCGGTAGCCGCCCGGCATCCCTCAGGCAGCCGTCCGGGGCCGGACGTGCCGACGCCGGGCGGCACGTGCTGCGTGCCGCCCGGCGTCCTTGCCGTCGTGCCGGGGGTCAGACCGCCCGGCGGCGGCCCTGGCCGCCGGTGCCGACGCGGCTGCGCGCGGAGGCCGCGGCTGCGCCGCCGGAGGCCGAGCCGCCGGAGCGGCGTCCCTGGGCGGGGGCACCGCCGGTGCCCTGGCCGCCGCCCTGGCCGCGGCGGGCCTGGCCCGAGCCGGCAGCGGTGGCCTGCCCGGAGGCGGCGCCGCCGGAGCGCCGGCCGCGACCGCCGGCCGCGGGGGCGGAGCCGGTGGCGGAGCCGCCGCGGGGACCGCCGGAGCGGCGGCGCGAGGAACCGGATCCGGAGCCCGAGCCGGTGCGCTTGGGCTGCGGGGGCTGCGGCACCTCCAGTACGACGGGGATGCCGGAGGGCTCGCGGGCGCCGGTGAGGCGGGCCAGTTCCGCGTCGGAGGACTTGACCTGCGCGGTGCGCGGGCTGATCCCTGCGTCCGACATCAGGCGGGTCATGTCCCGCTTCTGCTCGGGCAGGACCAGGGTGACGACGCTGCCGGACTCGCCGGCGCGGGCGGTGCGGCCACCGCGGTGCAGGTAGTCCTTGTGGTCGGTCGGCGGGTCCACGTTGACGACGAGGTCGAGGTCGTCGATGTGGATGCCGCGCGCGGCGACGTTGGTGGCGATCAGCGCGGTGACCTCGCCGGTCTTGAACCAGTCCAGGGTCCGGTTGCGCTGCGGCTGGGAGCGTCCGCCGTGCAGGCCGGAGGCGCGGACGCCGTCGGCGAGCAGTCGCTTGACCATGCGGTCGACCCCGCGCTTGGTGTCCACGAACATGATCACCCGGCCGTCGCGGGCCGCTATGCGGGTCACCACGGCCTTCTTGTCGGTCTCGTCCATGACGTACAGGACGTGGTGCTCCATGGTGGTGACCGCGCCGGCCGACGGGTCGACGGAGTGGCCAACCGGGTCGGTCAGGAACATCTTGACGAGCTTGTCGATGTTCTTGTCGAGGGTCGCCGAGAACAGCATGGTCTGGCCGCCGGGCTCGACCTGCTTGAGCAGGGCGGTGACCTGCGGCATGAAGCCCATGTCGGTCATCTGGTCGGCCTCGTCGAGGACCGTGACGGAGACCTGCGAGAGGTCGGCGTCGCCGCGGTCGATGAGGTCCTTGAGGCGGCCGGGGGTGGCGACGAGCACCTCGGCGCCGCGGCGCAGGGCGCCGGACTGCCGGTTGATCGACATGCCGCCGACGACGGTCGCGATGCGCAGGTTGACGGCCGTGGCGTAGGGGCTCAGGGCGTCGGTGACCTGCTGGGCCAGCTCGCGGGTCGGTACGAGGACCATCGCGAGCGGCGCCTTGGGCTCCGCGCGGCGGCCGGCGGTGCGGGCGAGCAGGGCCAGGCCGAAGGCGAGCGTCTTGCCGGAGCCGGTGCGGCCGCGGCCGAGCAGGTCGCGGCCGGCGAGCGAATTCGGCAGGGTGGCGGCCTGGATCGGGAACGGCTCGGTCACGCCCTGGGCGGCGAGGGTCTTCAGCAGCGCCTCGGGCATGTCCATGTCCTCGAACGCGGCGACCGGCGGGAGGGCCGGGGCCTGCGGTTCGGGCATGGTGAATTCCTGGGGCCGGGCGACGGGTGCGGACTTCTGCCGTCCCGCGCCAGCCTTCGGACGTCCCTGGGCCGCACCTCGGCCCCGAGTGGGGCGGCGGCTGGGTCGTGCGGAGCTGGAGCTGGTCATGCGGAAAAGCCCTCCTGAAACCGGCAGGTCGAACAAACGGTGGAGACAGCAGACAAGCCGGGGCCCGCACCGTGCGGTGCGGACCCCGGCATGCTGAAGAACTTAGGCGGGGAGGATGTTCTCCGCCTGGGGGCCCTTCTGGCCCTGGGTGACGTCGAACGTCACGCGCTGACCCTCGGTCAGCTCACGGAAGCCCTGGGTGGCGATGTTCGAGTAGTGGGCGAAGACGTCCGGGCCGCCACCGTCCTGCTCGATGAAGCCGAAGCCCTTTTCCGAGTTGAACCACTTCACGGTACCGTTAGCCATTTGGATCTCCTGAATAGGCGGCAAGGGCCCCATCCGGGAGATTCCGGGAAAAACAATAAAAGCGCCTGCGGAGCAATCCCGTCAGGCGCACATAATGTTCATGGGTACCACAACTGCAACGGCTCCAAAGCTAGCACACCTCGGGCCCGCGCCGCTGCGACCTGCGCCACTCGAACCGCGGCGCGGCCGCGGCGGGGCCCGCCCCGAGCCGGATCACGACCGGATCGAGGCCTGGTCAGAGCCGGATCGGGGCCGGGTCAGAGCGGGGTCGGAGCCGGGGTCAGAGCCGCTCGATGATCGTCACGTTCGCCTGCCCGCCGCCCTCGCACATGGTCTGGAGCCCGTAGCGGCCGCCCGTGCGTTCCAGCTCGTGCAGCAGCGTCGTCATCAGCTTCGCGCCCGTCGCCCCGAGTGGATGACCCAGGGCGATGGCGCCTCCGTTGACGTTGACCCGGTCCGGGTCGGCGCCCGTCTCCTTCAGCCAGGCCAGCACCACCGGCGCGAAGGCCTCGTTGATCTCGACCAGGTCGATCTCGTCCAGGGTGAGGCCGCTCTTCTTCAGGGCGTACGCGGTCGCCGGGATCGGGGCCGACAGCATGCGGACGGGGTCCTCGCCGCGGACCGACAGGTGGTGGACGCGGGCGCGGGGCGTGAGGCCGTGTTCGGCGACCGCCCGTTCGGAGGCGATCAGCAGGGCGGCGGCGCCGTCCGAGACCTGGGAGGAGACGGCCGCGGTGATGGTGCCGCCCTCGACGACCGGCTTCAGGGCGGCCATCTTCTCCAGGGTGGTGTCCCGGCGCGGGCCCTCGTCCACCCGGACCTCCCCGTAGGCGACGGTCTCCCGCCGGAAGCGGCCCTCGTCGATGGCGCGGACCGCCCGCCGGTGGGAGCGCAGGGCGAACTCCTCCATGTCCCCCCGCGTGATCCCCCACTTCTCGGCGATGAGCTGCGCCCCGTGGAACTGGTTGACCGGCGCGTCCCCGTACCGGGCGCGCCAGCCGCGCGATCCCGCGTAGGGGCCCTCGGTGAGGCCCAGCGGCTCGGCGGCCTGGCGGGAGGCGAAGGCGATGGGGATCATCGACATGTTCTGGGTGCCGCCCGCGACGACCAGGTCCTGGGTCCCGGACAGGACGCCCTGCGCGGCGAAGTGCACGGCCTGCTGCGAGGACCCGCACTGCCGGTCCACCGTCACCCCGGGCACCTCCTCCGGGAGGCCCGCCGCCAGCCATGCCGTGCGGGCGACGTCACCGGCCTGCGGCCCGACGGTGTCCAGGCAGCCGAAGACGACGTCCTCCACGGCGGCCGGGTCGATCCCGGACCGCTCGACCAGCGCCTTCAGGACGTGCGCGCCCAGGTCGGCGGGGTGCACGGCGGACAGGCCGCCGCCGCGCCGCCCCACGGGGGTGCGTACGGCGTCGACTATGTAGGCCTCGGGCATGGCGGGCTCCTCCGGGTCAGGGGCGTACGGCGATCCCGTCCAGCACCATCGACAGGTACTGGCGGGCGATCTCCTCGGGGCTGTGCCGGCCGCCCGGCCGGTACCAGGACGCCGCGACCCACACCGTGTCGCGGACGAAGCGGTAGGTGAGGCGGATGTCGAGGTCGGCACGGAAGACCTGGGCGTCGACCCCCCGCTCCAGCGTCCCGAGCCACGCCTTCTCGAACTTGACCTGCGAGTCGGAGAGGTAGTGGAAGCGGGGCTGCGCGGAGAGGGTGCGGGCCTCCTTCTGGTAGATCGCGACGGCGGCGCGGTGCCGGTCGATCTCCCGGAAGGACTCGGTGACGAGGGCCTCGATGGTCTCCCTGGGGCCGAGGCCGGCGGCGAGGACGGTGTCGTACCCCGCCCACAGCTCGGTCAGGAAGGCCGAGAGGATCTCGTCGAGCATCGATTCCTTGGAATCGAAGTGGTAGTAGAGGCTGCCGGCGAGCATCCCGGCGGCGTCGGCGATCTTGCGGACGGTGGTGGCGTTGTAGCCCTGGGCGGCGAAGACCTCGGCGGCGGTGGCGAGGAGTTCCCGTCGGCGCTCCGGTGAGGCGGTCACCTGCGTCTTCTTCTTGGCGCCCGGCTGGGCGTCGGGCTGGGCGTTCGGCTGGTTCGTTGGCACGGCCCCATTGTCGGCCTAGGCGTGCTGGCTGCTGACCGACACCGTCTCGCCCGTCATGTACGAGGAGTAGCCGCTGGCCAGGAAGACGATGACGTTGGCGATCTCCCACGGCTCGGCGTACCGGCCGAAGGCCTCGCGGGCCGTCAGCTCGCGCAGCAGCTCCTCGCTGGTGACCTTCGCCAGGTGCGGGTGCATGGCCAGGCTGGGGGCGACCGCGTTGACGCGTACGCCGAATCCGGCGGCCTCCAAGGCCGCGCAGCGGGTCAGGGCCATCACTCCGGCCTTGGCGGCGGCGTAGTGCGCCTGGCCGGTCTGGGCGCGCCAGCCGATGACGGAGGCGTTGTTGACGACGACTCCGCCGCGTCGGGAGGCCTTCAGGGAGCGCAGGGCGGCGCGGGTGCAGCGGAAGGTGCCGTTGAGGGTGACGTCGAGGACCCGGCCCCACTGGTCGTCGGTCATGTCCACGAGTTCGGCGGTGCCGCCGAGCCCGGCGTTGTTGACGACGACGTCGAGGCCGCCGTGGAGCTGTTCGGCGTGCGCGAAGAGGGCCTCGACCTGGCGGCCGTCGGTGACGTCGCAGGGCAGGGAGGCGACCCGGCCGGGCCCGAAGGCAGTGGTGAGGGCTTCCTCGGTCTCCTTCAGGCGGCGGGCGTGGGCGTCGCTGATCAGGACGGTGGCGCCCTCCTCCAGGAAGCGGCGGGCGGTGGCGCCGCCGATGCCGGCTCCGGCGGCGGCGGTGATGACGGCGGTGCGGTCCTTGAGCAGCCCGTGGGCCGGGACGTAGGCGGGCCGCGCGGTCATGCCCGCGCCTCCTCGGGGAGGCCGGGGGTCCGCCCGGCGGTGGTGCGGGGGGTGCGGAGCCGGCCGCGGGCTCCGGTGCGCGACTCCTCGACTCTGCTCATGGCCGTACGTTAACCTACCAAACACTTGTTAGGGAAGGATGTGCCGCCTCATGAACCTCGACCACTCCCCCGGGGTGGAGGCCTTCCGGGCCGAGGCCCGCGACTGGCTCCGCGCCCACGTCCCGGCCCGCCCCCTGCCCTCCCTGGAGACCGCCGAGGGCTTCGCGGCCCACCGGGAATGGGAGGCGCTGCTGCACGCGGACCGCTGGTCGGTGGTGTCGTGGCCCGAGGAGTACGGGGGCCGGGGCGTGGACCTCGAGCGGTGGCTGGTCTTCGAGGAGGAGTACTGGGCGGCGGGCGCACCCGGCCGGGTCTCCCAGAACGGCATCAACCTGCTGGCCCCCACCCTCTTCGAGCACGCCACGGCCGCGCAGCGGGCGCGCGTACTGCCCCCCATGGCGAGCGGCGAGGTGGTCTGGGCGCAGGCCTGGTCGGAGCCCGAGGCCGGCTCCGACCTGGCCTCGCTGCGCTCGGAGGCGGTACGGACGGAGGGCGGCTGGCTGCTGTCCGGGCAGAAGACCTGGTCCTCGCGGGCCGCCTTCGCCGACCGGGCCTTCGGCGTCTTCCGCACGGACCCCGGGGCGCCGAAGCCGCACCAGGGGCTGACGTACCTGATGTTCGGCCTGCGGGACCCGGGGGTGACGGTACGGCCCATCGGCCGCCTCGACGGCAAGCCGGCCTTCGCGGAGCTCTTCCTGGACGGGGTCTTCGTCCCCGACGAGGACGTGATCGGCGAGCCCGGGCAGGGCTGGCGGATCGCGATGTCCACCACCGGCAACGAGCGGGGGCTGACCCTGCGCTCCCCCGGCCGGTTCCTGGCCGCCGCCGACCGGCTGGCCGGGCTGTGGCGCGACCGGGGCGACCCCGCCGACACGGCGCTGCGGGACCGGGTCGCGGACGCGGTGGTCGGGGCCCGCGCCTACGCGCTGTTCACCTGGGCGGGCGCCTCCCGCTTCGCGGCGGGCGAGCGGATCGGAGCCGAGTCCAGCCTGAACAAGGTGTTCTGGTCGCAGTACGACATCGCCCTGCACGAGACGGCCCTGGACCTGCTGGGCGCGGACGCGGAGCTCGCGGACGGCGAGTGGGCGGAGCCGTGGCTCTTCTCGCTGGCCGGGCCGATCTACGCGGGCACGAACGAGATCCAGCGCGACATCATCGCCGAGCGGCTGCTCGGCCTCCCGAAGGGCCGCCGCTGATGCGCTTCCTGCCGACCGCGGAACAGTCCGAGTACGCCCGCACCCTGCGCTCCCTGCTGGCCGCGGCCGGGGTTCCGGCGACGGCCCGGGCCTGGGCGGCCGGGGAGCACGGGCCCGGGCGGGCGCTGTGGGCCCGGCTGGCCGGGACGGGCCTGTTCGCGCTGGCCGCGCCGGAGGCGTACGACGGGGCGGGCCCGCTGCCGGTGGAGCTGGCCCTCGGCTTCGTGGAGCTGGGGCGGGCGGGCGTTCCGGGGCCGGTGGTGGAGACGGCCGCGGCCGCGGTGCTCCTCGCCGGGCTGGACGACGGGAAGCCGGCGGAGCGGTTCCTGCCGGGGCTGGCCTCGGGCGGCTCCTCGGCGACGCTGACGCTGCCGGGCGGATCCCCGTACGCCCTGGACGCGGACGCGGTGACGCACCGGTTCACGGTGACGGCGGCGGGCGAGCTGTGGCTGGCCGGCGGGCTGGGGGAGCCGCTGGCCTCGACCGACCCGGCGCGGCGGCTGTACCGGCCGGCCGCCGCCGGGGAGCTGCTGGCGGCGGGCCCGGCGGTGACGGCCGCGGCCGGGGCGGCTCTGCGCTGGGCGCGTCTGCTGACGGCGGCCCAGTGCCTGGGCGTCGGTGAGGCGCTGCTGGCGCGGACGGTGGAGTACGCGAAGGGGCGCACGCAGTTCGGGATGCCGATCGGCGGCTTCCAGGCGGTCAAGCACCGGCTGGCGGACACCCTGCTGGGGCTGGAGTTCGCCCGGCCGCTGCTGTGGGCGGCCGCGCTGTCCCTGTCGCGCCGGGACGTGGCGGCGGCGAAGCTGACCGCCGGGGATGCGGCGTACGCGGCCGCGCTCACCGCCCTCCAGGTGCACGGGGCGGTCGGCTACACCCGGGAACTGGACCTGTCGCTGTGGCTGCTCAAGGCCCGCCCGCTGCGTGACGCATGGGGCGGCCCGTCGCGGTGCCGGGCGGAGGTGCTGGCGTAGGGGGGTGTCCGGCGGGTCAGGTCAGGGCCGGGCCGGAAAGCACTTCGGGCGGTGCCCGGTGAACCGGGAACCGCCCGAAGGTGAGGGTGCGCCGCCAGGGACTCGAACCCCGGACCCGCTGATTAAGAGTCAGCTGCTCTAACCAACTGAGCTAGCGGCGCCTTCCGACAGGAAAAAATACCCGGTCCGGCCGGGTGCGCCAAATCGTCCCGGCGTCACCGGCGGCCGCTGCCGCCCGCCGGGGCGCGCCGGCGCCCGGTACGACGGCGGCGCCCGCGCAGCGACAGCCGTAGCAGCACCACCGTCTGGAGCAGCAGCAGCGCCCCGAGGCCCATCGTGGCCGGCAGGCCGTGCCCCTCCCAGGCGGCGGCCCCCAGCCGGGCGGCGCCCACCGCGGTGAGCGCGACGAGGAAGCGGCCCGCGAACTCCGCCTCGGTGCCGTGCGGTACGGCCGAGCCGGCCACGAACACCGCCAGCAGTACGGGGATCCACGGCGTCCCGGGATCGCGCAGCAGCGCGGCGGCTCCGGCCTCCACGGCGAGGAGCAGGCAGGCACGCAGCAGGAAACCAGGCATGGACACATCATGTCGGGAATATCCCGGCGCGGTCCCGTCCGGCGGCGGCTAAGATCGCGCACAAGCGGGGTCGTAGCACAGAGGCAGTGCGCCTACACAGCATGGAGGAGGACGCCGGTTCGAATCCGGCCGCCCCGCCCCTCGTCCGTCCCGGACCTTCCCGGCCCCCGGTCGCGACGCCGGTGCCGTGACGCCCACGCCGTACGATCGGCCGCAAGGGCGGGGCCGTGGTACAGAGGTCGTTGCGCCCCCTTGCGAAGGGGAAGACGCCGGTTCGAATCCGGCCGCCCCGCCCCCTCCCTCAGCCGGTGCCCGCCAGCCAGGCCGCCGCTCCCGCCACCGCCGTCTCCGCGACCGGCAGCGGCAGGCCCAGGAAGCCGTGGAAGACCCCCGGGTAGAGGCGGACCTCGCAGTCCACGCCCGCCCGGCCCAGGCGGCGCGCGTACGCCAGCCCCTCGTCCCGCAGCGGGTCGCAGTCCGCGAGGACGAGCAGCGTGCGCGGGAGCCCCGCGACCCGGGCCGCCCGCAGGGGCGAGACGTGCGGGTGGGCGGGGTCGCCGCCGTACTGCTCCCAGTACCAGGCCATGTGCGCGGCGGTGTGGAAGTAGCCGCGCCCGTACGCCGCCACCGACGCGGAGTCCATCGCGGCGTCCAGCGGCGGGTACACCAGCAGCTGCCCGGCGACCAGCTCCGGCGCCCGCAGCGCGGTGACCGCCGCCAGGTTGCCCCCGCTGGAGTCGCCCGCCACCACGACCCGGCGCGGATCGCAGCCGAGCCGGAGCGCCTCGGCCCGCGCCCACAGCAGCGCGGTGAGCGCGTCGTCGGCCGCCGCCGGCCAGGGGTGCTCCGGGGCCAGCCGGTACCCGGTGGAGACGACCACCGCCCCGGAGGCGGCGGCCAGGGCCCGGCACAGGGCGTCGTGGGTGTCGGGGCCGCACATCACCCACCCGCCGCCGTGGAAGTACACGACCAGCGGCCGCCCCGCCGCCCCGGGCGCGGGGTCGTAGACCCGCACCGGCACCCCGCCCGCGGTGGTGTCGTACACCGAGGCCACCTCCGGCCCCGCCGGGCGCACCGCCTCCCCCGCGGCCACCGCGGCCCGCAGCGCGGCGGCGTCCCCGGGCCCGGGGAACCGGGCGGCCATCGCGTCGCACAGCCGCCGCGCGGCCCCGGACAGCTCGTCCCGCGTCATCGCGCCGTCATCCCCCCGTCGACCGTGAACTCCGCGCCCGTCACGTACGAGGACGCGTCCGAGCACAGGAACAGCACCAGCTCCGCGACCTCCCCCGGCCTGCCCATCCGCCCCAGCGGTACGTGCGACCAGTCCCGCCCGGCGACCGCGGCGGCCACCATCGGGGTGTCGACGGCCCCCGGGTGCACCGAGTTGACCCGGATCCCGTCCCCGGCCAGGTCCAGCGCCGCCGACCGGGTCAGGCCCCGCAGCCCGGACTTCGTGGACGCGTACGCCGCGTGGCCGGGGACGCCGACCAGCCCGGCGGTGGAGGAGACGTTGACGACGGAGCCGCCCCCGCCGGCGCGCAGGACCGGGGCCAGCGCCCGGATGCCGAGGAACGGGCCCAGCAGGTTGACCCTCAGCAGTTCCTTGAAGCCCTCCGGGCTCTGCTCCTCGACGTGCGCGGTGCGCCACAGGGCGGCGTTGTTGACCAGCGCCGAGACCGCCCCGAAGGCGGCCACCGCCTCCCGCACCACCCCGGCCCAGCTGTCGGCGTCGGCCACGTCGTGCCGTACGTACAGGCCCTGGCCGGCGCCCAGTTCGGCGGCGACCGCCCTGCCCTCCTCCTCGCGCACGTCGGTGACGACGACCCGCGCCCCGGCCCCCGCGCACAGCCGGGCCCCGGCGGCGCCCTGGCCGCGTCCGGCTCCGGTGATGACGACGACCTTGCCGTCGAGCGAGGCCACCTCAGACCCCGCCGCCGACGCCGGGGCACGCCCGGCACGCGGGCTTCTCCTGAAACGTCACGGAAGGCCCCTCCAGCGGGATCGGGGAAAGCACGGCACGCACACAACACGCCACATGACGAACAGAAATACTTCTAGCAGTCACATCCGACAGGGGGAAGGGCTCTCGCGCGACCGGTCGTAGACTGCGTTGCGTGGCAGACGAGACGGCCGAGACGGCAGACGAGGCGTCGGCGGGGGCACCCCCGCACGCCCTCCCCGCGACCAGCTGGGCGGTCCTCGGACTGCTCTCCTTCGGCGAGGAACTCTCCGGCTACGACCTGAAGAAGTGGTCGGACTGGTCGCTGCGCTTCTTCTACTGGAGCCCCTCCTTCAGCCAGATCTACAGCGAGCTGAAGCGCCTGGAGAAGGCCGGCTACGCCTCCTCGCGGATGGTCTCCCAGGAATCCGGCACCCGGGACAAGCGCGTGTACCGGATCACCGGCGAGGGCATGGCCGCCGTACGCACATGGGCGCGCGAGGCACCGGTCGACCCGCCGGTCCTCAAGCACGGGCCGATGCTGCGGCTGTGGCTGGGCCATCTGCTGGAGCCGGAGCAGATCCGCGAAGTGCTGCGCGGGCACCAGGAGTTCGCGGAGGGCATGCGCCGCCGCGCGGAGGCCGACGCGGAGGACGCCCAGGGCGAGGCGGCCTGGGCGTACCCGGCACTGGCCCTCAGGTGGGCCGAGCGGTACTACACCTCCGAGCGGGACCTCGCGGTCGCGATGCTGGAGGACATGGACGCCCTGGAGGCGGCACGCACCGCCTCCGAGGGCGCGGGCAAGCACCCGTAGGGGCGCCGGACCGACCACCGCACGTCCGCGCGTCCGCACGTCCGCGCGTCCGCCGGACAGAAGCGGCATCCGAGCGCCCGCTTCACCGAAGATGTCCCCACGCCCCCGGACGCCAGGGCAGCGGTGGGCCCGGCCTGCGACATCGTGCGAGGAGACCGAGATGACGACGAACAACTGGGCAGCGTTCGAGAAGGCGGAACCGGAATTCGCTGCGGCCGTGCGGGCCCGCTTCGCCCGGTACCCGCACCACGTCCTGGCCACCCTGCGCAAGGACGGCTCGCCCCGGGTGAGCGGACTCAACGTCGAGTTCCGGGGCGGGGAACTGTGGCTCGGAATGATGGCGGGCTCGATGAAGGCCCGGGACCTCCAGCGCGACCCGCGCTTCGCCCTGCACACCAACCCGGGCGAGGGCGACACCATGCCCGACGGCGACGTACGCGTCTCGGGGCGCGCGGTGGAGGTCGTGGAGCCGCCGGAACTGCACCGGTACGCGGAGGAGACCGACGCCCCGGCACACCCCTTCCACCTCTTCCACGCCGACCTGACCGAGGTGGTCCACATCGCCGTCGACGGCGAGGACCTGGTGATCCGCTCATGGACCCCGGCCCACGGAACACGCACCCTCCGCCGCGGCAACGACGACGAACCGCCGCGCGAGGAGCCCGCCGGCTGAAACCGTACGGCAGCGGCTGCGGTACGAGATCAGCCTCGGGTCTTCACGTCCTGGATGAAGGAGGACCAGGCCTCAGCCGGGAACGCGAGCACCGGGCCGGTGCCCGCCTGCTTGCTGTCGCGGACGGGGACGGTGCCGGGGAGGCCGTCGGACACCTCGACGCAATTGCCGCCCTCACCGTTGCTGTACGACGACGTCCGCCAGGACAGGCCGTTCATGTCTGCGCGCATGTTGCGTGCTCCTCCGCCACCGACTCGATCAAGGTCAGGGACACCTCCGGCGACAGAGCGGCGGCCCTTGCAAGATCGTATGACTTCCAGTAACGCCGGACCAGAGCCGGATAGTCGAGCAGCTGCCCTGCGTGGGGTCCCTCGGTGTAAGCGACATCGGGAGCGTCGTCGAACCGCATGATTCTCACGGACGCGTCCAGGACGCCATGAGCGCCCGCCGCGTACGGCACCACTTGCACGGTGATGCGGTGGGACCGGACATAGGACGCGATGTGCCGCAACTGAGCGGCCATCACCGCAGGGCCCCCTACCGCCGTCGGCAGCACCGACTCGTGCAGGACGACCCACATCTCAGGAGTTCCCGGATCGCCGAGGAGCCGTGCCCGTTCAATGCGTGCCGCGACCAGCGCGTCGACGCGTTCGGCGAGCGCGGTAGGGCTGGCGGCCCGGATCACGGCGCGAGCGTAGTCCTCCGTCTGGAGCAGCCCAGGGACCAGCGTGGGGGCGTATTCGTAGATTGCCGTCGCCAGGCCTTCCAGCTCGGCCGCGACCGCGAAGTACTCCACGTGCTTGGACTTGAACGCCCTGGACAGGCGGTGGAAGTACACGGGCGAACTCCTCCGGTGTCTGCGCGCCACCCTCGTCCTTCGGCTTGGCCATGAGCCGACTCCCCGCTTCCGCAGTGTTCTTGCGCCGCGAAAAGCGTAGTCCGCACCAGGTCGCCGCATCAGCGGAACGCATTGACATAACTGCAGAACGCCACCGCGCCCGCCATCCCTGGTCGGGGACATGGCGGGCGCGGTGTCGGAGTTCCGTACGCCCTTGTACGGACCGTATGAGGGGTCCTCCCGAGGGAGGGGTACTGCCTGGGGCTTACACCATCAGGGAGCGGTCCGTCGGCTTGACCGGGTACGGGAGGGTGCTGGTGCCCGTCAGGTAGCGGTCCACGCCGCGGGCGGCCGAGCGGCCTTCCGCGATGGCCCACACGATGAGCGACTGGCCGCGGCCCGCGTCGCCGGCGACGAAGACGCCGTCGGCGTTGGTGGCGTACGAGGCGTCGCGGGCGATGTTGCCCCGCTCGTCCAGCTCCACGCCGAACTGCTCGACCAGACCGTTGGCCTGGTCCGTGCCGGTGAAGCCCATCGCCAGGGTGACCAGCTGGGCCGGGAGGACCCGCTCGGTGCCCGGCTTCTGCACCAGCTTGCCGTCGACGAACTCGACCTCGACCAGGTGCAGGGCCTGGACGTTGCCGTCCTCGTCGCCCTCGAAGTGGGTGGTGGAGACGGAGTAGATCCGCTCGCCGCCCTCCTCGTGGGCCGAGGTGACCTTGTACAGCATCGGGAAGGTCGGCCACGGCATGGACGCGGGGCGGTCCTCCGACGGACGCGGCATGATCTCCAGCTGGGTGACCGAGAGGGCGCCCTGGCGGTGGGCGGTGCCGACGCAGTCCGCGCCGGTGTCGCCGCCGCCGATGACGACGACGTGCTTGCCCTCGGCGGTGATCGGCGGGGCCAGGAAGTCGCCCTCCTGGACCTTGTTCGCGAGGGGGAGGTACTCCATCGCGAAATGGATGCCCTTGAGGTCGCGGCCCGGGACCGGCAGGTCGCGGGAGACCGTGGCGCCGGCGGCGACGACGACCGCGTCGAAGCGCTTGCGCAGGTCGGTGGCCGTGATGTCGCGGCCGACCTCGATGCCGGTGCGGAACTTGGTGCCCTCCGCGCGCATCTGCTCGATGCGGCGGTTGATGTGCACCTTCTCCATCTTGAACTCGGGGATGCCGTAGCGCAGCAGGCCGCCGATGCGGTCGGCGCGCTCGTACACCACCACGGTGTGGCCGGCTCGCGTCAGCTGCTGGGCGGCGGCCAGACCGGCCGGGCCGGAGCCGATGACGGCCACGGTCTTGCCGGACAGGCGCTCGGGCGCCTGCGGGGTGACGTCGCCGTTGTCCCAGGCCCGGTCGATGATCGAGACTTCGACGTTCTTGATCGTGACGGCCGGCTGGTTGATGCCGAGGACGCACGCCGACTCGCACGGGGCGGGGCAGAGGCGGCCGGTGAACTCCGGGAAGTTGTTCGTGGCGTGGAGGCGCTCCGACGCCGCCGTCCAGTCCTCGCGGTACGCGTAGTCGTTCCACTCCGGGATCAGGTTCCCGAGGGGGCAGCCGTTGTGGCAGAACGGGATGCCGCAGTCCATGCAGCGGCCGGCCTGCTTGCTGATGATCGGGAGCAGCGAGCCCGGGACGTAGACCTCGTTCCAGTCCTTGAGGCGTTCGGCCACGGGACGGGTGCAGGCGGTCTCGCGCGGGGTGGTGAGGAAGCCCTTCGGGTCAGCCATTGGTCGCCGCCTCCATCATCTTCTCGGTGGTCTCGGACTCGGAGAGTCCGGCCAGCTCAGCGGCGTCCTTGGCGGCGAGCACTGCCTTGTACGTGGTCGGGATGATCTTGCTGAAGCGGGCCGCGGCGGCGTCCCAGTCAGCCAGGAGCTTCGCGGCCACCGTCGAGCCGGTCTCCTCCTCGTGGCGGCGCACCACATCGTGCAGCCACAGCTTGTCGGCCTCGGAGGGGGCCTCGACGGCCTCCTTGTTGCCGACGTTGACCTGGCGGGGGTCGAGGTCGATGACGTACGCGACACCGCCCGACATGCCGGCGGCGAAGTTGCGGCCGGTCTCGCCGAGGACGACGGCCGTTCCGCCGGTCATGTACTCGCAGCCGTGGTCGCCCACGCCCTCCGAGACGACCAGGGCGCCGGAGTTGCGGACGCAGAAGCGTTCGCCGGTGCGGCCGCGCAGGAACATCTCGCCGCCGGTGGCTCCGTAGCCGATGGTGTTGCCGGCGATGGTGGAGTACTCGGCGAGGTGGTCGGCGGCGCGGTCCGGGCGGACGACGACGCGGCCGCCGGAGAGGCCCTTGCCGACGTAGTCGTTGGCGTCGCCCTCCAGGCGCAGGGTCACGCCGCGCGGCAGGAACGCGCCGAATGACTGGCCGGCCGAACCGGTGAAGGTCAGGTCGATCGTGTTGTCGGGCAGGCCCGCGCCGCCGAACTTCTTGGTGACGTGGTGGCCGAGCATGGTGCCGACGGTCCGGTTGATGTTGCGGATCGCGACCCGGGCCCGGACCGGCTGGGCCGTCTCGGCGGACTCGGCGTTCAGCGCGTCGGCCGCGAGCTCGATGAGCTCGTTGTCGAGGGCCTTCTCCAGGCCGTGGTCCTGCTCGATCAGGGCGTGGCGGACCGCGCCCTCGGGCAGCTCGGGCACGTGGAAGAGGGGCTCGAGGTCGAGGCCCTGCGCCTTCCAGTGCGTGACGGCCTTGCTGGTGTCGAGGAGCTCGGCGTGGCCGACGGCCTCCTCGATCGTGCGGAAGCCCAGCTCGGCGAGGATCTCGCGCACCTCCTCCGCGATGAACTCGAAGAAGTTGACGACGAATTCGGGCTTGCCGGAGAAGCGGTCGCGCAGGACCGGGTTCTGGGTGGCGATGCCGACGGGGCAGGTGTCCAGGTGGCAGACGCGCATCATGACGCAGCCGGAGACGACGAGCGGGGCGGTCGCGAAACCGAACTCCTCGGCGCCGAGGAGCGCGGCGATGACCACGTCGCGGCCGGTCTTGAGCTGGCCGTCCGTCTGGACCACGATGCGGTCGCGCAGCCCGTTGAGCAGCAGGGTCTGCTGGGTCTCGGCGAGGCCGAGCTCCCAGGGGCCGCCCGCGTGCTTGAGCGAGGTGAGCGGGGAGGCGCCCGTTCCGCCGTCGTGGCCGGAGATGAGGACGACGTCCGCGTGGGCCTTGGAGACACCGGCCGCGACCGTACCGACGCCGACTTCGGAGACCAGCTTCACGTGGATGCGGGCCGCCGGGTTGGCGTTCTTGAGGTCGTGGATCAGCTGGGCCAGGTCCTCGATGGAGTAGATGTCGTGGTGCGGCGGCGGGGAGATCAGGCCGACGCCCGGGGTGGAGTGCCGGGTCTTGGCGACCCACGGGTAGACCTTGTGGCCGGGCAGCTGGCCGCCCTCGCCGGGCTTGGCGCCCTGCGCCATCTTGATCTGGATGTCGTCCGCGTTGACCAGGTACTCGCTCGTGACGCCGAAGCGGCCGGAGGCGACCTGCTTGATCGAGGAGCGGCGCGCCGGGTCGTACAGGCGGTCCGGGTCCTCGCCGCCCTCACCGGTGTTGGACTTGGCGCCCAGCTGGTTCATGGCGATGGCGAGGGTCTCGTGCGCCTCCTTGGAGATGGAGCCGTACGACATGGCGCCGGTGGAGAAGCGCTTGACGATCTCGGAGACCGGCTCGACCTCGTCGATGGAGATCGAGGGGCGGTCGCTCTTGATGGCGAACAGGCCGCGGAGCGTCATCAGGCGCTCGGACTGCTCGTTCACGCGGTCCGTGTACGTGCGGAAGATGTCGTACCGGCGGTTGCGGGTCGCGTGCTGGAGGCGGAAGACCGTCTCCGGGTCGAACAGGTGCGGCTCGCCCTCGCGGCGCCACTGGTACTCGCCGCCGATCTCCAGCGCGCGGTGCGTGGCGGCGATGCCGGTGGCGGGGTACGCCTTGGCGTGGCGGGCGGCCACCTCCGTGGCGATGACGTCCAGGCCGGCGCCGCCGATCTTGGTGGCGGTGCCGCTGAAGTACGTGCCGACGAACTCCTCGTTCAGGCCGACGGCCTCGAAGACCTGGGCGCCTCGGTAGGAGGCGACGGTGGAGATGCCCATCTTCGACATGACCTTCAGGACGCCCTTGCCGAGGGCGTAGATCAGGTTCTTGATGGCCTGCTCCGGCTCCAGGCCGGACAGGAAGGTGCCGGCGCGCAGCAGGTCCTCGACGGACTCCATGGCCAGGTACGGGTTGACGGCCGCGGCGCCGTAGCCGATGAGCAGGGCGACGTGGTGGACCTCGCGGACGTCGCCGGCCTCGACGAGCAGGCCCACCTGGGTGCGCTGCTTGGTGGCGATGAGGTGGTGGTGCACGGCGGAGGTGAGCAGCAGCGACGGGATCGGCGCGTGCTCGGCGTCCGAGTGACGGTCCGAGAGGACGATCAGGCGGGCGCCTGCCGCGATGGCCGCGTCGGCCTCGGCGCGGATCTCCTCGATCCTGGCCGCGAGGGCCTCGCCGCCGCCGGAGACCCGGTAGAGGCCGGAGAGGGTCGCGGCCTTCATGCCGGGCATGTCGCCGTCGGCGTTGATGTGGATGAGCTTGGCCAGCTCGTCGTTGTCGATCACCGGGAAGGGCAGGGTGACGCTGCGGCAGGACGCGGCGGTCGGCTCCAGCAGGTTGGACTGCGGGCCGATCGAGGACAGCAGCGAGGTGACGAGCTCCTCGCGGATGGCGTCCAGCGGCGGGTTGGTGACCTGCGCGAAGAGCTGGGTGAAGTAGTCGAAGAGCAGGCGGGGGCGCTCGGACAGGGCCGCGATGGGCGAGTCCGTACCCATGGAGCCGAGGGCCTCGCCGCCGGTGCGGGCCATGGGCGCGAGGATGACGCGCAGCTCTTCCTCGGTGTAGCCGAAGGTCTGCTGGCGGCGGGTGACCGAGGCGTGGGTGTGGACGACGTGCTCGCGCTCGGGCAGGTCCGTCAGCTCGATCTCGCCGCTCTCCAGCCATTCGGCGTAGGGGGCGGCGGCGGCCAGCTCGTCCTTGATCTCGTCGTCCTCGACGATCCGCTTCTGGGCGGTGTCGACGAGGAACATCTTGCCGGGCTGCAGGCGGCCCTTGCGGACGACCTTGGCGGGGTCGATGTCGAGGACGCCGACCTCGGAGCCGAGGACGACGAGGCCGTCGTCGGTGACCCAGTAGCGGCCGGGGCGCAGGCCGTTGCGGTCGAGGACCGCGCCGACCTGGGTGCCGTCGGTGAAGGTGACGCAGGCCGGGCCGTCCCAGGGCTCCATCATCGTGGAGTGGTACTGGTAGAACGCGCGGCGGGCCGGGTCCATGGAGGCGTGGTTCTCCCACGCCTCGGGGATCATCATCAGCACGCTGTGCGGCAGCGACCGGCCGCCGAGGTGGAGCAGCTCCAGGACCTCGTCGAAGGAGGCCGAGTCGGAGGCGTCCGGGGTGCAGATCGGGAAGATGCGGTCCAGGGCGCCCTCGCCGAAGGCGCTGGTCGCCAGCTGGGACTCGCGGGCCTTCATCCAGTTCCGGTTGCCCTTGACCGTGTTGATCTCGCCGTTGTGCGCGACGAAGCGGTACGGGTGGGCGAGCGGCCAGGACGGGAAGGTGTTCGTCGAGAACCGGGAGTGGACCAGCGCGAGCGCCGACGCGAAACGGCGGTCTGAGAGGTCCGGGAAGAAGGGTTCGAGCTGGCCGGTGGTCAGCATGCCCTTGTAGACGATGGTGCGTGCGGAGAGCGACGGGAAGTAGACGCCGGCCTCGCGCTCGGCGCGCTTGCGCAGCACGAACGCCTTGCGGTCCAGCTCGATCCCGCTGCTTCCGTTGCTGACGAAGAGCTGGCGGAAGACCGGCATGGTGGCGCGCGCGCCGTTGCCGAGCAGGTCGGGGGTGACCGGGACCTCGCGCCAGCCGAGGACCGTGAGGTTCTCCTCGGCGGCGATGGCCTCGATCCGCTCCGCGGCGACGGCCTGTGCGGTGCCGTCGGCGGGGAGGAAGGCGATGCCGACGGCGTACGCGCCGGCCTCGGGCAGCTCGAAGCCCGCGACCTCGCGCAGGAAGGCGTCCGGCACCTGGGACAGGATGCCCGCGCCGTCGCCGGAGTCCGGCTCGGAGCCGGTGGCGCCGCGGTGCTCGAGGTTCCGCAGGACGGTCAGGGCCTGCTCAACGAGAGTGTGGGTGGCCTCGCCGGTGAGGTTCGCCACGAATCCGACGCCGCAGGCGTCCTTCTCGTTGCGGGGGTCGTACATGCCCTGCTGGGCGGGGCGACCGTCCATGGGCGACCAGGCGGTGTTGCTGGGGCCGGTCGCGGAGTGCGTGGATGCGGAACGCATCGGCTCTCCCGTCGTCGTCGTGGCAATGTGCTGGCCGAGGGACGACGTTGGCCCTCTGCGAAATTTCGTGCAGGTTACATGATGACGGCAATCCCGAGAACCGGATATCACATTCCAGCATGCGGACACTGCGGACCCTGCGCGAGGCAGAAAGAAGGGACCTTCAAGGGGGACGCGGAGGCTTCTACGAGGACTGCTGCGGCTCTGCAGGGGCGTCCGCGGAGGCTTCCGCTGGGTACGGCACGGGGAAGAAGGTCCCGGCGCGCGAGACGGGCATCGTTGCCCGGCGCCCTGGTGTGATGCCCAGCGGTCTCGGAACCGAAACCACCGGGTAACGGACTACTTATGTTGCGCTCTGCATAGTGTCTCACTCCCGGGGCCGTTAGCCTATGGCGCCGCCGATCCAGGTTCCCAGGATGTACGTCACACCCGCGGCGGCGCCACCCAGGACGAGCTGGCGCAGGCCGCTGTACCACCAGGACCGGGCCGTGACCCGCGCGACCACCGCACCGCAGGCGAAGAGCCCGACGAGCGCCAGCAGCACGGCCGGCCACAGGGCGGTCGCACCGAGCAGGTAGGGCAGTACGGGCAGCAGGGCGCCCAGCGCGAAGCTGCCGAAGGACGACACCGCGGCGACCAGCGGCGAGGGCAGGTCGGCGGGGTCGATCCCGAGCTCCTCGCGGGCGTGGATCTCCAGGGCCTGGTCGGGGTCGCGCGAGAGCTGCATCGCGACCTCTCGGGCGAGGGCGGGCTCGACGCCGCGCGAGACGTAGAGCTCGGCCAGCTCCTCCATCTCGTCGACGGGGTGCTTGCGCAGCTGCTGGCGCTCCACGTCCAGTTCGGCGAGGGCCAGCTCGCGCTGCGAGGCGACGGAGGTGTACTCGCCGGCCGCCATCGAGAACGCGCCGGCCGCGAGACCGGCGAGACCGGTGATCACGATGGTGTGCGGGGCGACGGCGCCGCCGGCCACGCCGGTCATCAGGGCGAGGTTGGAGACGAGCCCGTCCATGGCACCGAAGACGGCCGGCCGCAGCCATCCGCCGTTGACGTCGCGGTGGGTGTGGTTGTCGCGGTGGGCGGTGTGCAGCGGCGCTTCGACGTCGATGATGGACATGCGGCGTATCTCCCCTTCTGTACGAGTGGGTACGGGCGGGTACGCGCGAGCGACGCGCGGCTGTGCCCCGGCGCGGGACACTCCCCCCTCAACACCTCGAAAGTACGCACGATTTCGGGCTCCCGCCAGCAAGGAAGGCCGTACTTACCTGGGCTTTCGCGGGTCGGCGACCGGGTGACGGGGGTGCGCGGGGGGCGTTTCGCGGCGACCGACAAACCTCATGCCGTGGCACAAATCCCCCAGGGGCTCATGATGAGCCCCCCACCAAGTGGAGAGGCGCGCCATGGAGCTGACCACATGCAGTCCTCAGGTCCTCCTCGAACGGGCCAGGGGCGCACTTCTCGGCCTCGCGGTGGGTGACGCGCTGGGCGCCCCCGCGGAGAACATGAAGCCGTCGGAGATCCGGGCGAAGTGGGGCCGGATCGAGGGTTTCGTCTCGGACGACCCGGCGGGCACGGACGACACGGAGTACGCGATCTTCTCGGGCCTGCTGCTGGCCCGGCACGGCTCCGCCCTCACCGTCGCGCACGTGGAACGGGCCTGGCACCACTGGATCGCGGACCTGGACGAGGGCCCCTTCCGCGGTGCGGGCTTCTCGGAGCGCGGAACGCTGGAGAACCTCCGCCGGGGCCTGGCGGCGCCGATCTCGGCGCAGCACCGGCACGCCTGGTCGGACGGCCTGGCGATGCGCGCGGCCCCGTTCGGGGTCTTCGCCGCCGGCCGGCCGGCGGAGGCGGCCCGCCTGGTCGCCATCGACGGCTCGGTCAGCCATGACGGGGAGGGCATCTACGGCGGCCAGGCGGTGGCGGCCGGTGTCGCCGCCGCCATGGCCGGCGGCTCGCCCGTCTCGGTGGTCTCGGCGGCCCTGTCCGTGATCCCGTCCGACTCCTGGACGGCCCGCTCGCTGCGCCGCGCGGTGACCGCCGCCCCGCGCGGGGAGCGGGCCGTGCGCTCGGCGGTGGTCATCGGCGGCTACCCCTGGACGGACCTGGCGCCGGAGGCGGTGGGCCTGGCCTTCGGTGCCTTCGCCGCCTGCGCGGGCGACTTCCCCGGCTCCGTCCTGACCGCCGTCAACATGGGCCGGGACGCCGACACCACGGCGGCGGTCGCGGGCGCCCTGGCCGGCGCCCTGTCGGGGGCAGCGGCCATCCCCGCCGCCTGGGCCTCGGCGATCGGCCCGGTCCGGGGCAGCTGCCTCCCCTCGATGCGCGGCTACCACGTCCTGGACGTCGCTGACCTCCTCACCCCCGAATCCGAGCCCGCCCGATGACCCCGGACTCCCTCACCGGCCCCGCCGCGCCGGACCGCGCCCCCGCACCGGGCCTCCCCCGGGCCGCCGCTCCGGCGCCCCCCGCGCTCCCCGCACCCGACGGCCCGGCCCGGCAGCCCCGGCCGGAAGCCGCGGCCCCGGGCGGGGGCACGGCCACCGCGGGGGATCCCGCCCCGGCCGGCGGGCCCGCGCCCGTACCCGCGCCCCCGGGCACCCCCGCCATCCCGGCGGCGGTCTGGACCGCGTGCCCCCTGCCGGGAGCCACGCCCCCGGCCCCCGGCCCCGGCGTGCCGCCCCCGGGCGGCGGACCCGGCCCGGCGGCCGCGCTCACCGCACCGCCGGCCGGCACCACCACCGCGCCCGTCCCGGCCGGCCCGGCCGGCACCGTCACCGCGCCCGGCCCTCCCGGCCCCGGCCGGGACGCGGCCGCGGGGCCCGGGGGGCCGCCCCGGGCGCCGGGGAGGGGCGCGGCGGGGGGAACCGCCGCCCCCGCCCGCCTCCCCGGGATGCCGCGCCCCACGCCCCGCGAGGAGCCCCGTACCCCCGCCTCGCCGGCGCGGGCGGGCCGGCGGATCGAGGGGCTGCTCCTCGGCCTCGCGGCGGGCGACGCCGCCGGCTGGCCCGCCGCCCGGCACCGGGCAAGCCGGATGCCGGAGTGGACCCGCCGCCTCACCCGCGAGCTCGACACCTTCGCGGAGCAGAACGCCACCACCACCCTCCCCGTGCCCATCGCCCTCAACCAGCCGCCCGAGCCCCTGCGCCTCGGCCCCTCCGACGACGCCGAATGGGCCGCCTTCGCCGCCGAGTCCGTACTCACCGCCGCCGGGGCCCTGCTCAGCGACCTCTCCCGGTCACGCCGCATGCGCGCCGCCATCGACCTCGCCTGGAACGCCCTGGCGAGCGAGGTCGCCGCCGCCGCCGAACGCGCCCCCGAGGTCGAGTCCGCGGTGCTGCCGATGCGCGCCCGGATCTCCGTACGCGCCGGGCTCGGCAACCTCGCCGCGGGCCTGCGCCCGCCCGCCACCGGCCACGACAACCCGCACTACTTCGACGACGCCGCTTGCGTCCGGGCCTGCGTGCTGGCCGTCGTGCACCCCGGCGACCCCCGGGCGGCCGCGGACCTCGCCGAGTTCGACGCCCGCTACACCCAGGACGGCGACGGGGTCCACGGCGCCCGCGCCATGGCCGCCGCGGTCGCCGCCGCCCTCGCCGGGGCGGACCCCGACACCGCCGTCGACGCCGCGCTGGCCCAGCTGCCCGCCGCCACCGAGATCGGCCGCAACGCCCGGCACGCCGTCGGACTGGCCCGGGCGCAGCAAGGCCCGGAGGGCGAGGGCGCCTTCGCCCTCGTGCCCCTGCTGGAGCACCAGATCGTCGACCACGTCTACAGCTACGGCATCGCCGCCGCCGAGACCGTCCCCGTGGCCCTCGCCCTCACCACCGCCGCCCGCGGCAGCGTCTGCGGGGCCGTCCCGGCCGCCGCCTGCCTCTCCCGCGTCGCCGACTCGGCCCCCGCCCTCGCGGGCGCCCTCACCGGCGCCCTCGGCGGCGGCGACTCCCTGCCCGCCGCCTGGCGCGAGGCCTGCCGCACCCTCTCCGGATGCGCCCTGCCCCGGCTGGCCGGAACCGACCTCGTCGAACTCGCCGCGCTGCTCTCGCGTACGGAACTCACCTCACCGAAGGGATGATTCGGGCATGACCCTCACACTGGAGGACCGGTTCTCGGGCGCTCTCGTCGGCGCCGCCGTGGGCGACGCCCTCGGCGGTCCGGTGGAGGGCTGGTCCCCGGAGCAGATCGCCGAACGGCACGGCGGCCGCGTGCACGGCATCGTCGGCCCCTGGTACGAGGACTGGCGCACCGCCCGGCCCGTCGCGCCGTACCACAAGGGCGACGGGCACGTCACCGACGACACCCTCATGACGCACGCGCTGGTACGCGTCTACACGGCCGTACGCGACCACCTGGACGCGTACGCCGTCGCCGAGCACCTCGTGCCGGACCTGATGGGCACCCCCCGCTGGATCCCGGAGCTGGAGGCCGAGGCGCTGCCCCTCCAGCGGATCTTCCTCGCCGAGAAGTGGATCGTGACCCGGCTGCACTACGCGCACGCGGACCCCCGCGAGGCGGGCACCGGCAACATCGTCAACTGCGGTGCGGCGATGTACATGGCGCCCGTCGGCCTGGTCAACGCGGGCAATCCGGCCGCCGCGTACGCCGAGGCGCTGGACGTCGCGGGCGCGCACCAGTCCTCGTACGGGCGGGAGGCGGCCGGAGTCTTCGCGGCGGCGGTCGCGGCGGCCTGCGCCCCGGGGGCGACGGCCGCCTCGGTGGTGGACAGCGCGCTGGCCCTGGCCAAGGACGGCACCCGCGCGGCCATCGCGGCGGTCCGCGAAGTCGCCCTGCGGCACCGGGACTTCGAATCCGCACTCGCGCCGCTGCGGGCGGCCGTGGCCCCGTACGACTCGGTCGGACCGGACTACCGGGCGCCCTCGCTCGGCGCCCGCCGCCCCTCGCGCCTGCACTCCATCGAGGAACTCCCGATCGCCCTCGGCATGCTGCTGGTCGCGGACGGCCGGTACGAGACCTCCGTGCTCGGCGCCGTCAACTACGGCCGCGACTGCGACTCCATCGCCACCATGGCCGGGGCGGTCGCGGGCGCCCTGGGCGGGGAGTCCGCTGTGCCGGCCGGGTGGGCGAAACGGGTCGCGGAAGCCAGCCGGCTCGACCTGCACGCCCCGGCGGCCGCGCTGGCCGCCGTGGCCCGGGAGGTCTTCGACCGGGACCTGTCCCGCCGGCGCGCCCACGAGGACGCCTTCGCCGCGATCGCCTCTCCGCGGTGACGGGCCCCCGCGCCGCAGGCCCGGCCCCCGCCGCCCAGGACCTCGTACGGCTCACCTGGGCCCAGCCCGAGGACCTGCTCGGCCACGAGCTGCGCCAGGCCGCGGAGGACGGCCGGGACCCCGGCCCGGCCCTGCGCACCTGGCTCGCGGCGGGCGGCCGCCCGGCTCCCGCCCGGGCCGGGGCCTCCCCCGCCCCGGCCGCGCCGGAGCTGCGCGCGCTCGCCACCCGCCTGCTGGCCGGGCTAGCGGACCTCCCCGTCCCCTCGGCGGCCGCGGAGCCCACCGCCTGGCCGGCCCTGCGCGCCACCTGGCCCGCACCGCCGCCGGAAGCCCCGGGCCGGGAACCCCGGCGGGCTCCCGCGACGGCCACGGGCAGCCCGGCCCCGGCCGACGGGCCGCACCCCGGCCCGGACACCCGGGGACCGGCCGGGCCGCCCACCGCGGCCGACGCCGTGGATCCCGGGCTGCGCCGCAGGCTGGAGGCCGCCTGGGCCGGCCGGGCCGTCGGCTGCGTGCTCGGCAAACCCGTGGAGAAGCTCCCCCTGGAGGGGATCCGGGCCCTCGCCCGCGCCGCCGGGAACTGGCCGCTGGACGACTGGTTCACCGCACGCGGCGTCCCGGCCGGGCTGCTGGCCGCTTACCCGTGGAACCGCCGCTCCGCCGCCACCTCCCTCGCCGAGAACATCGACGGCACGCCCGAGGACGACGACCTCGACCACCCCCTCCTCGGCCTGCTGCTCCTCCAGCGGCACGGCAAGGGCTTCGGCACCGCCGACCTGGCCCGCCTCTGGCTCGACGAGCTCCCCGCCGGCCGCACCTTCACCGCCGAGCGCGTCGCCTACCGCAACCTCCTCCAGGGGCTGGAACCCCCGCTCACCGCCACCCACCACAACCCCTTCCGGGAGTGGATCGGAGCCCTCATCCGCGCCGACGTCCACGGCTGGACCCACCCCGGCGACCCGGCCGCCGCAGCCGAGCAGGTCTGGCGGGACGCCACCCTCACCCACACCGCCAACGGGGTCTACGCCGCCCTCTTCGCCGCCGCAGCCATCGCCGAGGCCGCCGGCGGCCGGGCCGACGTGCACGCCGCGCTCCGGGCCGGGCTGGCCGTCGTACCGCCCGGCTCGCGCCTCGCCGAGGCCGTCCGCTTCGGCATCCGCGCGGCCGGCGAGGAGGCCCGCTTCGACCGGGTCGTGGACCGGCTGCACGCCCGCTACGGCCACTACCACTGGGTGCACGCCGTCCCCAACACCGCCCTGATCGCCGCCGCCCTCACCCACGCCGACGGGGACTTCACGCACTCCGTGTGCCGGGCGGTGTCCGGCGGCTGGGACACCGACTCCAACGGCGCCACCGCCGGGTCGGTCGCCGGACTCCTGGCCGGGTCCCCCGACCGGATCCCGGAACGCTGGACCGCCCCGCTGGGGAACCGCCTCGCCACCACCGTCGCCGGTTTCGACGGCGTCGGCTTCGACACCCTCGCCCACCTCACCGCCCAGGAGGCATCCCGACCATGACGGCCATCGCCGTGCTCGGCAGTACCAACATGGACCTCGTCGCCTACGTGCCCAAGGCCCCCCGCCTCGGGGAGACCGTCACCGGGCGGGAGTTCCGCACGGTCCCCGGCGGCAAGGGCGCCAACCAGGCGGTGGCCGCCGCCCGCCTCGGCGGGGAGGTGGTGATGATCGGCGCGGTCGGGGCGGACGCGTTCGGCGTACGGCTGCGGGCCGCACTCGCCTCGGCCGGGATCGAGACCGCGGCCCTGCGCACCGTCGAGGGCGCCAGCGGCACCGCGCACATCACCGTGGACGACGAGGGCGGCAACAGCATCATCGTCATCCCCGGCGCCAACGCCCGCGTCACCGGCCTGGAGGCGGGCGACGCATCGCGGATCGGCGCCGCCGACTGCCTGCTGCTCCAGCTGGAACTGCCCCTGGAAGCCGTCCTCGCCGGCGCGGAGGCCGCCCGCGCGCGGGGGGTCCGTACGGTCCTCACCCCGGCCCCCGCCCAGCCGCTCCCGGCCGGGCTGCTCGCCGCCACCGACCTGCTGGTCCCGAACGAGCACGAGGCCGCCGCCCTGACCGGGCTCACCGATCCGCACCGGGCCGCCGAGGCGCTGCTGCGGGAGGTCCCGGAGGTGGTGGTCACCCTGGGCGGGGCCGGCTGCCTGTACGCGGCCCAGGGGCGCGAACCCCTCGTGGTGGCGGCCCCCCGGGTCCGGGCGGTGGACACCACCGCCGCCGGGGACACCTTCGTCGGGGCGCTGGCGGTGGCCCTCGGGGAGGGCCGCGCCATGCTGGAGGCGCTGCGCTGGGCCTGCGGGGCGGCGGCGCTGTCCGTCCAGCGGCCGGGCGCGCAGGACTCCATGCCCACGCGGGCGGAGACGGACGCCTTCGCCGCGGCCGCGCCGGAACCGGGCCCGCCGGCCCCGCCGCGCGACGGGGCCCGCTCATGACTCCCGCCGGCCCGGAGCCCGGGGCGCCGCCCGCGGGCGCGGCCCCCGGGCTCGGCGGCGGCCCGCTGGCCGGGCTGCGGGTGCTGGACCTGGCCACCCTGTTCGCCGGGCCGCTGGCGGCCACCCTGCTCGGGGACTTCGGCGCCGAGGTGGTCAAGGTCGAGCACCCGCACCGGCCCGACCCCTCCCGCGGGCACGGGCCGGCCAAGGACGGCGTCGGGCTGTGGTGGAAGCAGCTCGGGCGGAACAAGCGGACGATGACCCTCGACCTGTCCACGCCCGGCGGCCGGGACACCCTGCTGCGGCTGGCCGCCACCGCCGACGTGGTCGTCGAGAACTTCCGCCCCGGCACCCTGGAGCGGTGGGGGCTGGGCTGGGAGGCCCTGTCCGCCGCGAACCCGCGCCTCGTCCTGGCCCGCGTCACGGCCTTCGGCCAGCACGGCCCGTGCGCCCGCCGCCCGGGCTTCGGCACCCTCGCCGAGGCCATGAGCGGGTTCGCCGCGATCACCGGGGAGCCGGACGGGCCGCCGACGCTGCCGCCGTTCGGCCTCGCGGACTCCATCGCCGCCCTGACCTGTGCCTACGCGGTGATGACCGCGCTCGCGGGGCGCGACCGTACCGGCCGGGGCCAGGTCGTCGACCTGGCGATCATCGAACCGATCCTCACCGTGCTGGGCCCGCACCCGCTCTGGTACGACCAGCTGGGCTACGTCCAGCCCCGCACCGGCAACCGCTCCGCCAACAACGCCCCGCGCAACACCTACCGCAGCGCGGACGGCCGCTGGCTGGCGGTGTCCGCCTCGGCCCAGTCGATCGCCGAGCGCGTGCTGCGGCTCGTCGGCCGGCCGGAGCTGATCTGCGAGCCCTGGTTCGCGACCGGCTCCGGGCGGGCCGCCCACACCGAGGTCATCGACGAGGCGGTCGGCGGCTGGGTCGCCCGCCACAAGGCCGACGACGTGGTCGCCGCGTTCGAGGAGGCCGAGGCCGCCGTCGCCCTGGTGTACGACGTCCGGGACGTGATGGCCGATCCGCAGTTCGCGGCCCTCGGCACGGTCACCGGCGTCGAGGACCCCGAACTCGGCCCGCTCCGCATGCAGAACGTCCTCTTCCGGCTGTCCGGGACCCCCGGCGGGATCCGCTGGGCCGGCCGCCCGCACGGCGCGGACACCGAATCCGTCCTGACCGAGCTCGGCCTCACCGGGGCCGAGATCTCCGCTCTCCGCCTGGAGGGAGCCCTGTGATCCTGACCTGGCTGTACGCGCCCGGGGACCGCCCCGCGGTGGTGGCGAAGGCCCTGCGCAGCGAGGCCGACGCCGTCATCGTCGACCTGGAGGACTCGGTATCGGCCTCGCGCAAGGAGTACGCCCGCGCGGCCACCGCCGAGCTGCTGACGGAACGGCCTCCGCTCCCCGTCCACGTCCGCGTCAACGCCCTCGGCTCGCCCTGGTCGGGCGCCGACCTCACGGCACTGGCCCGGCTGCCCGGGCTCGCGGGACTGCGGCTGCCCAAGATCGACGCGCCGGAACAGATCACCCGGGTCGCGGAACGCACCGGAGGGGTGGCGCTGTACGCGCTGCTGGAGTCCGCGCTGGGGGTGGAGAGGGCGTTCGAGATCGCCCGCGCCCACCCCTGCCTGCACGGGCTGACGCTGGGCGAGGCGGACCTCTGCGCCGACCTCGGCGTCCGCGCGGAGAGCGGGCTCGACTGGCCGCGTTCCAGGGTCGTCGTCGCGGCCCGCGCCGCGGGGCTGGCGCCGCCCGCGCAGTCGGTGTTCCCGGACATCCGGGACCTGGAGGCGCTGGCCGCGTCGTGCGCGCGGGGCCGGGCACTGGGTTTCCTCGGCCGGGCGGCGATCCACCCCCGCCAGCTCCCGGTGATCGAGCGGGCCTACCTCCCCCGGCCGGAGGAGGTCACCGCCGCCGAGGAGGTCGTCACCGCCGCCCGCACCACGCCGGGTGCCCTGGCCCTCCCGGACGGCCGCTTCGTGGACCCGGCGGTCGTGGCCGCCGCCCACCGCACCCTGTCCCTCTCCCAGCGATCCCCTTCCTGACGCGCCGCTCGCGCGGCTCGGCCGCGGGCGGCCTCCCCGGCTGCGCGCCGCTGCGCCGGCCTCCGGCCGTCGGACCCCGGGCGGGGCCGGTGCGGGTGGCCGGGGCCGGTAGGTCGTGCGCGGGCGGGTGGCCCGCTGCGCGGCGCCCGCTCCTTCCCGCCCTTCACCCGTTCTCGCCTCAGGCGCCGGCGCGGCCCTCCGCAGGCGCACGGCACCGCACGGTCCGGCCGCGCTCGTGCCTCGCGCCGTCACATCCAGCCTCGCCGACGTTGAGGCGCGGGGTCCGGGGCGGAGCCCGGGGAACGGTGGAAGGGCGGGGAGCATTCCGCGCAGCGGCTCCGAGGCGCCGGCCGGGTACGCCGGAGCGGGCGCCGCGGTACGCGCGGCGCCCCCCTCCCGTGAAGACCCGGTCAGCCCTTGTCGGCCTCCGCGGCCTTCGTGAGGCTCGTGGGCTTCGCCTCGGCGTCGGCCGCCTTGATCTCCGCAGCCGCCGGAACGGCATCGGCATCGGCCGCGGGCTTCGCGGGGCTCGTGCGCTTCGTCCCGGCCTCGTCCGCCTCGTCCGCCTTGACCTCCGCGCCCGCCGGGACGGGCTTGGCATCGGCCGCGGCGTCCTTCGGCTCAGCCGAACCCGCATCGGCGGAACCCGAACCGTCGGCGGCCACCGGTTCCACGACCGCCTCGCGCCCCGGCCGCAGCTTCGCCGAGAGCACGAAGTAGACCACCGCGCCCACGAAGACCACGATCGCGGTCCAGACGTTCAGCCGCAGCCCCAGGATGTGGTGCGCCTCGTCGACCCGCATGTACTCGATCCAGCCGCGCCCCGCGCAGTACGCCGCGACGTACAGGGCGAAGGCCCGCCCGTGTCCCAGCTTGAAGCGCCGGTCGGCCCAGATGACCAGCGCGGCCACGCCCAGGCACCACAGGGACTCGTACAGGAAGGTCGGGTGGTAGGTGCCCGCGACCCGGTTCGGGCCCTCGCTGATCTCCAGCGCCCACGGCAGGTCGGTCGGGCGGCCGTACAGCTCCTGGTTGAACCAGTTGCCCCAGCGTCCGCAGGCCTGGGCGATGGCGATGCCCGGGGCGAGCGCGTCGGCCCAGGCGGGCAGCGGGATGCCGCGCAGCCGGCAGCCGATCCAGGCGCCGACCGCGCCGAGCGCGATCGCGCCCCAGATGCCGAGGCCGCCCTCCCAGATCTTGAAGGCGTCGACCCAGTCCCGGCCCTCGCCGAAGTAGAGCTGGTAGTCGGTGATCACGTGGTAGAGGCGACCGCCGACCAGGCCGAAGGGCACGGCCCACACGGCGATGTCCGCGACCGTGCCCGGCTTTCCGCCGCGCGCGATCCACCGCTTGTTGCCGAGCCAGACGGCGACGAAGACGCCGACGATGATGCAGAACGCGTAGCCGCGCAGCGGGATCGGTCCGAGATCGATCACGCCGGTCGACGGGCTGGGGATGTAAGCAAGGTCCATGGCAGACCTGACGCTACCCTGCCGGGCGGTACGCACCGCAACCCGCCCGGCAAGCTGAAATCAAAACCACACGCGGCGGGGCCGCCGCTCAGCCTCCCGATCCGGCTCCCGTCCCGGTCCGGGAGCCGGAAGCGGAACCCGATCCGGCGGTGGGGGCGCTCCTGGTGCCGCTCCTCGTCCCTCCGTTGCCGGACGGGGACGCGGAGGGGGAGGCGGACGGTGACGGGACGGCCTTGCCGCCCGTGCCCTCGACCTTCTCCTTCAGCTTCTGCGGGGTCAGCGGGTTCGCCTGGTCGGAGAAGATGTCCTTGCCGTCGAGAAGCACGGTGGGGGTGCCCCGGAACTTCCCGGTGCGGAAGGCGTCGTGCGACTTGAGGACCCAGCTGTTGTGGGTGCCGTCCTCCACGCAGGAGCGGAAGGCCGGGGTGTCGAGCCCCTCGACCTTGCCGGCCAGTTCCAGCAGCCTGGCGTTCTTGCCGAAGGCGTCGTCGGTTTCCTGCGGCTGGTTCTGGAAGAGGAGGTCGTGGTACGGGGCGAACTTGCCGGCGTCCTGGGCGCAGGCGGCGGCGTTCGCCCCCTTCAGGGAGCCGGTGCCGCCCATGTTCCCGTCGATCAGGGTGACCAGGTGGTACTCGACCTTGAGCAGCCCCTTGGCCTCCAGGTCGTGGATGGTGGCGCGGTAGTTGTCCTCGAAGGCCTTGCAGGCGGGGCAGCGGAAGTCCTCCCACACCGTGAGGGTGGACTTGGCGCTGTCCTTGCCGGTCTGGATGGCGAGCGCGTCCTTGCCGGTGGCTCCGGAGGGGGCGGCCACCGGGCCGTCCTTGCCCGGCTTGTCGCCCTTGCCGGCGTTGGCCGCGATCACGCCGACGACGGCGGCCAGGCCGAGCACGCCGAGGACCGCTCCGGCCACCAGGAAGGTCCGCCGGCGCTTGTCCCGGGCCTTCTGCCGCTCGCGCTCCTCCTGGAGTCGCTCCCGGGCCGATCGTTTCGTCGCATCGCGGTTCGCACCGTCGTTCTTCTCGCTCACGACGGGCCAAACGAAGCGGGGAGGCACTCGCGTGCCTCCCCGCTCACGTTTCCACCCGATCGGGCTACAGAACCCCTTCCGGGGCCCGTCCCGGGTCAGGACCTGCGTACGCCTTCCGCAAGCTCGCCCGCCAGTGCCCGCACGGCCGACAGGCCGGCCGGCAGGTCGGGGGCGTCCAGGAGCAGCTTCACGAAGGCCGAGCCGACGATCACACCGTCGGCGAAGCCCGCGACCTGCTTGGCCTGCACGGCGTTGGAGACTCCCAGGCCCACGCAGACCGGCAGGTCGGTGGTGGCGCGGGTGCGGCGCACCAGTTCCTGCGCCTCGTTGCCGACGGACTCGCGGGTGCCGGTGACGCCCATGAGGGAGGCCGCGTAGACGAAGCCGGAGCCGGCGGCGGTGATGGTCGCCAGGCGCTCGTCCCGGCTGCTGGGGGCGACGACGAAGACGGTCGCCAGACCGTTCTTCGCCGCGTGCTCGCGCCACAGCGCGGACTCCTGGACCGGCAGGTCGGGCAGGATGCAGCCGGCACCGCCGGCGGCCGCCAGCTCGGCGGTGAACCGCTCGACGCCGTAGCGGTCGATGGGGTTCCAGTACGTCATGACCAGGATCGGGACCCCGGTGGCCTCGAAGGCCTCACGGACGGTGCGCAGTACGTCGGCGATCCTGACGCCGCCGCGCAGGGCGATGTCGTCGGCGGTCTGGATGACGGCGCCGTCCAGGACCGGGTCGCTGTGGGGCAGGCCGATCTCGACGATGTCGGCGCCGCCCGCGATGACGGCCTTGACGGCCTCGATGCCGCCGTCGACGGTCGGGAAGCCGGCCGGGAGGTAGGCGACGAGGGCCGCGCGGTCCTCGGACTTGGCCTTGGCGAGGGTGGCGCTCAGCAGTTCCAGGTGGCCGGTCCTGTCGGTGGTGCCGCTCACTTGTCGTCCCCCTCGATGCCCTCGGTGCCCTGGGCGCCGTCGTACAGCCCGAAGTAGCGGGCGGCCGTGTCCATGTCCTTGTCGCCGCGGCCGGACAGGTTGACCACGATCAGCCCGTCCGGGCCCAGTTCCCTGCCCAGGTCGAGGGCGCCCGCGAGGGCGTGCGCCGACTCGATGGCCGGGATGATGCCCTCGGTGCGCGACAGCAGGCGCAGGGCCTGCATGGCGGCGTCGTCGGTGACCGCGCGGTACTCGCCGCGGCCGCTGTCCTTGAGGTAGGAGTGCTCGGGACCGATGCCCGGGTAGTCCAGGCCGGCCGAGATCGAGTAGGGCTCGGTGATCTGGCCCTCCTCGTCCTGGAGGACGTAGCTGCGGGAGCCGTGCAGGATGCCGGGCTCGCCCGCGGTGAGGGTGGCGGCGTGCTCGCCGGTCTCCACTCCGTGTCCGGCGGGCTCGAAGCCGACCAGGCGGACCCCGCTGTCCGGGATGAAGGCGTGGAAGAGGCCGATGGCGTTGGAGCCGCCGCCGACGCAGGCGGCGACCGCGTCGGGGAGCCGGCCGGCGCGCTCGATGATCTGGCGGCGGGCCTCGACGCCGATGACGCGGTGGAAGTCGCGGACCATGGCCGGGAAGGGGTGCGGGCCGGCGACGGTGCCGAAGAGGTAGTGCGTCCGGTCCACGTTGGCGACCCAGTCGCGGAACGCCTCGTTGATGGCGTCCTTGAGGGTCCGGGAGCCGGACTTCACGGCGATGACCTCGGCGCCGAGCATGCGCATGCGGGCCACGTTGAGGGCCTGGCGCTGGGTGTCGATCTCGCCCATGTAGATGGTGCAGTCGAGGCCGAAGAGGGCGCAGGCGGTGGCGGTCGCCACGCCGTGCTGGCCGGCGCCGGTCTCGGCGATGACGCGGGTCTTGCCCATGCGCTTGGTGAGCAGCGCCTGCCCCAGCACGTTGTTGATCTTGTGCGAGCCGGTGTGGTTGAGGTCCTCGCGCTTGAGGAAGATGCGGGCGCCGCCCGCGTGCGCGGCGAACCGGGGCACCTCGGTCAGGGCGCTGGGCCGGCCCGTGTAGTTGACCATGAGGTCGTTGAGCTCGGCGGCGAAGGCCGGGTCGCCCTTGGCCTTCTCGTACTCGACGGCGACCTCGTCCACGGCGGCGACGAGGGCCTCCGGGATGAACTTGCCGCCGAAGTCACCGAAGTAGCCCTCGGCGTTGGGGACGTGACCCTCCGGGTCCGGGATGAAGAACGAGCTGGTGGACATGGCCACTACTCCTACGGGTGCGGAATGCGAGGCTTCGCTCGACGCGGGCTGGATGCACCGTATTGCGCCGCCGGTCCGTGGCCCGCGCACCCCGCTGAGGGGTGGGCGGCGTACGGAACGGGACGGTCCGCGCCCGGGAAGGGGCGGGGACCGTACGCGGCCGCCCGCGCCCGGTACGTCAGGGGTACCGGGCGGGGAGGGCCGTCGTCAGGGGCGCGGCTCCGGCGCGCCATCGCATGCCGTTGACCTGTCCGGGCTCGGACCCGATCACGTAGCGCACCCGCCTGCCGTGCACGCGGCGCGCCGGGGCACGGCAGCCGCGGGGGCGGCAGCCGCGCGCCAGGGGCGCGTGCGCCGTCGGCACGCCGGCCGGGCCGTGGCCCGGGCGGGTGCGGACGCGGGAGCGGGCGGGAGGCATGGGAGTGGTCAGCTCCGCCCGTGGCGCAGGGCGGGGTGGGCGCCGGCGGCGACGAGGTCGGCCACGGCCGCCTTCGGGTCGCGGCCGGTGACCAGGGACTCTCCGACGAGGACGGCGTCGGCCCCCTCGTTGGCATAGGCGATCAGGTCGTGCGGTCCGCGGATTCCGGACTCGGCGACCTTCACGATGTGGGGCGGGATCTCTCCGACGATCCGCTCGAAGGTGGAGCGGTCGACCTTGAGGTCCTTCAGGTTGCGCGCGTTGACGCCGATGATCCTGGCGCCCGCGGCGACGGCGCGCTCGATCTCCTCCTCGTCGTGGACCTCGACGAGCGGGGTGAGGCCGATGGACTCGGCCCGCTCGATGAGGGAGACCAGGGCCTCCTGGTCCAGGGCCGCGACGATCAGCAGCACGAGGTCGGCGCCGTAGGCGCGGGCCTCCCACAGCTGGTACGCCGTGACGATGAAGTCCTTGCGCAGGATCGGGATGTCCACGCGTGCGCGGACGGCCTCGAGGTCGGCGAGCGAGCCGCCGAAGCGGCGCTCTTCGGTGAGGACGGAGATGACCGCCGCCCCGCCGGCCTCGTAATCGGCGGCGAGCCCGGCCGGATCCGCGATCGCGGCCAGCGCGCCCTTGGAGGGGCTGGAGCGCTTGACCTCGCAGATCACCTTGACGCCGTCGCCGCGCAGGGCGGCGACACCGTCCTTGGCCTGGGGCGCCTTGGCGGCACGCTCCTTGAGCTCGTCGAGGCTCACGCGGGCCTGCCGTTCGGCAAGGTCTTCGCGGACCCCTTCGATGATCTCGTCGAGCACACTCACGCGAGCGGCCCCCTTCCGGGTTGATGACGGTCGGCCGCCTTGCAGACACGTTCCACTGCAAGGTCAGCACTCAAATGGTATCCGCAGGTCGCCGAGGGCTCCGCACGGACTTCTCGGTGTCCCATGGACTGGACACTCGGAATATGGCCCTCCCGTAGTTCCCGCAAGGGCCTCCGCCGGGTCAGGGGGCCAAGGCAGAACCGAACGGGAGGTTCCGGACAATCGAGAAGGCGAGCACGACGACCCCGATGCCCCACCAGGCGGCCGGCCCCGGGGCGATCCGGGGGACCGGTCCGCCGCGGAAGGCCCGCACCAGCCACAGAGCCGTGAACGCGGCGAAGACCAGGTATCCGGCCACGGCCACGGCGTTGGCGCCGAGGGCGGCCGGCAGGTCCCCGGTGGCGAAGGCGTGCGCGCTGCGCAGCCCGCCGCACCCGGGGCACAGCACCCCGGTCAGCCGGAACAGCGGGCAGACCGGGTAGTGCCCGGGCTCGTTGGGGTCCACGGCACCCACGTACGCGAACGCCGCCGCCACCCCGGCCAGGGTGAGCACGGGGGCGGCCAGCCGCCGGGCCCGGGAGGCCCGTACGGGCGCCGGGGCGGGAGGCGGCGGCTGCCGGAGCGCCGCGTGCGGGGCGTCGGTGTGAGGGGCGTCCACGCGCTGATTCTCTCCGCTCATGACGAAAGGCGCAGCCCGACGGGGCCGCGCCTTTCGAAAGCGGACCGGCAGACCCGCGGGATCGCGCTCAGACCTTGGCGGGAACCCGGTTGGCGGCGATGACCTCGGCGAGGTCGCGGTGGCCGTCCTTCGGCGCGCCCATGCCGGCGGCCCGCATCGCGAGGCCGACCACACCACCGAGCGCGACGACGACCAGGCCGGCCCAGAACCCGAGCGGGTTCGCCAGCACCATGAAAGCGCCGGAGACGCAGAAACCGATGAAGGCGATGATGACACCGGTCCAGGCGGCCGGGGTGTGTCCGTGGCTCGTGCCCGCCATGAGTTGCTCCTCGTTGCTCTGTCTCAAGCGTGTAGAGAGCGTGGCCTGTGTCGCACGCTCGCTGTCGTTGTCATTCTCCCGCACGGGGCCGCCGGTTTCGCCAGTGGGTGGGGGTCCGCGGCGGGGCCCGCTCAGCCGGTGGGGTCCTCGCCGCGGTCCAGCGCCTTCCACAGGTCCTCCGGCCGGTCCGGGTCGACCGGGGCCGGGGTGCGTCCGCGGGGGCTCCCGTCGCGCTCGTAGCGGCCTCCCATCGCGGGCCAGTCGCGGCCGAAGCGCAGCGCGAGCAGTCCCGCGAGCAGGATCAGCGCCGCGCCGGAGGCGGTGACGTAGGGCCACGCCGTGTGGCTCAGCTCCATCACCCGGGCGGCGGTGTCGGCCGTCGCGGTGGCGGCCCGCTCGTCCAGCGCCCGCCGGTCGTCGGCGGCGGCCACCGCGGCCAGCGCCGCGCCCAGGCCGCTCAGCGCGAGCAGTCCGGAGACCAGCAGGCGCCCGCGGCCGCGGACGGCGAACACGGCGACCAGGGCGGCGAGGCCGACGATGGCCAGCGCCGCCGGGAGGCCCGTGACGGCCCGCCCGTCCGCGGTCAGGGGAAGGCTGCCGCCCCCGATGGAGGCGCTGCCCCGGGCCCAGGTGCGGCCCGAGGCGAGCAGGACGACGGTGGCGCCGAGCGCGCCGAGCAGCAGGGCGACGGCCACGGTGCGGCGGCCGGTGCTGCTCCCGGCGGCCTCGGCCTCGTTGGGGGGGTGGGGTACGGCGGTCACGTACCCACTATCCCCTACGGCCTCAGGCGCGGTGGAGGCGGTTCGCCGCTCCCACGGCGCGGAGCACGGCGGCGGCCTTGTTGCGGCACTCCTGGTCCTCCAGCTCGGGCACCGAGTCGGCGACGACCCCCGCTCCGGCCTGCACGTACGCCGTCCCGTCGCGCAGCAGCGCGGTGCGGATGGCGATGGCGGTGTCGGAGTCCCCCGCGAAGTCGAGGTAGCCGACGCAGCCGCCGTACAGGCCGCGGCGGGAGGGCTCCAGCTCCTCGATGATCTGCATGGCGCGCGGCTTGGGCGCTCCGGAGAGGGTGCCGGCGGGGAAGCAGGCGGTGAGCACGTCGAAGGCGGTCCTGCCCTCGGCGACCCGTCCGGTGACCGTGGAGACGATGTGCATGACGTGCGAGTACCGCTCGATGCTCATGAAGTCGACGACCTCGACCGAGCCCGGCTCGCAGACCCGGCCCAGGTCGTTGCGGCCCAGGTCGACGAGCATGAGGTGCTCGGCGCGCTCCTTCGGGTCGGCCAGCAGCTCCTCGGCCAGGTCGTTGTCCTCCTGCGGGGTGGCGCCCCGGTGGCGGGTGCCGGCGATGGGGTGGACCATGGCCCGGCCGTCCTCGACCTTGACCAGCGCCTCGGGGCTGGACCCGACGACGTCGAAGCCGTTCTCGAAGCGGAAGAGGTACATGTACGGGGACGGGTTGGTGGCCCGCAGCACCCGGTAGACGTCCAGAGCGGAGGCGTGACAGGGGGTCTCGAACCGCTGCGAGGGCACCACCTGGAAGGCCTCGCCGGCCCGGATGCGTTCCTTGACGTCCTCGACGGCCGCCTGGTACTTCTCGCCGCCCCACAGCGCGTCGAAGGGCGGCAGCTCCGACTCCGGGAGCGGGGCGGGCGCGTAGGGCGCGGGCCGCGCCAGGTCGGCCTCCATCGCGTCGAGACGGGCGACCGCGTCGGCGTGGGCCTCGTCGGCGCCGGTGTCGAGGGCGTTGTGGTTGATCGCGTTGGCGATGAGCAGGACGGTGCCGTCCCAGTGGTCGAGGACCGCCAGGTCGGAGGTGAGGAGCATGGTCAGCTCGGGGAGCTCCAGGTCGTCGTCGGCGTGGTCCCCGATGCGCTCCAGGCGCCGGACGATGTCGTAGCCGAGGTAGCCGACCATGCCGCCGGTGAAGGGCGGCATGCCGCCCGCGAGGTCGCGGGGGGTGTGCAGGGCCTCGACGGTGGCGCGCAGGGCGTCGAGGGGGTCGCCGTCCGTGGGGACGCCGACGGGCGGGGTGCCGATCCAGTGGGCCCGGCCGTCCTTGACGGTGAGGGTGGAGTCGCTGCGGACTCCGACGAAGGAGTAGCGGGACCAGGAACGCCCTCCCCCACTACCTCCGGTGTGGGAGGTACCCCCAAGGGCGGATTCCAGCAGGAACGTGCCGGGGCGTTCGGCGGCCAGCTTCCGGTAGAGCCCGACGGGGGTGTCCCCGTCGGCCAGCAGCCTGCGGCTCACGGGGATGACGCGGCGGTCGGCCGCGAGCTTGCGGAACGTCTCGAGATCCATGGGGGGACCCTAACTGGCTAGCTGGCGTCGCTGAGGAGGAGGACATCGTCGTCGAAGCAGGTACGGGCACCCGTGTGGCAGGCGGCACCGACCTGGTCGACCTTGACGAGCACGGTGTCCGCGTCGCAGTCGAGGGCGACGGACTTCACGTACTGGAAGTGGCCGGAGGTGTCCCCCTTGACCCAGTACTCCTGCCGGCTGCGGGACCAGTAGGTGCAGCGGCCGGTGGTGAGGGTGCGGTGCAGGGCCTCGTCGTCCATCCAGCCGAGCATCAGCACCTCACCGGTGTCGTACTGCTGGGCGATGGCCGGAACCAGGCCGTCCGCGGAGCGCTTGAGGCGGGCGGCGACGGCGGGGTCGAGGGAGGACGTACTCATGGGCCCCATTGTGCCGGGCGGAAGGCCCTGTTACGGATCACCGTCCGCCTGATGAGCGGCGGCGGGGTGGCTTCCGGTCGTAGGCTGGCCCGTATGTCTACCCATGCGAAGCGTGAACGCCTGCTGCTGGCGGACCTTTTGGAGGCGGCGGGGCCGGAGTCGCCGACGCTGTGCGACGGCTGGACCTGCCGGGAACTGGCGGCGCACGTGGTGGTGCGCGAGCGCCGCCCGGACGCGGCGGGCGGGCTGCTGCTGAACGTGCTGAAGGACCGCCTCGACCGGGCGATGGCCGAGTACGCGGCCAAGCCGTACGAGGAACTGATCCAGCTGATCCGCACCGGCCCGCCGAAGCTGTCCGTGTACGCCCTGAAGCAGATCGACGAGGCCGCGAACGCGGTGGAGTTCTACGTCCACGCCGAGGACGTGCGGCGCGCCCAGCCGGACTGGTCGCCCCGGACGCTGGACCCGGTGTTCTCGGACGCGCTGTGGTCCCGGCTGGAGAAGCTGGCCCGTCTCACGGGCCGCCGCTCGCCGGTGGGCCTGGTGCTGCGCCGCCCGGACGGGCGCACGGCGGTGGCCCACAAGGGCGTACCGGTGGTGACGGTGACCGGGGAGCCGGGTGAGCTGACGCTGTTCTGCTTCGGCCGGCAGGACGCCGCCGCCGTGGAACTGGACGGCGAGAAGGAGGCCGTGGCCCGGCTCACGGTGGCCCAGCTGGGCATCTGAGGGCCCGGGGCCCGACCGGGACCGGTGGACCGGGGGCCCGGGCCCGGCCGGGCCCGCCCTCGCGGGGGCCCGGCCGGACGGCCGGGGTCAGCGGACCGGGTGGCCGGCTTCGCGGAGGGCCGACTTGACCTCGGAGATGCGCAGGTCGCCGAAGTGGAACACCGAGGCGGCGAGGACCGCGTCGGCGCCCGCGCCGATGGCGGGCGCGAAGTGCTCCAGCTTGCCGGCGCCGCCCGAGGCGATCACCGGGACGGTGACGTGCGCGCGCACGGCGGCGATCATCTCGGTGTCGTAGCCGTCCTTGGTGCCGTCGGCGTCCATGGAGTTCAGCAGGATCTCACCGGCGCCCAGTTCGGCCGCCCGGTGCGCCCATTCGACGGCGTCGATGCCGGTGCCCCGGCGGCCGCCGTGCGTGGTGACCTCGAAGGAGCCGGTCCCGGTGCGGCGGGCGTCGACCGACAGGACGAGGACCTGGCGGCCGAAGCGCTCGGCGATCTCCTGGATCAGCTCGGGCCGGGCGATGGCGGCCGTGTTCACGCCCACCTTGTCGGCGCCGGCCCGCAGCAGCTTGTCGACGTCGTCGGCGGTGCGGACGCCGCCGCCGACGGTGAGCGGGATGAAGACCTGCTCGGCGGTGCGCCGGACCACGTCGTAGGTGGTCTCGCGGTTGCCGGAGGAGGCGGTGATGTCGAGGAAGGTCAGCTCGTCGGCGCCTTCGGCGTCGTACAGCTTGGCCATCTCCACCGGGTCGCCGGCGTCGCGCAGGTTCTGGAAGTTCACGCCCTTGACGACCCGGCCGTTGTCCACGTCCAGGCAGGGGATCACGCGTACGGCGAGGGTCACGGCGCCACCTCCCCGTAGGCCTCGACCTCGACCTCGACGACCATGCCGGGGTCGACGAAGCCGGAGACGATGAGCATCGTGGCGGCGGGGCGGACGGTGTCGAACAGCGCCTTGTGGGCGCGGCCCACCTCGTCCACGTCCCGGGCGTGCGTCAGGTACATCCGGGTGCGGACCACGTGCTCGGGGCCGAGTCCGGCCGCGGCGAGCGCCTTGAAGGCGACCTCGAAGGCCTTGACCGTCTGGTCGTACGGGCCGCCCGCGTCGGCCGCCGTGCAGCCGGAGACCAGGACCAGGCCGTTGGGGAGGGCGACGGCGCGGGAGTAGCCGATGACGTCCTCGTAGGGGCCGCCGGAGGAGATGCGGCGTACGTCGGGGGAGCTCATGCGCGGACCGCCTCCAGGGCCTCTTCCAGGGTGAAGGCCTTGGCGTACAGGGCCTTGCCGACGATGGCGCCCTCGACGCCGAGGGGGACGAGCCCGGACAGGGCGCGCAGGTCGTCCAGGGACGAGACGCCGCCGGAGGCGACGACGGGCCGGTCGGTGGCGGCGCAGACGTTCCTCAGCAGCTCCAGGTTGGGGCCGGTGAGCGTGCCGTCCTTGCCGATGTCGGTGACGACGTAGCGGGCGCAGCCCTCGGAGTCCAGGCGGGCGAGGGTCTCGTAGAGGTCGCCGCCCTCGCTGGTCCAGCCGCGGCCCTTGAGGGTGGTGCCGCGTACGTCGAGGCCGATGGCGATCCGGTCGCCGTGCTCGGCGATGGCCTTGGCGGCCCACTCGGGGGTCTCCAGGGCGGCGGTGCCGAGGTTGACGCGGGTGCAGCCGGTGGCGAGGGCCGCGGCGAGCGTGGCGTCGTCGCGGATGCCGCCGGACAGCTCGACCTTGATGTCCATGGCCCGGGTGATCTCGGCGACCAGGGACCGGTTGTCGCCGGTGCCGAAGGCGGCGTCCAGGTCGACGAGGTGCAGCCACTCGGCGCCGGCGGCCTGCCAGGCGAGGGCCGCCTCCAGCGGGGAGCCGTAGGAGGTCTCGCTGCCCGACACGCCGTGCACGAGGCGTACGGCCTGGCCGTCGCGGACGTCGACCGCGGGAAGGAGTTCCAGAGTCTTCGGCATCAGAGGGTCTCGATCCAGTTGGTGAGGAGCTGGGCGCCGGCGTCGCCGGACTTCTCGGGGTGGAACTGGGTGGCCCACAGGGCCCCGTTCTCCACCGCCGCGACGAAGCGCTCGCCGTGGGTGGCCCAGGTGACCCGGGGGGCGCGGATCACCGGGTTGGTGACTTCCAGGCTCCAGTCGTGGGCCGCGTAGGAGTGCACGAAGTAGAAGCGCGCGTCGGCGTCCAGACCGGCGAAGGCCTGGCTGTCGGCCGGGGCCTCGACGGTGTTCCAGCCCATGTGCGGGACCACGGGGGCCTTCAGCGGGCCGACGGTGCCGGGCCACTCGTCGAGGCCCTCGGTCTCCACGCCGTGCTCGATGCCGCGTTCGAAGAGGATCTGCATGCCGACGCAGATCCCCATGACGGGGCGGCCGCCGGAGAGCCTGCGGCCGATGATCCAGTCGCCGCGGGCGTCCTTCAGGCCCTGCATGCAGGCGGAGAAGGCGCCGACACCGGGGACGAGGAGGCCGTCGGCGTCCATGGCCTTGTCGTAGTCGCGGGTGATCTCGACGTCCGCGCCGACGCGCGCGAGGGCGCGCTCGGCGGAGCGGATGTTGCCGAAGCCGTAGTCGAAGACCACGACGTTCTTCTTGGCGCTCATTCCCAAATTCCCTGGATTCGCAGGACTCCCGCGGCGAGGCACATCGCGGAGCCGAGGGCGAGCAGAACGATCACCGAGGTGGGCATCTTCTGCTTCTGGAAGGAGTAGACGCCCCCGGCCAGGAACAGGCCGAGGACGATGAGGATGGTGTTCAGGCCGTTCACGGCTAGAGGGCGCCCTTCGTGGAGGGCAGGATCCCGGCGGCGCGCGGGTCGAACTCGGCGGCGTAGCGCAGGGCCCGGGCGAGGGCCTTGAACTGGCACTCCACGATGTGGTGGGCGTTGCGCCCGTACGGGACGTGGATGTGCAGGGCGATCTGGGCCTGTGCGACGAAGGACTCGAAGATGTGCCGGGTCATCGTCGTGTCGTACGAGCCGATCATCGGCGCCATGTTCTCGGGCTCGGTGTGCACGAGGTAGGGGCGGCCGGAGAGGTCGACGGTCACCTGGGCGAGGGATTCGTCCAGCGGGACGGTGCAGTTGCCGAAGCGGTAGATGCCGACCTTGTCGCCGAGGGCCTGCTTGAAGGCGGCGCCCAGCGCGAGGGCGGTGTCCTCGATGGTGTGGTGGCTGTCGATGTGCAGGTCGCCGTCCGTCTTGACCGTGAGGTCGAAGAGGCCGTGGCGGCCGAGCTGGTCGAGCATGTGGTCGTAGAAGCCCACGCCCGTCGAGACGTCGACCTTGCCCGTGCCGTCGAGGTTTATCTCGACGAGGACCGAGGTCTCCTTCGTGGTCCGTTCGACCCGTCCGATGCGGCTCATGCGTGCTGCTCCTTCTTCAGTGCGCGAACCGCTTCCAGGAACGCGTCGTTCTCGGCCGGGGTGCCTGCGGTGACCCGCAGCCGGCCCGGTACGCCGTTGTCCCGGACCAGGACGCCCTGGTCGAGGATCTTCCGCCAGGCGGTGTGGGAGTCCTCGAACTTCCCGAACTGGATGAAGTTCGCGTCGGACTCGGTGACCTCGTACCCGATGGCCCGCAGTTCGGTGACCAGGCGGTCCCGTTCGGCCTTGAGCTGCTCGACGTAGCCGAGCAGGGTGTCGGTGTGCTCCAGAGCGGCCAGCGCGGTCGCCTGGGTGACGGCGGACAGGTGGTACGGCAGGCGTACGAGCTGCACGGCGTCGACGACCGCGGGGTGCGCGGCGAGGTAGCCCAGGCGCAGGCCCGCGGCGCCGAAGGCCTTGGACATGGTCCGGGAGACCACCAGGCAGGGGCGGCCCTCGATCAGCGGGAGGAGGGAGTCGCGGTGGGAGAACTCCACGTACGCCTCGTCCACGACGACCAGGGAGGGCTTGACGGCCTGCGCGGCCTCGTACAGGGCGAGGACGGTCTCGGCCTCGACGGCGGTGCCCGTCGGATTGTTGGGCGAGGTGATGAAGACGACGTCGGGGGCGTGCTCGGCGATCGCCCGCTCCGCCGCCTCCACGTCGATGGTGAAGTCCTCGCGGCGGGGGCCGGAGATCCAGCCCGTGCCGGTGCCGCGCGCGATGAGCGCGTGCATGGAGTACGAGGGCTCGAAGCCGATCGCCGTGCGCCCCGGGCCGCCGAAGGCCTGGAGCAGCTGCTGGAGGACCTCGTTGGAGCCGTTGGCGGCCCAGACGTTCTCCTTGGCGACGGGGTGCTTGCCCGTACGGGTGAGGTAGGCGGCGAGCTGGGTGCGCAGCTCGACGGCGTCCCGGTCGGGGTAGCGGTTGAGGGTGCGGGCCGCCTCGGCGACGCGTTCGGCGATGCGCCGTACGAGCGGCTCGGGCAGCTCGTACGGGTTCTCGTTGGTGTTCAGCTGGACGGGCACGTCGAGCTGCGGGGCGCCGTAGGGGCTCTTGCCGCGCAGTTCGTCCCGGATCGGGAGGTCGTCGATGCCGAAGGTCACTGTCCGGGCACCTTCCATCCGAAGCGCGCCTTGAGGGCGGCGCCGTGCGCGGGCAGGTCCTCGGCCTCGGCCAGCGTCACCACGTGGTGGGTGACCTCGGCGAGGGCGTCGCGCGTGTAGTCGACGATGTGGATGCCGCGCAGGAAGGACTGGACGGACAGGCCCGAGGAGTGGCAGGCGCAGCCGCCGGTGGGCAGGACGTGGTTGGAGCCGGCGCAGTAGTCGCCGAGGGAGACCGGCGCCCAGGGCCCGACGAAGATCGCCCCGGCGTTGCGCACGCGGGCGGCCCAGGCGGCGGCGTCGGCGGTCTGGATCTCCAGGTGCTCGGCGCCGTACGCGTCGACGACCTTGAGGCCGTCCTCCAGGGTGTCGACCAGCACGATCGCGGACTGCTTGCCCGCGAGGGCGGGCTTGATCCGGTCCTCGACGTGCTTGGTCGCGGCGACCTGCGGCTCCAGCTCCTTCTCGACGGCGGCCGCGAGCTCCGCGGAGTCCGTGACGAGGACGGCGGCGGCCAGCGGGTCGTGCTCGGCTTGGCTGATCAGGTCGGCGGCGACGTGCACCGGGTCGGCGGTGGAGTCCGCGAGGACCGCGATCTCCGTGGGGCCGGCCTCGGTGTCGATGCCGATCTTGCCGGTGAAGTAGCGCTTGGCGGCGGCGACCCAGATGTTGCCGGGGCCGGTCACCATGTTGACGGGCAGGCAGTCCTCGGTGCCGTACGCGAACATCGCGACGGCCACGGCGCCGCCGGCGGCGTACACCTCGTCCACGCCGAGCAGCGCGCACGCGGCGAGGATCGTCGGGTGCGGCAGGCCGCCGAACTCCCTCTGCGGCGGAGACGCCAGCGCGATCGACTCGACGCCCGCCTCCTGGGCCGGGACGACGTTCATCACGACGGAGGACGGGTACACCGAGCGGCCGCCCGGCGCGTACAGCCCGACGCGCTCGACCGGAACCCACTTCTCGGTCACGGTGCCGCCCGGGACCACCTGGGTGACGTGCTCGGTGCGGCGCTGGTTGCGGTGCACGATCCGGGCGCGCCGGATGGACTCCTCCAGGGCGGCGCGGACGGCCGGGTCGAGCTGCTCCAGGGCTGCCGCGAGGGCCTCCGCGGGTACCCGGACCTGCGTGAGCTCGACGCCGTCGAACTTCCGCGCGTACTCGATCAGCGCCGCCGTGCCACGATGATGGACGTCCTCGCAGATGGGCCGCACCTTCTCCAGGGCGGCTTCCACGTCGAACTCGGCACGGGGCAGCAGGTCGCGCAGGGCGCCGCCCTCGGGGAGGGCGTCACCGCGCAGGTCGATACGAGAGATCACGCCCCAATTCTCTCAGACCGCCTCCCACGACCGTCCGCCCGTATCACTGGCTGATACACGCCCCGGACGTCACCGCCGCCCCTTAGCGTTCTCGTACACGTGAATGACAGCGGGGGGCTGCCATGACCGAAGCGCGCGGGGACGGGCCGCCGGACGGCCTGACGGGGGCCGAACAGCGGATGTGGGAGGCCTTCCGGGCGGGCGCCGTCTGCGACCTCGGCGCCCGGACCGCCGGCCTGGACGATCCGCACTCCGGCCCGGCCTGGGGCCCGGAGCGCCGGGTCCGGGCGGAGGTGGTGGCGCACCTGCTGCTCGCCGGGCCGGCGCCGGTCCCGGGCCGGGTCGGGTGCCTGAAGCTGCGCGGGGCGCGGATCACCGGGCGGCTGGACCTGTCCGGTGGCACGGTGGCCCCGTACGTGGAGATCCGCTCGTGCCGCTTCGACGGCGAGATCCAGGTGTCCGAGACCCGCTTCGGCACGCTGCGGCTGGACAACTGCGCGATACCCCGGCTGGAGGGGGCCCGGCTGCACACCGAGGGGGACCTGCACCTGGCGCGCTGCCGGGTGGCGCGCGGGATCCGGCTGACCGACGCGCAGATCGGCACCGACCTGCTGCTCGGCCGGGCGGTGGTCCGGCGGGACGGCCGGGGCCGGGCCGTCGCCGCCGACGGGATGGCGGTCGCGCAGGACTTCCACGGCGACATGCTGGAGACGCACGGGGAGGTGAGCCTGCGCGGGGCGAAGGTGGGGGCCTCGATGAGCCTGCGCGGGGCGCGGCTGAGCAACCGGCACGGCCGGCGCGCGCTGAACGCCCCGACCCTGACCGTCGAGCGGACCCTGTACCTGACCTCCATCGGCCTGGCCTCCCCCACGGGCGACGCGGACCGCCCGTACGGCTGGAGCACGACCCCCACGACCGGAGGGCCGGTGCAGCACTTCGAGTGCCGGGGCGGGCTGCGGCTGGACGACGGCCGGTTCGGCGACTCGGTCGATTTCCACGGGGCCCGGTTCGAGCTGCTGCCCGACCAGGAGCTGTCGCTGCGGCGGGTGCAGACGCCCGAGCTGCGGTTCGTCGGCGAGGCCCCGGAAACGGGCCGGGTGGTGGTGTCCGGCGCGAAGGTGGTCAAGCTCGTCGACCGGTCGACGAGCTGGCCCGGGCGCGGGCGGGTGTCCATGGAGGGATTCGTCTACGAGGACCTCGCGCCCCGGGGCCACTTCCCGCTCCCACGCCGCCTGGAGTGGCTGGAGGCGGCCACGCCCGAGTACTCCCCGGGCCCGTACGAGCTGCTCGCCGCCGTGCTGCGCGCCGGCGGGGAGGACGCCGGCGCCCGCGAGGTGCTGGTGGCCAAGCAGCGCCGCCGCCGGGCCACGCTCCCCCCGGCGGCCAGGGCGTGGGGGTACCTCCAGGACTGGACGGTGGTCTACGGGTACCGGCCGGGGCGGGCGGCGCTGTGGATGGCGGTGCTGTGGGCGGCGGGCACCCTGCTGTACCTGCGGCACGAGCCGTCGCCGATCAAGGCGGACGAGCACCCGCAGTGGGACGCCGCCCTGTACGCGCTCGACCTCCTGCTCCCGGTGATCGACCTGGGCCAGCAGGGCCAGTGGAAGCTGGAGGGCGGCTGGCAGTGGGGGTCGGCGGCGCTGGTGCTGCTGGGCTGGATCCTGGCCACGACGGTGGCGGCGGGCGCGTCGCGGCTGCTGAGGCGGGGGTGACGGCCCGGGCCGTCCGGCCACTACCCTGTGGCAGGTGACCACCGTTCGCCTGCCCCTCTTCCCGCTGAACTCGGTGCTGTTCCCGGGCCTCGTGCTGCCGCTGAACGTCTTCGAGGAGCGGTATCGCGCCATGATGCGCGAGCTGCTGAAGACCGCGGAGGACGAGCCGCGCCGGTTCGCGGTCGTCGCGATCCGCGACGGCCGGGAGGTCGCCCCGACCGCGCCCGGACTGCCGGACCAGACGGCCCTGCCCGAGAAGGGCCCGGCTGCGGGCTTCGGTCCGGACCCGGTCCAGGCGTTCCACCGGGTGGGCTGCATCGCGGACGCGGCGACGATCCGGGAGCGGGAGGACGGCAGCTTCGAGGTGCTGGCCACCGGCACGACGCGGGTGCGGCTGCTCTCGGTCGACGCGTCGGGGCCGTTCCTGGTCGCGGAGCTGGAGGAGCTCGCGGAGGACGCGGGCGAGGGCGCGGGCGCCCTGTCCGAGGGGGTGCTGCGGGCCTTCCGCAGCTACCAGAAGCGGCTGGCCGGGGCCCGTGAGCGGTCGCTGGCCTCCGCGGCGGAGCTGCCGGACGAGCCGTCGGTGGTGTCGTACCTGGTGGCGGCCGCCGCCGTACTGGACACGCCGTCGAAGCAGCGCCTGCTCCAGGCCCCGGACACCGCGACCCGCCTCGCGGAGGAGCTGAAGCTGCTCCGTGCCGAGACGGCCGTGATCCGGCACCTGCCGTCCCTGCCGGCGGTGGACCTGACCCGTGCTCCGACGAGTCCGAACTGAGCCCATGGCGAAGAAGAAGCAGCAGCCTGCGGGCACGCCGGCCATCACCGCCCTCACCGCGTCGGGCGTCGACTTCACCACCCACGCCTACGAGCACGACCCGGCGCACCCCTCGTACGGCGAGGAGGCGGCGCAGGCCCTGGGCGTCTCCCCGGACCAGGTGTTCAAGACCCTGGTCGCCGACGTGGACGGGGCCCTGACGGTGGCGGTGGTCCCGGTCTCCGGCTCGCTGGACCTCAAGGCCCTGGCGGCCGCGGTGGGCGGGAAGCGGGCGGCGATGGCCGACCCGGCGCTGGCGGAGCGCACCACGGGGTACGTCCGCGGCGGCATCTCCCCGCTGGGGCAGCGCAAGCGGCTGCGTACGGTGCTGGACGCGTCCGCGTCGGGGCATGCCACGATCTGCGTCTCGGCGGGCCGCCGGGGCCTGGAGGTGGAGCTCGCCCCCGCGGCGCTGACCACGCTCACGGGCGCCACGCTGGCCCCGATCGCCCGCCCCCAGGGCGTGCCGTCGAAGTAGCGCCGGCTGGGTACCGCCGGCGAAGCAGCGCCGGTGACGTGGCGCCGGTGGAGCGGCGCCGGTCAGGAGGAGTGCACGTGCGGCGGGGGGTACGCGTCCCCCGGGTGCCAGTCGTCCTTCGGCTCGGGGTCGCGCGGCCCCCACAGGGCCGTCAGGCCCAGGTGCACCGCGACGGCCGCCATGGGCCACACCAGCAGCACCCCGTGCGCGAGCAGTTGCAGCGGCGCGTCGAACGGCACCCCCTTGCCCGCCTTGGCGGCGGCGGCCGGGACGTTCACGCCGGGGTCGAGCCACAGCCCGAACCGCCATCCCGCCAGCGAGGCGAAGCAGGCTCCGAGGGCCAGCCCGATCACCAGCGGGACGCCCCCGCGCCGGCGCCACAGGAAGACGCCCACCGCGGTGAGCACGCCGAGCCCCAGGGCCAGCAGGAAGAAGGTGCCGTCGGCGCCGATCCGCGCCTCGCTCTCGGTGTTGCGCAGGAAGACGGCCTCGCCGTTGGAGACGTACTGCACGCGCGGCGCGAGCCAGGTCCACAGCAGCCCGAGCAGTACCCCGGACACGCCCACCACGAGGGTGACGGCGGCCCCGTCGCGGATGTCCGCCGGGGTGACGGCGGCCTCCGGCTCGGGGAGCGGGGACACGGTCGGCTGCTGCTGCGGGGTCACGGCTTCGGTCACTCCCACATCGTGCCAGGTCTCGGAACGGAAGGGGCGGCCGGGCGGGGCCGTCAGCGGACCGCCGCCCTCCGGTACGCCCAGGTCGCGAGGGCCAGGGACAGTACGCCGACGGCCGCGCACACCCCGAGGTCGAGGACGACCGCCGCCCAGTCGGGGTGCGGGGCGAAGGTCTCCGCGAAGGCCTCCACCCCGTACGTGGACGGCAGCAGGTCCCGCGCCCACACGATGACGTCCGGCATCCGTTCGGCGGGCAGCACGCCCAGCAGCAGCGCCGCCGACATGCCCAGCTGCCCGGCCAGCGTGGCCAGCTCCTGGCGCGGTGCGAGCAGTCCCAGCGCGGCGCCCAGCCCGGCGAGGGCGGCCCCGGCCAGGGGCACCACGGCGGCGAGGATCCACAGCCCGCCCATCGGCAGGCCGAACAGCACGCAGCCGAAGACGGCCGTCACCAGCGTGCCCGGCAGGGTGAAGGAGGCGTACGCGGCCGCGGCGCCCAGCACCACCGAGGCGGGCGGCACCGGCAGGGTGGCGTAGTGGTCGAGGCCGCCACCGGCCCGCAGCTGCCCGAAGTACTGCGCGAGCAGGTTCAGCGCGACGAAGGCGACGACCAGGACGGAGGAGCCCGCGACGACGGCCCGAGCCTCCGAGCCGCCGTCCACCACGCCCCGCATCAGGACCATGATCCCGACGGACTGGAAGGTGGCGACGAACAGCAGCGGTATCCGGGCAACCCGGGCCCGGGACAGCTGGGCCCGGTAGACGGCGGCGAGCGCCGGGAACAGCCGAGCGCGCGGCGCGAGGTCCGCGGGAGCGGGAGCGGGGGCGGCGGCAGCGGTGGTCACGACTTGACCAGACCCTTCGTACGGCCGCCCAGCGCGAGGTACACGTCCTCCAGGCTCGGCGTGGCCAGCGTGAAATCGTCGAGGGCGGCGAAGGCCGGGCCACCGGTCACGGCGGCGACGGCCGCGCGGGCCTCGGCCTGTCCCAGCCGCAGCACCCAGCGGCGGCCGGACTCGGCGGCCAGCGGGGCGAGCGACGCGACCTCGGGCACGTCCAGCGGCGGGGCGGTGCGCCAGACGAGCTCCAGGCGGACCTCGTCGGAGACCTTGGCCTTGAGGCCGGCCGGGGTGTCGCAGGCGATGACCCGGCCCTGGTCGACGACGGCGACCCGGTCGAGGACGGTCTCGGCCTCGATGACGTTGTGGGTGACGAGCAGGACCGTGGCCCCCTGGCTCCGGCGCCGCCGGTCCACGGCCTCCCAGACGGCCCGCCGGGCCACGGGGTCCATGCCGGTGGTGGGCTCGTCCAGGACCAGGACCGGCCGCTCCCCCACCAGTGCGGCGGCGAAGCAGGCGAGCCGGCGCTGTCCGCCGGAGAGCTTCTTCAGGGGGCGCGCGGCGATCTCGGTCAGCCCGAGTTCCTCCAGTACGCCGTCCCGCGCGGCCCGCGCCTCGCGCACGGCGAGCCCGCGGAGCCGGCCGGTGGTCTCGGCGGCCAGCGCGACGGTGAGCTCGTCGAGGGCGGTGGACTCCTGTCCGAGGTAGGCCAGCAGCCGGGAGGCCCGCTCGGGGTGGCGTACGAGGTCGTGGCCGAGCAGGTTCACGGAGCCGGAGTCGGGCCGCAGCAGCCCGGTGAGCTGGCGGACCAGGGTGGACTTGCCGGCGCCGTTGGGGCCGAGCAGGCCGAAGACCTCGCCGCGCCGGACCTGCAGGGAGATCCCGTCGTTGGCCCGGGTCCGGGGCAGGGCGGGGGCGCCGCGCCGGCCGCGTACGGCGGGGTAGGTCTTGACCAGGTCACGCACCGCGCAGACCACGTCCGAAGCGGCCTCCGCGGCCGCTGCCGTGGTGGGTCCTGCCTGTGCTGTGCCCGTACTCACGAGGGAGCAGCCTACGCGGCTTCCGGCGCTACTCGGCCGCCGGGGTCGTCGGCGACCCCGGTACGGCGGCCGTGGGACCGCCGACGTGCTCGGCCGCGGCGCGGACGTCGATCTCCCTCCAGAACCCGGCACGGATGGCGTAGCGGTCGTGCTCGTCGATCTGGTCGTCCTTGTGGGCGAGGAGCCCGAAGCGGGCGGCGTAGCGCAGCAGCTCCCCGTCGATCCGGTGCGGGACCCGGGGGTACATGGTGGCCAGTTTCTGCAGGTGGGCGGTCTCGGGAAGGCGTTCCATCCAGCGCCGGGCGAAGACCTGGCCGACCTCGAAGGGGTCGCCGCCGACGGTGGTGATGTCCTCCTCGCGGTCGGCCCAGCGCTGCTCGGCGCTGGTGAGCTGGGCGAGGGTGGGCAGCGAGGCGGTCTCGGCGGGTTCGCCGAGCGGTCCGGCGCGGTCGATCCAGCCCTTGTCGGAGGACCAGCGCAGGGCGCTGCCGGCGGGGCTGGGCGCTCCGTGTCCGGCCGGGGCGGCGGCGTGGACGGGGGAGGGCGCGCGGAGTGCGGCGAGGTCCTTCGGGGTGGGGACGGGCTTGGCCCCTTCGGTGGCGGGCGCCGGTACGGGTGCTCCGTTCGGGCGGGCCTCGGGGGTGGCGGCGGTGCCGTTGCGGGCGGCTTCGGCGAGGGCCGCCTCGGGCAGGGGTGCGGAGAGGATCGCGGCGATCTCGGGGCGGGGCGCGGGCGGCGGGGCGCAGAGCCCGGCGAGGTCGCGGGCGCGGACGGCGCGGGTGATCCAGGCGCGGTCGAGGACGCGGCGTTCGTCGGCTTCGGCGACGAGGTCCTCGGACTGGTTGTAGTCCCCGTCGGCGGCCTGGACGGCCCACAGGTGGACGGCGACTCCGTGTTCCTTGGCGGACATGAGGCCGGGCAGCAGGTCGCCGTCGCCGGTGACGAGGACCACGTCGGAGCAGGCCCGGTTGCGGGCGAGCTCGGTGAGTTCGGCGTGCATGGCGGCGTCGACGCCCTTCTGCGCCCAGCGGCCGTCGCTGCGGGTCAGCGCGCCGAGCCGGACGGTGACGCGGGGCATGACGCGCAGTCGGCGGTGCTCGGGCTGGGGCACCCGGTCGGGGGCTCCGTCGAACCAGTAGATCCGCAGGAGGGGCTGCTGGGTGTCGGCCTCGGCGCGCTCGCGCAGGCCCTGGATGAGGGCGGAGTGGTCGACGGTGATGCGGGAGCGGGAGGGTTCCCCGGCGAGGAGGCTCGCGGCGGCGCCCAGCAGGTATCCGGCGTCCACCAGGACGACGCAGCGGTCCACGCGTTCCACCCTCTTCCGTGGGGGTCCTCACAGGTTTTCCCCGAGTCTGCCCGACCGCAAGGGTGTTGACGGCCGGAACTCGATCATCGGCGTGGCGTATCTCCCGGGCGGCGGCGGCAGGGGCGGTCGCTACGCTCGACAATGATCCAAAATGCGCGGTTTGTAGGGTTGTGTGAATGTGAAGGCGGCCCCGGTCCCTACACCCCCCACGGAGGCGTTCCATGGCCAAGAACAAGAATCAGAAGCAGCCCGCGAAGCAGCAGCAGCGTTCGTCCGCCCAGGAGCGGAGTTCGGGCGAGGCGGCGCCGCAGGAACGCTCCTCCCAGTCGCCGAGCCCGCTGGACATGGCCCACAAGAGCAAGCAGAAGCGCTTCGGCCACAACTGACGCCCGCGCGCGGACGACGGAAGGGCCCGCCGGCGTCGCCGGCAGGGCCCTTCCGTACGTGCGGACGCGTCGGCGCCTCTGGACCGTGGTGGCCTAGCCCGCCAGGCAGGAGGGGCCGAGCAGCACCTTGAGGTCGCCGAAGAGGGCCGGGTCCGGCTGGACCCGGTGCCGGTCGAGGCGGAGCACGGTGGTGGTGCGCGGCCCCTGGAGCTTGATCCGCACCTCGGTGTTGCCCTTGTGGTGGCGCAGGATCTCGCCCAGACGGGTCACCATCGGCGGGGTGACCTTGACGGTGGGGATGGTGAGCACGACGGGGGCGTTGGTACCGGCCGAGGACAGGTCGGGGACCATCATCTCCATCGCGACGAGCCGGGGGACGTCCTCGCGCTTGTCGAGGCGGCCCTTGACGAAGACGACGGTGTCCTCGACCAGCTGGGTGGAGACGAGCTGGTAGGTCGCGGGGAAGAACATGCACTCGATGGAGCCGGCCAGGTCCTCGACGGTGGCGATGGCCCAGGCGTTGCCCTGCTTGGTCATCTTGCGCTGGAGGCCGGAGATGATGCCGCCGATGGTGACGACGGCGCCGTCGGAGTGCTCCCCGCCGGTGAGCTGGGAGATGCCGGCGTCCGTCTTGTCGGACAGGACGTGCTCCAGGCCGAAGAGCGGGTGGTCGGAGACGTAGAGGCCGAGCATCTCGCGCTCCTGGGCGAGCAGGTAGGACTTCTCCCACTCGACGTCGGAGAACTCCACGTCCAGGCCGAAGCCGGGCTCGTCGCCGCCGTCCTCGTCACCCATTCCGCCGAAGAGGTCGAACTGTCCCTCGGCCTCCTTGCGCTTGACCGCGACCACGTTGTCGATCATCGATTCGTGGTGGGCGACCAGGCCCTTGCGGGTGTGGCCCATCTCGTCGAAGGCCCCGGCCTTGATCAGCGACTCGATGGTGCGCTTGTTGCAGACGACGGCCTCGACCTTGTCCAGGAAGTCCGGGAAGGAGGAGAACTTCCCCTTGGACTTCCTGGTCTTGATGATCGAGTCGACGACGTTCTGGCCGACGTTGCGCACGGCGGTGAGCCCGAAGAGGATCACGTCGTCGCCCTGGGCGGCGAAGTTGGACTCCGACTCGTTCACGTTCGGCGGGAGCACCTTGATGCCCATGCGGCGGCACTCGTTGAGGTAGATCGCGGACTTGTCCTTGTCGTCCTTGACCGAGGTGAGCAGGCCGGCCATGTACTCGGCCGGGTAGTTCGCCTTGAGGTAGGCGGTCCAGTAGGAGACCAGGCCGTACGCGGCCGAGTGGGCCTTGTTGAAGGCGTAGCCGGCGAAGGGGACCAGGACGTCCCAGAGCTTCTGGATGGCCTCGTCGGAGTAGCCGTTCTTGCGGGCTCCCGCCTGGAAGATCGTGAAGTTCTTCGCCAGTTCCTCGGGCTTCTTCTTGCCCATGACGCGGCGCAGGATGTCGGCCTCGCCGAGCGAGTACCCGGCGATGATCTGGGCGGCCTTCTGCACCTGCTCCTGGTAGACGATCAGGCCGTAGGTGACCGCGAGCACCTCTTCGAGCGGCTTCTCCAGCTCGGGGTGGATCGGGGTGATCTCCTGCTGCTTGTTCTTGCGCAGGGCGTAGTTCGTGTGGGAGTTCATGCCCATCGGGCCCGGGCGGTAGAGCGCGGACACGGCGGAGATGTCTTCGAAGTTGTCGGGCTTCATCAGGCGCAGCAGGGAGCGCATGGGCCCGCCGTCGAACTGGAAGACGCCGAGGGTGTCGCCCCGGCCGAGCAGTTCGAAGGTCTTGGGGTCGTCGAGCGGGAGGGCCAGGAGGTCGATGTCGATCCCCTTGTTGGCCTTCACCATCTTGACGGCGTCGTCCATGATCGTGAGGTTGCGCAGGCCGAGGAAGTCCATCTTCAGCAGGCCGAGCGACTCGCAGCTCGGGTAGTCCCACTGGGTGATGGTGACGCCGTCGGTGTGCCGCACCCAGACGGGGACGTGGTCCACGATGGGCTCGCTGGACATGATCACGCCGGCGGCGTGGACGCCCATCTGGCGGACGAGGCCCTCCACACCGCGGGCGGTGTCGATGACCTTCTTCACGTCGGGCTCGTTCTCGTACATGCTGCGGATCTCGCCGGCCTCGCTGTAGCGGGGGTGCGAGGGGTCGAGGATGCCGGAGAGCGGGATGCCCTTGCCGAGGACGTCGGCGGGCATGGCCTTGGTGAGGCGGTCGCCCATGGCGTACGGGTAGCCGAGGACGCGGGCCGAGTCCTTGATCGCGTTCTTGGCCTTGATGGTGCCGTAGGTGCCGATCATGGCGACCTTGTCCTGGCCGTACTTCTCCGTGACGTACCGGATCACCTCGACGCGCCTGCGCTCGTCGAAGTCGATGTCGACGTCGGGCATGGAGACGCGCTCGGGGTTCAGGAAGCGCTCGAAGATCAGGCCGTGCGGGATCGGGTCGAGGTCGGTGATGCCCATGGCGTACGCGACGATCGAGCCGGCCGCGGAGCCTCGGCCGGGGCCCACCGCGATGCCCTGGTTCTTGGCCCACATGATGAAGTCGGCGACCACGAGGAAGTAGCCCGGGAAGCCCATCGAGATGATCGTGTCCATCTCGTACTCGACCTGGCGCATGCGGTCCTCGGGGATGCCCCCGGGGAAGCGGCGGTGCATGCCGCGCATGGTCTCCTCGCGGAACCAGGTGACCTCGGTGTAGCCCTCCGGGATGTCGAACTTCGGCATCAGGTTCCGGAAGGTGAACATTCCCTCGGTGTCGATCTGGTCCGCGACCAGCTTCGTGTTGGCGCAGCCCTCCTGCCAGGCGTCCGAGGAGTCGATCGCGTACATCTCGTCGGTCGACTTCAGGTAGTAGCCGGACCCGTCGAAGCGGAAGCGGTCGGGATCCGAGAGGTTCTTGCCGGTCTGGATGCACAGCAGGGCGTCGTGGGCGGCGGCCTCGTGCGCGTACGTGTAGTGCGAGTCGTTCGTCACCAGCGGCGGGATGCCGAGCTTCTTGCCGATCTCCAGCAGGCCGTCGCGGACCCGGCGCTCGATCTCGATGCCGTGGTCCATCAGCTCCAGGAAGTAGCGGTCCTTGCCGAAGATGTCCTGGTACTCGGAGGCCGACTTCAGGGCCTCGTCGAACTGGCCGAGGCGGAGGCGCGTCTGGAGCTCGCCGGAGGGGCAGCCGGTGGAGGCGATCAGGCCCTCCGACCACTTGCTGATGGTCTCCTTGTCCATGCGCGGCCACTTCGTGAGCCAGCCCTCGGCGTAGGCGTCGGACGACAGCCGGAAGAGGTTGTGCAGACCGGTGGCGTTCGCCGCCCAGATCGTCTTGTGGGTGTAACCGCCGGAGCCGGAGACGTCGTCCCGCTTCTGGTGGGGCTGGCCCCACTGGATGCGGCGCTTGTTGCGCCGGGACTCGGGGGCGACATAGGCCTCGATGCCGATGATCGGGGTGATCCCGGCCTTCTGGGCGGTGTGGAAGAAGTCGTACGCCCCGTGGAGGTTGCCGTGGTCGGACATGGCGATGTGCGTCATGCCCATCTCATTGCAGGCAGCGAACATGTCCTTCAGCCGCGCGGCACCGTCCAGCAGCGAGTACTGGGTGTGGACGTGCAGGTGCGTGAACGGCGTCTTGGTCACGGTGGGGGCCTCCTGAGGAGAGAGGGGCGGCAGCTTCGAATCCTACGTCCCACGAGTGACAGGCCGCGGGCACCGACGGGTACGGTCGTGCGTTGCAGAACCAGGAAGACAGGTCCGGCGTCCAGTCGGTCAGAAGCCGTACCACCCCTTGCACCAGGAGGCATCCGCCATGGCGGTCACCGAGACCACCGACGAACAGCGCGCCGAGCAGATACTCGATGTGTTCGACACCGCATTCGGCCGGCTGCTCGCCGTCGACCCCGCCGCCTTCCAGGTCAAGTTCCGGAAGATGGCCGCCTCCGCCTTCGCGTTCTACCGGGGCACGGCCTGCCTCTTCTACGCCGACCTGGAGCGCGAGCGCCACGGCGGGCCCTACCTGGACGAGCGCACCGGCCGGGTCTGGATCCACGGCGACCTGCACGCCGAGAACTTCGGCACGTACATGGACTCCAACGGCCGGCTGGTGTTCAACGTGAACGACTTCGACGAGGCATACGTGGGCCCCTTCACCTGGGACCTCAAGCGCTTCGCCGCCTCCGTCGCCCTGATCGGCTACACCAAGGCGCTCAGCGACGAGCAGATCAGCGCCCTCGTGCGGACGTACGCGGCCGCCTACCGGGAGCGGATCCACCAGCTCGCGGCCGGCCGCGAGGCCCGCTACGAGGACGTGGTGCCCCCCTTCACCCTGGACACCGCCGACGGCGCCCTGCTGGGGGCGCTGCGCGCGGCCCGCGCCCGCACCCGCTTCTCCCTGCTGGACTCCATGACCGAGATCCGTGACCACGAGCGCCGCTTCAGCTCGGGCGGCGGGGCGATCGAGCTGGACGCGGCCACCCGGTACAAGGTGCTGGCCGCCTTCGACGGGTACCTGGAGACCCTCCCGGAGGAGTCCCTGGTGCGGCCGGACTCCTACCGGGTCAAGGACGTGGTGGGCCGGCGGGGCGTGGGCATCGGCTCGGCGGGCCTGCCCTCGTACAACATCCTGCTGGAGGGGCACAGCGACGCCCTGGAGAACGACGTCGTGATCTACCTCAAGCAGGCGCAGACCCCGGCCGTGTCCCGGCACGTCACCGACCGGGCGGTCCGGGAGTACTTCCAGCACGAGGGCCACCGCACGGTGATCTCCCAGCGCGCCCTCCAGGCACACGCCGACCCGTGGCTGGGCTGGACCGAGCTGGACGGCTCCGGGCAGCTGGTGGCGGAGGTCTCCCCGTACGCGGTGGACCTGGACTGGTCGGACCTGGACGACCCGGAGGAGATCGCGGCGGTGGTCGCGGACCTGGGCCGGGCGACGGCCACCATGCACGCCTCGGCCGACGAGGCCGAGAGCGGGCAGTCCCTGGTGCCCTTCTCCACCGAGCGGGCCATCGACGCGGTCATCGCCGCCGACGAGGAGGGCTTCCCCGAGCTGCTGGTCGACTTCGCCCACGCGTACGGCGCCCGGGCCCGCGCCGACCACCAGATCTTCGTGGACCTCTTCCGCAACGGCCGGATCATGTCGTAAGCCATGGGGCGCAGGGGGTTCCGGGCCTTGATTCACAGGGCCAGGGGCCCTCTTCCACAGGAAGCCATGGCACACTCGCGACGATGGACATATCTGGGGTGAGGATCCGGGGGCTGCGGGCCGCGCTGTTCAGCGCGCTCGTCGTGCTGCTCTCGGCCGGCTCCCACGTGCTCCTGTCCCGGGTCCCGCTGCCGCCCGCGCTGGTCGCCGGCGCCTTCGCCGGGGTCTTCGCGATCGCCTTCGCGCTCGCCGGCCGGGAGCGGGGCTTCGGCCCGATCGCCGGGCTGCTGGTGCCGCTGGAGCTGGCGGCCGACACCGTCCTCACCGCCTGGCAGCACGCCTGCTACGGCCCGGCCGGCGGACCGGTGTCCGGGCCGCTGCGCGCGATGGGCCTGGACGCGCTGTGCGGCGGGACCCCCGTGGGCGGCCCGCTGACCGAGGTGGCCGGGCCCGCCGGGGATCCGGCGGCGCTGCTGGCCTCGCCCGGGCCGTGGACGCCCTGGCTGCTGCTCGGCGCGCACGTCACCGTCGGGCTGGTCGCCGCCGCGTGGCTGCGGCACGGCGAGCGGGCCCTGGTGCGGCTGCTGCGGGCGGTCGCCGCCTTCGCGTTCCGGCCTCTGCTGCTGGCGGCGGCCTCGGCCGGGGCGGTCCCCGGGCGGGCCGGGCGGGCGCTGCGGACGGTGTTCCGCGGCGCGGTGGCCCGTACCCGCTTCCCGGCGCATTCCGTGGGCCTGCGGGGTCCTCCCGTACGCGTGGCGCCCTCGGGCGCCTGAGCGCGTACGGCAGTCCCCCTCACCCCTCCACGGAGATCATCATGAGTTCACGCAACAGCCAGAAGAACAAGGCCGCCGCCCGCGAGCGGCTGCGCGTCGAGCGCGAGCAGCAGGCGAAGAAGGACAGGGCCCGGCGCCAGCTGGTCGTGGCCGGCGCGGCCGTCGGCGTCCTGGCACTGGCCGGCGGCGTCGGCTACGCGGTCGTGCGGGCCAACGAGCCCGGCTACTGGGACAAGGCCGCCGAGGCCCAGCTGGTCAAGCCGAAGAACGCCACGGGCGAGGACGGCCTGACCGTGGTCATCGGCAAGCCCGAGGCGAAGAAGACCCTGGAGCTGTACGAGGACTCGCGCTGCCCGGCCTGCGCCACCTTCGAGCAGTCGGTCGGCGAGCAGGTCAAGAAGGACGTCGAGGCGGGCAAGTACAAGCTCCGGTACATCGGCGCGACCTTCATCGACAACGGCGTCAAGGGCGAGGGCTCGAAGAACGCCCTGAGCGCGCTGGGCGCGGCGCTGAACGTGAGCCCGCAGGCCTTCCTCGACTTCAAGGGCGCGCTCTACTCGAAGGAGCTGCACCCCGAGGAGACCGTCGACAGCTTCGGCAAGGACGACTACCTGCTGAAGGTCGCGGACACCGTCCCGGCGCTCAAGGACAACGCCGAGTTCAAGAAGGCGGTCCAGGACGGTACGTACGACCGGTGGGCCATGGACATGTCGAAGGCGTTCAACGAGTCCGGTGTGAAGGGGACCCCGACGCTGAAGATGGACGGCAAGAAGATCGAGACGCCGGCGACGCCGGAGGCCTTCACCGCGGCGATCGACAAGGCCCTCGCGGGCTGACGGAGCGACGGCTGATGTCCTGACAGATCCGGTCATACCGCCAAACCCACCCCAACGGGCGGGCGAACTCTCGGAGTTCGCCCGCCCGTTGCCGTTCGGCGGGTGTTCTCCGCCACGTACTGATCAGTAATATGATCGGCCGTGACCAGTCATCTCACCCCTTCACACCCGCGCCGCCGTACGGTCGTCCTGGCCGCCGCGGCCACGGCCGCGCTCGCGCCGATCAGCACCCTCGGCGCCCAGGCGGCCCACGCGGCGGGGCCCGCGCCCGCCTTCCTCCACGGCGTCGCCTCCGGCGACCCGCTGCCCGACGGGATCCTGCTCTGGACCCGCATCACCCCGACTCCCGAAGCGGTGCCCGGCTCCGGCCTGGGCCCGGCCACCGCGGTGGGCTGGGAGGTGGCCGAGGACAAGGCCTTCTCCCGGGTCGTCGCGAGCGGTTCCGTCACCGCCACCGCCGCCTCCGACCACACGGTCAAGGCGGACGTGCGCGGCCTGCGGCCGCAGACCCCGTACTGGTACCGGTTCACCGCCGGCTCCACCGTCTCCCCCGTCGGCCGCACCCTGACCGCCCCGGCGGCCGACGCCACCACGCCCGGCATCCGGTTCGGCGTGGTCTCCTGCGCCAACTGGGAGTCCGGCTACTTCTCCGCCTACCGGCACCTGGCCGCCCGCACCGACCTGCACGCGGTGCTGCACCTGGGCGACTACATCTACGAGTACCAGACCGGCGGTTACCCCGAGGCGAAGTACGTCGTGCGCCAGCACGAGCCGAAGAACGAGATCGTCTCGCTCGCCGACTACCGCACCCGGCACGGCAAGTACAAGACGGACGGCGACCTCCAGGCCCTGCACGCGGCCCACCCGGTCGTCGCCATCTGGGACGACCACGAGTTCGCCGACAACACCTGGTCCGGCGGCGCCGGGAACCACACGCCGGAGACCGAGGGCGACTGGGCGGCCCGCGCGGCCGCCGCCAAGCAGGCGTACTTCGAGTGGATGCCCGTACGCCCCTCCACGGCGGGTACCGTCTACCGGCGGCTGCGGTTCGGCACCCTCGCCGACCTGCACCTGCTGGACCTGCGCTCCTTCCGCTCGGAGCAGGTCAAGACCGGCAACGGCTCGGTGGACGACCCCGAGCGCACGCTCACCGGGCGCGCCCAGCTGGACTGGCTCAAGTCGGGGCTGGCGTCCTCGAACGCGACCTGGAAGCTGGTCGGCACCTCGGTGATGATCTCGCCGGTGGCCTTCGCCTCGCTGCCCGCGCACCTGTTGAAGCCGCTGGCGCACCTGCTGGGCCTGCCCGAGGGCGGGATAGCGGTCAACACGGACCAGTGGGACGGCTACACGGACGACCGCAGGGAGCTCCTGGGCCACTTGAAGGACCGGAACATCAAGAACACGGTGTTCCTGACCGGCGACATCCACATGGCGTGGGCGAACGACGTCCCGGTGAACATGGCGACGTACCCGGGCTCGGGCACCGCGGCCACCGAGTTCGTGGTGACCTCGGTGACCTCCGACAACATCGACGACATGCTGCACGTCGCGCCGCACACCCTCTCGCTCGTGGCGGAGGGCGCCATCAAGGCGGCGAACTGGCACGTCAAGTGGCTGGACATGGACTCGCACGGCTACGGCGTGCTGGACGTGACGGCCGAGCGCTCACAGATGGACTACTACGTGGTCTCGGACAAGCGGCGGCAGGACGCGAGCTCCTCCTGGGCCCGGTCGTACCGCACGCTGAACGGCAGCCAGAAGGTGGAACGGGCCGACCAGCCGGTTCGCTGACCCTCCGTCAAATTTGCTGCGAATCGGGGCTCCTGGTGCAGACCAGGAGCCCCACCCATCACATCGGCAACAAATCTTTAACCTACGAGTACTTGCCATCTTGATGACATGCACACATAAACTTCCGGCCAGCGTGAGGAAATCCCTCACCCCCCACCACGCTTGCCGAGGAGTCAACGTGCGCGCCGTCGCCCGCATATCCCCCCTTCTCCGCCGCCGCCTCATGGGTACGGCCGTCCTGGCCTCCACCCTGGCGTTCGCCCCCCTGACCGCGCCCGCCACGGTCGCCGCGGCCGCCCCCCACGCGGACGAGATCTGCGCCGAGGACGGCTCCGCCCCGGCCAACGCCCGTGTCGCCAAGCCCAAGGACGACCACGCGGCCGAGCCCAACGAGGTCACCGAGGCCCAGGTCAAGGCCATGGACGCCGACCTGAAGAAGAAGCTCGGCGAGGTCCGGCTGTCCCCGCAGCAGGTCTACGGCTCCGGCGCCGGAGCCTCGCTCGCCACCGCCGCCACGAACATCCCGGTGTACGTCCACGTCATCCACTCCGGCACCGCCGGCAAGCTGACCGCCACGGACATCGGCAACCAGCTCGCCGTCCTCAACGCCGCCTACAGCGGCCAGGGCACGGGCAACGTCGACGCCGGCTTCCAGTTCACCCTGGCCGGAACCGACTACACCGACAACGCCTCCTGGTACAACGTGTCCAGCGGCAGCCAGGCCGAGAAGGACATGAAGAACGCCCTGCGCAAGGGCGACAAGAACGCGCTCAACATCTACACCGCCAACCTCGGCGGCGGCCTGCTCGGCTGGGCGACCTTCCCGAGCTCCTACGCCTCCCAGCCCAAGATGGACGGCGTGGTCCTCCTCAACACCTCGCTGCCCGGCGGCGCCGCCGCCAACTACAACGAGGGCGACACCGCCACCCACGAGGTCGGCCACTGGATGGGCCTGTACCACACCTTCCAGGGCGGCTGCTCGGGCAGCGGCGACTCCGTCTCGGACACCCCGGCCGAGAAGAGCCCGGCCTACGAGTGCCCGACCGGCCGCGACTCCTGCGCCACCAAGTCGGGCGTCGACCCGATCCACAACTTCATGGACTACACGTACGACTCGTGCATGTACCAGTTCACCGCGGGCCAGGTCTCGCGCATGAAGAGCATGTGGACCGCCTACCGCACCGTCTGATCCAGCGGCTCCCCGCACTCACGTCACTGCCCCCCGGCGCCCGGCGCCGGGGGGCAGTGCCCTGTGGTCCTACAGCGTGTCCAGGAAGGCCAGCGCGGCCTTCCAGGTCTCCTCCGCGGCCTGCGCGTCGTAGTCCTCCAGCTCCGGGTCGGTGAACAGGTGCCCCGCCCCCGGATAGCTGTGGACCTCCACGTCCGCCCCGGCCCGCCGCATCCGCAGGTACCAGGCCGTCAGCCAGTCGTGCGTCTCGTACGGGTCCGGGTCCGCGATGTGCAGCTGCACCGGCAGCTCGTCCGCCGAGGCGTCCTCCTCCAGGTCCGCCGTACCGTGCAGGAGCAGCAGGCCGCGGGCCTTGTCGTCGGCCAGCGCCAGGTGCTGCGCGACGGAACCGCCGAAGGAGAAGCCGGCGTACACCAGGCCCTGGTCGGAGTGGGGCGCCGACGCCAGCACCGCCCGCTTGAGCAGCTCGTCGCGGCCCACCTCCTCCTGGTGGGCCACACCCTCCTCGAACGTGGCGAACGTACGGCCCTCGAAGAGGTCCGGCACCTGCACCCGGTGCCCGGCCGCGCGCAGCCGGTCGGCCGCGGCGTGCACCGCGGGCCGCAGCCCGTACGTCGAATGGAAGAGCATGATGTTCATGCCCTCCATCGTGCCATTCGTACGGAAAGCAGGAGTCCGGGGGCGCCCCGTGGATACGTTCTCCCCCATGGAGATGGAGAACGTCCTGCGTCCCGCCCTGGTCGTCTGCGCCGCCCTGGTCCTCACCCTGATCGCGGGCTGGCTGCTCGACCTGCTGCTGCGCAAGGCCGACGCCCGGCACCCCGAGACCCCGCTGTGGGGGCTGCTGCGCCGGTGCCGCCTGCCCTTCCGGCTCGTCCTCGGCACCGCGGCGCTCCAGGCCGCGTACCGGCCGGCGGACATCCTCCCCGCCCACGCGGCCGGGGTGGGCCACTTCCTCACCCTGGCCCAGATCGCCTCCACCGCCTGGCTGCTCGTCGGCATCGCGGCCGCGGTCGTCGAGGCGGCCTACGCCCGCTACGCCGCCGCCTCCCCCGACGACGCCCGGGTGCGCCGGGTCCGCACCCAGGTCACCCTGATCCAGCGGGTGCTCACGGCCGTCGCCGTCGTGGTCGCCGTCGCCGCGATGCTGCTGACCTTCCCGCCGATGCGCACGGTCGGCGCGTCGGTGCTGGCCTCCGCCGGGGTGCTCGGCATCGTCGCGGGCATCGCCGCGCAGGCCTCCCTCGGCAACCTCTTCGCCGGGCTGCAGATCGCGTTCGGGGACACCGTGCGCATCGGGGACACCGTGGTCGTGGACAAGGAATGGGGGAAGGTCGAGGAGATCACCCTGACCTTCCTGGTGGTCCGCACCTGGGACGAGCGCCGGATCACGATGCCGGTCTCGTACTTCACCAGCAAGCCGTACGAGAACTGGTCGCGCGGCGGCGCCCAGATGACCGGCACCGTCTCCTGGCACCTGGACCACTCGGCCCCGGTCGCCCTCATGCGGGACCGGCTCGCCGAGCTCCTCCAGGACATTCCCGAATGGGACGGCCGCACCGGCAGCCTGGCCGTCACCGACACCACCCCGCACACCATCGTGGTCCGCGCGGTGGTCACCGCGAAGGACGCCGACGACGTGTGGACCGTGCGCTGCGCGGTCCGCGAGCGGATGATCGCCTGGCTGGCCGCCCGCCATCCGTACGCCCTCCCCCGCGTCACCACCTCGGAGGCGGCCCGGCGACCGGACTGAGCGAACCGGACCTAGCCCCGTCCGGCGGCCTACGCGCCGCGCAAGCTCCGCACGTCCAGGTGGCGCAGCACCCGGTCGACGATCTCCGGGTCGGAGCCCGGTTCGCTGCGCGCCGCCAGCACCTCGTGCCGGGCGGCGGACATCATCTCCCGCTGGATGCGCTGGACGTCGCGGATCCGCTCCACCCGCTTCGCGTAGGCCTCGCGCCGCTCCTCGTCGACCAGGTCGGGGCTGATCCGGGCCCCGACGTCGTACGCGCGCCGGTACAGCACCTCGACCAGGTCCTCGGGGAGGTCCTCGGACTCCTCGATCTCCTTGAGCCGCCGTTTCGCGGCCTTCGCCGCCCGTAGCGCCAGCCGCCGCTCGGTCTCCCGGTCCTCGCCCGTGTCCGCTTCCACCCCGAGCCGCCGCACCAGCCACGGCAGGGTCAGCCCCTGGAACACGAGCGTGGTCATGATCACCGCGAAGGCGATGAAGACGATCTCGTCGCGCGCCGGGAAGGGCTCGCCGCCCTCCGTGCGCAGGGGAAGCGCCAGGGCCAGGGCCACCGAGGCCACCCCGCGCATGCCCGCCCACCACATCACGACGCTCTCCCGCCAGCTCAGCGGGACGTCCTCGTCGTAGTCGCGGCGCCGGTGCAGCCGCTTCGCCAGCCAGCCCGCCGGCAGCAGCCAGACCAGCCGTACGCCGACCACCACCGCGACCACCACCGCCGCCCAGCCGGCCATGTCCCACTCGCGGCCCCGGGCCACCCCGAAGACGTGGTGCAGCTCCAGCCCGATCAGTCCGAACGCCACCCCGGTGACCAGTGTGTCGACGATCTCCCAGAAGGTGTGCCCGGCGAGGCGGCCCAGCACGTCGTCGGCGTCGCCCGCGTACTCGGCGAGGAACAGGGCCGTCGTCAGCACGGCCAGCACCCCCGAGCCCTGGAACTCCTCCGCGACCACGTACGCGACGAACGGCAGCAGCAGCGTCAGCCCGATCTGGAGGGTGGCGTCCCCGAGCCGGCCCATCAGCCGGTTCGCGGCCCACCCGAGCGCCAGCCCGACGGCCAGCGCCACCACGGCGGACAGTACGAACTCCCCGAGCGCCTCGGGCCAGGAGAAGCTGCCGCTGACGACGGCGGCGACGGCGACGTGGTAGAGCACGATGGCGGTGACGTCGTTGAACAGGCCCTCGCCCTCCAGGATGGACACCATCCGGCGTGGCAGCCCGAGCGCCCCGGCCACGGCGGTGGCGGCTACGGGATCGGGCGGGGCGACGAGCGCGCCGAGGGCGACGGCGGCCGCCAGCGGCAGGCCGGGCACGACGGCGTGCGCGATACCGGCCACGGCGGCGGTGGTCACGAACACCAGGGCCACGGCCAGCAGCAGGATGGGCCGGAGGTTCGCGGCGAACTGCCGCCAGGAGGTGCGCTGCGCGGAGGCGTACAGCAGCGGCGGCAGCACCAGCGGCAGGATGTACTCGGGTGGGATGTCCACATTGGGCACGGCCGGCACCAGCGCCAGCACGACCCCGCCGAGGGTCATCAGCACGGGCGCGGGCAACCCCAGCCGGTCCCCCAGCGGTACGGTGACCACGGCGCCCAGCAGCAGGACGAAGAGCAGAGCGAGCTGATCCACTCCCCCACCCTGTCAGAAGCGGGGCCGCACCCGGGGATTTGGGCCGCGCCCCCCAGGGCACGCCCGCGGACCGCGCCCGGGACCACGCCCGGGCCGGCGCCCCTAGGGCAGGGTCCGGCGCATCGCCCGGTGCGGGATGCCCGCGTCCTCGAACTCCGGGCCGTACGCCTCGTACCCCAGCCGCTCGTAGAAGCCCAGCGCGTGCGTCTGCGCGCCGAGGTCCACGGCCGCCAGCCCCAGCCGGACGGCCTCCGCCTCGATCGCGCGGACCAGTGCCACCCCGGCGCCCAGCCCGCGCGCGGACGCGCGTACGGCCAGCCGCCCGAGGGAACCGACCTCCGGGGACCCGGTCTTGCCCAGGGCCCCGGGGCCGTGCAGCAGCCGGCCGGTGCCGACGGGTTCCCCGTCCGGGCCGAAGGCCAGCACGTGCAGCGCGATCGCGTCGTAGGCGTCGTACTCGACCGACTCCGGCACGGACTGCTCCACCACGAACACCTCGGTCCGCACGGCGCGGCAGGCGGCGAGGTCGGCCTCGGAGGAGGCCACCCTCACCGTGACGGGCGGGGCGGGGGTCACTGGCTCTCGGCCCGGATCACATCCAGCGCGTGCTGCAGGTCCGCCGGGTAGCCGCTCTCGAACTCCACCCACTGCCCGTCGGCGGGGTGCTCGAAGCCGAGCCGCACCGCGTGCAGCCACTGCCGGGTCAGGCCCAGCCGCTTCGCGACGGTGGGGTCGGCCCCGTAGGTCAGGTCGCCGACGCAGGGGTGGCGGTGCGCGGACATGTGCACGCGGATCTGGTGCGTGCGCCCCGTCTCCAGCTTGATGTCCAGCAGCGACGCCGCGCGGAACGCCTCGATCAGGTCGTAGTGGGTGACGGAGTCCTTGCCGTCCTGGGTCACCGCCCACTTGTAGTCGGCGCTCGGGTGGCGGCCGATCGGCGCGTCGATCGTGCCGCTCATCGGGTCCGGGTGTCCCTGCACCAGCGCGTGGTAGCGCTTGTCCACGACCCGCTCGCGGAACTGGTTCTTCAGCGAGGTGTAGGCGCGCTCGGACTTGGCCACGGCCATCAGGCCGGAGGTGCCGACGTCGAGGCGGTGCACGATGCCCTGGCGCTCGGAGGCGCCGGAGGTGGAGATCCGGTAGCCGGCGGCGGCGAGGCCGCCGATGACGGTGGTGCCGGTCCAGCCGGGGCTGGGGTGGGCGGCGACGCCGACGGGCTTCATGATGACCACGACGTCGTCGTCGTCATGGATGATCTCCATGCCGGGGACGGGCTCGGCCACGAGCTCGACGGGCCGCGGCGGGGCGGGCATCTCGACCTCGAGCCAGGCGCCGCCGTGGACGCGTTCGGACTTGCCGACGACACTGCCGTCGACCGAGACCTTCCCCTCCGCCGCCAGCTCGGCCGCCTTCGTCCGGGAAAAACCGAACATACGGGCGATGGCGGCGTCGACGCGCTCGCCTTCAAGGCCATCGGGAACGGGCAGGGTGCGGATCTCGGGAATCGTACTCACCTGTCGAGTATGCAGGACTCGGCACAGGAGCATGCCCGCGCGAGCTCCCCGGTCAGTCCTTGTGGACCGTACCGTCCGGGTCCAGGCCCTTGAAGGAGAGCAGGACGATCAGGATCCCGCCGCACACGATCGCCGAGTCCGCGAGGTTGAAGACGGCGAAGTTGGCCGGTGCGATGAAGTCGACGACCGCGCCCCGGAACACGCCCGGCGAACGGAAGATCCGGTCGGTGAGGTTGCCCAGCGCGCCGCCCAGCAGCAGGCCCAGCGCGATGGCCCACGGCAGGCTGTACAGCTTGCGGGCCAGCCGGACGATCACCACGATCACGGTCGCCGCGATGGCGGTGAAGATGATCGTGAAGGCCTCGCCGATGCCGAAGGCGGCGCCGGCGTTGCGGATGGCGGAGAACTGCAGCACGTCGCCGATGATCTCGATCGGCGGCTGGTGTTCCAGTTTGGCCACGACCAGCATCTTGCTGCCGAGGTCGAGCAGGTACGCGAGCACCGCGACGACCAGCAGTGCCGTGATCCGCCTGCGCCCCCGGGGCGCGGCGGGCTCCGACTGCGGTTCGGCGTCGTCCCCGACTTCCGGCATACCGATGATGCGCTCCGCCTCTGCCACGTGAGTCCCTCGAACTAGCTCGAACCGGGTTCGGGAACCTTCATCCCGACGAGACACGAGAGTACGTCAGTGCCCGTAGGTCCTGGCTAGTGCCTCCGCTCCTGCTTCTGCTTGCAGTCCACGCACAGCGTGGCCCTCGGGAAGGCCTGCATCCTGGCCTTCCCGATGGGCTGCCCGCAGTTCTCGCAGAGCCCGTACGTGCCCGCCTCCAGCCGTTCCAGCGCCCGCTCGGTCTGCTCCAGCATCGAGGTGGCGTTCGCGGCGAGGGCCAGCTCGGACTCCCGGGTGATGTTCTTGGTGCCGGTGTCGGCCTGGTCGTCGCCCGCGCCGTCGCCGGAGTCCCGCATCAGGCCCGAGATGGCGACCTCGGAGGCGTCCAGCTCGGCGCGCAGCCGCACCACCTCGCTCTCCAGCTCCGCCCGTGCCTCGGCGACCTCCTCGGGGGTCCATGGGTCCTCCCCCGCGCGCACGGCGAGACCGCCGCGCGCCGGGGCCGCGGTGGCCTTCACCTTGGGCAGCCCGCTGGTGGCGGTCCCGGCCGTCTTCCTGGCCGTACCCACAGTCTTCTTGGCAACCACTTTCCGAGCTCCCGTCTTCCGCGCGGCCGGGGCCGCCCCCTCGGACACGTCCGCCTTGGCCGTGTCCTTGCTCGTGGTACGCCCGGCCGCCGCCTTCTCGGCGGTGGCCTTGCCGACCGGAGCCTCCGCGGCCCCGGTCTTCTTGGCGACGGCCTTCTTGGCCGGGGCCTTCTTGGCCGCAGCCTCCTTGGCCGGGACCTTTTTGGCCGCAGCCTTCTTCGCCGGAGCCTCCGTGGCCGCGGTCTTCTTGGCCGCAGCCTTCTTCGCCGGAGCCTCCTTGGCCGCGGTCTTCTTGGCCGCGGCCTCCTTGGCCGGAGCCTTCTCGGCCACGGTCTTCCTGGCGGAGGCCTTGCCGGCCGGAGCCCGCGCTGCCGACGCCTTTCCGCCCGCCGCCTCTTCGGCCGGAGCCCTCGAGGCGGTGGCCTTCCTCGCCGGGGTCTTCTTGACCGCGGCCTCGGCCACCTCCTGCGTCCCCGTCTTCTTCGCCACCATGGCCGCGGCCCCTTTTCACATACTGTGATCTTGTTCGCAGATCGTGCCGGAACGATAAATCGCCTCCGACCCCACGGCAACGGGGCACGCGTCCATCGAGGTCAACCTGCATCCGTTGTGCCCAGCGCGGAGCCCCGTAATCCGCCCCACCCACCCCAGTGGATCCCGAACCGGCCCGTCGGGCCATCCGGGGCACCGCGCCCGGCCAGCGCCACGCCGCCGGCCGCCGCAAAACCGGTCCGCCCACCGGCGCCCCGGCCCGTACACTGGGCGCAGCGAAAGGCATGGATGGGGACGAGTAGCGTCGGACGCAGCCAGGAGCGACCCGGGGACGGTGAGAGCCCGGGGGCGAGCGCGATGTGAAGGATCACCCCGGAGCCGCCGGAAGAAAGCCCGCACGGATCCCCGTACGGCGAGTAGAACCGGCTTCGCGCCCCAATGAGGGGGCCGCCGGACCCGTCCGGAGGCCAAGGAGGGTGGTACCGCGGGAGCAGCAGACGCTCTCGTCCCTCCGGACGGAAGCGACACACCGCCGGAGGAAGAGTTCAGCCTCATGACCACACCGCCGCAGTACCGCCCGGTACCCGCCCAGGTCGACCTGCCCGCCCTCGAGCACGCCGTCCTCGACTTCTGGCGCGAGAGCAAGACCTTCGCCAAGACGCTCGAACAGTCCGAGGGCCGCCCCGAATGGGTCTTCTACGAGGGCCCGCCCACCGCGAACGGCATGCCCGGCGCGCATCACATCGAGGCCCGCGTCTTCAAAGACGTCTTCCCCCGCTTCCGCACCATGCGCGGCTACCACGTGGCCCGCAAGGCCGGCTGGGACTGCCACGGCCTGCCCGTGGAGCTGGCCGTCGAGAAGGAACTGGGCTTCAACGGCAAGCAGGACATCGAGGCGTACGGCATCGCCGAGTTCAACGCCAAGTGCCGCGAGTCCGTGACCCGTCACACCGACGCGTTCACCGAGCTCACGACCCGCATGGGTTACTGGGTCGACCTGGACGACGCCTACCGGACCATGGACCCCGAGTACGTCGAGTCGGTCTGGTGGTCCCTGAAGGAGATCTTCAACAAGGGCCTGCTGACCCAGGACCACCGCGTGGCCCCCTGGTGCCCGCGCTGCGGCACCGGCCTGTCCGACCACGAGCTGGCCCAGGGCTACGAGACGGTCGTCGACCCCTCCGTCTACGTCCGCTTCCCGCTGACCTCCGGCCCGCTCGCCGGCGAGGCGTCCCTGGTCGTGTGGACCACCACCCCCTGGACCCTGGTCTCGAACACCGCCGTCGCCGCCCACCCCGAGGTCACGTACGTCGTCGCGACCAACGGCGAGGAGAACCTCGTCGTCGCCCAGCCGCTGCTGGAGAAAGCGCTCGGCGAGGGCTGGGAGGCCACTGACCGGACCTTCACGGGCAAGGAGATGGAGCGCTGGACGTACGAGCGCCCCTTCGCGCTCGTGGAGTTCCCGGAGCCGGCGCACTACGTCGTCAACGCCGACTACGTCACCACCGAGGACGGCACCGGTCTGGTCCACCAGGCCCCGGCCTTCGGCGCCGACGACCTCGCGGTCTGCCGCTCGTACGGCATGCCGGTCGTGAACCCGGTCCGCGCCGACGGCACCTTCGAGGAGGACGTCCCGCTCGTCGGCGGCATCTTCTTCAAGAAGGCCGACGAGAAGCTGACCGCCGACCTCGACGCGCGCGGCCTGCTCTTCAAGCACATCGCCTACGAGCACAGCTACCCGCACTGCTGGCGCTGCCACACCGCGCTGCTCTACTACGCGCAGCCGTCCTGGTACATCCGCACCACCGCCGTCAAGGACGCGATGCTGCGGGAGAACGAGAAGACCAACTGGTTCCCGGAGTCGGTCAAGCAGGGCCGCTTCGGCGACTGGCTCAACAACAACATCGACTGGGCGCTCTCCCGCAACCGCTACTGGGGCACCCCGCTGCCCATCTGGCGCTGCGAGGAGAACCACCTCACCTGCGTGGGCTCCCGCGCCGAGCTGAGCGAGCTGTCCGGGCAGGACCACTCCGCCCTGGACCCGCACCGCCCGTACATCGACGACGTGACCTTCCCCTGCACCGCCGACGGCTGTTCGCTGACCGCCGTCCGCGTGCCCGAGGTCATCGACGCCTGGTACGACTCGGGCTCCATGCCGTTCGCGCAGTGGGGCTACCCGTACAAGAACAAGGAGATCTTCGAGAAGCGCTACCCGGCGCAGTTCATCTCGGAGGCCATCGACCAGACGCGCGGGTGGTTCTACACCCTCATGGCGGTCGGCACCCTCGTCTTCGACAAGTCCTCGTACGAGAACGTGGTCTGCCTCGGCCACATCCTCGCCGAGGACGGCCGCAAGATGTCCAAGCACCTGGGCAACATCCTCCAGCCGATCCCGCTCATGGACCAGCACGGCGCCGACGCCGTGCGCTGGTTCATGGCGGCCGGCGGCTCCCCGTGGGCGGCGCGGCGCGTCGGCCACGGCACGATCCAGGAAGTCGTCCGCAAGACGCTCCTCACGTACTGGAACACGGTCGCCTTCCAGGCCCTGTACGCCCGTACGTCGAACTGGGCGCCGTCCGCCGCCGACCCGGCGCCGGCCGACCGCACGGTCCTCGACCGCTGGCTGCTCTCCGAGCTCCACACCCTCGTCACCGAGGTCACGGACGCGATGGAGGCCTACGACACCCAGCGCGCGGGCAAGCTGCTCTCCGCCTTCGTGGACGACCTGTCCAACTGGTACGTGCGCCGCTCGCGCCGCCGGTTCTGGCAGGGCGACGCGGCCGCGCTGCGCACCCTGCACGACGTGGTCGAGACGGTCACCCGGCTCATGGCCCCCCTCACCCCCTTCATCACGGAGCGGGTCTGGCAGGACATGATCGTCCCCGTCACCCCGGACGCGCCGGAGTCGGTGCACCTGTCGACCTGGCCGGTGGCCGACGCCTCCGCCATCGACCCGGTGCTGTCGCAGCAGATGCTGCTGGTACGCCGCCTCGTGGAGCTGGGCCGTGCGACGCGCGCGGAGTCCGGGGTCAAGACCCGCCAGCCGCTGTCGCGCGCGCTGGTCGGGGCGGTGGGCTTCGACGCCCTGTCCCCGGAGCTCCAGGCGCAGATCACGGAGGAGCTGAACGTCTCCTCCCTGGCCTCCCTGTCCGAGGTCGGCGGCTCGCTGGTGGACACCACGGCCAAGGCCAACTTCCGGGCGCTGGGCAAGCGCTTCGGCAAGGGCGTGCAGGACGTGGCGAAGGCCGTGGCCGCCGCCGACGCCGCCGCCCTGTCCCTGGCCCTGCGCTCCGGTTCGGCGGAGGTCGAGGTGAACGGTGAGACGATCACCCTCACCCCGGAGGAGGTCATCATCACGGAGACCCCGCGCGAGGGCTGGTCGGTGGCCTCCGACTCCGGTGCGACGGTCGCCCTCGACCTGGAGATCACCCCGGAGCTGCGGCTCGCGGGCCTGGCGCGGGACGCCATCCGCCTGATCCAGGAGGCCCGCAAGAACTCCGGCCTCGACGTGGCGGACCGCATCGCCCTGCGCTGGTCCTCCACCTCCCCGGAGGTCGAGACGGCCCTGACCGACCACGCCGCGCTGATCGCGGACGAGGTCCTGGCGACGGACTTCGCGTCCGGCGAGGCCGACGCCTCGTACGGCGACCCGTTCACGGACGAGTCCTTGTCGCTGACGTTCCGCCTCCGCAAGGCGTAACGCCTCCCGGCAAGCGGCTGTGGCCCGGCCCCCCACCACGGGGGGCCGGGCCACAGCCGTCTCCGCCCCCGGCAGCCCGGCGCGTTGAGGAGGAGACATGCGAAACGGGCCGGGCCCGGCGCCCCCGAAGGGGAACCGGGCCCGGCCCGTGAAACGACTGCCGACGGACGCGGCGGCGCCTAGTTGTCGTCCTCGTCGATCAGGAAGCCCCGCATGGGAGACGGCGCCTGCATCGGCTGCGGCGCGGCCGGCCTCACCGGAGCCATCGGCTGCGTCATCGCCGGGGACATCTGCTGCTGCCCGCCGTAGGACGGACCGCCGGCCATCGGCGAGGGACCACCCATCGGCGACGGGCCGCCCATCGGGGACGGGCCACCCATCCCCATGGCACCGGCCGGAGCCATCGAAGGCGACGGCGACGGCGGCAGGGCCGGACCGGCCGGGGTGCGCGGCGGCGCGAGGGAGTCGTCGGCCTGGGTCTCCAGCTGGCGCAGCTGCGACTCCAGGTAGGACTTCAGACGCGTACGGTACTCACGCTCGAAGCCCCGCAGGTCCTCGACCTTGCGCTCCAGCGTGGCGCGGGCGGACTCCAGGGAGCCCATCGCGACGCGGTGCTTCTCCTGCGCGTCCCGCTCCAGCGCGTCGGCCTTGGCACGGGCGTCCCGCTCCAGGCCCTCGGCGCGGCTGCGCGCCTCGCCGACGATCTTGTTGGCCTCGGAGCGGGCCTCCGCGATCGCCTGGTCGGCGGTCTGCTGCGCGAGCGACAGGACGCGGGCGGCGCTGTCGCCACCGGGGCCCTGCTGCGGGAGCTGCGGCTGTCCCATCGGCTGCATCTGCTGGCCCATGGGCTGCATCTGCTGCCCCATCGGCTGCATCTGCTGGCCCATCGGCTGGCCGAGCTGGTTCTGGCCGCCCATGGACTGCTGCTGCATCTGCTGCTGCATCTGCTGCTGCTGGCCCATCTGCTGCTGCGGCGCCATCGGGTGCTGTCCACCCATGGACTGCTGCTGCATGGGGCCGCCCATCGGGCCCTGGCCCTGCGGTCCGTGTCCGCCGGGACCGGCCGGGAGCTGCGGCGGGCCCATCTGCGGCTGCTGCTGCTGCGGCGGGCCGGATATGGCCGCCGGCACGGGGGCACCCGGGCCGCGCTGGTCCTGGGGCTCCGGCTTGCGCATGTTCTGCTGCTGCTGGTTCTGCGCGGCGGCACGCGTGGCGGCGGCCAGCTTGGCGCGCAGGTCCTCGTTCTCGCGCAGCAGACGGGTCAGCTCGGACTCGACCTCGTCGAGGAAGGCGTCGACCTCGTCCTCGTCATAGCCTTCTCGCAGGCGGACGGTCGTGAACTGCTTGTTCCGCACGTCCTCGGGAGTCAGCGGCATGTCTTCTTCACCTCTACGTAGTCGTCGGCAGTCGGCAGGACCGTATCGGGACTGTCCCCGCGCCTGCGGGGGAGCTCATCGTTCACACGCTTCTCGCAGCGGTGCTCACGAAACTGATGAGGATGTAAACGATGATCATCAGAACGAAGAAGGACAGGTCGAGTGCCACGCCCCCGAGACGCAACGGCGGGATGAAGCGCCGAAGAAGCTTGAGCGGTGGATCGGTGACAGTGTAGGTGGCCTCCAGAACGACCACCATCGCCTTGCCGGGTGTCCATGAACGTGCGAACTGGAACACGTAGTCCATGACCAGTCGGAAGATCAACACGATGAGGAAGCACATCAGCGCGATGTAGACCACCTGTAGTGCGACGCCCATCCCGTGCTTCCCTCTCCCCTGCTTCCGCTCTGTTCCCGGTCCCGTTTCTGACGGATCGGTCTAGCTTTGGTTGAAGAACCCGCCCTCCGCGATGCGGGCCTTGTCCTCCGCCGTGACATCGACGTTAGCAGGAGACAGCAGGAACACCTTCTGTGTCACGCGTTCAATGCTGCCGTGCAGACCGAAGACGAGACCGGCGGCGAAGTCCACGAGACGCTTCGCGTCGGTGTCGTCCATCTCCGTGAGATTCATGATCACCGGGGTGCCCTCACGGAAGTGTTCCCCGATGGTACGGGCCTCGTTGTAGGTCCGGGGGTGCAGCGTCGTGATGCGGTACGGCTCCCGCTCGGAGACGACCTTGGGCATGATCACGGGGGCGTTCTTCTCCAGGTTGGTGCGGTCAGGTGTGATGGATGCCACGGGGGCAATTCGCGCGGGACGTCCGTTTTCTGACGGAATTGGGAGGGGCTCGCGCGGAGCGGGCGGCTGTACGGCTCGTACCGGTTCGTCCGTTACGGGCGTTTGGTGCACCGGCTGCTGCCTACGCTCTCGATCCCGGGCCCGCTCCGGTTCCGGTTCGGGCTCGAACTCGTCGTCGGGGTCGTACCCCGGGTTGTCGTACCGGTCGTCCTCCACGAGGCCGAGGTAGACCGCCATCTTGCGCATCGCGCCGGCCATTCTCCGAGTCCTCCGCTCTGTGGTGGATCGCCCTGTCGCAGGTGTCGAGTGTCCGTCAGCAAAGTAGCTGTGTCACCAAAGTCACCAACTGCCCGCGATCCACGTGGTCTGTCCGCTCATCTGCGGAAATGACCATATTTTCTGCTGTGGTCCGACTTTCTTCGCGACGTTACCCGAGCCGGGGTCTCGCGCCGAGTACCGCAGTGCCGACGCGTACATGTGTCGCACCCGCCAGCACGGCCTGCTCCAGGTCGGCGCTCATCCCGGCCGACACCATCGTGGCAGCCGGATGGGCCGCGCGCAGGCTTGATGACAATTCCATCATCCGCTCGAAGGCCGCCCGTTCGCGCCCCGCGTAGGGGCCCGCCAGGGGGGCGACCGTCATGAGCCCGTCGATCCGCAGTCCCGGCGCACCCGCGACGAGGTCCGCCAACTCGGCCATCAGGTCCGGTGCGGCTCCGCCCCGGGCACCCCGCTCGCCCGACTCGGCGTCGAGGGCGATCTGCACGAGGCAGCCGAGCTCGCGCCCCCGGCCCTCCGCGGCCGCCGACAGCGCGGTGATGAGCTTCGGCCGGTCGACCGACTGCACCACATGCGCGTATTCCGCCACGGAACGGACTTTGTTCGTCTGCAACTGGCCCACGAAGTGCCAGGTCAGCGGCAGATCCGCGCAGGCGGCCGCCTTGGGGGCGGCGTCCTGGTCACGATTTTCCGCAACATGACGGACACCCAGGTCCGCCAGCAGTCGTACGTCGCTCGCCGGGTAGGTCTTGGTGACCACGATGAGGGTCACCTCCTCCCGCTCGCGTCCGGCCGCCGCGCAGGCGGCCGCGATGCGCTCCTCCACTCGCGCGAGGTTCGCGGCGAGCTCGGCCTTACGATCCGTCATTCGTCAGTCCAACCAGACATATCCGGCAAGCCGACCGGTCACCCGGTCGCGGCGGTACGAGAAGTGGTCCCGCGACTCCAGTGTGCAGACCGGCGAACGGTGCGCGTGCGCCACCCCCGCCCCGGCCAGCTGCGCGTGCACTCCGGCGACCACGTCGACGGCCGGCGTCCCCCAGCTCGTCTCGGCCCACGCGGCCGGAACCACCGCGGCGACCTGCTCGCGCATCTCGGCGGGCACCTCGTAGCAGCGGCCGCAGACGGCCGGTCCGGTACGGGCGACCATGCGCGCGGGGTCGGCGCCGAGGGCGACCATCGCCTCGACGGCGGCGGGCACCACCCCCGCGACCAGCCCCGGCCGCCCGGCGTGGGCGGCGCCGGCGATCCCGGCGACGGGGTCGGCCAGCAGTACGGGCGTGCAGTCGGCGGTGAGCACCGCGAGGGCGAGCCCCCGACGGGCGGTCACCACCGCGTCGACCTCCGGGATCGGCTCCCCCTCGGCCCAAGGTCCGTCGACCACGGCCACGTCCCGCCCGTGCACCTGGTTCATCCAGACCACCCGGTCCGGCCGGATGCCCAGGCCCTCGGCCGCGATCGCCCGGTTCGCGCGAACGGCGGCCGGGTCGTCTCCGACCGCGCCGCCGAGATTGAGCTCCTCGTACGGAACGGCGCTCACCCCGCCCCACCGGTCGGTGAAGGCGAAGTGGGCGCCGTTCTCGCTGTGCTGCCCCGATGTCACTTCAAGAAGTCCGGTACGTCCAGCTCTTCGGCCGGGCTGTCCTGGTAGGGCCGGGCCGTCGGGACCTGCGGCGCGGGGGCCACGGGCTCGACCGGGATCTCCACCGGGGCCGGGGGCTCCTCGCGGGGGGTGACCGTGCCGAGTCCGCCGAAGGCCGGGCGGACCGGCTCGGGGGCGCGGACCGGCGCGGGAGCCGGCTCCTCGCGCTTGGTGGACGCGGCGCCGATGACGTTGTCCCGGCGGGCCGGGGGCTGTCCGCCGTCGAAGCCGGCCGCGATGACGGTGACGCGCACCTCGTCGCCGAGCGCGTCGTCGATGACGGCTCCGAAGATGATGTTCGCCTCGGGGTGGGCGGCCTCGCTCACCAGCTGCGCGGCCTCGTTGATCTCGAACAGACCGAGGTCGGAGCCGCCGGAGATGGAGAGCAGCACGCCGCGGGCGCCGTCGATGGACGCCTCCAGCAGCGGCGAGGAGATGGCCATCTCGGCGGCGGCCACGGCGCGGTCGTCGCCGCGGGCGGAGCCGATGCCCATCAGGGCCGAGCCCGCCTCGGACATCACGGACTTGACGTCGGCGAAGTCGAGGTTGATCAGACCGGGGGTGGTGATGAGGTCGGTGATGCCCTGGACGCCGGAGAGCAGGACCTGGTCGGCCGACTTGAAGGCGTCGAGCACGCTGACCTGGCGGTCCGAGATGGACAGCAGCCGGTCGTTGGGGATGACGATGAGGGTGTCGACCTCTTCGCGGAGCTCGGCGATGCCGTCCTCCGCCTGGTTCGCGCGGCGCCGGCCCTCGAAGGTGAACGGGCGGGTGACCACACCGATCGTCAGGGCGCCGAGCGAGCGCGCGATGTTGGCGACGACGGGTGCGCCGCCGGTGCCGGTGCCGCCGCCCTCGCCGGCGGTGACGAAGACCATGTCGGCCCCCTTGAGGACCTCCTCGATCTCCTCGCGGTGGTCCTCTGCCGCCTTGCGGCCGACGGCCGGGTTGGCTCCGGCGCCGAGGCCCCGGGTGAGTTCGCGGCCGACGTCGAGCTTGACGTCGGCGTCGCTCATCAACAGCGCCTGGGCGTCGGTGTTGATGGCGATGAACTCGACGCCCTTGAGACCGACCTCGATCATTCGGTTGATGGCATTGACACCACCGCCGCCGACACCGATGACCTTGATGACTGCGAGGTAGTTCTGCGGTGCTGCCACGTCGAAGGCCTCTCGCCTCGAGTTACGTGTCGCCGCCTCGCGGGCCTGCGTAGCGACGACTGATGCCGAAATGTGGGACGGTCCGTACGCGCCGACCCGAACCCTCACCCTTAAGTTTAGGGTTAGGGGTGTGTCTGTTCCCTGGACTCTTCCGAACAGGACACTAAGTCGACAAGTAGCGCGTGTTCAACGAACACGCCGAACCTCCCGTTTTTCTTTTCACCCTATGTGATCACCCGTATCGGTGGCCAACCAGGGTGCGTCGGTGTTCGACCCGACGTCAACTCCCGGACACCGCAGGCGCCGTGGGGACGCTCACGTCGAAGTGGTCGGCCTTGGGCGAGGCTTTCAGCAGAGCCGTCAGCGCCTTGCCCTTCGCCTCACCCAGTTCGCCGCTCCCCCAGACGACCGTACGGCCCTTCGTGAGTCGCAGTACGACCGAATCGTACGACCGGACCGTGACCTGCAACGTCTCCTCGGCGATGGGCCGGGGGAGGCTCCCGGCGATGCCGACCGCCTCCCTCAGCAGCCGTTCGGCGTCGAAACGGCGGGCGCTCGGCGAGTCCCGCGCTGCCAATTCGAGGACCGGAACGTGCGCGGGTGCTTGCCGGACCGTGTCGAATCGCACACCGGAAGCGTCCACTTCGACGAACTGCCCGTCCTTCTTGATGAGCAGGACCGGTTTGCGTTCCGTCACTTTCAGCGCGATCCCGTGCGGCCACGACCGCACCACGTCGACCGAATCGACGCGGGGCAGCCGGCCGCGCACCCGGCCCGCGATCTCGTCGGTGTCCACGCTCACCAGGGGTGCGCCGACGGGCACGGCCGCCGCGGCGAGGACCTGCTCGGGGGTGAGCACCTCGGTACCGGAGACCGTGACCCGCTCGACGCGGAGCCAGGAGGAGCCGTAGAGCGCCCAGACGACGCCGGCGGCGAGGAGCACCGCGGCGGCGAGGGAGGCCAGCAGGCGGACCCGGCGCGGCAGTGCGCGGCCGGGCCTCTGGGGGCCGGATCTCCTCGGCGGCTTCGGCGACTTGGGGCGCTTGGGCGCTTTGGGTGCTTCCGCCCCCTTGGCTCCCTTGGGCCCCTTGGCGCCCTTGTCTCCCTTGCCGCCCCGGCCGGAAGGGCCGCGCTCTGCCGTCGTCGCTCCGGCCACTCCTGCGCCTCCTGGGTCAGCGGTTACCCGCGTGCGGCCGCGATCGCCTCGTAGACCAGGCCGACGAGCAGGTCGTCGGCGTCCCGGCGGCCGAACTCGGCGGCGGCGCGGGACATCTCGTACAGGCGGTGCGGATCGGACAGCACCGGGAGGACCTGGCCGAGCACCCACTCGGGCGTCAGTTCCGCGTCGTCCACGAGCAGGCCGCCGCCGGCCTTGACCACCGGCTGGGCATTGAGCCGCTGTTCGCCGTTGCCAATGGGCAGCGGTACGTAGGCGGCCGGCAGTCCGACGGCGGAGAGCTCGGCGACGGTCATCGCACCCGCGCGGCACAGCATCATGTCGGCGGCGGCGTACGCGAGGTCCATCCGGTCCACGTACGGTACCGGCACATACGGCGGCATCCCGGGCATGTTGTCGACACGCGGCATTTCGTTCTTCGGGCCGACCGCGTGCAGGATCTGGATCCCGGAGCGCTGGAGGGTCGACGCGACTTGCTGGATCGTCTCGTTGAGGCGGCGGGCGCCCTGGGAGCCTCCGGAGACCAGCAGCGTCGGCAGGTTCGGGTCCAGGCCGAAGGCGGCCCGTGCCTCGGGGCGCACGGCGGCCCGGTCGAGGGTGGAGATCGAGCGGCGCAGCGGGATGCCCACGTAGCGGGCGCCGCGCAGCTTGCTGTCGGGCGTGGAGACCGCGACGGCGTGCGCGTAGCGGGAGCCGATCTTGTTGGCCAGTCCGGGGCGGGCGTTGGCCTCGTGGACGATGATGGGCACCCCGAGGCGCTTGGCCGCGAGGTAGCCGGGCAGGGCCACGTAACCGCCGAAGCCGACGACCACGTCGGCCTTGGTGCGCGTGAGGATCTCCTCGGCGGCCTTGATGGTGCCGCGCAGCCGCCCGGGAACGGTGATCAGCTCCGGGGTGGGCCTGCGGGGCAGCGGCACGGCGGGGATCAGCCCCAGCTCGTAGCCGCGCTCCGGCACCAGACGGGTCTCCAGGCCCCGTTCCGTGCCGAGGGCGGTGATGCCCACGGTCGGGTCCTGCCTGCGCAGTGCGTCCGCGAGGGCCAGCGCCGGCTCGATGTGGCCGGCGGTCCCCCCACCGGCGAGTACGACATGCACCGAAATTCACCGCTCTCCGGACGGACGCCTCTTGACGCGCCGTCTCATCGACTTCCATATCGGCCCGCTCCGCTTCCAGCCCGCTCTGGGCTGTCGCATCGCGAGCGCCGCCCGCGCCGCCGGTTCCTCCCGCGCGAACGCGATGAGCAGTCCGACCGCGAACATGGTCGGCAGCAGGGCCGACCCTCCGTAGGAGAACAGCGGGAGCGGGACCCCGGCGATCGGCAGCAGGCCGAGCACCGCACCGATGTTGATCACGGCCTGGGCCGTGATCCAGGTGGTCACGCCTCCCGCGGCATACCGTACGAAGGAGTCCTCCGTGCGTCCGGCCACGCGGATACCCGCATAGCCTAGAGCCGCGAACAGGGCGAGGACCGACAGCGTCCCTGCCAGGCCCAGTTCCTCACCGGTGATGGCAAAGATGAAGTCGGTGTGGGCCTCGGGCAGTTGCCCCCATTTTTCCACACTCGCCCCGAGACCGGAACCGAACCATCCGCCGGAGGCCAGGGCGTAGATCCCGTGTACGGCTTGCCAGCAGAGGTCGTTCTTGCCCGGTTCCGTCGCCCCGAGGCAGGAGAGCCGGTCCATGCGGTGCGGACTGGTCTTGATGAGCAGTGCGACGATCACACCCGCGAAGGCGAGTACGCCCACGAACAGCCGCGTCGGCGCCCCGGCGAGCCACAGCAGGCCGAACAGGACGGCGCCGAGGATCATCGCGGTGCCCATGTCCCCGCCGAGCATGATCAGCCCGAGCAGCAGGAAGGCCACCGGGACGAGCGGCACCAGCAGGTGCTTCCACTGGCTCAGCAGCCCCTTGTCGCCCTTGCGGGCCAGCAGGTCGGCGCCCCACAGGATCAGCGCGAGCTTGCCGAACTCGCTGGGCTGGAGCATGAACGGGCCGCCCAGGGAGATCCAGTTCTGGTTGCCGTTGATCGAGACCCCTATCCCGGGGACCTGGACCAGGACCATCAGGAACAGGGTGCCGGCGAGCACCGGATAGGACAGCGCGCGGTGGAGTTTGACCGGCATGCGGGAGGCGGCGAAGAGCAGTGCGCCGCCGATCAGGGCGGCCAGGAACTGCTTCTTGAAGAAGTAGGCGTCCCCCAGGCCCAGCTGGAGCGCCTTGATCATGGAGGCCGAGTAGACCATCACCAGCCCGAGCACGGTGATGAGCAACGAGCTGCCGAAAATCAGGTAATACGCGGTGAGCGGGCGGTCCCAGGCCTTGCTCAACTGCCGCTGCGTACGCCGCAGCCCCGCCAGCGGCCCGCGCCCGGCGGGGCGCTTGGCACCGCCCGCCGGGCGTTTGCGGCCCTGCGCCTTGACGGCGGCGGGCCGCCGCCCCGGCAGCATCTGCTTGGCCGGCATCTGTGATCTTCCCCTCCACTCGTACGGGGCGAGCAGCCGGCCGGAGGGAACCTGTCCCGGCGCCTCGGCCTAGACCTTGTCCGCGGCACTCCCGGAGGCCAGTTCGCGTACCGCGTCGGCGAACGCGTCCCCACGCGTGTTGTAGTTCGCGAACATGTCCATCGAGGCGCACGCGGGCGCCAGCAGGACCGTGTCTCCGGGCTCCGCGAGCCGGGCCGCTTCCCGGACCGCTGCGAGCATCGCCCCAGTGTCGGTCCGTTCGAGGTCGGTCACCGGGACCTCGGGGGCGTGTCGCGCCAGCGCCTCGGCGATCAGCGCCCGGTCGGCGCCCATGAGTACGACGGCGCGCAGCCGTTTCGCGGACTTCCGGACCAGCTCGTCGAAGGTCGCGCCCTTGGCGAGGCCCCCGGCGATCCAGACGACCGGTTCGAAGGCGGCGAGGGAGGCTTCCGCCGCGTGGGTGTTGGTCGCTTTGGAGTCGTCGACGTACCGGACCCCGTCGACCTCGTCCACGTACGCGACGCGGTGCGCGTCGGGGCGGAAGTCGCGCAGCCCGTCGCGGACCGCGCGCGGCTCGACGCCGAAGGCGCGGGCGAGGGCGGCGGCGGCGAGGGCGTTGGCGATGTTGTGCGGGGCGGGCGGGTTCACGTCTTCGACGTGCGCCAGCTCCTGGGCGTTCTTCTGCCGGTTCTGTACGAACGCCCGGTCCACGAGGATCCCGTCGACCACACCGAGCATGGAGGGGCCGGGGGCGCCGAGGGTGAAGCCGATGGCCCGGCAGCCCTCCTCGACGTCGGCCTCCTCGACCAGCCTCTCGGTGGCCGGGTCGGCGACGTTGTAGACGCAGGCGATGGTGTTGCCCTCGTAGATGCGGCCCTTGTCGGCGGCGTACGCCTCCATGGAGCCGTGCCAGTCGAGGTGGTCCGGGGCCAGGTTGAGCACGGCCGCCGAGTGGGCGCGTACGGAGGGCGCCCAGTGCAGCTGGTAGCTGGAGAGTTCGACGGCGAGCACGTCGTAGTGCTCGTCGCCGGTCACCACGTCGATGATGGGGGTGCCGATGTTGCCGACGGCGGCGGTCTTCAGACCGGCCGCCCTCAGGATCGACGCCAGCATCTGGGTGGTGGTGGTCTTGCCGTTGGTGCCGGTGATCGCGAGCCAGGGCGCCGCGTTCTCACCACGCAGCTGCCAGGCGATCTCGACGTCGCCGACGACGTCCACGCCGGCCTTGGCCGCCGCCAGGAAGAGCGGGCTGTCGGGCTTCCAGCCGGGCGAGGTGACGACCAGGTCGGTGCCCTCGGGGAGGGTCTCGGCGTCACCGAGGCGCACGGAGACGCCCTTGGCCCGCGCTTCCAGCTCCGCGGCCCGGGCCCGGTGGCCCTCGCTGTCGCCGCCGTCGACGACGGTGACGGACGCGCCGAGGCCGGCCAGGGCGCGGGCGGCACTGATGCCGCTCACGCCGAGACCGGCGACGGTGATGTTCCTGTCCTGCCAGGAGGTCACTTGTCTGCTGCCCATCCCGCGTAGAAGAGACCGAGGCCGACGATCACGCACATGCCCTGGATGATCCAGAAGCGGACCACGACGAGGACTTCGGACCAGCCCTTGAGTTCGAAGTGGTGCTGGAGCGGGGCCATCCGGAAGACGCGCTTCCCGGTCAGCTTGAAGGAGCCGACCTGGATGACGACCGACATCGTGATGAGCACGAAGAGGCCGCCGAGGAGCGCCATCAGGAACTCCGTGCGGGAGCAGATGGCCAGGCCCGCGAGGGCGCCGCCGAGCGCGAGCGAACCGGTGTCGCCCATGAAGATCTTGGCGGGCGAGGTGTTCCACCACAGGAAGCCGAAGCAGGCACCCATCAGGGCGGAGGCCACGACCGCGAGGTCCAGCGGGTCTCGCACCTCGAAGCAGGCGTTCGGATTGGTCAGGGTCATCGCGTTCGCGCAGGACTCCTGGAACTGCCAGACGCCGATGAAGGTGTAGGCGCCGAAGACCATCACGGCGGCGCCGGTGGCGAGGCCGTCAAGACCGTCGGTCAGGTTCACGCCGTTGGACATGGCCAGGATCATGAACAGGGCCCAGACCACGAACAGGACGGGTCCGATGGACCAGCCGAAGTCCGTGACGAAGGAGAGCTTCATCGAGGCCGGGGTGAGCCCGCGCGAGTCCTTGAACTGGAGCGCGAGCACCGCGAAGGCGACGCCGACGATCAGCTGGCCGGCCATCTTGGCCTTGGCCCGCAGGCCGAGCGAACGCCGCTTGACGATCTTGATGTAGTCGTCGAGGTAACCGACCAGGCCCATACCCGCCATCAGGAACAGCACCAGCAGGCCCGAGAAGCTCGGCTCCTCGCCGGTGATGACCTTCGTCAGGGCGTACGCGATGAGCGTGGCCAGGATGAAGGAGATGCCGCCCATGGTGGGCGTGCCCTTCTTCCCGGCGTGGCCGCGCGGGCCGTCGTCGCGGATGAACTGGCCGTAGCCCTTGCGGGCCAGCAGCTTGATCAGCAGCGGGGTGCCGATCACGGTGAGGAACATGCCGATGACACCGGCGAACAGGATCTGCCTCATCGGTCGGCGACCCCGCCCTCGCGCTCCAGCAACGCCAGCGCGACCCGCTCCAGGCCGACCGACCTGGAAGCCTTCACCAGCACGACGTCCCCCGGGCGCAGTTCACTGCGCAACAGGTCGACCGCCGCCTGCGCGTCGGACACGAGCACCGACTCCTCACCCCACGAACCCTCGTTATATGCGCCCAGTTGCAGCCAGGACGCTTCCCTGCCCCCGACTGCCACGAGCCTGCTCACGTTGAGCCGGACGGCAAGCCGTCCCACCGCGTCGTGCTCGGCCAGCGATGCGTCGCCGAGCTCGGCCATGGGGCCGAGCACCGCCCACGTACGTCCCCCGTTCGCCTTGCCGGACTCGCCCATCGCGACGAGTGCGCGCAGGGCGGCCCGCATGGACTCCGGGTTCGCGTTGTAGGCGTCGTTGACGATCGTCACGCCGTCCTCGCGCTCGGTGACCTCCATCCGCCACCGGGACAGCGTGCCCGCTCCGGAGAGCGCTGTGGCGATCTCCTCGACCGGCATGCCCAGGACATGGGCGACGGCGGCCGCGGCGAGCGCGTTCGACACGTGGTGCTCACCGTACAGCCGCAAGGTCACATCGCTGCACCCGGTGGGTGTGTGGAGTGTGAAGGAGGGCTGCCCCGCGGGCGTCATCCGCACGTCGGTGGCGCGTACGTCGGCGTCCTCGGCCTCGCCGAAGAGGACCGTACGGGCCTTCGTGCGGGCCGACATGGCGCGTACCAGCAGGTCGTCGGCGTTGAGTACGGCGACGCCGCCCTCGGCCTCGGACGGCAGGGCCTCGACCAGTTCCCCCTTGGCCTGCGCGATGGCCTCGCGGCCGCCGAACTCGCCGATGTGGGCGGTGCCGACGTTCAGGACGAGGCCGATGCGCGGCGGGGTCAGTCCGGTGAGGTAGGCGATGTGGCCGATGCCGCGGGCGCCCATCTCCAGGACCAGGTGGCGGGTTTCCCCGGTGGCCTTCAGGGCCGTGAGCGGCAGGCCGATCTCGTTGTTGAGGGAGCCGGGCGTCCACACGGTGGGCGCGTGGTGCTGGAGCACCTGGGCGATGAGGTCCTTGGTGGAGGTCTTGCCGGCGGAGCCGGTCAGGGCGACCACGTCGGTGCCGAGACGTTCGACGACGGCGCGGGCGAGGGCGCCGAGCGCCTTCTCCACGTCGGGCACCACGATCGCCGGTACGCCGACGGGCCGGGTCGCGAGGACCGCGGCGGCCCCGGCGGCGACGGCGCGCTCGGCGTAGTCGTGGCCGTCGACGTGCTCGCCCGCGAAGGCGGCGAAGAGGCTGCCGGGCTCTACCTGGCGGGAGTCGATGACGACGGGTCCGCCGATCCGCACCGCCGGATCCGGTATGTCGTGGGGCCGCCCGCCGGTGATGTCGGCGATCTCGGCGAGGGAAAGGGCGATCACTGGTCCACCTCGGCCTGTCGGGCGCTGAGCTGCTGGTTCTCGATGGCCGCGCGGAGCACGGCGCGGTCGTCGAAGGGGCGTACGACGCCCGCGGTGTCCTGGCCCTGCTCGTGGCCCTTGCCGGCGACGAGGACGGTGTCGCCGGCCTCGGCGCGCGCGACGGCCGCGGCGATGGCCGCGGCGCGGTCGGCGTCGACGAGGACCGCGCCGCGCTCCTCGGCGGGCACGGAGACGGCGCCCTCGAACATCGCGGCGAGGATCCTCAGGGGGTCCTCGGAGCGCGGGTTGTCGGAGGTCAGGACCGCGGTGTCGGCGTACCGGGCCGCCGCGGCGCCCATCGGGCCGCGCTTGGTGGTGTCGCGGTCGCCGCCGCAGCCGAGGACGATGTGCAGCTTGCCGGTGGTGACCTCGCGCAGGGCGCGCAGCACCGACTCGACGGCGTCCGTCTTGTGGGCGTAGTCGACGACGGCCAGGTACGGCTGTCCCGCGTCGACCCGCTCCAGGCGGCCGGGGACGCCCGGGACCGCGGCGACGCCGTCGGCGGCGGTCTGGGGGTCGAGGCCGGCGGTGGCGAGCGTGACGACCGCGGCGACGGTGTTGGCGACGTTGAACGGGCCGGGCAGCGGGGCCTTGGCCCGTACGCGCTGTCCCGCCGGCCCGAGCAGGGTCAGGGTGGAGTCCATGTGGCCGCTGACCACGTCCTCGGCGCGCCAGTCGGCGGCCGGGTCGCCGGTGGCGGAGAAGGTGACGACCGGGATCGGCGCCTCCTTGGCGAGGCGGCGGCCGTACTCGTCGTCGATGTTGACCACGCCGACGCGGGCCCGGCGTTCGGTGAAGAGCTGGGCCTTGGCCTGGAAGTAGTCCTCCATGCCCGTGTGGAACTCCATGTGTTCCGGGCTGAGGTTGTTGAAGACGGCGACGTCGAAGACGCAGCCGTCGACCCGGCCCAGGACCAGGGCGTGGCTGGAGACCTCCATCGCCACGGCGTCGACGCCGCGTTCGCGCATGACGGCGAACAGTGCCTGGAGGTCGGTGGCCTCGGGGGTGGTCCGCTCGGACTTGATGCGCTCGTCGCCGATGCGCATCTCGACGGTGCCGACGAGTCCGGTGGTACGTCCCGCCGCGCGCAGCCCGCCTTCGACGAGGTACGCGGTGGTGGTCTTGCCGGAGGTGCCGGTGATGCCGAGCTGGAGCAGGGCCTCGCCGGGCCGTCCGTAGATCTCGGCGGCGACCTCGCCCATCCGGGAGCGCACGTCGGCGACGGCCAGGACCGGCAGCCCGGTCGCGGCGGCGCGTTCGGCGCCCTCCGGGTCGGTCAGCACGGCGGCGGCGCCGAGGGCGGCCGCCTGGGCGGCGAAGTCCGCACCGTGCAGCCGGGCGCCGGGCAGGGCCGCGTACAGGTCTCCGGGGCGTACCGCACGGGAGTCGTGCGTGATGCCGGTGATCTGAGCGGCGCCGGACTCGGGCAGACCCAGCAGGGTGGCCAGCTCGCCCAGCGGGGTCGGGCGGGCGGTCACGGGCCGGGGCGCTCCCGGCGGCGCTGCCGGGGCGTCTTTCTGGGCGGTTCTGGGCTGATCAGCGTGAGGCACGGCGGTGAGCGTACCGGGCGCGGCGGGCCGCTCGCGAAGCGAGGGCCCCGCTTGCGCGCCGGCGGCCGTCTGGTTCCCCGGTTGCGGGGTGATCGTTGTCACTGGTCGTGCCTCGCGCTCTGGTGGCTGGACGGTCGGTTCACTGCCCGGGCCGCGGGGCGGTCGGGGCGCTGCCGGGGGCGGCGGACGGCGGGCCCGCCTCGTAGGTCACGGGCAGGCCGGCGGGGGCCGTTCCGGTGGGTGCGACCTGGAGGGTCTTGAGGGCGAACTCCATGACCGTCTTGTAGATCGGGCCGCAGATCTGGCCGCCGAAGTAGCTGCCCTTGGTGGGGTTCTGGATGGCGCAGTAGACGGTGACGCGGGGGGCGTCGGCGGGGGCGAAGCCGGCGAAGGAGGCCGTGTAGCCCTTGTAGCGGCCGGTGGCCGGATCCACCCGGTTGGACGTGCCGGTCTTCCCGCCGACGCGGTAGCCGGGGATCTTCGCCTTGGTGCCGGTGCCCTCCTGGTCGTCGACCACGGACTCCAGCATCTCGGCGAGGGTCCGGGCCGTCTCGGCGCTGATCACGGTGGTCCGCTCGGGGGCGGGGGCCGGGGTGAAGCGGCCGTCGGGGCCCTTGGTGCCGCGTACCAGGGTCGGGGTGATGCGCACCCCGCCGTTGGCGATGGTGGAGTACACGGAGGCCGCCTGCATGGCGTTGACGGACAGGCCCTGGCCGAAGGGGATCGTGTACTGCTGGGAGGTGGACCAGGCCTCGGGCCTGGCGAGGATCCCCCGGGATTCGCCGGGGTAGTTCAGGCCGGTGGGGCGTCCGATGCCGAACTTGTCCAGGTACGAGTACAGGACCCGGTTGGCCTCGGCCTGCGTGGCGCCGAGCTGGCCGGTGGCCAGGATGGTGCCGATGTTGGAGGACTTGGCGAGGACCCCGTTGAGGGTCAGGTACCAGGTCGGGTGGTCGACGTCGTCCTTGAAGAGCCGGTCGCCGCGGTGGAGCCGGTTGGGGACCTCGACGTGGGTGTCTGGGCGTGCCTTCTTCTCCTCCAGGACGGCGGCCATCGACATCACCTTGGCGGTGGAGCCGGGCTCGTACACGTCCTGGAGCGCGGCGTTGCCCATGGCGGCGGAGCTGGCCCGGCTCAGGTCGTTGGGGTCGAAGCCGGGGGCGTTGGCCATGGCCAGTACCTCGCCGGTGCGGGTGTCCTGGACGATGACGTAGCCGCGGTCGGCGCCGGACTTCTCGACCTGCTCGGCGATGGCGCTCTGCGCGGCCCACTGAATGTCGCGGTCGATGGTCAGCTCGATGTCGTCGCCGGGTACGGCGGGCTTCTCGCTGGATCCCGCGGTGGGGACGCGGCGGCCGCCGGACTGGGCGTAGGTCAGTTCGCCGTCCTTGCCGGAGAGCTTCTTGTCGAGGGCGGATTCCAGGCCTCCGCCGCCCTTGCCGTCGGCGTTGACGTAACCCAGTATCCCGGCGGCGAGGTCCCCGCCCGGGTACACGCGCTTGCTGCTGACCTCGTTGAAGACGCCGGCGATGACGTTGGCGCCGGGGCCGTTCTTCTTCTTGTCGGCGGCCGCCTTGTCGGCGAAGAGCTTCTTGAGGTCCTTGATCTGGTTCCAGACCTGGGGGGTCTGGCGGCGCGCCAGGACCACGTAGCGGCTGTTCTTGGTCTGGAGGCGCTTGGCGAGCTCTTCGGCGTCGGCTCCGAGGATGGGCGCGAGGAGCGCCGCGGCCTGCTGGGGGGCGTCGGGGGCCTTGCTCTCCTGCGGGGTGAACATCTTGGGGTCGGCGGTGATGTCGTACGCGTCGACGCTGGTGGCCAGGGCCACGCCCTTGCGATCGGTGATCTCCCCGCGCTCGGCGGCCAGGGTGTGGCTGAGGAAGCGGTTCTCGCTGGCCTTGGCGGAGTACGAGGAGGCGTCGACGGCCTGCACCTGGAGGAGCCGCACCACGAAGGCGAGCATGACCAGGGTGAGGCCGACGCCGACCAGGCGCAGCCGGGGTTTGGGGTTGCCGAGGCGGATGGTGTGCGGGGTGCGCCGCGCGGCGGGCCGGGCGGTCGCCCGGGCCCGGTCGCCGGGGCGCGGCCGCGGCGGCCCGGTCACCCGCCGCCGGGGTGGCTCCGCGGGGCTCACCGGTGGCTCCTCCGCCGTGCGGTGCGGCGCCCGCCGCACCGGTGGGGGCCTGCCGCCCCGGGGCCGCGCCGCGGACCGTGCGCTCCGGACGCCGGCGGGAGCGGCCCGCGGGGCTCCGCCGTGCGGCGGGGCCGGACCGTCCCGGCCGCGTCCGCGCTCGTGGCGCGGGGCCGGGCGGGGTCCGCGGAACAGGGGAAGGGCGGGGCGGTGAGATGCCCCACGGGGGTCCGCGTCACGACGTCACCTTCCAGGGGTCTGGCTCGGCTGTGGCTGGGGTTGCGGGGGCGCGGGCGGGCCCGTGGCGGGCGCGGGGGGCCCGGAGGGCGGTACGGACGCCCCGGGGGCGGACGGCGCCGGGCTCGGGGGCGCGGCCGCCGGCGTGGGCGTGGCCGCGGGCGGCGGGGCCGGGGCCTCGGCCGGCACCGGGCTGCCCGCGACACTGCCGTCGGGGCGGAGGAAGACGGGGCTGCCGCCGGGCACCAGCCCCAGTTCGCGGGCCCGCCGCTGGAGGGCGTCCGGCGCCGAGTAGCCGTCCACGTCCCGCTGGAGCGCCTGCTGCTCGTCCGTCAGCGCGGTGGTCTCCTTCTTCAGCCGGCTCAGCTGGAAGGAGCCCTCGTTCAGCGCCGAGTTCAGCAGCAGGAGGCTGATCAGTCCGCCCGCGAGCAGCGCCACCACCAGCAGGACGAACGGCATCCGCGCCGCCCCGCCGCCCTGCTGCCGCGGCCGGGCGCCCGCGCGGGCCTTGGTCACAGCCGCGCCTCGCGGATGCGCTCGACTCCCCGGAACCGGGCCGGGGCGGCCCGCCGGTTCTCGGCGATCTCCTCCTCGGTCGGCAGCTCGGCACCGCGCGTCAGCAGTTTCAGCTTCGGCTGGTATTTCTCCGGGACGACCGGCAGCCCCGGCGGGGCCGTGGAGGCGGCGCCGGCGGCGAAGACCTGCTTCACGAGGCGGTCTTCCAGGGAGTGGTACGAGAGCACCGCGATCCGGCCGCCGACCGCGATCCGGTCGACCGCCGCCGGGATGGCCCGCTCCAGCCCGGAGAGCTCGCCGTTGACCTCGATCCGCAGGGCCTGGAAGGTCCGCTTGGCGGGGTTGCCGCCGGTGCGCTTGGCCGCCTGCGGCAGGGCGTCACGGATCAGCTCCACGAGGCGGGCGCTGTGGGAGAAGGGCTCCTTCTCCCGCTCCCGCACGATCGCCGACACGATCCGCTTGGCCTGCTTCTCCTCGCCGTACTGGCGCAGGATCCGCACCAGCTCGCCGGGGGCGTAGGTGTTGAGGACCTCGGCCGCGCTGATGCCGGTCGTCTGGTCCATGCGCATGTCCAGCGGGGCGTCCTGCGCGTACGCGAACCCGCGGTCGGCCTCGTCGAGCTGCATGGAGGAGACGCCGAGGTCGAAGAGGATGCCCTGGACGGCCGGGAGTCCCAGGTCGTCGAGCACCTCGGCGAGGTCGGCGTAGATCGCGTGGACGAGGGTGGCCCGGTCGCCGAAGGGCGCGAGCCGCTCCCCGGACAGCCGCAGGGCCTCCCTGTCGCGGTCGAGGCCGATCAGGCGCACCTCGGGGAACCGGGTCAACAGGGCCTCGCTGTGGCCGCCGAGGCCGAGGGTGCAGTCGACGACGACGGCCCCCGGCCTCTCCAGCGCCGGGGCCAACAGGTCCAGGCACCGCTGGAGCATCACCGGGACATGTCGGGACTCGCTAGTCAAAGCGCCCTCTCAGATAACGGCGCGGCAGGCATACGCCGCGCCGCGCACGCGGAGTGTTACCAGGGGGGCCGGGCGGCCGGTGGGGGCCGGGCTCCGGCCGGTTCGCGTCACTTTAGTGCAACGGTCGCCGCGGTCAACGAACCGCCCCGTGCCCGGTGCGCCCTTCCCCCGGACAAGACCCAAAAGCCGCGAACCACCCGGACGGCCGCCCCCGCCTCACCCTTGTGGGTTAGCTCACAACAGGGCTCGTTGACCTTCTTCGTCCACCCTCACACCAACGCCGGAGGGGTCGTCACCGACGACACCATCCGCTCGCTCACCATCAGCCGGTGGATGCCGGGCACCCGCTCGGTCATCCTCGTCCACGACACCGGCCGCGGCCTCGAAAGCCTGACCGAGGACTTCCGGCACGAGCTGGAGGACGAGGTCGGCCAGCGCCCCGCCCGGGCCGTGGAGGCCTTCCGCGACGTCGAGCGGGACGTCCGCCAGTCCGTGCAGCGGGTCCGGACCAACCCCTTCCTGCTCGACGAAGACGATGTGCGAGGCTTCGTCTTCGACGTGCACACCGGTCTCCTGCGGGAGATCGATCCGGCCACCTGAGTGACAGACCCGTCGGACGCCGTCAAGAATGCGGGAAGACACCGCCCGGAACCCGTCCGGGGCGGCGTCCGTGTTTCGGGGTGGGCCGGTTCATGCGCCAACAGCGTCGGCCCCGGGAAAGGGCCGAGGAGAACCAGGTGACCACGTACGACGACCGAGCGAGCCTCGCTGATCTGACCAGCACGGCCGAGCGGGTCCGCCGGTCGGTCGAGAGCGTGATCGAGGGCAAGCCCGAGGTCGTACGGATCGCGCTGACCGTGCTGCTGGCCGAAGGACACCTCCTGATCGAGGACGTCCCCGGCGTCGGCAAGACGATGCTGGCCAAGACGCTCGCCAAGTCCATCGACTGCTCGGTCCAGCGCATCCAGTTCACGCCGGACCTGCTGCCCTCGGACATCACCGGCGTCAGCATCTACGACCAGCAGCGCCGCGAGTTCGAGTTCAAGCCCGGCGCCATCTTCGCGCAGATCGTCATCGGCGACGAGATCAACCGCGCCTCCCCCAAGACCCAGTCCGCGCTGCTGGAGTCGATGGAGGAGCGCCAGGTCACCATCGACGGCACCACCTACGCCCTGCCCAGCCCGTTCATGGTTGTCGCCACCCAGAACCCGGTCGAGATGGAGGGCACCTACCCCCTCCCCGAGGCCCAGCGCGACCGCTTCATGGCACGCGTCTCCGTCGGCTACCCCAGCCCCGAGGCCGAGCTCCAGATGCTCGACGTGCACGGCGGGCTCTCCCCGCTCGACGACCTCACCGCCGTCGCGCACGCCCACGACGTGGTCAAGCTGATCGAAGCCGTCCGCGAGGTGTACGTCGCCGCGCCCGTACGCCGCTACGTGGTCGACCTGGTCTCCGCGACCCGCAGCCACCCGGAGCTGCGGCTGGGCGCCTCGCCCCGCGCCACCCTGCACCTGCTGCGCGCCGTCAAGGCCTCCGCCGCCCTGTCCGGCCGGGACTACGTCCTGCCCGACGACGTGCAGCAGCTGGCCGCGCCCGTCCTCGCGCACCGGCTGCTGCCCACCGCGCAGGCCCAGCTGAACCGGCGCACCGCCGAGCAGGTCGTCCACGACATCCTCCAGCGCACCCCCGTCCCCGCCGCGCACGCGCGCGGCGAGATGCCGCCCGGCGCGGGCCTGCGGGGCTTCTGATGAGCGCCGGTGCCCCGCACGGCGCCGGCGGGCAGGTGAGGGAAGCCGGGGGGCTGCGCGCCTCGTTCGCGGGGCTGACCACCCGGGGCCGCTCGTTCCTGGCCGCCGGGACCGCCGCCGCCGTCTGCGCGTACGTCCTGGGCCAGGGCCAGCTCCTGCGGGTCGGGCTGCTGCTCGTCGCCCTGCCCCTGATCTGCGTCCTCGCCCTGCACCGCACCCGCCACCGGGTCACCGCGAGCCGGCGCCTGACCCCGCCGCGGGTGCCCGCCGGCGGGGAGGCCCGCGTCCAGCTCCGGCTGGAGAACGTCTCCCGGGTGCCCACGGGACTGCTGATGCTCCAGGACCGGGTGCCGTACGTGCTGGGGCCGCGGCCCCGCTTCGTACTGGACCGGGTGGAGTCCGGCGGGCGCCGCGAGGTGTCGTACCGGGTCCGTTCCGACCTGCGCGGCCGCTACCCCCTCGGCCCCCTCCAGCTGCGCCTGACCGACCCCTTCGGGCTGGTCGAGCTGACCCGCTCCTTCACCGCGTACGACACCCTCACCGTCGTCCCGCGCACCCAGCCCCTGCCCCCGGTCCGGATGACCGGCGAGGCGGGCGGCTACGGCGACGGCAGCCGCCGCTCGCTCGCGCTGGCCGGGGACGACGACGTGATCCCGCGCACCTACCGGCGCGGCGACGACCTGCGCCGGGTCCACTGGCGCTCCACCGCCCGCTACGGCGAGCTGATGGTGCGCCGCGAGGAACAGCCCCAGCGCAGCAGGGCCACCGTCCTGCTGGACACCCGCGACACGGCGTACGCCGGCGCGGGCCCCGACTCCGCCTTCGAGTGGGCGGTGTCGGCCGCCGCCTCCACCCTGCTGCACGTCCTGGAGCAGGGGTTCGCGGTGCGGCTGATCACCGACACCGGCGACCGCGTGCCCGGCGAGGGCGGCGGGGGCGGTGGCGGCTTCTCCTCGGGCGGCCCGGAATCCGCCGAGGCGGCGGGGCTGCTGATGGACACCCTCGCGGTCGTCGGGCACTCCGACGGGAGCGGGCTGGGCCGCGCCTACGACGCGGTCCGCACCGGCGGAGCCGGCCCCGCCTCCTCCGGCGGCGACGGCCTGCTCATCGCCTTCTTCGGCGACCTCGACGGCGAACAGACCGAGATGGCGGCCCGGATGCGGCAGCGCAGCGCGGGCGCGGTGGCGTTCGTACTGGATTCCGCGGCCTGGACCGGAGCGCCCTCTCGGGCGGAGGAGCGGCTGCGCAGGCTGCGGGACGCGGGCTGGACGGCGCTGGCCGTCCCGCCCGGCGCCGCCTTCGCCGAACTGTGGCGGCAGGCCGGGAACGCTCCCCTCGGCCCCGAGAACTCCGGAGGCCGGGCATGAGCGGGCGCACGCGGGTGACGCTCTTCGCAATGCTGGCGACGCTGCTGACCTCCTGGTCGCTGGCGCCGCTGGTGGAGTCCACGGGCTGGCTGCTCCAGGCGGCGGCGCTGCTCGGGGTGCAGTCCGCGGTGGGGGCCGGCGCCCGGCGGGTGCCGCTGGCGCGGTCGCTGACCGTGGCGGCGCAGCTGCTGGTGTCGCTGCTGGTGCTCGCCTTCCTCTTCGCGGGGAAGGCCGGAACCACCGGGGGCGGGCCGCTGTCCTTCCTGGTCACCGACTTCGGGGCCCTGTTCCAGCAGGGCGTGCGGGACGTGAGCGAGTTCGCCATACCGGCCCCCCTCACCGACGGCATCCGGCTGCTGCTGCTCGCCGGGGTGCTGCTGATCGGGCTGCTGGTGGACGTGCTCGCCGTGACGCTGCGGACCTCCGCGGCCGCCGGGCTGCCGCTGCTGGCGCTGTACTCGGTCGCGGCCGGGCTGGCGACGGGCCAGGGCGGATCCTGGTTCGCCTTCCTGCTGGCCGGGGCGGGCTACCTGATGCTGCTGCTGTCGGAGGGGCGCGACCGGCTGGCCCAGTGGGGCCGGGTCTTCGGCGGCGCCCCGGGCACGCGCGTCTCGGCGGCCTCCGGGTACGGGGGCGGCGCGGGCGGCGGCCGGGCCGTGGCGCCCGTGCGCACCGGGCGCCGGATCGGCGTGGTCGCGCTCGGCGTGGCCGTGGCGGTGCCGGCCGTACTGCCCTCCCTCGGCGGCGGGCTGCTGGGCGCCCCGGGCGACGACTCGGGCGCGGCGGGCCGGGGCGGCGGCACGATCTCGGCGGTGAACCCGCTGGTCTCGCTGCAGAGCAGCCTGAACGCGCAGGACAACCGGGTCGTGCTGAGGTACCGCACGGACAGCCCGCAGCTCGGCGAGCAGTACCTGCGGATCCTGGCGCTGGACGAGTTCAACGGCGTCAAGTGGGAGGCCTCCGGGCGCCCGCTGACGGACGTGCCGGAGCGGCTGCCGACCCCGTCGGGGCTGAGCGACCGGGTGCGCGAGAGCGCGTCCGAGGTACGCACCTCCGTCTCGGCGGCGCAGACGTACGCCCAGCGCTACCTGCCGATGCCGTACCCGGCGACGCAGATCGACATCGCCGGCAAGTGGCGGTACGAGCCGGCCGGCCGGACCCTGGTCGGCGACCAGCTGGCCAAGGACCGCTTCCAGAACGTGCAGGGCGCGCAGTACACCGTACGGAGCCTGCTGCTGCGGCCCACGGCGGCGCAGCTCCAGGCCGCGCCCGCCCCGAACCCGGCGGTGCGGGAGGAGTACACGAGGCTCCCGGACAACCTGCCGCCGGTGGTGGCGGAGACGGCCCGGCGGGTCACCCAGGGCGCGCGGGACGACTACACGCGGGCCGTGCGGCTCCAGGACTTCTTCGCGGTGAACGGCGGCTTCCGCTACGACACCAAGGTGTCCTCGGGGACGGGCTCGCAGGCCATCGCCCGCTTCCTGGCGGACAAGGAGGGCTTCTGCGTCCACTTCGCCTTCTCGATGGCGGCGATGTCCCGCTCCCTGGGCATCCCGGCGCGGGTGGCGGTCGGTTTCACCCCGGGCGAGAAGCAGGCCGACGGCAGCGTGAACGTCTCGATGCGGGACGCGCACGCGTGGCCCGAGCTGTACTTCGAGGGCGTGGGGTGGACCCGCTTCGAGCCGACGCCCCGGGCCGGCATCTCGCTGCCGGACTACAGCCGCACCGAGGCCCCGGCGCCGCAGCCGTCCGCGCCGTCCGCGCTGCCCTCGGCGTCCGCGTCGGCGCCGGCGCCCATGCCCTCGCAGGCCGAGGCGTGCCCGCCGGAGCTGAAGAAGCTCGGCGAGTGCGGCGTACCGGCCGCCCCGCAGGACACCGGCACCGGGTCCAGCGGTGTACCGGTCGGCGCGGTCCTCGGCTGGACCGCCGGCGCGCTGGTGGTCCTCGGGCTGCCGCTGCTGCCGCTGCTGTGGCGCCGGCGTGTCCGCGAGCGGCGGCTGGCCTCCCCGCGGGGGACCGCGCGCGGGCCGTCGTCCCCCGGGGCCCCGGCCGTCCCGCCGGGGTCCTCCCCCGGGGTGCTGGCCGCCTGGCGGGAGCTGGGCGACTCGGCCTGGGACGTGGGCATCCCGCCCGACGGGGCGCTGTCGCCGCGTCAGGCCGCGAGCCGGGTCGTGGTCCTGGGCCGGCTCGACGGGGAGCCCGCGCGGGCGGTGCACCGGGTCGCGGACGCGGTGGAGCGGACGCTGTACGCCCCGCCCGGCGCGGACGTCCCGTACCCGCGGCTGGCCGACGACGTCCGCCTGGCCCGCACGGCCCTGCTGGCCGCCCTCGGGCGCCGGGCCCGGCTGCGCGCGCTGCTGCTCCCCCGGTCGGCGGCGCGCGTGACCGCCGCCGCCTCGGCCCGGGCGGCGGCGCTGTCCGCGCGGACGGCGGCCCTCACGGCCCGGATCCGCTTGCTGATCCCGCTGCGGGGCCGCGGCTGAGCGGGAGCCCGCGGCAGGAAATGACGGACGCCGGTGCGTTCGGACTCGTTCCCCCCGAGTCCGAACGCACCGGCGTTCGCCGTACCGCTCACGGCCAGGGACCCGGTCCGCTCCGCGGCCCCGTGTCCGCGGTGCGGGCCGAGGCCCCGTCCGTGGCTCCAGTCTGCTGTCTGCGCAGGTGGGAGCCCATCCGTACGCATACTCATCTGTTCGCCTAGGTACGGATACTCAGTTCTACGCCGGTCCGGCCCCCGGGCGGCACCGCCGACCGGGGGTCAGCGGCTTCCGCTGACCCGTCCCCGGAGCAGCAGCGACAGCGCCGAGTGGACGTCGTCCAGGGAGCGCTCGCTCTGGAAGGCCTGCCAGTCCAGCGCGGCCACCAGCACCATCCCGACCAGTGCGGCCGCGGTCAGCGGCACGTCGATCTCGGCGCTGAGCTCCCCGCGTTCCACGCCCTCCCGCAGTACCGACTCGACGACCGCGACGGCTTCGCCCCGCACCACCATCAGGGTGGACTGCCAGGCGCGGTTGGTGCGCCAGAGTTCGGCGACGTACAGCTGGGTGAAGGCCGGATAGCGGTCGATGAAGACCAGGCCGGCGCGGATCATCGCGTCGAGGGCCTCGATCCGGCTGCCGCCGCGCGCCTCGGTCCCGTCCGCCGCCGCCCGCAGCGAGGCGGTCAGCAGACCCACCCCGTGCCGCAGCAGCTCCTCGAACAGCTCGGTCTTGCTCGCGAAGTTGTAGTAGACGGTGCCCTTGGCCACGCCGGCCCGTTCGGCGATCTCGTCCACCGTGGTCGCGGAGAAGCCCTGTTCGGCGATGAGCGTGACGGCCGCCTCGTACAGCTTCTGCCGCGTGGCCTGCCGCCGGGCGCCGCCCGCGGTGGTGCTACTGCTTTCCATGGCGCTGATTCTCACAGGTCACAGCCCCTTACAGGCTCAGTTCGGGGTGCAGTCGGTCCATCGTCCACACCTGCTTGCCGCGGGCGGCGAGCGCGGTGAGGGCCAGTGCCCCGGCCGTGAAGGCCACCAGGACCGCGCAGCCCTGCCACACCGGGGTGAGGTCGCCGCCGGTGATGAGGCGGCGCAGGCCCTCGACGACGTAGGACATCGGCAGGTACGGGTGGACGTCGTTGAAGAAGTCCGGGCTGGTCTGGATGGGGTACGTGCCGCCGGCCGAGGTGAGCTGGAGCATCAGGACGGCGAGGACCAGGATGCGGCCGGCCGCGCCGAACTTGGCGTTCAGCCACTGGATGATCGCCGCGAAGCAGGCGGTGACCAGGACCAGGAAGCCGATGGTCAGGGCCGGGTGGGCCATCTTCAGCCCGAGGCCCGGGGCCCAGTGCAGTACGGACATCAGCGCGCCCACCTGCGCGGCGCCGAGGCCGGCCACGGGCAGCCAGCCCGCGACGGCGATCCGCCAGGGCGAGGCGCCGGCGGCCAGTGCCCGCTTGTTCATGGGCGCGATCAGCATGTAGGCGACCATCGCGCCGACCCACAGGGACAGCGGGATGAAGTACGGGGCGAAGCCGGTGCCGTAGTTGGGCGCCTTGTGCAGGGCCTGGTTGGCGAGCTGGACCGGGTCGGCCATGACCTCCGTACGGGCGTCGCGCTGCCGCTGGTCGTAGTCCGGGATCTTGTCGACGCCCTCGTGCAGGCCGTCGGCGAGCCGGCCGCTGCCGTCGACGAGCTTGAACATGCCGCCGCCCAGGGTGTGGGCGCCGTCGCCGAGCTTGCCGACGCCTTCGCCCAGCTTGCCGGAGCCGCCCGCGGCGGTGCCGATGCCCTTGTGCAGCTCGACCATGCCGGCGGCGACCTTGTGGGCGCCGTCGTTGAGGGCGTTGGCCTTGGTGACGGCGGCGTCGAGGTCGCCCGCGAGGCCGGGGGCCTTGGTGGCGAGTTCGCGGGCCTTGTTCTCCAGGTCGGTCAGCTGTGTGCGGAGCTTGGTGATGTCGCCGCTGGAGTTCCCGAGGACGGTGCTCGCGTCGCCGGCGAGCAGGGCGGCCTCGGCCGCGTTGTCCTTGATCTGCTTCAGCTCGGGGCAGGAGGCCGCGAGGGGCGCGGCGCCGGGGGTCGCGCACACCTTGGTGTAGTACGAGTCCAGGCCGGTGGCGACCGCCTTGGTCCGGGCGGCGGCGGCCGGGGCCTTCTCGACGGCCTTGGCGAGGTGGTTGTTGACGACCTTGGCGCTGTCGGCGACGAGCTTGGCGGTGTCCGCCAGGTTCTTGGGGTCCTTGACGAAGGGGCGGGCCTTGTCGGCCGCGCCGTTGACCACGTCGGCGACCTTCTGGGTGCCGTCCGCGACCTGCCGGGAGCCGGTCTCCAGCTTGCCGGCCGCCTCGTTGAGCTTCTTCAGGCCGCCGGTGAGCTCGCCGGACTTCTCCTTGGCCGTGTCGAGGCCGTCGGCGAGTTCCTTCGCGCCCTGCTGGGCCTTGCCCGCGCCGTCCTTGAGCTGGGCGGCGCCGTCGGCGGCCTCGGCGGTCTTGTCGTGCAGGTCGGAGAAGGAGATGAAGATCTTGTCGAGGAAACCGCGGGAGGCGTTGGTGGACGCCGCCGAGCGGACCTCGGAGAAGACGGTGCGCGAGATCGAGCCGACGATGTAGTTGTTGGCGTCGTTCGTGCGGACCTGGAGGGCCCCGGTGGTGGGGTCGTCGCCGCCGCTGGAGGCGATGTTCCTGCTGAAGTCGGCGGGCATGGTCAGGGAGAGGTAGTACTTCCCGTTCTCCAGGCCCTTGGCCGCTTCGGCGGCGCTGACCTCGCGCCAGTCGAAGGTCTTGCTCTCGCGCAGTTTGCGGGTGATCTCACCGCCGGCGTCGAGGCGCTTGCCGTCCACGGTGGTGCCCTGGTCGGCGTTGACGAGGGCGACGGGCACCCTGTCGAGGCGCTTGTACGGGTCCCAGAAGGACCAGAGGTACAGGGCCCCGTAGAGCAGGGGCAGCAGGAGCAGCGCGACGAGGGCGGCCCGGGGCAGCTTCCCCCGCCCGAACCGCTTCAGCTCAAGCGCGGCCAGTTTCGGCGAGCGCATCGTCCGCCCCCTTCGTGTCTTCGTCGGTGTCGGTGCCGGCGGCGGGCTCGGTGCCGGGCTCTTCGGCGTCGGGCTCGGTGCCGGGCTTCTCGGCCTCGGTGCCGGGCTTCTCGGCCTCGGTGCCGGGCTTCTCGCCCTCGGTGCCGGCCCCGGTGCCGATGCCGGTCTCCTCGGCCTGGGCGTCGCCGTCCCCGTCGGGGTCCGTGTCGTTGCCCGGGGTCGTGCCGGCGGGCAGGCCCCAGGTGATCTTCGGACCGTCGGCGTGCCCCACGGCCGCCCCCGCGGGACCGGGCGCGGCCTTCCCGGTGCCCCCGCCCGCCCGCGGTGGCGGGCCCACGGGCTCCGCCGTGTCCGGCTCCGCGCCCGTGCGCAGCACCGTCACGCCCTCGGGGGCCTCGCTGCACACCGCGAGGACGGTGGTCCCGCGGTCGGCGACCGAGCGCAGCAGGGCCCAGGCCTGCGCGCGTTCGGCGTCCGAGAGCTTGATGTCGAGGTCGTCCAGGGCCAGCAGCCGGGGGCCGCCCAGCAGGGCGATGGCCAGGGACAGCCGTACGGCCTCCAGGCGCTCCAGGTCGCGTACGGAGGTCCGCTCGCCCTTCGGCAGGGCGGAGAGGTCCAGCCCGACGGCGGCCAGGGCCTCGTCGATCCGGGCCCGGGCGGCGGCGCGGCGGTCGCCGCGCGGGCGCAGCAGGGAGCGCAGGGGGGCGTCGTAGCGCCGCTGGAGCATGGCTCCCTCGCGCAGCTGCTCGGCGACGGTGAGGGCCTGGTCGAGGTCGTTGACCCCGGGGACGGGGCCGAGGGCGGTGATCCGGCGGACCGCGGCCATCTTCTTCGGCAGCCGGTGGCGGCCGATCTCGGCGTGGCCCTCGGTGGCCTTCATCCGTCCGGTGAGGGCGAGGAGCAGGCAGGTCCGGCCGCTGCCGGAGGGTCCTTCGAGCGCGATGAGCGATCCGGGGGCCGCTTCGATCCCCACCCCCCGGAACACCCAGCCGCGCGGGCCCTTGAGTCCGAAGCCCTCGGCCTTGACGGCGGCGCCGTGCGGGCTGTTCACGCCGCTCCCCCTCCTTTTGAACTGACTGGTCAGTTCAAAAGTTAGCAGGCGTCAGGCCCGCGTGCCCGGCGGGCGGCGCTTTTTGGCGGGAACCCGGCGGCCCGTCACAGGTCCTGGCCCTCCCTCACCCGCGTGCCCGCGCCGGGGCCACCCATGCCCGTCCCGTCCGGGTTTCACGGTGAATGCGCAGGTCAACGCGATTGTCAGTGGCCCCCGTCACGATGGACCCACGAACGGAAAACAGCCGCACCGCCGAGCACCACGCAACGACAGGAGGTTCGTCATGGCCACACCGTCCCCGTCCCCTGTCCACCCCGTCCCGCGCAGGGCGTCCGCACCGCCGGCCGCCCTCGAACTGCTCGCCAAGGCCCGCGACGGCCTGGCCGAGGCGGCCCTGCTGCCCCGGCCCAACGAGCGGTACGCCACCGCACACCTGGCGGCGCTGCGCGCCGCCGCGGCCGTGCTCGCCGCGCGCGGGCGGCCCGAGCCGGCCGGACGCCGGCGGAGGCCGCGGATCCGCAGCGCGTGGGAGGTGCTGCCGGAGATAGCGCCGGAGCTGACCGAGTGGAGCGCGCTGTTCGCGTCGGGTGCGGCCCGGCGGGCCCGGGCCGAGGCCGGGATACGGGACGCGGCGAGCAGCCGGGACGCGGACGACCTCGTACGGGAGGCGGGGATGTTCCTGCGGCTGGTGGAGCGGATGCTCGCGCTGCAGCCCGTGGCGCAGGCGCTGCCGCAGCCTCGTCCGGAGCGTCCGAACGCCGGATGAGCTGCGCGGTCGGCTGAGGCAATAGGGTGGGGCAAGCACCTCCCCACCCCTTACGCGCCGAGGAGTCATCAGCCGTGTCGGACACTTCCCGCCCCCGTGCTTCCCTCCGCACCGCCGTGGTGTGGGAGGTCCTCAAGGAGGCCCTCGACCGCCGGGTGAAGGCGACCGGGCGGGAAGCGCTCGAGGTGCTGGACACCGGCGGCGGCACGGGCAAGTTCGCCGTGCCGGTGGCCCGGCTGGGCCACCGGGTGACCGTGGTCGACCCCAGCCCGAACGCGCTGTTCGGGCTGGAGCGCCGGGTCTCCGAGGCCGGTGTCGCCGATCTCGTGCGCGGGGTCCAGGGCGACGCCCAGGGCCTGCTGGACGTCGTCGAGCGCGACGCGTACGACGTGGTGCTCTGCCACGGCGTGCTGGAGTACGTGGACGACCCCGCCGAGGGCGTGGCCAACGCCGTCGCCGCCCTGCGCCCCGGCGGCATCCTCAGCCTGCTCGGCGCCGGCGTCGGCGGAGCCGTGCTGGCGCGGGCGCTGGCCGGGCACTTCACCGAGGCCCGCACCGCCCTCACCGACCCGGCCGGGCGCTGGGGCTCCGGCGACCCGGTGCCGCGCCGCTTCACCGCCGAACAGCTGAGCGCGCTGGCCGGCGACGCCGGCCTGGCGGTCGGCGCGGTCCACGGCGTGCGGATCTTCGCCGACCTGGTCCCCGGGGTGTTGGTGGACACCGAGCCCGGCGCGGTCGAGGCGCTGCTGCGGCTGGAGGAGGCCGCCGCCGAGCTGCCCGCCTTCCACGCGGTGGCCACGCAGCTGCACGTCCTGGGCGAGAAGCCCGCCTGATCTGCGGGCTTGCTCGACCGGGCTCCGGCGGATCCCCTCCCAACCGGCGCGCCGACACGTATGATCGGGTGCACCGGTCGGCATGACGGACCGCCCATTGGGGAATAAGCGCCTCAATGGCCGCCCGCCTTGGCGTCGGTACGTTCGAAGCACCCGTTCGGCACCGGGTCCGGCACTCAGGACTTGCCCGGCACGGTGGTTTGCAGAATGTGGCGTAGAGGGCGGGTATCACGGGGGCGATTCCCCGCCTATCCTGAAGGGGACCCCTGGTCGCTACCCCCCGCGACCGACGGATGAGGAGGACTCCCGTGCCGCTCTCGGAGCACGAGCAGCGCATGCTCGAGCAGATGGAGCGAGCGCTGTACGCCGAAGACCCCAAGTTCGCGACAGCGCTTGAGGGCAGTGGACTGCGCACGTACACCCGGCGACGGGTCTACCAGGCAGTCGTAGGCATTGTGGTGGGTATCGCGCTCCTCATGACTGGTGTGATCTGGCAGGAAGTGCTCTGGATCAGCGTGGTGGGATTCCTCGTCATGCTGGCCTGTACGGTCCTCGTGGTCACCGGTTGGCGCAAGGCCCCCAAGCCTGGCGAACAGCCCGTCTCCGGAAGTGCCGGCGGTTCGGCCCACGGCCGCAACCGGCAGCGTCGGTCGATGATGACCCGTATCGAGGAACGGTGGCAGCGCCGCCGTGACGAGCAGGGGCAGTAGCCCCGCACAGACTCCGCCGGTGAGGGGACGTCCGCGAGAGCGCGGCCGTCCCCTCGCCGTTTCCCCCGCCCTGATCGGCCGCTCTGCGGCATGCTGATCAGATGAGTGTGCTCCCCCTGGTCTTCACCAGCGGCTGGGCCAGCGGGATCAACGCCTACGCCGTGATCCTCCTGCTCGGCGTCTTCGGCGCGACCGGACTGTCCGACGAGGTCCCCGCCTCGCTCCAGCGCACCGACGTCCTCGTCGTCGCGGGCGTGCTGTTCCTGTGCGAGTCCGTGGCCGACAAGATCCCGTACGTGGACTCCCTGTGGGACACCGTCCACACCGTGATCCGGCCCGTCTCAGGAGCGGTCGTCGGCGCCCTCCTGGCCGGGCAGAGCGGCTCGCTCTCCGACCTCGCCGCGGGTGCCGTCGGCGGTTCCACGGCGCTGGCCAGCCATTTCGTCAAGGCCGGCACCCGGATGGCGGTCAACACCTCGCCCGAACCGTTCAGCAACATCGTGCTGAGCACCGCCGAGGACCTGGGCGTGGGCGGCGTCGTCACCTTCGCGATGTTCAACCCCCGGGCGGCCGCCGTCATCGCCGCCGTCCTGCTGCTCATCGGCCTGGTCCTGTTGGTCTACCTCTGGAGCCGGATCCGCCGCTTCCGACGGCGGCGGGCCCAGCGCCGCGAGGAGAAGCGGCTGGCCGCAACCACCCGGGCCGTGGGCGGAGCACCACCCGGCTGACCTGCGGGCCTGGCTCGATAGGCTCAGCGGTATGGCGAGAATTGCGGTGATCGGCGCCGGCATGGGCGCGATGGCGACGGCGGCCCGGCTGGCCGTGGCGGGGCACCAGGTGACGGTGTACGAGCGCGGGTCCACCTACGGGGGCTCCGTCGGCCGGTACGAACGCGACGGCTTCGCCTTCGACACCGGACCCGGGCTGCTGCACCTGCCCGCCGTCTACCGCGACCTGTTCGTGAAGACCGGCAAGCGGCCCCTGGAGGACCGCGTCGGCACGGTACAGCTGGACCCCGCCGTCCGGCACGTGCTGGACGGCATCGCCGTCACCCTCCCCGGCACCTCCCGGGGCGGGGTCGCCGCCGCCCTCGACGCGGCCTTCGGCGCGGGCGCGGGCGAGCGCTGGAACGCCCTGCTGGGGCGGGCCCGCGACACCTGGGACGCCACCCGCCGCCCGCTGCTGGAGGAGCCCCTGCGCCCCGACTGGCAGGTACTCGGCCGCGACCCGTACCCGGCGCTGCGCGGCAGCGGTCTGCTGCGCCGCCGCCCGCCGACGCTGGCCGAGGTGGCCCGGCGCGAGCTGGGCGGCCGGCTCGGCGAGCTGCTGGCGGGCCGGGTCCTGGCGTACGGGCTGGACCCGGACGCGACGCCCGCCGCGGCGGCCGCGCTGCCCTATATGGAGCAGACCTTCGGCAGCTGGTACGTCCGGGGCGGCATGCGCGAGCTGGCCACCGCCGTCTACGAGCGCTGCCGGGAGCGGAAGGTGGAGTTCGTCTTCGGCGCCGCCGTCCGCTCGGTGCTGAGCCGGGACGGCCGGGCGGCCGGGGTGGGGCTGGCCGACGGCACCGAGGCCGCCGCCGACCACGTCGTCTGCGGCATCGACCCGAGGCAGCTGCCGAGCGCCTCGGTGCCCCGCCCGCCCGGCGGCGTACCGGCCCGGGGCACGGAGGTTCCCGGCCGGCTGACCCTGCTGCTGGCGCTGCGGGGCGCCCGCCCGGCGGACGCCGTCCACCGCACCCTGGTGCACTCCCCGGACCCCGCCGGCGTCCGGCTGGTCACGGTGCTGCGCCCGGACGACCCCGCCACCCGGCCGGACCCGGACCACGAGGCGGTCACCGTGAGCGCCGTGTGCGGGCCCGCGGGCGGGGCGCCCGTCCCGGACCCGGAGGAGCTGCTGGACCTCGCCGCCCGGGCCGTCCCCGGGCTGCGCGAGCGGCTGCTGTGGCAGGAGGTGCGCACCCCGCGGGACGTGGAGGCCGCCACGGGTGCCCTCGGCGGCTCGGTGCCGCCGCCCGCGCTGCCGGGGGACGGGGGCCGGCTGCTGTACCCGGCCAACACGACGGCGCTGCCCGGGCTGTACCTCGCGGGCGGCTGGGCGCACCCCGGCGGCGGGCTCGCGCACGCCGGGATGACGGGGGCCCTGGTGGCCGGGCTGATCGTGGAGGGGGCCGGGTTCCGCGGCTCGCAGTGAGCCCCGGCCCGCCGGGGCCGGGGCCGGGGCCGAGTGCCCGTCAGTGGCGGTACTGGCCGTACTCCCCGTTGCCGGGGTACGGGTACGGGTACTCCTGCTGCGGGTCCTGCTCCGGGTAGGGCTGCGGCGCGGCGTCGGTGGCGCGCTGCTGCGGGACCCACACCCCGCCGGGCGGGGTGTCCATGGAGTACTGCTGCTGGGCGGGGTCGCCGTAGGGCGGGTAGGCCGCGCCGTCGTAGGGCGGGGCCGGGGAGACCTCGCCGCCGGTGCCGATGTACGGGTCCGAGTAGGCGGCGTAGACCTGCTGCTCGCCCTGGGGGTAGGTGCCGGGGTAGTCGTAGCCGCCCTGGCCCTGCTGCTGGTCGTAGTAGGCCGCGTACTGGTGGGCGTCCTGCTCGGCCGTGGTGAACGGCGAGGCGAAGGGGGTCTCGGCGCCGGGCTGCTGGGCCTGCTGCGGCTGCTGGGGGACGAAGCTCTGTATCCCGTACGAGCCGGTCTCCTCGGGCACCGGCTGCGGGGTGAACACCGCGTCCTCGGAGCCCGGGTCCTCGCCCGGTCCCCGGCCCTGGTCGGCGTACTCCAGCCCGGTGACCTCCAGTGCCGGCTCCGGGCGCGGTCCGCTCCCGGAGCGGCGGCGTCTGCCCGAAGCCGCGTCCGGTGCGGGCCGCCCGCCCCGGCGCAGCGCCCAGCCGGCCACGAAGCCCTTCCGGAAGGAGAGCGTGACCAGGGTCTGGCCGACGGCGAAGGCGGTCGCGCCGGCGGCGATCACGAGCACCGACGGCAGTACCACTCCGGCCACCACTCCGGCGAAGCCGGTGAAGGCCAGCAGGCGCCAGCGCAGCCGGGCCTTGTACTGCATCAGGACCTCGGCAAGCAGCCACAACGCGACGATGCCGAACGCGATGTAGAGGACCGTCATTCCCATGCAAGGCCCCTCTCGGTACGGCCGCCCGCGCGGGAAGGGGAGACGGCCGGTCAGGCCCGCTGGTGCAGGCCCAGGTTCTCGTAGATCTCGAGAGTCGCCGTGGAATTGTTCAGCGTGATGAAGTGCAGTCCCGGGACACCCTCGGACAGCAGCCGCGCGCAGAACTCCGTGGCGAACTCGATGCCAATGGAGCGTACAGCGGCCGGGTCGTCCTTGACGGCGAGCATGCGCTCTTTCACGGCGTCGGGGAAGACGGCGGTGCTCAGCTGCGGCAGCCGGTCGAGCTGCTTGATACCGACAACGGGCATGACCTCGGGGATGATCGGGGTCTCGCAGCCCGCCTTGGCGACGCTGTCGCGCAGCCGCAGATAATTCTCCGGATCGAAGAACATCTGGGTGATGGCGTAGTCCGCGCCGGCGCGGCACTTGTCCACGAAGTGCCGGATGTCCGTGTCCCAGTCCTCGGAGCGCGGGTGCATCTCGGGGAAGGCGGCGACGCCGACGCAGAAGTCGCCGGACTCCTTGAGCAGGCGCACCAGGTCGGCCGCGTAGTCCACGCCCTCCGGGTGCCTGACCCAGGGGCCCATGGGGTCGCCGGGCGGGTCGCCGCGCAGGGCGAGCATGTTGCGGATGCCGGCGTCGGCGAACTGGCCGATGACGTGGCGCAGCTCGGCGACGGAGTGGTCCACCGCCGTCAGGTGCGCGACGGGCGTCAGGGTGGTGTCGGAGGCGATCTGCTGGGTGGCTCGGACGGTGCCGCCACGGGTGGAGCCGCCGGCCCCGTACGTGACGGAGACGAAGCTCGGGGAGACCGCCTCGATCCTGCGGAGCGCGTTCCAGAGGTTGCGCTCGCCCTTCTCGGTCTTGGGAGCCCAGAACTCGAAGGAGTACGAGGCTCCGGACGCGATGAGGTCGCGGACCGTGTGTGCACGGTCCGACCAGGTGGAAGCGGTACCAAGGGCCATACGGGCAGGTTAGACGGGGCCCGGCGGACGCCGAAGCGCTGTCCACGACCTGGACAGCTTTTTGGACGCCGCTCCAGCGTCACCCGAGGCGGGCGCGAACCCTCTTGGCGAGTTCGGCGGCCGCGGCGCCGGGGTCGGAGGCCTCGGTGAGGGCCCGGACGACCACGACGCGGGTGGCGCCGGCGTCCAGGACCTCGTCCAGGTTGCCGGCGTCGATGCCGCCGATCGCGAACCAGGGGCGGTCCTGGGCGAGGGAGGCCGCGTACCGGACGAGGTCGAGTCCGGGGGCGTGGCGGCCGGGCTTGGTGGGGGTGGGCCAGCAGGGGCCGGTGCAGAAGTAGTCCACGCCGGGCTCGGCGACGGCGGCGTCCACCTCGGACTCGGCGTGGCAGGAGCGGCCGATCAGGACCCGGCCGCCGAGGACGGCGCGGGCGGCGGGGACGGGGATGTCGCCCTGGCCGAGGTGCAGGACGTCGGAGCCGATGGCGTGCGCGACGTCGGCGCGGTCGTTGACGGCGAGGAGCTTGCCGTGGCGGCGGGCGGCCTCGGCGAAGACCTGGAGGTGTTCGAGCTCCTCGCCCGCCTCCATGCCCTTGTCGCGGAGCTGGACGATGTCGACGCCGCCGGCCAGGACCGCGTCGAGGAACTCGGGGAGGTCACCCTGCCGCTTGCGCGCGTCCGTGCACAGGTAGAGCCGGGCGTCGGACAGCTGCTGCATGGGATTCCCCCCGTGGTGGTGGGGTGTGCGGGCCGACGGGGTCGGCCCGCACACCGGTGGATCAGCCGGTCAGAGGGCGAGCGCCTGGGCGCGGCGCTTGACCTCCGTGCCGCGATTCTCGCGCAGCGCCTGCACGGGGGTGCCCGGCAGGGTCGGATCCTCGGTGAAGAGCCACTCCAGCATCTCCTCGTCGGAGAAGCGGTCGTCCCGCAGTACGGTCAGCAGCCCGACGAGGCCCTTGACGACCTTGTCGCCGTCGATGAACTGCGCCGGAACCTGCAGGGCACGGTTCTCGCCCCGGCGTACGGCGATCAGCTGCCCTTCCTTGACCATCTGGCGGACCCGGGTCACCTCGATGTCGAGCATCTCCGCGATGTCGGGGAGGTACAGCCAGGAGGGGACGAGGGCATCGATCTTTGCGTCAATCTCGGTCACGGGGACAAGCCTGCCACTTCGGACGGGCCGCCGGTACCTGGCCCCGTCCGTCCGGGGCCGGGCGGCCGCCGGATCGGGGCCCGGCAGGCGGCCCGGCAGGGCCCGGGAGCCGTCAGAGCAGGGCCGATTTCAGCGGAACGGCAGGGTCCGCGACCTTGGACGGGTCCACGGGCGCGGCGGTCTCGATCAGCTTGCGGCCCTGCGCCAGGTCCCGGGGGCGGCCCACGGCCAGGACGGCCACCAGCGCGCCCCCGCGCAGCCAGCACACGGACCAGGCGGGGCCGGCCGGGTCACCGCGCCACAGCAGGGTGTCGGCGTCGCCGTGATGGCCGGCGTACTGGACGAAGCGGCCGAACTGCTCGGACCAGAAGTACGGCACGGGGTCATAGGCCTGGACGGGTTCCGCCGCGAGGATGTTCGCCGCGACGGCCCGGGGGCCCTGGAGGGCGTTGTCCCAGTGGTGGACCAGCAGCCGCCGCCCGTAGCGGGCCGACGGGAAGGAGGAGCAGTCGCCGACGGCGTACACGCCGGGGACGGAGGTGCGCAGGTACGCGTCCGCGGTGACGGATCCGTCGGGGCCGAGCTCGATCCCGGTGCCTGCGAGCCAGTCGGTGGCGGGCCGGGCTCCGATGCCGACGACCACCGCCCCGGCGGGCAGCTCGCGGCCGTCGGCCAGCAGGACCCGGCCCTCCTCGATCCCCGCGACCTTCGCGCCGGTGATCAGGCCGGCACCGGCCTCGGCGTACCAGCGGCCCATCGGCTCGGCGACCTCGGCGGGCAGGGCTCCCGCCAGCACCCGGCCGGCGGCCTCGACCACGGTGACGGCGCAGCCGGCCTCGCGGGCCGCGGTGGCGAACTCGGCGCCGATCCAGCCCGCCCCGACCACCACGGTCGCGGGGGCGGCGGCCAGCACCGGGCGCAGCCGGGCGGCGTCGTCGAGGGTGCGCAGCAGGTGGACGCCGGGGACGCCCTCGGTGCCGGGCAGGGTCAGCGGGCGGGCGCCGCAGGCCAGCACGAGGACCTCGTACGGGACCGGGCCGGCCTCGGTGTCGACCTCGCGGGCCTCCGGCCGCAGCCCGGTGACCTCGGTGCCGAGGCGCAGGCCGATGCGCAGGTCCTCGAAGTCGACCTCGAACGCGGAGTCCTCGGCCTTGCCGAGGAGCACCGCCTTGGAGAGCGGGGGGCGGTCGTAGGGCTGGTGGGGTTCGGCGCCCAGCAGGGTCACGGGGCCCTCGTAACCCTGTTCGCGCAGGGCCACGGCGGTCTGCACGCCGGCCATTCCGGCACCCACGATCACGACGCCGGGGTTCGTCTGTTCCGTCTGCTCACTCACGCGGCCCAGCCTAGTGAACTGACGGCCCATCAGGAACAGGGGGAGGGGGACCGGCGGGCGGACGCCGGGGAGGCAGCCTTACCCGGCTCCGGCCGCGGGGTTTAGTCTGGCCACCGTACCTATCGCGGGAGTCCGGGCGCACCGGGCTGAGAGGGAGGCTGGCCGGCCTCCGACCGTACGAACCTGATCCGGGTCATGCCGGCGAAGGGAGGGGCTGGACGCCCATGCACTCATCTCGGAAGGGATCCGCCGGGGGATCCGACGTCCTCGTCATCGGGGGCGGCATCATCGGCCTGGTCACGGCCTGGCGGGCGGCCCGGCGCGGGCTGCGCACCGCGCTGGCCGACCCGGACCCCGGCGGCGGCGCCGCCCGGGTCGCCGCCGGCATGCTGGCCGCCGTCACCGAGCTGCACTACGGCGAGGAGACCCTGCTCGGGCTCAACCTCGCCTCCGCCGCCCGCTACCCGCAGTTCGCCGCCGAGCTCACCGAAGCCAGCGGCGGCATGGACCTCGGCTACCGGGCCTGCGGCACCCTCGCCGTCGCCCTCGACGCCGACGACCGGCTCCACCTGCGGGAGCTGCACGCCCTCCAGCGCCGCTGCGGCCTGGAGTCGGAGTGGCTCACCGGCCGCGAGTGCCGCCGTCTGGAACCGATGCTCGCCCCCGGCGTACGCGGCGGGCTGCGCGTCGACGGGGACCACCAGGTCGACCCCCGCCGGCTCGCCGCCGCCCTGCTGGCCGCCTGCGGGCGGGCCGGCGTCGCCATCCACCGGGCCCGCGCGGAACGGCTGCTCGTCACCGCCGACCGGGCCGCCGGAGCACTGCTCGACGACGGTACGGAGCTGCGCGCCGGCCAGGTGGTGCTCGCCGCGGGCTCGCTCAGCGGCCGGCTGGCCGGCGTACCGGCCGAGGCGCGCCCGCCCGTACGGCCGGTGAAGGGGCAGGTGCTGCGGCTGGCCGTACCGCCCGCGTGCGCCCCGTTCCTGTCCCGGACGGTACGGGCCGTCGTACGCGGCAGCCACGTCTACCTTGTGCCGCGCGAGAACGGCGAACTCGTCGTCGGCGCCACCAGCGAGGAACTCGGCTGGGACACCACGGTGACCGCGGGCGGGGTGTACGAGCTGCTGCGCGACGCCCACGAGCTGGTACCCGGCATCACAGAGCTCCCGCTGGTCGAGACCCGGGCGGGGCTGCGCCCCGGCTCCCCCGACAATGCGCCGCTGCTCGGCCCGACCGACCTGCCCGGCCTGCACCTGGCCACCGGGCACTACCGCAACGGGGTGCTGCTGACCCCGCTGACCGGCGACGTGATGGAGGAACTGCTGACCACCGGCTCCGTGCCGGAGGTCGCCCGACCCTTCAGCCCGCGCCGCTTCTCCTCCACGCGTCAGGAGTCCCTCGTATGACCATCTCCGTCAACGGCGAGCCGCGCGAGGTCGCGGCCGGCACCACCCTCGACGCGGTGGTCGCCACCCTCACCACGGCCCCCTCGGGCGTGGCCGCCGCGCTCAACGAGACCGTCGTCCCGCGCGGGCAGTGGCGGGCGACGCGGGTGGACGAGGGCGACCGGATCGAGATCCTCACCGCGGTCCAGGGAGGCTGACCACCATGGCTGACGACGTCTTCACCCTGGGCGGCCGGACCTTCTCCTCCCGGCTGATCATGGGCACGGGCGGGGCCCCGAGCCTGGACGTCCTGGAACGCGCCCTGGTCGCCTCCGGCACCGAGCTGACCACCGTGGCCATGCGCCGCCTCGACCCCACCGTGCAGGGCTCGGTGCTCTCCGTGCTGAACCGGCTGGGCATCGCCGTCCTGCCCAACACCGCGGGCTGCTTCACCGCCGGCGAGGCCGTGCTCACGGCCCGGCTGGCGCGGGAGGCACTGGGCACGGACTGGATCAAGCTGGAGGTCGTCGCGGACGAGCGCACCCTGCTGCCCGACGGCGTCGAGCTGCTGGACGCCGCCGAGGTCCTGGTCGACGAGGGCTTCACGGTCCTCCCGTACACCAACGACGACCCGGTCCTCGCGCGGAAGCTGGAGGACGTGGGCTGCGCGGCGATCATGCCGCTGGGCTCCCCGATCGGCTCGGGCATGGGCATCCGCAACCCGCACAACTTCGAGCTGATCGTCGAGCGCGCCGGGGTCCCGGTGATCCTCGACGCGGGCGCGGGAACGGCCTCCGACGCGGCCCTGGCGATGGAGCTGGGCTGCGCGGGGGTGATGCTCGCCTCGGCGGTGACGCGTGCGCAGCGGCCGGTCCTGATGGCGGCGGCGATGCGCGACGCCGTCTCGGCGGGCCGCCTGGCCCACCGCGCGGGCCGCATCCCCCAACGCCGCTTCGCGGAGGCCTCGTCCCCGACGGAGGGCCGCGCGGCCCTGGACCCGGAGCGCCCGGCGTTCTAGCAGTAGCCCCTTTGGCCGGATCAGAGCCGGTTTGGGGGGTTCCCGTCAGTCCCATCGTCCTTCCGTGTCGTGCCGGCCCGTCAAGGGCGCTCACTTCGTTCGCGTCACTGCGTGATCGCCTCCGGCGACCCTTGACAGCCCGTCCCGCCCCGGAAAGACAAGGACTGCCGGGAACCCCCCAAAGAACGGTCACGGGGCAGGAGAAGGGGAGGGGCGGGTCCCTCAGCGATGAGACGACGGGCCGGGGGCCGGCCCGCCGGGCATCCGAACCCTGCGATCCATGCTTCCGAACCCGGGCGCGGCTACCCGCACGAGAGGTTGACCAGAACGACCTGCGGAGCCTCCAGGCGCGTCAGATCGCTACGCGCTCCTCTCGGCATGGCGTCCGACGACCGTCCGGGGCCGATACCCGCACCAGAGGTGGATGAGGACAACGAGGGAAGCGGACAGGCGCGCCAGATCGCTACGCGCTGCTCTGATCTCGGCGGCCGACGGCCGTCTTGGGCTGATACCGGCACCAAATGGCGACCGGAGCAGCGCGGGAAGCGGTGTCAGGCACGCCCGGTCGGATCATTCCGGAGGCCGGCTGTACCTCTCCAGTGTTGCCTTGGTCGTGGTCCGGTCCACCAGCCGCAGTTCCCAGGGACCGGTATTGACGTCGAAGTCCTTGCCGAAGCCGACCCACTTGCCGGTCATGCGGCGTCCGGTCGGCTCGACCAGGAGTTGGATGGCCCCGTGGTAGCGGGCCCCGTTGTAGTAGCCGTCTGCGGCGGTCTGCTCGACCCAGGTGCCCGTGACCACATTGCGGTCGACGGTGAGATCCAGTGTGAGCGGGCTGTCCGGGTTGCTGCTCGCCCCGGGCAGGCTCTGGACGGTCAGCCGGTTCCCGTGCTGAACGATCACTACGTAGTGCTTGCCCTCGTACGAAGCGTCCCGGCTCGAAGAGAAGAACTCGTAGCGGCTGAGCCACACCCCCGAGAACGTCTCCTCACCCCCGTCTGCGGCCACAGTGGCCTCCCATCTTTTTTGTCCGACGACCGTCCGGATCAGTCCAAGGGGAGGGACTGGTGGGCGGCGACGATCGCGTCGATGCGGTGGGCGAGGTCGAAGTCCGCTGCGGTGAGGCGGTATCCGGCGTCGTGGGTGGTGATGGTTGCCCGCAGGTGGTCGATCCGCAGATCGAGGTCTGCGTGGTGCTGAATGCGCCTAGACCGGTCGGCGATGGTGACGATGGCCGCCACGGCGGCGTGGTATCGGATCGCGTAGGTGCGCGTGATCTCGTCGCCCTTGCGTTCCCAGCCCGGCAGGCCGGCCAGCTTTTCGGTGATCTGCTCGTCGGTCAGGACCATCGGTACACCCATGTCAGCTCCCCATGCCAACCGGCGCCAGGATCTCGGTGAGGTCCCGGCCTACGGGTGCATCGTGCCACGGGCGCATGGCCCGCTCCAGGGCGAGTAGTTCACGGACCATGCGTGCGGACCGGGTTTCGACGGCGATGCTGACGGCTTCGCGGGCGATCTCCACCGCGTGATCGGGTTCCCGGGCGGTCGCGGCGGAGGTGGCGTGCCGGGCGAGGTAGACACCACGGTCCCGCCTTGCGCTTGTGGGCACGCTATTGAGGACCTGTGCCCAGAGTGCGTCCGCTTCCTTGCCGAGGCCGAGTCGCCCGTAGCAGGTGGCGCGCTGGACCTCCAGGTAGCCCGGCGTTCTACGGCAGGCGTTGCCCCAAGGGAGGTCGTCGGCAACGCCGGACAGCAGCCCGTCGGCGGTGTCGATGAGTCGATCCACTGTGGTCCGGTCACCGGTCAGGCTGGCGCCGTGGGCCTGTTGCTGCATGGCCATCACGCGGACCTTGGGCAGGAGCCCGTCTGCCACGTCCAGGGCGGCCTCGCAGAGGTCGATCACGCCGTACCCGTCGCTCAGGTCCGTCCGTACATGCGCCTGGTTGACGAGGCTGTAACCGATGAGCTGAGGGTCACGGGAACGGACCGCCATCTCCTGCGTGATACCGCGCCAGAAGGCAGCGGCACCGAGATCGCCCGCGTCCTGGTACAGCCAGCCGACGAGCGCGGCGTAGGCGGTCCCCACCCGCAGAAGGCCTTGGCGCACCTCACCCTTCGCGGAACGGATCAACTTGTCGATCAACTGGTACTGCGCGCTGACGGTCCCGATCAGGTCGTGAGGGCCGAGATACATGTCGGCTCGGTAATGCCCTTCAAGCTGCTGCTCGAAGTAGTCGATGAGCGCCGGGTCCACGTGCTGGCGCGACATCGGCCCGGGAACGAGGGCGGCGGCAGTGACCGAGACGAACTGTCTTCTGTTCACGTCTTCCTCTTGACGGGCCTCGGGCCGAATCCATCCAGCGGGCACGGTGAATCCCAGATCCTCGGGCCATCGGCCCAGCGCATCGTGCAGCACGATCGCGGTCTCCTCCGGAGGCCAACCCGGCCGCTCGCCTTCCCATCGCCGCCAAGTGCGCGGCGACACCTCGAAGTGCCGGTCGTCTAGAAGCTGCCGCCCATGCTCGGACAGGTTCTTCGCCGCCTGATCCATGGAGCGCCAGCCGGCGCGCAGTCTCGCCGCCCGCAGTGCGTCATTGCGTTGGCTCATGGGCCCAGCTTGCGGCGTCATTGCACCCATCCGCTCCTGTGGCCGCCACATGGCCACCGATGGCCACACGGCGGCCTGTCTGCCTTTGCGCCTGCCCGCTCATCATCTCCGCATGACGACGAACAGCGTAGAAGACCAACCCAAGTCGCAGGGATGCTGTCACCCCAGCCCCGGGCTCATCGCCCGCGCGGCAGGGGGGTGGGAGAGGTTCCTGCGCAGCGCAGCCGAGGAAGCGGAGCAGGACGATGAATGAGCAGTACGAATACGTTCCCCACCGCCTCCTCCGCCGCCGTGTCCGCGACATCGCATCCGGTACCGAGGGGGTGCTGATGGCGGTGATCAACGAGAACGTCTCCGACACCGGCATCGAGCGCTGGATGGAGCTCGCCTACATCCGAGGCGCCTCCGGCCGCGAGTTCACCACCGCCGTGACCAACGTCGAACCCGCCCACGACCAGCCCACGACGGCCGCCACCCGCCGAGTCCCGAGGAGCACGTAGCGATCTCACGCGCCTGTCCGCTTTCCGCGCCGCTCTGATCAACATGTGGTGCAGGTATCAGCCCAAGGCGGCCGCCGGACGCCGAGAAATGAGGAGCGCGTAGCGATCTGCTGCGTCTGGGGACTCCGCAGGGGCATCCGGTCAACATGTGGTGCAGGTTGCCGGGCCCCGGCTCGGAAACACGACCATGCGGGCCCGGATGCCCGGCGGGCCGGCCCCCGGCGCCTCGCCCGATCACTGAGACACCCGCCCCTCCCATTCCTGCCCCGTGCCGTTCTTTTGGGGGGTTCCCGGCAGTCCTTGTCTTTCCGGGGCGGGACGGGCTGTCAAGGGTCGCCGGAGGCGATCACGCAGTGACGCGAACGAAGTGAGCGCCCTTGACGGGCCGGCACGAACCGGAAGGACGATGGGACTGACGGGAAACCCCCAAACCAGCCCCGACACCGCCCAGGGGACCCGCTCCCCCACCCGCCGGCCGGCAGACGGGGAGGCGGGTGGGCAGCCGCCGACCCCGCCCCCACCCCTCGCGGGGGAGACGGCAGGCCCGCGCCGCAGGCCCCGTACACCCCCGCCCCACCACCAGATGTCACGGCTGCGCTGCAAGCGTGGACACCCGGGACGGCGCAAACTCACCGGCTCGTAGAATCGCCGGGTGGATACGACCCTGGATGACCCCATCGTCGGGCGCGTGCTCGACGGCCGCTACCGCGTAGACGCCCGCATCGCGGCCGGTGGCATGGCAACGGTCTACCGGGCCGTCGACACCCGCCTCGACCGGGTCCTCGCGCTCAAGATCATGCACCCGGACCTCGCCGCCGACGCCGTTTTCGTCGACCGCTTCATCCGCGAGGCGAAGTCCGTGGCGCGCCTCGCCCACCCCAACGTCGTCGCCGTCTTCGACCAGGGCACGGACGGGCCGTACACCTACCTGGCCATGGAGTACGTCTCCGGCTGCACCCTGCGCGACGTCCTGCGCGAGCGCGGCGCGCTCCAGCCGCGGGCCGCGCTCGACATCCTGGAACCGGTCCTCGCCGCCCTCGGCACCGCCCACCGGGCCGGGTTCGTCCACCGGGACATGAAGCCCGAGAACGTGCTGATCGGCGACGACGGCAGCGTCAAGGTCGCCGACTTCGGCCTGGTCCGCTCCGTGGACTCGGCCACCAACACCACCGGCTCGATCCTCGGCACCGTCTCCTACCTCGCGCCCGAGCAGATCGAGGACGGGGTCACCGACACCCGCGTCGACGTCTACGCCTGCGGTGTCGTCCTGTACGAGATGCTCACCGGCTCCAAGCCGCACACCGGCGGCACCGCCGCCCAGGTCCTCTACCAGCACCTCAACGAGGACGTCCCGGCCCCGTCCGCCGCCGTCCCCGGCCTGCCCGCCGCGCTCGACGAGCTGGTCGCGCACGCCGCCGCCCGCGGCCCCGAGCTGCGCCCGTACGACGCCGCCGCCCTGCTCGGCCTCGCCCGGGAGGCCCGGGCGCGGCTCAGCGAGGCCGAGCTGGACGCCGTACCGCCGCAGGCGCGGGCGCAGGAGCGGTCCGCCGCCGAGGACCGCACCAGCGTGATCCCGCGGCCGGTGGAGCAGAGCCGGCCGGTGCACCACACCTCCCGCCTGGAGCGCCCGCCGGCTCCGGAGCGGGCTCCGGCCGCCCCGCCCCGGCGGGCGCCCCGGCGCGGGATCTTCCTCGTCGTCGCCGGGATCCTGCTCGCCCTCGGCATCGGCGGCGGCGTCTGGTACATCAACTCCGGCCAGTTCACCAAGGTCCCGAACCTCCTCGGCAAGACGGAGGCGCAGGCCCGGGCGGAGCTTTCCGCGGCCGGCCTGGGCGTCAAGAAGGTCGACCGGAAGTTCAGCGAGGCCTTCGACCGGGGCACGGTCATGGAGACGAGTCCCGGCGGCGGCAAGCAGATCCGCGGCAACGACGCGGTCGTCATCGTCGTCTCGCGGGGCCCCGAGGTGGTCAGCGTGCCCGACCTCAAGGGCAGGCCGCTGGAGGCGGCCAAGGAGGAGCTGACGAAGGCGGGGCTGGCACCCGGCATCGTCACCCAGGCCTTCAGCCAGGACGTCGCCCAGGGCTCGGTGATCAGCACCGACCCGGCGGGCGGCCAGAAGCGGGCCCCCGACACCGCGGTCGCGCTGCTGGTCAGCAAGGGCCGCCCCGTGCCGGTCCCGAGCGTCACCGGCAAGCCCGTCGACCAGGCCAGGGCCGCGCTGGAGGCGCTCGGCCTGAAGGTGGAGACGGCCGCCGACCAGGTCAACTCCCCCTCCCCCGCCGGTACGGTGGCCAACCAGTCGGCCGCAGCCGGCACCCAGGCCGCCGCGGGCGACACGGTCACCCTGACCCTGTCCAAGGGCCCCCGCCAGGTCCAGGTCCCGAGCGTCACCGGCCAGGACGTGGACGTCGCCCGCAAGACCCTGGAGGCCCTGGGCTTCAAGGTGAAGGTGGAGCGCCCCTTCCTGTCCTTCAGCAGCACGGTGGACACCCAGTCGGTGCCCGCCGGCCAGAGCGCCCCCGAGGGCAGCACGATCACCGTCAAGACCAAGGGGCTCTGAGCCGTCAGTGATGCGCAATCCCGTGGGCGGGCACGTCCCCGTCGCCGGCGGGCTGGCTTCGGTCGGCCTCACGTACGCCCGGGAGATGGGCGCCGAGGCCGTCCAGGTCTTCGTCGCCAATCCCCGCGGCTGGGCCACCCCGACCGGGAACCCGGCGCAGGACGAGCTGTTCCGCGTCCAGTGCGCCGAGGAGTCGGTCCCGGCGTACGTGCACGCCCCGTACCTGATCAACTTCGGCTCCCACACCGCGGCGACCGTCGAGAAGTCGGTGGATTCCCTGCGGCACTCGCTGCGCCGGGCCCGGGAGATCGGCGCGCTCGGTGTGGTCGTGCACACCGGCTCGGCGACCGGGGGCCGGCCGCGCGAGGCCGCGTACGCGCAGGTCAGGGAGCACATGCTGCCGCTGCTGGACGAGCTGACGCACGAGGACGACCCCTTCCTGCTGCTGGAGTCCACGGCGGGGCAGGGCTCCTCCCTGTGCTCGCGCACCTGGGACTTCGGCCCGTACTTCGACGCCCTCGACCACCACCCGAAGCTCGGCATCTGCCTGGACACCTGCCACATCTTCGCGGCCGGGCACGACCTGGCGGAGCCCGGCGGCACGAAGCAGACGCTGGACCTGCTGGTGGAGACGGTGGGCGGGGGCCGGCTGAAGCTGATCCACGCCAACGACTCCAAGGAGGGCGTCGGCGCCCACAAGGACCGGCACGCCAACATCGGCCAGGGCCACATCGGCCGGGACTCCTTCGCCGAGCTGTTCTCGCACCCGGAGACGGACGGCGTACCGCTGATCATCGAGACGCCGGGCGGCAAAGAGGGGCACGCGGCCGACGTGGCGCTGCTGAAGGAGCTCCGCGACCTGCACTGACACGCTGAAGATCTGTTGAGGAATACCCCCTAGGGGTATACGGTTCTGTCATATCGACGGGACCGTCACCAGCGTTTTCCTCAAGCCTTCAGGGGGTTGTCATGGAGCACGCACACCACGAGAACCACGATCACCAGCACGAACACCAGGGCCACGAGCACCACCAGCACCACGGCCCGGAGCACGAGGGCCACCCCGCGCACCAGGGTCACACCGACGGCGGTGGGGCCGGCTGGGGCATGGCGGCCCGGGCTACCCTGCACTGCCTGACCGGATGCGCCATCGGCGAGGTGCTCGGCATGGTCATCGGCACCGGACTGGGCTGGGGGAACGTCCCCACCATGGCCCTGGCGATCGTCCTCGCCTTCTTCTTCGGCTACGCGCTCACCCTGCGCGGGATCCTCGCCGCCGGCGTGGACCTGCGTACGGCCATCCGGGTGGCGCTGGCCGCGGACACCCTGTCGATCGCCGTCATGGAGCTGACCGACAACGGGGTGATCGCACTGTGGCCGGGCGCCATGGACGCCCACCTCTCGGACCCGTTCTTCTGGACGGTGCTGGGGCTCTCGCTCGTCATCGCCTTCGTCCTGACCACCCCGGTCAACAAGTGGATGATCGGCCGCGGGAAGGGCCACGCGGTGGTCCACCGGTACCACCACTGACCCGCCCGACTACAGCTACAGCTACAGCTACAGCTACAGCCGGCTACAGCTCCGGACCGTCGCCCGGTTCCTCCTGGTACGAGTAGCGCTGCTCGCGCCAGGGGTCGCCGATGTTGTGGTACCCGCGCTCCTCCCAGAAACCCCGGCGGTCGGCGGTCATGTACTCCACGCCCCGGACCCACTTGGGGCCCTTCCAGGCGTACAGGTGCGGGACCACGAGCCGCAGCGGGAAACCGTGCTCGGCCGTCAGCAGTTCACCGCCCATGTGGGTGGCGAAGACGGTCCGGTCGGAGGCGAAGTCGGCCAGTCTCATGTTGGAGCTGAAGCCGTACTCGGCCCACACCATCACGTGCGTGACCTGTGGGGCCGGCGGGGCCAGGGCCAGTACGGTCCGCGCCAGCACACCGCCCCATTCGGCGCCCGGCATGCTGAACTTGGTGACGCAGTGCAGGTCGGCCACGACCGATTCGAACGGCAGGGCCGCGAACTCCTCGTGCTTCCAGCAGTGCTTCTCACCGTCGGCGGTCGCGCCGAAGACGCGGAACTCCCAGCGATCCGGCTTGAACTTGGGCACGGGACCGTAGTGGGTGACGGGCCAACCCCGCTGCAACCGCTGCCCCGGAGGCAGCTCCAGCTGCTCTGCTCCCGGAGATTCCCGGCTTTCCGGCTGACCCATGCCTCCATGGTGACAGACGTGGCGGTGTGGTCACGACCAGGTACGACCCGATTCAGGCAAGTCCAGGCAACTCCCACTAAGGAGGCACTTACTGGACGCCTCAGGACGGCAGTGCAAGGATGCGCGCACTGCCCAGTCACTAGCTGACATTGCTTGGAAGGAGCCTCTGCGATGCAGGGCGACCCCGAGGTCCTCGAATTCCTCAACGAGCAGCTGACCGGCGAGCTCACGGCCATCAACCAGTACTGGCTGCATTACCGCATCCAGGACAACAAGGGATGGACGAAGCTCGCCAAGTACACGCGTGAAGAGTCCATCGATGAGATGAAGCACGCGGACAAGATCACCGAGCGCATCCTGATGCTCGACGGCCTGCCGAACTACCAGCGCCTCTTCCACGTGCGCGTCGGACAGACGATCACGGAGATGTTCCAGGCGGACCGGCAGGTGGAGGTCGAGGCGATCGACCGCCTCAAGCGCGGCATCGAGGTCATGCGCGGGAAGGGCGACATCACGTCCGCCCGCCTCTTCGAGGAGATCCTGGCGGACGAGGAGCACCACATCGACTACCTCGACACCCAGCTGGAACTTATCGAGTCCCTGGGCGAGGCGCTGTACATCGCCCAGCTCATCGAGCAGCCGAGCTGACGTCCCCGGGACGGCCCGGAAGGCCTCAGGCGGCTTCGGCCAGCTCCGGCGCGGGCGCCGGTCCGGGGTCGGCGGCCAGGACGGCCGTGGCGTTGCCCTTCTCCAGCAGCTCCCGGCGGGGGCAGGCCCCGCGGCCGAGGATGCCCTGGATGGTGCGCACGCAGGAGCCGCAGTCGGTGCCGGCCTTGGTGGCCGAGGCGATCTGGCGGGGGGTGCAGGCCCCGGCAGCCGCGTGTTCCTTCACCTGCTTGTCGGTGATCCCGAAGCAAGAGCAGACGTACACGCGGTTCACCTCCCAGGTGCGGAACGGTTCGGCAGGCCATCTCCTATTCGGTGAGGCTTACCTAACCGTACCCAAAGTTAGGGTGACCTAAAAGACCCGGGTACGAGGATGGGGCGCGGATCACATGGATCCGCGCCCCGTCCTCGGAGGAAGCTACTTACTGATCGCGTTACTGGTCGCGGTACATCTCGGCCACCAGGAAGGCCAGGTCCAGCGACTGGCTCCGGTTGAGCCGCGGGTCGCAGGCCGTCTCGTAGCGCTGGTGCAGGTCGTCGACGAAGATCTCGTCGCCGCCGCCCACGCACTCGGTGACGTCGTCACCGGTGAGCTCGACGTGGATGCCGCCCGGGTGGGTGCCCAGGGCCTTGTGGACCTCGAAGAAGCCCTTGACCTCGTCGAGCACGTCGTCGAAACGGCGCGTCTTGTGGCCGGAGGCCGCCTCGAAGGTGTTGCCGTGCATGGGGTCGGTGACCCAGGCGACGGTCGCACCGGACGCGGTGACCTTCTCGACGAGCTCGGGGAGCTTGTCGCGGACCTTGTCGGCGCCCATGCGGACGACGAAGGTCAGCCGGCCCGGCTCGCGCTCCGGGTCCAGGCGGTCGATGTACGTCAGCGCCTCGTCGACCGAGGTGGTCGGGCCGAGCTTGATGCCGATCGGGTTGGCGATCTGCGAGCAGAACTCGATGTGGGCGTGGTCCAGCTGGCGGGTGCGCTCACCGATCCACACCATGTGGCCGGAGGTGTCGTACAGCTTGCCCGTACGCGAGTCCGTGCGGGTCAGCGCGCCCTCGTAGTCCAGCAGCAGCGCCTCGTGCGAGGAGTAGAACTCCACCGCCTTGAACTCGGCCGGGTCGGTGCCACAGGCCTTCATGAAGTTCAGGGCGTTGTCGATCTCCCGCGCGAGCTGCTCGTAGCGCTGCCCGGAGGGGGAGGACTTCACGAAGTCCTGGTTCCAGGCGTGCACCTGGCGCAGGTCGGCGTAACCGCCGGTGGTGAAGGCGCGCACCAGGTTCAGCGTCGACGCCGACGCGTGGTACATGCGCTTGAGCCGCTCCGGGTCCGGGACGCGGGCCTCTTCGGTGAAGGCGAAGCCGTTGACGGAGTCGCCGCGGTAGGTCGGCAGGGTGACGCCGTCGCGGGTCTCGGTGTCCTTCGAACGCGGCTTGGAGTACTGGCCCGCGATGCGGCCGACCTTCACGACGGGCACGGAGGCCGCATACGTCAGGACGGCGCTCATCTGGAGCAGGGTCTTCAGCTTGGCGCGGATGTGGTCGGCGGAGACGGCGTCGAAGGCCTCGGCACAGTCGCCGCCCTGAAGCAGGAACGCCTCGCCCTTGGCGACGGCTCCCAGGCGGGCGCGCAGCTGGTCGCACTCACCCGCGAAAACGAGCGGAGGATACGACTCGAGGTCCGCGACGACAGCGCGCAGGGCCTCGGCATCGGGGTACGAAGGCTGCTGCGCCGCGGGAAGGTCTCGCCAGGTCGCCTTGGCGGCGAGGGCGTGGTTTTCAGCGTTCACGGTCACCTCGTACACATTACGGCGTCGTTCGCCGTGTCCGGCCGGACGCCCACCTGGTGAGACGGTGTCGTTCGAAGGCCGTGGAGCCGGAGAAGAGCGGAATGCAAGGTTCATATGCCGGAAAAGACCGGATGCCGCGGGACGGCCGCCCGGTGGGCTAGGGTGCCTCCCATGTACGCGCATGCCAGCCTGAACTGGTGGTGGCCCGCTCCCGGCGGCCCGCCCCTCTCGCGTACCCACTGACACGAGCGAAACGCAGGCCGCCCCCGGAGGGCGGCCTTTTCCGTGTGCGGACACGGCCGTCCTTCCCTCCACAGCCCACCGGAAGGACGCCCCATGACCCACTCCGCACCCCGGCCCGATCTCGACCTCCGCCGGCTCCTCGACGACGCGGCCCCGCCCTTCGCGCTGCTGCGCCGGCGCACCCCGGGCCGCCGCCACGACACCATCGAGGTGCTCCTCGGCCCGGTCCACGAGGCCGCCCGCCTCGCCGACCTGCCCGTACGCGAGCTGCCCACCCTCGCGCTCGTGCCGTTCCGGCAGATCCGCGAGCGCGGGTTCGACGTACGCGACGACGGCACGCCGCTGGCCGTGCTGGCCGCCAAGGAGGCGTACGAGGTCCCGCTCGCCAGCGCGCTGGCCGCGCTCCCCGGCCACCCCGTACGGGTGAAGGGCGGCGGCTTCGACGTCCCCGACGAGGAGTACGCGGCCACCGTCGAGCGGGTGATCCGCGAGGAGATCGGCCGCGGCGAGGGCGCGAACTTCGTGATCCGGCGCACCTACGAGGGCCGCGTCGACGGCTTCGGCCGGGCCGACGCGCTCGCGCTGTTCCGGCGGCTGCTGGAGGGCGAGCGGGGCGCTTACTGGACGTACGTCGTCCACACTCCGGACCGCACCCTGGTCGGGGCCAGCCCCGAGGCGCACGTACGGATGTCCGGGGGCACGGTCGTGATGAACCCGATCAGCGGCACCTACCGCTACCCGGAGTCGGGCCCCACCGCCGAGTCCCTCCTCGCCTTCCTCGCCGACCGCAAGGAGACCGAGGAGCTGTCGATGGTCGTCGACGAGGAACTGAAGATGATGTGCACGGTCGGCGACATGGGCGGAGCCGTCGTCGGTCCGCGCCTCAAGGAGATGTCCCACCTCGCGCACACCGAGTACGAGCTGCGCGGACGCTCCTCGCTGGACGTCCGGGAGGTCCTGCGGGAGACCATGTTCGCGGCGACGGTGACGGGCTCGCCCGTGCAGAACGCCTGCCGGGTGATCGAGCGGTACGAGAGCGGCGGCCGCGGCTACTACGCGGGCGCGCTGGCGCTGCTCGGCCTGGACGCGGCCGGCGGCCAGACCCTGGACTCCCCCATCCTGATCCGCACCGCCGACATCACCCCGGACGGGGTGCTGCGGGTACCGGTCGGGGCCACCCTGGTCCGGCACTCCGACCCGCTGGGCGAGGTGGCCGAGACCCACGCCAAGGCCGCCGGGGTGCTGGCGGCGCTGGGCGTAGGGCCGGCCGCACCCCGGCCCGCCTCCCGCGCCGGGGCGGCCGGACTGGCCGGTGACCCCCGGGTGCGGGCGGCCCTGGCCTCGCGGCGGGCGGACCTGGCGCCGTTCTGGCTCCGCATGCAGGAGCGGCCCGCCGCCGCGGGCGGGCACGCCCTGGTGGTAGACGCGGAGGACACCTTCACCGCGATGCTGGCCCACGTCCTGAGAACGGGCGGCCCGCGGGCGTCCGGGCTGGAGGTGACCGTACGCCGCTACGACGATCCCGGGCTGCGGGCCCTCGCCCTGGCCTGGGACGGCCCGGTCGTCCTCGGCCCCGGCCCGGGGAACCCGGCGGACGGCACCGACCCGAAGATGCGGATGCTGGGCGCGCTGGCGCGGGACCTGCTCACCTCCCACCCCGGCGGGCTGCTGGGGGTGTGCCTCGGGCACGAGCTGATCGCGGCGGAGCTGGGACTGCCGCTGGTGCGGAAGGCCGAGCCGGCGCAGGGCTCCCAGATGACGGTCGACCTCTTCGGCAAGCCGGAGACGGTGGGCTTCTACAACACGTACACCGCCGCGTGCGACGCCGGAGCGGAAGCGGAGCTCGCCGCGCACGGGGTGGAGGTCTCCCGGGACCCGCTCACCGGCGAGGTCCACGCCCTGCGCTGCGCGGACCGCGGCTTCGCGGGCGTCCAGTTCCACCCGGAATCCGTCCTCACCCTGCGCGGCGCGGAGCTGCTGTCCGGCCTGGTCCGCCTGGTGACGGGGGCCGCCCGGCCGGTGCGGCCCGGGACGGGCGGGGTTCAGGCGGCGTCCGGGACCAAGGTGTTCTCGGAGCGGCGGCCCGCCATGTAGTCCGCCACGTTCCGGACGGTCGTCGCGATGATCTGTCCGACCGCGTCCTGCGTGTAGTACGCCTGGTGGCTGGTCACCACCACGTTCGGGAAGGTGACCAGCCTGGCCAGGGTGTCGTCCGCGACGGCCTCCAGGGACCTGTCCGTGAAGAAGAGGCCGGCCTCCGCCTCGTACACGTCCAGGCCCACCCCCGTGAAGCGGCCCGCCCGCAGCTCCGTGACCAGGGCCTCCGTGTCGATCAGCCCGCCCCGGCTGGAGTTCACCAGCACCGCGTCGTCCCGCATCGCCTTCAGGGCGGCCGCGTCGACGATGTGGTGCGTGGAGTCCAGCAGCGGCACGTGCAGGCTGATCAGGTCGGCTTCCGCGAACAGCTCGCCCTTGTCCACGTACCTCATGCCCAGCTCCACGCAGGCCGGGTTCGGCACCAGGTCCCAGCCCAGCAGGTTCATCCCGAAGCCGTGGGCGATCCGGGTGAAGGCCTCGCCGATCCTGCCGGTGCCGAGGACGCCCGCCGTGCGGCCGTGCATGTCGCGGCCCATCAGCCCGTTCAGCCGGAAGTCGAAGTCCCGGGTGCGGTGGGAGGCGCGGACGATCCGCCGGTTCACCGCCATGGCCAGGGCCCAGGCGAACTCGGCCACCGAGTACGGCGAGTAGGAGGCGACCCTGCTGACGGTCAGCCCCAGCCGCCGGGCCTCGTCGAGGTCGACGTTGTTGAAGCCGGTGGAGCGCTGCGCGACCATCCGGGTGCCCCCGGCGGCCAGGATGCGCAGGACCCGGCCGCTCAGATCGCCGTTGACGCTGGAGGAGACGATTTCGTACCCGGCGGCGATGGGGGCGGTGTCCTCGCTGAGAAAGACGTCGAGGCAGCGGACCTCGTGCGGGCCCTCGGAGTGGTCCCGGAAGGCGCGTGCCAGCAGCGGCTCCTCGTCGGCGGTCACTCCGAAGGCCAGGATCTCCACGCTCGCTCCCCACAGGTCGGCCACGGGTCGTCCGTCACGATACGGCCGGCCCGTGGCCCGCGCCCGCTCGGCCCGCGCCCGCTCAGCCGAAGAAGACCCCGACCTCCGCGTACAGGGCGGGGTCGACCGTCTTCAGTTTCGCGGTGGCCTCCGCGATCGGCACCCGCACGATGTCCGTCCCCTTCAGCGCGACCATCTTGCCGAAGTCCCCGTCGCGCACCGCGTCGATCGCGTGCAGTCCGAAGCGGGTGGCCAGCCACCGGTCGAAGGCGCTCGGGGTGCCGCCGCGCTGGATGTGCCCGAGGACCGTCGTACGGGCCTCCTTGCCGGTGCGCGCCTCGATCTCCTTGGCCAGCCACTCGCCGACGCCCGACAGCCGGACGTGCCCGAAGGAGTCCCGGGAGACGGAGTCCTTGAGGACCAGGTCCCCGTCCTTGGGCATGGCCCCCTCCGCGACCACGACGATCGGCGCGTAGCTCGCGCTGAAGCGGGAGGTCACCCAGGCGCAGACCTGGTCCACGTCGAAGCGCTGCTCGGGGATGAGGATGACGTTGGCGCCGCCCGCCAGCCCCGAGTGCAGGGCGATCCACCCGGCGTGCCGCCCCATGACCTCGACGACCAGGACCCTCATGTGGGACTCGGCCGTGGTGTGCAGCCGGTCGATGGCCTCGGTGGCGATGCCGACGGCGGTGTCGAAGCCGAAGGTGTAGTCGGTGGCCGAGAGGTCGTTGTCGATGGTCTTCGGTACGCCCACGCAGGGGACGCCGTACTCCTCGTAGAGCCGGGCGGCCACGCCCAGGGTGTCCTCGCCGCCGATCGCGACGAGCGCGTCGACCTCGAATTTGGCGAGGTTCTCCTTGATGGCGCGGACGCCGTTTTCCGTCTTGAACGGGTTGGTGCGCGAGGAGCCGAGGATGGTGCCGCCCCGGGGCAGGATGCCCCGGACGGCGGGAATGTCCAGGGGGACGGTGTCCCCCTCGACCGGCCCCCGCCAGCCGTCCTTGAAGCCGACGAACCCGTATCCGTACTCCTGCGTGCCCTTGCGGACGACGCTCCTGATCACCGCGTTGAGTCCGGGGCAGTCTCCGCCGCCGGTGAGCACTCCGACCTTCATGGAATCTCCCTTCGCCATGACGGTCACGCTAATGGTGACGTGCGTCACAGCAAGGGCCCGGATGGGTCAATTCCGCTGCGGTCAAAGGGGGTTGCTCCCCCACCGTTCACTCGTACGGGGAGCTGGAGTGGAAGCAAGTACGACGTACGAACGGGTTACGCGTCGTCGAGGCCGCGCTCTATCGCGTACCGGACGAGCTCCACCCGGTTGTGCAGCTGGAGCTTGCCCAGGGTGTTCTGCACGTGGTTCTGGACCGTGCGGTGGGAGATGACCAGCCGCTCCGCGATCTGCTTGTACGAGAGCCCCTTGGCCACCAGCCGCAGCACCTCGGTCTCCCGGTCGGTCAGCTGCGGGGCCTTCGGCTCGTCCGGGGCGGCCGGCGCCGGGTCGCTGGCCAGGCGCCGGTACTCGCCGAGGACGAGACCGGCCAGGCCCGGGGTGAACACCGGGTCACCGGCCGCCGTGCGGCGGACCGCGTCGATCAGCTCCTGGGCGCCGGCCGACTTCAGCAGGTAGCCGGTCGCCCCCGACTTCACGGCCTCCAGGACGTCGGCGTGCTCACCGCTGGCCGACAGGACCAGCACGCGCAGCGCGGGATCGACACCGACCAGCTCCTTGCAGACCTGCACCCCGGGCATGCCCGGCAGGTTGAGGTCCAGGACCAGCACCATCGGCGACACCGCACGGGCGCGGCGTACCGCCTCCGGCCCGTCGCCGGCCGTGGCGACGACGTCGAAGCCCGCCGCGGCCAGGTCGCGGGCCACCGCGTCCCGCCACATCGGATGGTCGTCGACGACCATCACCTTGATGTCCTGGAGCTCGCTGCGGTCGTCGTTCACTGGGTTCTCCCCCTCGGTACTTTCAGTTCCACTTCGGTGCCCTGTCCGGGGACGGACACCAGCTCGGCGCTGCCGCCGAGGTCGCGCAGGCGTCCGCGGATGGACAGGGCCACGCCCATGCGCCCCTCGCCCTCCGCTTGGTCGAGCCGGCCGGCCGGGATGCCCGGGCCGTCGTCCCGTACGGTCACGATCACCTCGTCGCCCCAGTCCTCGACGAGGATCCAGGCGCTGGCCCCTTCCCCGGCGTGCTTGCGCACGTTGTCGAGGGCCGCGCCGACCGCCGCCGCCAGCTCCCGCGCGGCGGGCGCCGGCAGCGGCACCGGGGTCCCCGGCTCGGCGAAGCTCACCCGGGAGCCGGCGTGCGGGGCCAGCAAGGAGCGCAGGTCCAGCTCCGCCTCCTCCGCGCCGGGCTCCTCCACCTCGTACGTGTCCACCAGCGCGCCGAGCGACCCGTCGCGCGAGACCCGGGACGGCTGGACCAGCCCGCTGGAGACCAGGGTGCGCAGCGCCACCTCTTGCTCCCCCGCCATCCGGCCCAGTTCGGCGGCTTCGCCGCCCAGCTCGGTGCCGCGCCGCTGGACCATCGCGAGGACCTGGAGGACCCCGTCGTGGATGTCGCGGGCGAGGCGCTCGCGCTCGCGGGTCGCGGCCTCGATCTCCAGGGCGCGGGCGAGGGTGGCCTCACTGGCCCGGGCGACCTCGACGACGTAGCCGATGGCGATGGAGGCGACCCAGACCAGCAGGACGTTGTGCAGGGCGTCCCGGGTGGGGTCGCCGCCGTGGATGACGAGGTTGGCGGCGGCCACGAAGGTCGAGGCGAAGCCGGCCCAGCGCCAGCCGCCCTTGAGGGCGAAGGCCAGGACCGAGCCGGCGGTCCAGATGCTGGGGAGGGTGGGGCCGCCCTCCATGATCCGCTCGTGGGTGTCGGCGAGCGGGGTCAGCAGGATGCCCACCAGCGCGACGGAGAGATCGGCGACGAGGAAGCCCCTGGTGCAGCTGGCCGCGTTCGCCACCCGGCGGTGGGTGGCCAGCGTCCAGACGGCGAGGCAGGCGAGGTAGCCCACCGCGGTCCAGGGCTGGTCGAACTTCCGGTAGGCGGCCGCGAACAGCAGGACCGCGTAGACCATGGTGAGCAGCCGGTACACCGACAGGGCCCGCCACAGCGGCTGCTCGACCGACATCCGTACGACGCGCTCGCGCCTCGCCATCTCCCCCACCCGCCCCGTTCCCGCGGGCGCGGCCTTCCGGCCGGCCCGCCGCGCGCGCTACGGCGCGCCCGTCTCTCCCTTGGACCTCTCGGCCTTCTCGGCCTTCTCGGCGAGCTCCGCCTTCTCCGCCTTCTCGGCCGCCTTGGCGGCCTTCTCGGCGTCCGCGATCTGCCGCTTGGCGGCCGTCGCGTAGATGTCCACGTACTCCTGGCCGGAGAGCTTCATGATCTCGTACATGACCTCGTCGGTCACCGAGCGCAGGATGAAGCGGTCCCCGTCCATGCCCTGGTAGCGGCTGAAGTCCAGCGGCTTGCCGATCCGGATGCCCGGGCGCATCAGCTTCGGGACCACCTTGCCGGGGGGCTGGATCTTCTCGGTGTCGATCATCGCGACCGGGATCACCGGGGCGCCGGTGGCCAGCGCCACCCGGGCCAGCCCGCCGGGCTTGCCGCGGTAGAGGCGGCCGTCGGGTGAACGCGTCCCCTCGGGGTAGATACCGAAGAGCTCCCCGCGCTCGATGACCTCGATGCCGCTCTTGATCGCGGCCTCGCCCGCGCCGCGCGCGCCGGAGCGGTCCACCGGGAGCTGGCCGACGCCCTTGAAGAAGGCGGCCGTCAGTTTGCCCTTGACCCCGGGGGAGGTGAAGTACTCCGCCTTCGCGATGAAGGTCACCTTCCGGTCCAGCACGGCCGGCAGGAAGAAGGAGTCGGAGAAGGACAGGTGGTTGCTCGCGAGGATCGCCGGCCCCTCGGCGGGGATGTTCTCGAGGCCCTCCACCCACGGCCTGAAGGCGAGCTTCAGGGAACCCCCGATGGAGAACTTCATTGCGCCGTAGATCAACTCGAAAGCCTTCCTGTGTCTGTCGAACAGACCTTATCGCCTGGCTCCGCGCGGAGCGCCCGACGGCCCTGGTCGGTGTCACCCCGGTCGCGTACGGTGAAGTCACACAGCGCAACGCACCCCCCACCCTTCGAAGGAGACCCTGGTGCCCGTCCTCCCTGGAGCAGAGCCGTTCCGTCACGAGGGCGGAGAAGTGGGCGTGCTTCTCTGTCACGGCTTCACCGGTTCGCCTCAGTCGCTCCGACCGTGGGCCGAGTACCTGGCCGAGCGCGGGCTGACCGTCTCGCTGCCGCTGCTGCCCGGGCACGGGACGCGGTGGCAGGACATGCAGCTCACCGGCTGGCAGGACTGGTACGCGGAGGTCGACCGGGCGCTGCGCGAGCTGCTGGACCGGTGCGAGCAGGTCTTCGTCTTCGGGCTCTCGATGGGCGGCGCGCTGACGCTGCGGCTGGCGGCCCGGCACGGGGACGCGATCAGCGGCATCGTCCTCGTCAACCCCGCCAACAAGGTGCACGACCCGCTGGCCTTCGCCCTTCCGGTGGCCAAGCACTTCGTCCGGTCGACGGCGGGGATCGCCAGCGACATCGCGAAGCCCGGCTCCGTGGAGGTCGGCTACGAGCGGGTGCCGACCCGGGCCGCGCACTCCCTGCGGAAGTTCTTCCAGCTGGTGGACACCGAGCTGCCGCAGGTGACGCAGCCCGTACTGCTGCTGCACAGCCCCCAGGACCACGTGGTCCCGCCGGTGGACTCGGCGCGGATCCTGGCGCGGGTGTCGTCGACCGACGTCACCGAGACCCTGCTGGAACAGAGCTACCACGTGGCGACGTTGGACCATGACGCGGAGCGGATCTTCGCGGACAGTTACGCGTTCATCGGGCGGCTCGCGAAGAGTGTCGGCAGGGAGGGGGCGGCCAGCGGTGGCTGAGCACGAGGAGTCGTCCGGGGGCGTGCCCCCGCTGGACGAGGAAGCGGCGTGGGCCGCGATCGTCGCCGGGTACGGTCAGGAACCACCGGACCCGCCCGGGTCGAGGCCGTTCCGGCCGATCGAGAACCTGATGCTGCCGGAGGAAGACGTGAAGCCCGAGCCCGCGCTGTCCGACACGGAACCGGATCCGGATCCGGAAGCCGGGCGGAAGCCGGAGACCGGGCCGAAGCCGGAGCTGGGCGGCTCGGTGACCTTCGCCCCGGGCGTGGGCGTACCCCTGCCGGCGCCGGGCCCGCGCGACCACACCCCGGCCGAGCCCGCGGACGAAGGCCACTTCGTCCCCCCGGAACCGGAGCTGCCGCCGGCGGACACGACGGCGAAGTTCGCGTGGCTGGCGGTGGTCGGCGGCCCGGTGCTGCTGCTGCTGGCGGTACTGCTCCAGTGGGACATGACCTGGTGGCTGACGACCCTGGGCATCGGCGGCTTCCTGGGCGGCTTCGCCACCCTGATCGCGCGCATGTCGCAGGGCGACGAGGACGATGACGACGACCCGGGCCGGGGCGCGGTGGTGTAGGGGCGGCGGGGGCGGGGGCTGCGGGGGCGGGCTACCGCTGGGCCGCCTCAGGGCTGGCTTCGGGGGTTCCCGTCAGGCTGCTCTGAGACCGCCCCAGGGGGTTCCGGCCCCCGCGACGCCGCCCGCCCCCTCACTACCCCGCCGGGAGCCGGAGCGTCGCCAGGACCGGGAGGTGGTCGGTGGCCGCGTGGAGGTCGGGGGCCGTCACGCCCGGGAGTCCCTCCGGGACGCCGCAGGCCAGTACCTCCACGTCCCGCGACGCGAACACCGCGTCGATCCGCCGGTCCGGCGCCGATGACGGGAAGGTGTCGCCGCCGCCCCACGGGGACACCGTCCAGCAGTCCTGCAGGGCCTCCGACAGGCGGCCGAAGGCGGAGCCGCCCGCCGCCTCGTTCACGTCGGCCGCCGCGATCGTGTGCGGCGTCCCCAGCCCCGCGAGCCGCTCCAGGAGCAGGTCGGCCTGGGCGCGCCGTTCCGCCGGATCCAGGGACAGGTGCGCGCTGACCACCCCCACCCTGGCCGCCCCGAAGCGGACCACGGCCGTCGCGAAGCCCCGCCGGTGCAGGCCGGGGGTGCGCGGGAGCAGGACGTCCTCGGTGCGCTCCACGAAGGCACGCAGCGAGCACAGCAGCAACGGTCCCGCCGCCGTGGCGCCCCCGCCGAGCACCACGAGGTCGGTCTTGGCGGCCAGTCTGGCCGCGTGCTTGCGCCAGCGGAAGAACCTCGGCGCCTCCTGGATGAACACGAGGTCCGGGGCGCAGGCCCGGACGACCCGGGCCAGGGCCTCCTCGTCGTCGCGCAGCGAGCGGATGTTGTAGCTGAGCGCCCGGATCACGGCTGAACCGTCGGGCTCGGTCACGGACTTCGGCAGCGTGCGCGGCGTGCGCGGGATGTACGGCGTGTGCGGCATGGAAGGCAACATACGCAGCTGCCCGCCGCTCCCCCAGGGGGCGCGGCGGGCAGTCATGGCGGGGCAGGGCGCGGGGCGTCAGCCCTGGCGGGCCAGGTCCGCCGCGCCCACCAGGCCGGCCTTGCCGCCGAGCTGCGCGGCCAGCACCTGCGCGTGCGGCCGCCAGGCGCCGCCGACCAGCCAGCGCTTGAAGGACTTGCGGATCGGGTCGAGGACGAGGTCGCCCTCGTCGGAGACGCCGCCGCCGACGATGAACGCCGACGGGTCGAAGAGGGAGGCCAGGTCGGCGAGGCCCGCGCCGGCCCAGCGGGCCAGCTCGCGGAAGGCGTCGATGGCCACCAGGTCACCGGCCCGGGCGGCCTCGCTGATGTGCTTGCCCTCGATGCCGTCGGCGGTGCCGTCGCCCAGGCCTAGGAGGATCGCCGCGTTCTCGGGGGTGGCGTTGGCGCGCTGCTTCGCGTACCGGACGAGGGCGCGCCCGGAGGCGTACTGCTCCCAGCAGCCCTGGCTGCCGCAGCCGCACAGCAGGCCGTCGGGGACGACCCGGATGTGCCCGAATTCGGCGGCGACGCCGAAGCGGCCGCGGCGCAGCTTGTTGCCGATGATGATGCCGCCGCCGAGGCCCGTGCCGAGGGTGATGCAGATGACGTCCTCGTGGCCCTGGCCGGCGCCGAAGCGGTACTCGCCCCAGGCGGCGCAGTTCGCGTCGTTCTCGACGACGACCGGCAGGCCGATGCGCTGCTCGACCTTGTCCTTGAGGGGTTCGTGCCGCCAGTTGATGTTCGGCGCGAAGAGCACCGTGGCGCGCTTGTCGTCCACGTATCCGGCGGCGCCGATGCCGACGGCGTCGATGGTGTGGCTGCTGCTGACCTCGGAGACGGCGGCGCAGATCGCCTCCGTCACGCCGTCCGCGGTCGGCGGGGTGGGCACCTTGTACGTCTCAAGGATGGTGCCCTCTTCGTCGACCACGCCGGCCGCGATCTTCGTGCCGCCGATGTCGACGCCGATGGTGAGTCCCATTAGTCCCTCGGTTTCCGGTCAAACCCCGCCACGGCCAACCGTACCCGAGGCGGGCGGAGGATCAGTCGAGATCGATCCGCTCGGCCGGGCCCGCTCCGGGGCCCTCCTCGTCCCCGCCGGAGGGCTTGCGGGGGGTGGGCGGCTCTGCGGGCTCGTCGCGGGTCCAGCGCCGCTCGTGGCCCTCGACGGCCGAACGGTAGGCGGCGAGGAGCTCGGATCCGGCCGCCGCGAGGTGGCCGAACACCTCCGGGTTGCGCTCGATCACGGGCTTGGCGGCCGTCTTGGCCTGGTTGACGAGCTGGCGTACGGCGTCCTGGGCGGCGGCGCCGACGAGGGGGTTGTTCAGGGAGGACACCTTGTCGGCGACGGCCTCGAAGAGCTTGAACAGCTCCTCGGCGGCCGTTCCCGTGCCCGTGCCGCCGCCCGGCTGTGAGCTGCGGCGTCGCTTCTCGGCGGCGAGGTCCTCCGCGCAGGCCCGCGCCCAGGCGTCGTCGGTGGGGTGGTCGGTGGCCTCGCTCATGGCGGACTCTCCTGGCGGCAGCTGCGGTAGGTCTGCCTTCGACGTTACCCGAACGGCGGTACGGGTATCAGCGCGCCTTCGGCCACAGCCGCGGGTCCGGAGTGAAGCGGACGCGGAGGGCGTCGTCGGCGAGGGCGGCGCCGGAGACGGTGCAGCGGCGCAGGGCCGAGGGCAGCGGAACGATCCTGCGGTGCGGGCCCACCGCGACGAGCAGCTCGTCCCCGCGCCTGACCAGGTCGAGCTCGCTCTTGCGGGCGCCGGGCAGCGGGATCGCCCAGACGAGCACCCCGTCGTCGGCGAGCCGGTCCTCGACGCTCCAGCCGGGGCCGGGCGCGGGGCCGGCGGGGCCGGGGGCGATTCCCCGGGCGGCGCCGAGCACCTCCAGGTCGCCGGTGCCCCGGGGGTCCCGGCCGAGGTGGGCCAGCTCGTGGACGGGCAGGTTCTGGCCCCACTCGGTGAGGAACGCCCGCTGCTGGGCGGCGATCCCCGCCGCCCAGGGGTCGGCGGCGGCGGGGCCCGGCGGCACGAGCCGGTTGGCCACCAGGGCCTCGACGCGCAGCTCGTGCAGGGCCAGCCCGAGCATTCCCACGCGCAGGGCGGTGCCGGCCGCGGGGCCGGGCTCGGCGACCAGGCGGACCCGGGTGCCGGCGGCCTCGACGACGGCCTGGACGGCGGCCAGCTCCTCGTCCCAGCGCGCGGCGGTCTCGTACAGCCACTGGGCCGGCATCGGGACCCCGGCGAGCTGGGCCAGTACGGGGCGCAGGGCGCGGGCCGCCTGGCGCTCGGCGGGCAGCAGCCGGGCGAGGTAGCGGCGCAGCTGGGCGGGGAGGGCGAGGGCGGCCACGGCCTGGTGCAACGGGGGCATGTCCACGACGACGAGGTCGGTGCCGGGCGCGGCGGCGGCCCGGCGCAGGGCGCGGAGCAGGGCGAACTGTTCGGCGCCGGGCAGCTCGGTCAGTTCCTCGGCGCCGAGGGGGCGGCCGCCGAGCATGCCGAGGAGGGCGGCGCCGCGTTCCTGGAGCGCGGCGAGCTCGGTGCGGAACTCCGCGCCGGAGTCGATCCGGGCGATCCGCAGCCGGGGATCGGGGCTCCCCTCCGCGAGGGGGGCGTCGGTCCCGCACAGCAGCAGCGCCCGCTGCCCGTCCCGCGCGGCGGCGAGGGCGGTGGCGGCGGCGACGGTGCTCCGGCCGGCCCCGCCGGGGCCGGTGACGAGGAGGGTCTGCATGGCTGTGCCTTTCGTTCTGCCTTCCGGCGCGGCCGCCGGTTCCCGGCGCGCCGCTCTCCGCGCCCGCGGGTGGCGGGGGGCGGGGGTGCGGTGGTCGCCGTCGCCCGGGGCGGCCCCCAGAGCGCCCCGCGCCCACCCGGCGCGGCGGCGCGGGCGGCGCGTCAGGAGGGGGCCACGTACCGCGCGGCGGCACACCACACCGCGGGCGGGCACCCCCGGCCCCGGCCCGAGCCCGCCGGCGGCCCCGACGGCCGCGGTCCGGCACAGCGGCGCGACACCGGGGCAGTCCGCCCTCGCCCGCGACGCGCGGGCGGCCCGTCAGGAAGGCGTGCCCGTCAGGACTGGGCTTCGACGCGCTTCTTCAGCCCCGCCAGCGCGCGGTCGATGATGACCTTCTCCGCCTTGCGCTTGATCATGCCCAGCATCGGGATCTTGACGTCCACCGTCAGCTGGTAGGTGACCTCCGTGCGGCCGCCGTCCAGCGGGGCCAGCCGGTACGAGCCGTCCAGCTGCCGCAGCATCTGGGACTTGTCCAGCGTCCAGCTGACCTCGTCCGCGCCCTTCCAGGTGTACGCCAGCGTGTGGTCGTCCTTGATCGCGCCGGCGTCCAGCAGGAGGCGGACCCTTTCGGCGCGGCCCTCGGCGTCGGTGGCGAGGACCTCGGCCTCCTTCACCTCGCCGGTCCACTCGGGGTAGCGGGCGAAGTCGGCGATCACGGCCATCACGGCGGCGGGGGAGGCGTCGATCGTGATGCTTGAGCTGGTGTGTTCCGCCATCGCGGTGGCTCCTCCGGGTTGGGGGCACCTCCCAGCGGTAGCTGGGGGAATTTCGGGGAAGTGTGCGGCCCGCGGCCGCCGCGTGCAGGCTACCGTGCGTGTGGAGGTCACCACTCCAGGGCCCACGGCCTTCCGGTCGCGGCGAAGTGCCCGACGTTCACGCACTCGGTGGCGCCGATCCGGGCCCGCCGCGCCAGCGGCTGGTGCACGTGCCCGAAGAGCGCGTACCGGGGCCGGGTCCGGCGGATCGCGGCGAGCAGGGCCTCGCTCCCCCGCTCGAAGCGGCGCGCGACGGTGTCGTAGCAGAGCTCGGGGACCTCCGGCGGGATGTGCGAGCAGAGCACGTCGACCTCGCCCAGGGCCTCCACCTTGGCCGCGTACTCCTCCTCGTCGACCTCGTACGGGGTGCGCATCGGCGACGGCAGGCCGCCGCCGACGAAGCCGAAGACGCGGCCGCCGATCTCCACACGCTCCCCGTCGAGGACGGTGGTGCCGGGTCCGGCGTACTCGCGCCACAGGCCGGGCATGTCGACGTTGCCGTACGTGGCGTAGGTCGGGCTGGGGAAGGCCGCGAACATCTGCGCGTACTGGCGGCGCACGGCTTCCTCGATCAGCCGTTCCCTGTCGAGCCCGTCCCACAGCCGGCGGCCGAATTCGCGCGCTTCCGCGAAGCGCCGCGCCGTGCGCAGTTCGACGATGCGGTGGGCGTTGTCGACGCCGAACAGGTCGGGGAAGATGCCGCGCGAGTGGTCGGCGTAGTCGAGGAAGAGCACCAGGTCGCCCAGGCAGACGAGCGCGTCGGCGCCGTCTCCGGCCCGCGCCAGCGCCTCGGTGTTGCCGTGTACGTCGCTGACGACGTGGACCCTCGTACGACTCTTCCCGCCACCCATGCCGCCCACCCTAGGGGGGCCCGGCGCGCGCGGGTAGAGCGACGGTCGCAGGCGGCCGGACCTGCGGTTACTTCCTAGTCGCGAACACGGTCGACTACTGTCGGCAGCGTATTGGCGGGTCTTGCGGCGCATCGCGATGTACAGAATGTGACGCACGGAACATCTGGCCGGTTCCCTCTATCGGGAACCCACTACCGGTGGGTAACGTCCGGTCGGTCCACACGGTGGCGATGGCGCCCAGAGGAGCAGCAGTCTTGCGCGAGTTCAGCCTTCCGGCCCTGTACGAGGTCCCGTCGGACGGGAACCTGACGGATCTCATCCGCCGCAACGCCGCCCAGCATCCCGACACCGCCGTCATCGCCCGCAAGGTCGACGGCCGGTGGCAGGACGTGACGGCGACGGAGTTCCTCGCCGAGGTACGGGCCACCGCGAAGGGCCTGATGGCGGCGGGCATCGAGCCCGGCGACCGGGTCGCCCTGATCTCCCGCACCCGCTACGAGTGGGTGCTGTTCGACTTCGCGATCTGGACCGCGGGCGGCGTCACCGTCCCCGTGTACGAGACCAGCTCGCCCGAGCAGATCCAGTGGATCCTCGGCGACTCCGGCGCCGTCGCGGCCATCGTGGAGAGCCCGGGGCACAGCGCCAACGTGGCCTCCCTGCGCGACCGGCTGCCCGAGCTGCGCCAGGTCTGGGAGATCGAGGAGGACGCCCAGGGCGTCCTGAAGGCCGCCGGCGCGAAGATCACCGACGCCGAGGTGGACGCGCGCAGCGCCCTCGCGGTCGCCGACGACCCCGCCACGATCGTCTACACCTCGGGCACCACCGGCCGCCCCAAGGGCTGCGTGCTGACCCACCGGAACTTCTTCGCCGAGTGCGGCAACGTCGTGGAGCGGCTGAAGCCGCTCTTCCGCACCGGCGAGTGCTCCGTGCTGCTCTTCCTCCCGGCCGCGCACGTCTTCGGCCGCCTGGTGGAGGTGGCGGCGGTGCTGGCGCCGATCCGGCTGGGCTGCGTACCGGACATCAAGAACCTCACCGACGAGCTGCAGTCCTTCCGCCCCACGCTGATCCTCGGCGTGCCGCGCGTCTTCGAGAAGGTCTACAACTCGGCGCGCGCCAAGGCGCAGGCCGACGGCAAGGGCAAGATCTTCGACGCGGCCGCCGACACGGCCATCGCGTACAGCCGCGCGCTGGACACCCCCTCGGGCCCGTCCTTCGGCCTCAAGCTCAAGCACAAGCTGTTCTCCAAGCTCGTCTACTCCAAGCTGCACACGGTCCTCGGCGGCCGCGGCGAGTACGCCATCTCCGGCGGAGCGCCGCTCGGCGAGCGGCTCGGCCACTTCTTCCGCGGCATCGGCTTCACGGTCCTGGAGGGCTACGGCCTGACGGAGACCTGCGCGGCCACCGCCTTCCTCCCGTGGGACAAGCAGAAGATCGGTACGGTCGGCCAGCCGCTGCCCGGTTCGGTGCTGCGCATCGCGGACGACGGCGAGGTGCTGGTGCACGGCGAGCACGTCTTCAAGGAGTACTGGAAGAACGAGGCGGCCACCGCCGAGGCGATGACGGACGGCTGGTTCCACACCGGCGACGTCGGCACGCTCGACGAGGACGGCTACCTCCGGATCACCGGCCGCAAGAAGGAACTCATCGTCACGGCGGGCGGCAAGAACGTCGCCCCCGCGGTGATCGAGGACCGGATCCGGGCGCACGCGCTGGTCGCGGAGTGCATGGTGGTCGGCGACGGGCGGCCGTTCGTGGCGGCGCTGGTCACGATCGACGAGGAGTTCCTCGGCCGGTGGGCCGCGGAGAACGGCAAGCCGGCCGGGGTGACGGCGGCGGAGCTGCGCGAGGACGCGGAGCTGATCGCCGCCGTCCAGAAGGCCGTCGACGACGGCAACGCGGCGGTGTCCAAGGCCGAATCGGTGCGGAAGTTCCGCATCCTGGGCTCCCAGTTCACCGAGGAGTCCGGTCACATCACGCCGTCGCTGAAGCTGAAGCGCAACGTGGTGGTGAAGGACTTCGCGGACGAGATCGAGGCGCTCTACCGGGGCTGATCGACGACAGGGCCTAGCCTTGGGCGAGGATCCGGTCCATGTTCCGCTCGGCGAGGGCCGTGATCGTCACGAACGGGTTCACGCCGAGCGAGCCGGGGACGAGCGAGCCGTCGAGCACGTACAGCCCCCGGTACCCCTTCACCCGCCCGTAGGCGTCGGTGGCCTCGCCGAGGACGCAGCCGCCGAGCGGGTGGTAGGTGAAGTCGTCGGCGAAGGCCTTGTTCTCGCCGAAGAGGTCGTAGCGGTAGACGGTGGCGTTGCGGCGGTTGATGCGGTCGAAGAGGTTCTTGGCCGCCGCGACCGCCGGGGCGTTCTGGTCCCGGGTCCAGTGCAGCCGCGCCGAGTCGCTCGCTGCGTCGTAGGTGAAGCGGCCGCGCTCCGGATTCTTGGTGATGGCCAGGTACATCGAGATCCAGTGCTCGATGCCCATGGGGAGCGGGGCGATCTCCGCGAAGACGGGGTTGGCCGGGTTGTCCCAGTCGTCGATGCCCAGGGCTGGCATGGTGGCCTGGTTGCGGCCGACCGTGTCCCACAGGTGGTTGGCGCGGGCCGTCATGACGTTGCCGTTGGGGCCCCAGCCCAGCCCGACCTTGTCGCTGAGCGCGGGCAGCGCGCCGGTCTCGCGGGCGCGCAGCAGGATCTCGGTGGTGCCGAGGCTGCCGGCCCCGAGGAAGAGCCGCGCACAGCCGAGCTCGCGGACCTGGGTGACCCGGCCGCCCAGGTCGCTGGTGTGCACGGTCAGGACGTAGCCGCCGGCCGGGTCCTGGCGTACGGCGACCACGCGCCGCATGGTCTCGATGGTGACGTTGCCGGTGCCGATGGCGGCGGCGAGGTAGGTCTTGTCGACGCTCTTCTTGCCGTGGTTGTTGCCGTAGATGACCTCCCCGGCGAGGGCGGAGCGGGGGACGGTGCCGGCGGCCTCGCGCTTCATGTACGCGAAGTCGTAGACGTTGGGCACGAAGGTGGTCCTCAGCCCGGTGTTGCGGGCGTGCTTCCGGGAGGTCCGGGCGAAGCGGTACCACTGCGTGGACTCGAACCAGGCGGGGTCGATGTCGTTGACGCCGAGCATGGCGCGGGCGCGGGGGTAGTAGGTGCCGTACATCTCGTCGGCGTCCACACCGGGGAACACCTCGGTGAAGTAGGAGCGTCTGGGGGTGGGGGCCATACCGCCGTTGACGAGAGAGCCGCCGCCCACGCCGCGGCCCACGTAGACGGACATGTCCCCGTGGTGCACGCGGTCGAGGACGCCGGGGTAGGGGCTGATGTCGCGGTTGACCACGTCGAGCCAGAGGAACTGGGCGAGCGGGGCCTCGGTGCGGCGGCGGAACCACATCGAGCGGTGGTCGGGCGCGGAGGTGGAGGGGAAGACCTTGCCGTCGGGTCCGGGGGTGTCCCACAGCCGTCCCATTTCGAGGACGACGGTCCGGACGCCGGCCTGCCCGAGGCGCAGCGCGGCGACGGCGGATCCGTAGCCGGAGCCGACGACGACGGCGGGGGCGTACTGGGCGGCGGGGGGTTCCGCCGCACGGGCGGCGCCGATCCCGATCCGGGTGATGCCGAGGGCGGCGGCGGTGCGCAGGGCGGCCAGACCCAGTTGACGGCGCGTCAGATGGCGGGTCATGGCCGCATCATGAGCGGATTCCGCCCGATCGGCCATAACGCGCACTGCCACGCATGTGAGTAACAGTCAGACATGTGTGGACCGTAACGAGACGCAGCCCCCGGGCGCCGGATTCGCGGGACTCCGCCCGCGGACGGCCCCGCCTGAGCGACAATGCCCCCCTTTGGGCGCGGCCCCTTCCCCGCGCGCCGGAGTGCGGCCACGGAACCGGGCCGGGCCGTGCGCGCGGGGCGTGCGGGTCAGAGGAGGGCCCGGAGGTCTTCCGCCAGGTGGTCCCAGCGCCAGCGGGACTCGACCCAGGCCCGGCCGGCCGCTCCCATGCGGGCGCGGAGTTCCGGGTCCTGGAGCAGGGTCACGATGCGGTCCGCGGCGTCCTCGGGGGCGCCGCCCCGGACCACCCAGCCGGTCTCCCCGTCCAGCACCGCGTCCGGCGCCCCGCCCGAGTCGCCCGCGACCACCGGCAGGCCCGTCGCCGAGGCCTCCAGGTACACGATGCCGAGCCCCTCCACGTCCAGCCCGCCCCGCCGGGTCCGGCACGGCATCGCGAAGACGTCGCCCGCTCCGTAGTGGGCCGGCAGCTCGGACCAGGGGACGGCGCCGGTGAAGACCACCGAGTCCGCGACCCCCCTCGCGGCGGCCAGCGCGCGCAGGTCCGCCTCGTACGGTCCGCCGCCCACGATCAGCAGCACCGCGTCCGGCACCGCCGCCAGGATCCGCGGCATCGCCTCGATCAGGGTGTCCTGCCCCTTGCGCGGGACCAGCCGCGAGACGCACACGACGACCGGGCGGTCCGACAGGCCCAGCCCGGCCCTGACCCGGGCGCCGCCCGACCCGGGGTGGAAGACCTTCTCGTCCACCCCCGGGGGGAGCTGCACCATCCGGGCCGCCGCCCGCCGCGTCACCGCCGAGGCGATCCGCGAACGCGTGTACTCCCCGAGGTAGGTCAGGGTGTCCGTGCCCTCCCCGATCCGCCGCAGTAGCTGCCGCGCGGCCGGCAGCTGCGCCCAGCCGGCCTCGTGCCCGTGGGTGGTGGCGACGATCCGCCGCGCGCCCGCGCGCCGCAGGGCCGGGCCCATCAGCCCGAGCGGTGCCGCGGCTCCGAACCACACCGACTCGCAGCCGTGTTCGCGCAGCAGGGACACCGCCCGGCGGGTCACGCGGGGGGTCGGCAGCAGCATCGTCGTCCGGTCGCGCACCACCTGGAAGGGCTGTTCCGCGTCGAAGGCGGCGGTGGCCTCGCGGCCCTCCTCGCCGTGCTTCCAGGTGGACGCGTAGACGACGACCCGCTCGGGATCCAGCCGCAGCGCCATGTTGTGCAGGAAGGCCTGGATGCCGCCCGGGCGCGGCGGGAAGTCGTTGGTCACGATCAGCGTCTTGTGCATCCCCGCCAACGTACCGGACGACTACCGGAGCTCCTGCCGCAGTGCCTCCTGCCAGGCGGCCGTCAGCCCGGGCAGGTCCACCCCCAGGGCTTCCGCCAGCGCGGCCGGCAGCGGTCCGCGCCCCGCCAGCTCGTAGAGGCGTACCAGCGCCGCCCCGCCCCACCGGTCGGCGATGAGCCGGCAGGCCAGCCAGGCGCCCCCGTACGCCCGGGCCGCCGCCTGCGGGTCGCCGCCGAAGGCGAAGTCCCCGTCGGCCGGGAGCGCGGCCGGCAGTTCGCCCCGCCGCACGGCGCGCGCCAGCTCGGGTGCGCCGTCCGCCGGGGCGGTGGGGGTGCCCCGGTACGCGGCCCAGTCCGCGAAGCCCTCGGACAGCCACTGCGGGGTCCGCGCCGAGGTCGCGGCGCGGGTCGCGACGTGGGTGACCTCGTGGGTGAGGACGATCCGCCGCCCGGCCTCGGAAAGCCCCTCGTACCCCTCCGGGTTGACCACGACCCGGTCGGCTGGGGCCGGGCCGTCCCCGGTGCTGCCGGTGGTGACGGCCCCCAGGCCCCGGTAGGTGCCGGCCGGCCGCCCCAGCAGCGCGGCCATCGCCTCCAGCGTGCCGGGGGCCAGGACCACCACCCGCCGCGCCCACGGCCCCGGCCAGGCGGCGTTCACCGCCGGGACCGCCCGGTCGGCCTCGGCCGCGAGGGCGGACAGCGCCCGCCGGCTCGGGCCGGCGCCGAGAACCAGGCAGTGCGCGCCGCGTACGGCGGTCACCGCGCCGTGGTCCCACAGCTGCGCCACCGCTCCGGGGGCGGGCCGGTCGGCGGTGATCCGCCAGGCGGTGCCGTCCCGGGTCAGCTCCACCTCGCGGGCCGAACCGGCGGGGGCGCCGTCGTAGCCGGCGAGCCGGTAGCGCAGCTCGGCGCGCGCGAAGGCCCGTACGCCGTCCCGCCGGACCGAGGTGACCTCGTAGGACCAGCCCTCCAGGGGGATACCGGCGAGCCGTGCGGGCGGGGCCGCCGACCAGCCGGCGACGGCCCGCCGCACGGCCCCGTCGGCGGGTTCGGACGGCGCCGGGTCCGCGCAGCCGGCCGCCGGGAGCGGGCACAGCGCGAGCGCGAGGAGGCGTACGGCGGTGCGGCGGCGGACCGGGATCATCCGCCGATCGTACGCACGGCCCGGCTCAGGGCCGGGTCACCGAGGACACCGGCATCATCCCGACGGGGTCGTAGCGCACCCGCGCGCCCGGGTAGGGGGCGTGCACCACCTGGCCGTTGCCGACGTACATGCCGACGTGGCTGGCGTCGGAGCGGTACGTCACCAGGTCCCCGGGCTGTGCCTGCGAGAGCGGTACCTGCCGGCCCGCGTACCGCTGCGCCTGCGAGGTGCGCGGCAGGGAGACCCCGGCCTGGCGGTACGACCACACCATCAGACCGGAGCAGTCGAAGCCGGAGGGGCCGGTGGAGCCCCACACGTACGGCCGGCCGACGGCCGCCCGGGCGGCCATCACGGCGGTCATGGCGCGGCCCGAGACCCGGCCGCCGCCGAAGGGCGGTCCCGGCGGGCCGTCGACGCCGTCGCGGCCCCCGGAGCGGGAGGCCCGCTCGAAGTCGGCCCGCTCCTCGGAGGGCATGGCGTTCAGCAGCCGGCGCGCGGCGGCGAGCTTGGCCGTGACCGCGCGCTTCTGGGTGGCCACTTCGGTGCGCAGGGACTCCAGTTCGGCGAGTTTGCGGGCGGCTTCCTGGCGCTGCTGCGCGATCCGCCGCTGCTCCTCGCGGAGTTCGCCGAGCTGCTCGGCCCGGCGGCCGCTGAGCCGGTCGAGGACGGCGGCTTTGTCGAGGTAGGCGCCGGGGTCGTCGGACAGCATCAGTTCGACGGTCGGGTCGAGCCCGCCGGAGCGGTACTGGGCGCCGGCGAAGGCGCCGAGGACCCCGCGCATGGTGTTGATGCGGTCCTGGCCTCGGGCGACGGCGTCCTGGGCCCGGCTGATCTCGGCGCGCAGGGCGTCGGCCTTCTCGCCGGCCTCGTTGTACCGCTCGGTGGCCTGTTCGGCCTCTTCGAAGAGCCGGTCGACCTGGGCACGGGTGCCGCCGGAGGGTTCGTGCGGGAGCCCCGGGGAGGCGAGCGCGGGTGCGCCCGTCATGGCCACGGCGGCGCTGGCCGCGGCGGCGGTGAAGGCGGTGACCTTGGTGTTCCGGTCGAGGCCGCTGAGCCCGGGCCGGCGATGGGACGCCACGTGGAACCGCTCCCTTCCGCTGCGCGGGGCCCGGGTCCGCCCCCCGTGGACGGACGTGTGCCGGGTTCCGCGCTGGCAGACAGTAGCCGCGCGGCCACGCACGGGCCAACGGCCGCGGCGGCGGCCGCGGGGCGGGGTGCCGCCTCAGACGCAGGTCATGGGCGGGGCGCGGGGCGGGATGGGGTCAGCGCAATTCGCCCGGATGGGCGGTGCGCGGGGCGGTCCGCCGGGCGGGATCAGACCCGGACGCCGAACTGGAACGGCATGTTGTCCATGGACTCGTACTTGACCCCGCCGCGCGGGTTGGAGGCGTGCAGGGTCATGTTGTTGCCGGCGTACAGGCCGACGTGGTGCAGGTCGTCGTAGAAGAAGACGAGGTCACCGGGCTGGAGCTGACCGCGGCCGATGCGCGTTCCGTCATTGGCCTGGGTGTAGGTGGTGCGGCTGATGCCGACGCCGGCCTGGGCGTAGGCCCACTGCGTCAACCCCGAGCAGTCGTAGGCGCTGGGGCCGGTGGCGCCCATGATGTACGCGCTGCCCACCTTGGTCTTCGCGGCGGCCAGGGCGGCTCCGGCGCGGCCCGAGGCGCTCGTGGCGGGGGCGGCCTTCTCTGCGGCGGCCCGCCCGGCCTTGCTCTGCCGCGCCTCCTCGTCCTTGAGCCGGGCGCGCTCCTGCGCGGTCAGCGTGTTGAGGAGGGCCTGGGCCTCGGCGAGTTTGTCCTGGGCGGTCTTCTTCTTCTCGGCGAGCTCCTTGCGGGTGGCGTCGAGGTCGGCGAGCTTGCCGGTGGCCTCCTGGCGCTGCTGCGCGAGGGCGCGCTGCTTGGCCTGGATCCTGGCTATCGCTCCGAGCTGCTTCCCGCTCAACTGCTGGAGCGTGGCGGCCTTGTCGAGGTAGGTCTCCGGATCGCCGGAGAGCAGGAGCGCGACGGACGGGTCGACCACCCCGCCGCGGTACTGTGCCGCGGCCAGCGAACCGAGCGTGTTGCGCAGGTCGTTGAGTTCGCCCTGGTCGCGGGCGACGGCGTCCTGGAGCTGCGCGATCTCCTTCTCCAGCTTCTCCTGGTGCTCGCGGGCCCCGTTGAACTTCTCGGTGGCCTGCTCGGCCTCCTCGTAGAGCGCGTCGGCCTTCGACGCGACCTCGTCCTTGCCGGGCTTGTCGGGGGCGGCCACGGCGGACTGCGAGGAGAGGGCGACCGCCGCGGCGGCGGTGGCGGTGAGCACGGTCACGCGCGTGCGGGTGGGCTGCTTGGGTCGACGGTGGGACGCCACGGGGGCGAGCTCCTTCTTCCTCGGGCCGCCGAAGACGGGCGCGGGCACGCTCGGCAGCACCTCCGCCCGCACTCGGACGAGTGACCTACCGCACGAAGGTTTGAGCAGACCCTAGTGACGGGCCTTGATCACTTCAAACCCCCAGCGGAAAAAACCCGCGCCCGTTCCGCTTCCTTTACCCGGGGCCCACACTGCGTACCGAGGGGCTGACGGTCCGTCTTCCGCTTCTGTCGCCGGACCCGGCATGGGCCCCAGGCGTCACGAAACGCGCGAAAGCCGCTTGAGCAGCAATGCGGACGTCACCGGCCGGGCGCCCGCCTTGGCCACCCCGTCGGCGACCTCGCGGTCGGTGGAGACCACCACCACCGGACGGCCGGGCGGCTCGGCCCGCACCAGCTGGCGGATCAACTCGTCAGCGGTGACACCGGCCTTGGAGAACAGCACGCGCACCCCGCGCGGGGGTGCGAGCAGCACCGGCGCCGCCAGCTCCGCGCCGTCGAAGACGCACGTCATCTCGGCGCCCGTCTGGGCGGCCAGCATGGACAGCCCGCCCAGCAGCCGCAGCCGCTGCTTCTCCAGCGGCATCGTCGGATAGCCGGTCTTCGTCACGTTGTAGCCGTCGACCACCAGATGCGCCTGAGGAAGCGCCAACAGCTGGTCCAGCAGGGCCGGATCGGTCTCCGACAGGGCGCGCGCGGCGATGTCCTTCGGGGTCATCCGGCCCGGCTCCACCGCGTCGACGGTGTCGGCCGGCCGCGTGGAGACGGGCGGCAGCGCCAGCTCCCGCCGCAGCCCCGCCGCCGCGTCCAGGACCGTGTCCAGGAGCAGCCGCAGCCGCATGTCCTCGATGCTGCGCCCCTCACGGGTGGCGCGGCGCGAGGTCTCCAGGGAGGACTCCACCTCCGCCAGACGGGACTTGAGGCGCCGGGACTCGCTCTCGGCGGCGGCCACCTGCGCGGCCGCCTCACCCCGGATCGCGTCGATCTCGCCGTTCAGCTTGCGCAGCGCGGCCTCGCCCCGTTTGACGTCGCTCAAGGCGCTGCGCAGCTTGCGCTGAAGCGATTCCGCTTCCTTGCGGGCGGCCTCCAGCTCGGCCCGTACCTGCTCGCCCCCGGAGCGCTGGGCCTCCTTCAGGTGGGCCAGCTCCTCGCGCAGCCGCTCCAGCTCCCGCCGGGTCTCGTCGCCGACCCGCTCGGCGTCGGCGCGCTGCGCCTCCTCGCCCGCGGAGGCCACCAGCTTGACCCAGCCGGCCGGACGCAGCACGTACGCGGCGGCCGCCACGTCCAGCGGGTCCGCGGCGGCGGGCGGGGCCCCGGACTCCAGGGCTCCGGCCAGCTCCGGCTGCGCCTCGCGCAGCTTCTCCGCGATCCGGCTGCGGAAGACCCCGTCGGTCTCCACGGCGACGGCCATGGCGTTGCCCGCGAACTTGGCACGCCGGGTCGGGGTGAACCGGGCGTACTGGCGCAGCTGCGCCGGAAGGTCCGCGACCGTCAGGGCGCCGAAGGCGTCCGAGACGATCGTGACGACCCGGCGCCGCACGCCTTCCGGCAGCGGGCGGTCGAGGACCTCCGCGGCGTCACCGGCCGCGTCGGCCGGCCTCGCGCCGCTTGCTGGCTCCACAATCCGTCACCCCTACCGTGATCTACTGTGGGCCCGGCTCCGTCAGGAGTCGGTGCCCGGCCTGTCCACGAGCTCGATCTGGTCCACCGCGTTGCACCAGCGGCAGCGGACCGACTCGATGGTCTCACTGACCACCTCGCGCTCCTCGACCTTGGGCTCCCCGGCGAGATCGAGGTGGACGTACTCCACGACCTTCGACGATCGGGTGACATCGAACCGCGTGAGGTTGCCGCACAAGGTGCAGCGCCACCGGGTGGTGTCGGTCGGCAGGGGAACCGTCATCAGGCCGCTCTCTCCTTCGTAGCTCATTCAATTAAAGCCTCGCGCCGCGGTCGCCGGACCGCAGCACGTAACCCTACGGCCTGGCACCACCCTCAGGCGGGTCCGGCTGCGTCATGCTCTATCGCATGATCGTAAAGTGGCGGACCCTGTGCGAGGCCGCCCGGGGCCCCGTGATCACGTACGCGCTGATCGCGGCCTGCTGCACGGTGTTCTTCCTCGGACCGGCTTCTGGCCTGAACCCGGCCTACGGGACGGGCGAGCTGCTGATGGAGAGGGGGACGGCGTACTTCCGGCGCTGGGGCGTAGTCCCGGACGAGCTCTTCTCGGGAGCGGCGCGCCCGCTGCTGACCCCGCTGACGGCGCTCTTCGTCCACGGCAGCTGGCTGCACCTGCTCGGGAACATGCTGTTCCTCTACGTCTTCGGCGTGATGACGGAGGAACGGATGGGCCGGATCCCGTTCCTCGCCTTCTACGTCTGTACCGGATACCTCGCGCTGGCGGCCTACGCGGCGGCCAACGCGTCCTCGGACCAGACCCTGGTGGGGGCGTCCGGGGCGATCTCGGCGGTGCTGGGGGCCTTCCTCCGCCTCTTCCCGCGGGCCCGGGTGACGAGCCTGTTCCCCTTCCTGCTCTTCCTGCCGCTGCGCTTCCCGGCGTGGATCGTGCTGCTGTTCTGGTTCGGCCTCCAGTGGCTGGCGGCGCAGCGCGCCGGGAGCGGCCCGGGAGTGGCCTATCTGGCCCACGTCGTGGGCTTCTCGGTCGGCTTCCTCTACGCGTGGGGGCGGTATCGCCGTGCGACTAGAGTGAGGAGACCAGTGACTGCCGTCGAGGGAGACAGCCAACCGTGATCACCGCGATCGTGCTCATCAAGACCAGCGTGGACCGCATCCCCGAGATCGCCGAGTCGATCGCGCAGCTGGACAGCGTCAGCGAGGTCTACTCCGTCACCGGCACGTACGACCTGATCGCCCTGGTCCGCGTGGCCCGTCACGAGAACCTCGCGGACGTCATCCCGGGCCGCATCAGCAAGATCCCGGGCGTCGAGGCCACCGACACCCACGTGGCGTTCCGCACGTACTCCCAGCACGACCTCGAAGCCGCCTTCGCCATCGGCCTGGACGCCTAGCCTCTGCTCCGGTCCGGTCCGGTCCGGTCCGGTGCGGTGCGGGGAGGCCGCCGCGCGGGGCGGCGGCCCGCTCGCGGTACTACACCGCCGGGACGCAGCGGCCCTGCTCCGTGCGGTACCGCCACTTCGCGCCCTCCTCGACGAGCTCCCGCACGGCCTTCACGAAACGCTCCACGTGCTCGTCCGGGGTGCCGGCCCCGAAGCTGACCCGGATGGCGTTCAGCGACCGCTCCCCCGGCGCCGCCTCCGGCGCCCCGCACTCCCCCTGGGCCTGCGGCTCGCCGCCCAGCAGGGTCCGTACCAGCGGGTGGGCGCAGAAGAGGCCGTCGCGCACACCGATCCCGTACTCGGCGGACAGCGCGGCCGCGAAGTGCGAGCTGTTCCAGCCGTCGACCACGAACGAGATGACGCCGACCCGCGGGGCGTCGTCCCCGAACAGGGACAGCACCCGCACGGCCGGGACCTCCGCGAGGCCCTCGCGGACCTTGGCGATGAGGTGGTCCTCCCGGGCGACCAGGTTCTCGAAGCCGGCCTCCCGCAGCGCGCGGCAGGCGGAGGCGATGGCGTAGACGCCGATGACGTTCGGGGAGCCGGCCTCGTGCCGCGCGGCGGTGGTGTGCCACTCGACGTCGACGCCGCCGTCCTCGCGGCGGGCCACCGTACGGGAGGCGCCGCCGCCCGCGAGGTACGGCTCGGCCTGCTGGAGCCAGTCGGCGCGGCCCGCGAGCACGCCCGAGCCGAAGGGCGCGTACAGCTTGTGCCCGGAGAAGGCGACCCAGTCCACGTCCAGCTCCCGTACGGAGACGGGGTGGTGGGGGGCCAGCTGGGCGGCGTCGAGCACGATCCGCGCGCCGTGGGCGTGCGCGGCGGCGGCGAGTTCCCGTACGGGCCACAGCTCGCCGGTCACGTTGGACGCGCCGGTGACGCAGACCAGGGCCGGGCCGTAAGGGTCGCGCCCGGCCAGGGCCCGCTCCAGGGTGGCGACGGCCTCGCCGGGCGTGCGCGGGGCGTCGAGGCAGGTGACCCGGGCGTCGCCCCAGGGCAGCAGCGAGGCGTGGTGCTCGGTCTCGAAGACGAAGACCCGGCAGTCGGCGGGCAGCGCGGCGGCGAGCAGGTTGAGGGAGTCGGTGGTGGACCGGGTGAAGACCACCTGGTCACCGGGGCGGCAGTCGAGGAACTCGGCGACCGTGGCCCGGCTCTGCTCGAAGAGGTCGGTGGACAGCTGGGAGAGGTAGCCGGCGCCCCGGTGCACGCTGCCGTAGTACGGGGCGTACGCGGCGACGTCGTCCCACACCCGCTGCAGCGCCGGGGCGCTGGCCGCGTAATCGAGGGCGGCGTAGGTGACCTCGCCGCCGGTGACGAGGGGGACGGTGACGTCCCGGCCGAGCACCGGCAGCGGCCCGCGACAGGCGGGGCCGTCGGCGGCGGCGGTGGCGGTGGCGGTGGCGGCGCTCAGGGATGCGGATGCGGATGCGGACATGGCGGTATCTCCCGGCAGGCAGGGCTGAATGGCTTCGGGTGTGCCCGTACGCGGGTACGGCTCGGCGGCCGACCTGAGGGGTACGGGGAGCCCCGGACCTGACGGGGGTACACGGAAGGGACCCGGTCCGGGGGTTGAAGAAGGGGCGGAGTCGCCCTATCGCATTCGCTTGCTCACGGAAAACGCTCCTCGAGAGACCAGGACCCCTGGTATCGAGGGATCCGCGCTTGCCGTAGACCTCGCTGCCTACGGCCTGGTCATCACCCGGGGCACCCCGCCACGGAAGGAGGGTTGCCGGACAGCAAGCCGGGGCCTGAACGCTGTCACTCGTGACCTTGGGGAGCATCCTGCCACACGGGCCCGCACGCGCAAGACCCCGGTCCGCATCGTGGACCGGGGTCACCCCTCCGTACGTCTTCCCGCGCCGTCTCCCGCCGTGGGCGGCGGAAACGGCCGCGGGCGGCGCCAACGGCCGCGCTACGCGTTGCTGGCCGCCACCCACCGCTCCAGCGCCGCACGCGCCGCGCCCGAGTCGATGGCCTGCGCCGCACGGGCGATACCGCCCGCGATCTGCTCCTCCAGGGAGCCCGTGCCGGGGTCGAGGGCGACCAGGGCCGCCGCCGCGTTCAGCAGGACGGCGTCGCGGACCGGGCCCGTCTCCCCCGCCAGCAGGCGGCGGGCGACGTCCGCGTTGTACGAGGCGTCCTCGCCCCGCAGCCGCACCACGTCCACCAGCGGGATGCCGACGTCGCGCGGGTCGAAGGGCAGCTCGGTCACCGTTCCCTCACGGACCCACCACACGCGGGAGGTGGCGGTGGTGGTCAGCTCGTCGAGGCCGTCGTCGCCGCGGAACACCAGGGCGGACGAGCCGCGCTCGGCGAGCACCCCGGCCACGATGGGAGCCACCCGCGCGTCGGCGACGCCGGTGGCCTGCGCGCGGACCTTGGCCGGGTTGGTGAGCGGGCCGAGGAAGTTGAAGGTGGTGCGGATGCCGAGGTCGCGGCGGGCGGCCGCCGCGTAGCGCAGCGCCGGGTGGAACGTCACCGCGAAGCAGAAGGTGATGCCGGCCTGCTCCGCGACCTCCGCCACCCGTGCGGGGGTCAGGTTGAGGTTGACGCCGAGCTTCTCCAGCACGTCCGAGGAGCCGCTCGCCGAGGACGCGGCCCGGTTGCCGTGCTTGACCACCTTCGCGCCGGTACCGGCCACCACGATGGAGGACATCGTCGAGATGTTCACCGTCTTGGCCCCGTCGCCGCCGGTGCCGACGATGTCCACCGTCCGGCCCGGCACCTCGATCAGGTTGGCGTGGGCGTACATGGCCCGCACCATGCCCCCGATCTCCTCGACGGTCTCCCCCTTGGCCCGCAGCGCGACCGCGAAACCGGCGATCTGCGCGTCGGTGGCCTCGCCCCGCATGATCCGGTCCATCGCCCAGGCGGTGTCGTCCGCGCCGAGGTCACGGCCGCCGAGCAGGGCGTCGAGGACACCCGGCCAGCCGCGGGCCGCCACGCTGTCGCCGCCTGCCGGGGTCACAACGTTCATGGTCCGCTCCTGCTGCTCGTGGGCCGCCCGGTGTCGGCGCCCACGCCGAATGGGAAGGATCTCAGCCTATCCAGCCCGGATGACAGCGAAGAGCCCCGTCCAATCGCTGGACGGGGCTCTCGCTGTGGCAACACCGGGATCGGCCGGAACCGATCCCCCGAGCGGGTCGTGCCGGAGATCAGTGGTGGCCGTGTCCGGCCTGGATCTCCTTGTACTCCTCCACCGTGGGCTTCGGAATCTGGTTGTTCTCCGCGTAGAAGCCCTTGCTGAGCTTCGCCCGCAGCTTCTCGCCGCGCGTCACCTTGCGCTCGACGCCGTTCTCGTCGACCGTCGGGCCGATCTCGATCGGCGCGTACTGCTCGTGCGCGGTGAGCGTGTGCAGCTTGTCCTGGGACAGCGGCTCGTGGACCTCGACGAACTCACCGTGCGGCAGACGCTTGATGATGCCGGTCTCGCGACCGTGCAGCACCTTGTCGTGGTCCCGGCGCTGGAGGCCGAGGCAGATCCGCTTGGTGACGATGAACGCCAGGACCGGGACGACGAAGAAGCCGATCCGGACGAACCACGTGATCGAGTTGATCGACAGGTGGAAGTACTGGGCGAACATGTCGTTGCCGCCGCCGATGAGGAGCACGATGTACTCCGCGATCCAGGCGACACCGAAGGCCGTACGGGTCGGGACGTTGCGCGGGCGGTCCAGGATGTGGTGCTCGCGCTTGTCGCCGGTGACCCAGGACTCGATGAACGGCCAGACGGCGATGGCGCCGAGGACCAGCGGGAAGAGGATCAGCGGGATGAACACGCCCAGGACGAGCGTGTGGCCCCACAGGTTGATCTCCCAGCCCGGCATGGCACGGATGAGGCCTTCCGGCATGCCCATGTACCAGTCGGGCTGCGCACCGGTGGACACGTGGTCCGGGCGGTACGGGCCGAGCGCCCAGATCGGGTTGATCGAGGCGATCGCCGCGATGGCCGCGATGACACCGAAGACCAGGAAGAAGAAGCCTCCGGCCTTGGCCATGTAGACCGGCAGCAGCGGCATGCCGACGACGTTGTTGTTCGTCTTGCCGGGGCCGGCGAACTGGGTGTGCTTGTGGAAGAACACCAGGATCAGGTGCGCGACCAGCAGGCCCATCATGATGCCGGGCAGCAGCAGGATGTGCACCGAGTAGAAGCGCGCGACGAAGTCGCCGCCCGGGAACTCCCCGCCGAAGAGGAACATCGACAGGTAGGTGCCGACGACCGGGACGGACAGGATGGCGCCCTGCATGAAGCGGACACCGGTACCCGAGAGCAGGTCGTCCGGCAGCGAGTAACCGGTGAAGCCGGTGAACATGCCGAGGACCAGCAGCAGGAAGCCGAAGATCCAGTTGACCTCACGCGGCTTGCGGAACGCGCCGGTGAAGAAGACGCGCATCATGTGCACGACCATGGCCGCGACGAAGATCAGCGCCGCCCAGTGGTGGATCTGGCGGATCAGCAGACCACCGCGGACGTCGAAGCTGATGTCCAGGGTCGAGGCGAAGGCCTCGGACATCAGGACGCCCTGCATCGGCACGTACGAGCCGTGGTAGACGACCTCGTTCATGCTCGGATGGAAGAACAGCGTCAGGTACACACCCGTGAGGATGATGATGATGAAGCTGTAGAGGCAGATCTCACCCAGCATGAAGGACCAGTGGTCCGGGAAGATCTTGCGCATGTTCGCCTTGGCGAGGCCGTAGATGCCCAGGCGGCCGTCCGCCCAGTCGGCTACGCGCTCGCCGCGCGACGCGGTGCGTTCGTTGTTGGCAGAGGTACTCATCCGCGCTCCCAGAATGCAGGACCGACGGGCTCTTCGAAGTCGCCGTGCGCCTCGAGGAAGCCTTCGCTATTCACACCGATCCGCAGCTGCGGGAGGGCGTGACCGGCCGGGCCGAAGATGACACGGGCGCCGTCGGAGAGGTCGAAGGTGGACTGGTGGCACGGGCACAGCACGTGGTGCGTCTGCTGCTCGTACAGGCTGATCGGGCAGCCGACGTGGGTGCAGATCTTGGAGAAGGCCACGATTCCGTCGTGGGACCACTCCAGCTCCTGCTTGTCCTTGATGTCCTCCGGCTTGATGCGGACGATCATCAGGGCGGCCTTGGCGATCTGGACCTGGAAGTCGTGCTGGTCCTCCTCCAGGCCTTCCGGCATGGCGAAGGTCAGCGAACCGACCAGGACGTCCTCGGGACGCAGCGGCTCCATCGTGTTCTGGTTGATGAGCAGCTTGCCCTTGGACCACAGGGTCTTGCGCAGCTTGTCCTCGGGCAGGGGGCCCAGGTCGCGCAGGATCACGACGGCGGAGAGCGGCAGCAGGGCCAGCGCGCCGAGCATCGTGTTGCGGATCAGCGGGCGGCGGGCGATGCCGGACTCGTTCGCACCGGCGGCGAAGTCCTGCATGACCTTCGCCTTGACCTCCGGGGAGGCGGCGACCTCGTGGCGCTCGTCGGCGACCTCGACGTCGGACATCAGCGTGCGGGCCCAGTGGACCGCGCCGGCGCCGATGCAGAACAGGGCCGCGCCCAGCGTCAGGCCGAGCGCGAAGTTCAGCGCGCTGACCTTCCCGACGGGGAAGATGTAAACGATCTTCTCCACCGGGATGGACACGAACGCGGCGATGAAGCCGATCGTGGCCAGCATCGACAGGGTGAACAGCATCGCGACCGTACGCTCGGACCGCTTGGCGGCCCGCTCGTCGATGTCCTGGATGCGCGGCTTGTGGACCGGGAGGCCCGGGTCCGCGAACGGGTCGTCCGCGACCGCTACGGCACCGTGGTGCGCGTCGCCCTGCTCACTCGGCAGGTGCTTGTCTTCGGGAATGTCTTGGCTACTCATGACTTCTTGGCCTTAGCGGTGTGGGCCGCGACCCAGACGGCAACAGCGATCAGCGCACCCAGGCCGAAGATCCAGCCGAACAGACCCTCGGAGACGGGACCGAGGCCGCCGAGCTTGAGGCCACCGGGGCTGGTGGACTTCTCGCCGTTGACGTTCTCGAGGTACGCGATGATGTCCTTCTTCTGCTTCTCCGGCATGGTGCTGTCGGGGAAGGAGGGCATGTTCTGCGGGCCGGTCAGCATGGCCTCGTAGATGTGCTTCGGCGAGACGTCCTCAAGGTTGGGGGCGTACTTGCCGTTCGTCAGTGCGCCGCCCTCGCCGGTGAAGTTGTGGCACTGCGCGCAGTTGTTGCGGAACAGCTCACCACCAGCGGCGATGTCGGCCCCGGCCGGGTCGTACTGCTTCTCGGTCGGCGTGATCGGACCGGCGCCGAGGGACGCGACATACGCCGCGAGCTGGTCGATCTGGGCCTGGGTGTAGATGTTCGGCTTCTTCGGCACCTGGGCGCCGGGCTGCTGGGCGGGCATGCGGCCCGTGCTCACCTGGAAGTCGACGGCCGCGGAGCCGACGCCGACCAGGCTCGGGCCGTCAGAGGAACCCTGACCGCCGGTTCCGTGGCAGCTTGCGCAACCCACGGCGTAGAGCTTCTTGCCCTCCTCGATGGCGAGGGACTGGGCGGTTTCATCGGCCTGCGCCTTGCCCGCGGGCGCGAAGGCGGCGTACAGCCCCCCAGTGACCGCCAGCGCGAAGAGTAGAACGACGACCGCCGCCAGCGGATGGCGTCGTCGTGCGGAGAGCTTTTTCACGGATTACCCCGGTGTCAGGATCTTCTGCGTCGGTGTTTCTGGATGGAGTGCCGGGCGAGCCGGCGACGTGTTCGCTACTTGATCAGGTAGATCGTCGCGAAGAGGCCGATCCAGACGACATCGACGAAGTGCCAGTAGTAGGACACGACGATGGCCGACGTGGCCTGTTCGTGGGTGAACCTCTTGGCCGCGTACGTCCGGCCGAGGACCAGCAGGAAGGCGATGAGACCGCCCGTCACGTGCAGACCGTGGAAGCCGGTGGTCAGGTAGAAGACCGTGCCGTACGGACCGGACGAGAGGGACATGCCCTCGTGCTTGACCAGCTCGGTGTACTCGAACACCTGGCCGCCAATGAAGATCGCACCCATGACGAACGTGATGATGAACCACGTCCGGAGCTTCTTCACGTCACCGCGCTCGGCGGCGAATACGCCGAGCTGGCAGGTGAGCGAGGAGAGCACCAGGATCGTGGTGTTCGTTGCCGAGAAGGGCAGATTCAAGGCCTCGGCCTGCTCTGTCCAGTACTCGGCACCCGTCACGGATCGCAGGGTGAAGTACATCGCGAAGAGGGCCGCGAAGAACATCAGCTCGGAACTCAACCAGATGATGGTTCCGACGCTGACGAGGTTCGGCCGGTTGACCGTCGGGTGCGCGTGCCCGGTATCTACTGTCGTTGCTGTCGCCACGACCGACATTATGTCGGTCGCTTATCCCGCCCTCACCCCGGGGGGTGCCGTTCGGAGTGTCAGGGGGGTGTGCAAGGCCCGAACGGCCCATCAGAAGACCGGTCGCGAGGCTCGCGGAACCGATGTTGACAACCGGTCGGACGGAGTAGCATCCCGCGCATCATCAGCGTGATTCACGGCCACGTGGAGGACGAAATGCGGGCGACTGCGCGGGTTCTGGTCTACAGCGACGACGCGGGTACCCGGGAGCAGGTGCGGCTGGCCGCCGGGCGCAGGCCCGCCCCGGACCTGCCGCCGGTGGAGTTCCTGGAGTGCGCCACGCTTCCAGCGGTCCTCAAGGAGCTGGATGCCGGCGGCATCGATCTGTGCGTACTGGACGGCGAGGCGGTTCCGGCCGGGGGCATGGGTGTGTGCCGGCAGATCAAGGACGAGATCTTCCGGTGTCCCCCGGTACTGCTGCTGATGGGACGCCCCCAGGACGCCTGGCTGGCCACCTGGAGCCGGGCGGACGCGGCGGTCACCCTTCCGGTGGACCCGGTCGACTTCCCCGACACTCTCGCGGGTCTGCTGCGGCCCCGGTTGTCACTGGACGCCTGAGGCGCGAGGGACACCCGGGGCGTGACGCGGGCCCGCGGCCGGCCCGGCGGGCCGCCCGCGGGCCTGTACGCCCTTCTGCGGGCCTCTCAGACGGTGGGGCGCAGCCGCGCCTGGTCGACGGGGCTGCGGCCTTCCTGGGTGCCCTTGAGGAGTGCGCTGCCCTCGCGCCACTCCTTCCACTCCATGTTCCAGTCGCCGAAGCCGTTGCCGAAGGTGTCCATGTCGTCGCCGATGCTGTTGATCACCCTGACGATGTCGCCCTCGGTGATGTTCTCGTAGAACCAGGCGGCGTTGCCGGTGCTCATGCCGGTGCAGCCGTGGCTGACGTTCTCGTAGCCGTGGGAGCCGATCGACCACGGCGCGGCGTGCACGTATTCACCGCTCCACGTCACCCGGGTGGCGTAGTACACGGGCAGGTTGTAGTACTCGCTGCCGCCGATGCCGACGGTGTCGCCGCGCATCCGTACGTAGTACTGCTTGCCGAGCACCACCTTGACCCCGTTGCGGGTGGAGAAGCCGGGCTTGCCGGTGGTCACCGGGATGGTGTTGATCACTTCTCCGTTGCGCTCGAACGTGAGGTAGTGCGAGGCGGCGTCGGTGGTGACCTCGACCCGGTCGCCGATCTCCAGCTTCAGCGGCTGGGACGCGGCTCCGTGGAGCTCGTCGGAGACCCTGATGCCCTCCAGGTTGCTCCGTACGGAGACGGTGCTGTGGGCGGGCCAGTAGTCCTTCGGGCGGTAGTGCAGGTTCTTGTCGTCCACCCAGTGCCAGGCGCCCTCGACCCCGGGCGGCGCGTCGACGACCAGGGCCCGTTCGACGACGGCGCGGGCGGCCTTGTCCTTGACGGGCTCGTTGAGTTCGGCCGTGAGGGGCTGGCCGACGCCGTACTTGCCCTCCTCGGGGCCGAATTCGACCTTGAGGACCTTCTTGGCCGGAGTGGTCTCGAACGTCGTCGTGCGCTGCCCCGGGGCCCCCCGCTGGTCCTCCGTGCTCACGGTGACCGTGTAGCGCACGCCCGCCGCCATCGGGACGGTGCTGTGCCAGCGGTCGCCCTTGGCGGAGAGTTCGCCCGCCAGGCGGCGGCCGTGCGTGTCGACGGCCATCACGTCGGTGATCCGCGCCTCGGCTCCCTTGGCGGTGACCTCGAGCGGCTTGTCGGGGTCGGCGGGGCGTCCGCCGGGGGCCTGGTTGAAGACGACCTGGTCGCCCGCGTCGTACGGGCGGGCGGACAGCGGGTTGGTGTCGCCGGACCCGCATGCGGTGGCGCCGGCCCCGAGGGACGCGACCAGCAGGGAGCAGCTGAGTGCCGTCCAAAGACGCGGTGAGTGGTTCATGCGCCCAACGCTATGAAGATATGACAAATCCAGCGCGCCGGGTGACTGCAAACGAGGGGCCCGGACTCCTCCGAAAAGGTGTCCGGGCCCCTCAGGCGCCGCGGCGGGCCGCGGCGTACTGCGTGCTGCCGGTGCTACTGGTTCTGGTTCTCACCGCGGTAGTACTCGTACACCCAGCCCCACAGGCCGATCAGGATGATCGGGGCCGAGAAGTACATGAGCCACCAGCCGAAGACGACGCCCATGAACGCGAGCGCGCCACCGATGGCCAGCGACAGCGGCTGCCAGCTGTGCGGGGAGAAGAACCCCAGCTCGCCCGCCTCGTCGGCGACGTCGGCCTCCAGGTTGTCCTGGGCCATCTCGTCCACGCGCTTGGCCGTGAAGGCCAGGTAGTAGCCGATCATGGCGCTCAGGCCGAAGGCCAGCGCGAGAGCGGTGGTTCCGACCGGCTCCTTCGACCAGACGCCGTACACGACGGTCATGATCAGGATGAAGACGGAGAGCCAGAGGAACATCTTGCCCTGGATCTTCACTTGCCGGCCTCCTTGTCCCCGGTGAGGGCCTTGGTCCCGCCGGCGACGTGGTCCTCGAGGTGGTCGAGGGCCGCGATCTCCGGGTGGTGCAGGTCGAACGCCGGCGATTCACTGCGGATGCGCGGCAGCGTGAGGAAGTTGTGCCGCGGCGGCGGGCAGGACGTCGCCCATTCGAGCGAACGGCCGTAGCCCCACGGGTCGTCGACCTCGATCTTCTTGCCGTACTTGGCCGTCTTCCAGACGTTGTACATGAACGGCAGGAAGGACAGGCCGAGCACGAACGAGCTGATCGTGGAGATCGTGTTCAGCGCCGTGAAGCCGTCGGCCGCGAGGTAGTCCGCGTAACGACGCGGCATGCCCTCGGCGCCCAGCCAGTGCTGGACCAGGAACGTGCCGTGGAAGCCGATGAACAGCGTCCAGAAAGTGATCTTGCCGAGGCGCTCGTCCAGCATCTTGCCCGTGAACTTCGGCCACCAGAAGTGGAAGCCGGCGAACATCGCGAACACCACGGTGCCGAAGACGACGTAGTGGAAGTGCGCGACGACGAAATACGAGTCGGAGACGTGGAAGTCCATCGGGGGCGAGGCCAGGATGACGCCGGTCAGACCACCGAAGGTGAAGGTGACCAGGAAGCCGATCGTCCAGAGCATCGGGGTCTCGAAGGACAGCGAGCCCTTCCACATGGTGCCGATCCAGTTGAAGAACTTCACACCGGTCGGTACCGCGATCAGGAAGGTCATGAAGGAGAAGAACGGCAGCAGCACGCCGCCGGTGACGTACATGTGGTGGGCCCACACCGTCACCGAGAGGCCGGCGATCGCGATCGTCGCGGCGATCAGACCGATGTACCCGAACATCGGCTTGCGCGAGAAGACCGGGATGATCTCCGAGACGATGCCGAAGAACGGCAGCGCGATGATGTACACCTCTGGGTGTCCGAAGAACCAGAAGAGGTGCTGCCACAGCAGGGCCCCGCCGTTGGCCGGGTCGAAGACGTGCGCACCGAACTTCCGGTCGGCCTCCAGCGCGAAGAGCGCGGCGGCGAGGACCGGGAAGGCCAGCAGGACCAGGACACCGGTCAGCAGCACGTTCCAGGTGAAGATCGGCATGCGGAACATCGTCATGCCCGGAGCGCGCATGCAGATGATCGTGGTGATGAAGTTGACCGAGCCGAGGATCGTGCCGAAGCCGGAGAAGGCCAGACCCATGATCCACATGTCGGCGCCGATGCCCGGCGAACGGACGGCGTCCGACAGCGGGGTGTAGGCGAACCAGCCGAAGTCGGCGGCGCCCTGCGGGGTGACGAAGCCGGCCACCGCGATCGTCGAGCCGAAGAGGTACAGCCAGTACGCGAACATGTTCAGCCGCGGGAACGCCACGTCGGGCGCGCCGATCTGCAGCGGCATGATCCAGTTGGCGAAGCCGGCGAACAGCGGGGTCGCGAACATGAGCAGCATGATCGTGCCATGCATGGTGAACGCCTGGTTGAACTGCTCGTTCGACATGATCTGCGTGCCCGGACGAGCCAGCTCGGCGCGCATGAAGAGCGCCAGGAGACCGCCGATCAGGAAGAACACGAACGACGTGACCAGGTACATCGTGCCGATGGTCTTGTGGTCGGTGGTGGTGAGCCACTTCACGACCACGTTGCCCGGCTGCTTGCGCCGCACCGGCAGCTCGTTCTCGTACGAGTCAGCTGACGCGGCACCCTGGGATTCGTTGAGGATGCTCACAGTTTGTTCGTCTCCGCATTCCGGGCGGGGTCAGTCTGCTTGATGCCGGCCGGCAGGAAGCCGGTCTGCCCCTTCTCCGCCAGCTCCTTCAGGTGCGCCTTGTACTCCGCGGGGGAGACGACCTTCACGTTGAAGAGCATGCGCGAGTGGTCGACACCGCAGAGCTCGGCACACTTGCCCATGAAGGTGCCTTCCTGGGTCGGGGTGACCTCGAAGACGTTGGTGTGACCGGGGATGACGTCCTGCTTGAACAGGAAGGGCACCACCCAGAAGGAGTGGATGACGTCGTTCGACGACAGGATGAAGCGGACCTTCTCACCCTTGGGCAGGTAGAGGGTCGGCCCCGGGTTGTTGGTGTCCGCGTTGCGGTCGCCGGGGACGCCCTTCTCGTAGACGCCCTCGGCGCCCGCGGGGAAGGACTTGATGTAGCGGTCCGGGAGGGAGGCGAGCTCCTTCGGGGTCTCGCCCGCCTTCGGGGTCGCGGCATCGCCGTCGACATTCTCCACGTAGTTGAAGCCCCAGCTCCACTGGAAGCCGATCACGTTGATCGTGTGCGCCGGCTTGGAGGAGAGGGCGAGCAGCTTCGACTCATCACGCGCGGTGAAGTAGAAGAGCACCGAGACGATGATGAGCGGGACCACGGTGTACAGCGCCTCGATCGGCATGTTGTACCGGGTCTGCGGGGGGACCTCGATCTTCGTCCGGCTACGCCGGTGGAAGATGACGCTCCACATGATCAGGCCCCACACCAGGATGCCCGTGATGAGAGCGGCCGCCCAGGATCCCTGCCACAGGGAAAGGATGCGAGGCGCCTCCTCCGTGACCGGGGTGGGCATTCCGAGGCGGGGGAAGTCTTTCCAGGTGTACGAGCAACCAGTGGCGGTCGCCAGGACCACGCCCGCAGTCAGCGCCTGCAGCAGCTTCCGCCGCATCGGGCGCCGCGGCGAGCGGTCGGAGCCGTAGGGACTCACGTAGCGCCTTCCCGAGAGTCTCGGCCCGCGCGGCCGGCCGCGGCCGTGTTCGGGTCGGTCGCCGGCCCTGACGCAGGCAGGGGTTTGGATGTTTATGCGGACCAAACCCTACTGGACGCTATTTGGGGTCGCGCGGGGAGGGTGCCCAACGCGCCGCTACTGCCCCCGAAGGGATGGATCCGCCGTACGGGGGACCGGCCTTCCGGTCCCGAAGGGCGGGCCGGGGACGCCATCTGACGGTCCCTGAAGCGGGTGCCCGCGGGGCGTGCTCCGGCCCGGCCGGCGGCCACCCTCTACCGTGGCCGGATGCCGTACTTCGACACCGCGTCCGCCGCCCCCCTCCACCCCGTGGCCCGGCAGGCCCTGCACGCCGCCCTGGACGAGGGCTGGGCCGACCCCGCCCGGCTGTACCGGGAGGGCAGGCGGGCCAGGCTGCTGCTGGACGCGGCGCGCGAGGCCGCGGCCGAGGCGGTGGGGTGCCGCGCCGACGAGCTCGTATTCACTCCTTCGGGAACGCACGCGGTTCACACGGGCATGGCGGGGGTGCTCGCGGGGCGCCGGCGCGTCGGCGGCCATCTGGTCGTGTCGGCGGTGGAACACAGTTCCGTACTCCATGCGGCGGACGCGAACGCGGCGGCCGGGGGCACGGTGACGGAGGTTCCCGTGGACCGGCTCGGCGCGGTGTCGCCCGATGGATACGCGTCCGTGCTGGGCTCGACCACGGCTCTGGCGTGTCTCCAGTCGGCCAACCACGAGGTGGGCACGGTCCAGCCGGTGGCCGAGGTGGCCGAGGTGTGCGGGGCCGCCGGGGTGCCGCTGCTGGTGGACGCCGCCCAGTCGCTGGGCTGGGGCCGGGTGGAGGGGGCGTGGTCCGTCCTCGCGGCCAGCGCCCACAAGTGGGGCGGCCCGCCCGGGGTGGGACTGCTCGCGGTGCGCAAGGGGGTCCGCTTCTCCCCCCAAGGCCCCGCCGACGAGAGGGAGTCCGGCCGCTCCCCCGGCTTCGCCAACCTGCCCGCCGTCGTCGCGGCCGCGGCCTCACTGCGCGCGGTGCGGGCGGAGGCGGACGCGGAGGCCGCGCGGCTGCGGGTCCTGGTGGACCGGCTGCGGCGGCGGGTGGTCCGGCTGGTGCCGGACGTGGAGGTGGTCGGTGACGCCGACCGGCGCCTGCCCCACCTGGTCACCTTCTCCTGCCTGTACGTCGACGGCGAGACCCTCCTGCACGAGCTGGACCGCGCCGGCTACTCCGTCTCCTCCGGCTCGTCCTGCACCAGCTCCACGCTGACCCCCAGTCACGTGCTGCGGGCGATGGGGGTGCTGTCGGAGGGGAACGTACGGGTCTCCCTGCCTCCGGGCACCACCGCCGAGGAGGTCAACGGCTTCCTGGAGGTGCTGCCGGGCGCGGTGGCGGGTGTACGGGAGAGGCTCGGAGTCTCGGAACCGGCCCCGGTGGCGCCGGTGGCCGACGCCGTGGAGGTCGACGCGCTGGGGCTGCGCTGCCCGCAGCCGGTGATCGAGCTGGCCCGGGCCATCACCACGGTCCCGGTCGGCGGCACCGTCACGGTCGTCTCGGACGACGAGGTGGCCCGCCTGGACATCCCGGCGTGGTGCGCGATGCGCGGCCACACGTACCTGGGCGAAACCCCCCGCGGACCGGCCGCCGCGTACCGGATCCGCCGCGAGGCCTGACCCCTCGCCGGAGCGGGGCGGCATACCGCTTGCCCCCCCTCACACCCGGGTGACTCACAACCCCGGCGCCCCTTGCCCGGGCCCGGCCGCCGGCGGCACCCACCGGTGCGCGACGCGCGGGGGGACGCGGCCCGGGGTCGGGCGCACCCCGGGGGCGGGCACAGCCCGGGGGCGGGCACAGCCCGGGTCGGGCACAGCCCGGGTCGGGCACAGCCCGGGTCGGGCACAGCCCGGGGGCGGGCACAGCCCGGGGGCGGGCACACCCCGGGGGCGGGCACACCCCGGGGTCGGGCACACCCCGGGGTCGGGCACACCCCGGGGTCGGGCACAGCCCGGGTCAGGCCAGCCCGGGTCGGGCACAGCCCGAGGGGGCGGGCGCAGCCCGGGTCGGGCACAGCCCGAGGGGGCGGGCGCAGCCCGGGTCGGACACAGCCCGAGGGGGCGGGCGCAGCCCGGGTCGGACACAGCCCGGGGTCGGGCACACCCCGGGGTCGGGCACAGCCCGAGGGGGCGGGCGCAGCCTGCAGGGGGCGGGGCCCGGCGGGAGTCCGGGGCGGAGCCGCAGGTCCGAGCGCAGCGCCCGGGACTGGGGCGGAGCCGAGGGTCCGGGGCACAGCCCCGAGGTCCGGGTACGCCCCAGGGGTCCGGGCGGAGCCCGGGGGCAGAGGCCGGCGGGGGCCGGGGCGGAGCCCCGGGGAACGGGCGAAGGGCGGGTAGGGGACCACTTCCCGCGCGGCGGCGCCCCCGCACCCAACAGCGCCCCGACCGGGACCCGGCCGCCGGCAGCGATGCGCGGGGGGTGCGGCCCTGGGGGCCCGGGCAGACCCCGGCGATCCGGGGCAGCCCGAGGGTTTGGGCACCGCCCGACGGTTTGGGCGCAGCCCGGGGCCGGGGCACACCTCCCGACCGGGGCCGAGCCCCCGGTCGGGACCGGGGCGCAGGCCCGGGTCGGACTCCGGCAGGGTCCGGGGCGGAGGCCCGGGGAACGGGCGAGGGGCGGGTCGGGACCACGCCTCGCGCAGCGGCGCCCCCGCGACCGCCGTCGGCGGACGGGTCCGGCGCGGCGGCGCGAAGCCGGGGAGGAGCCCCCCGGCACCGAGCCGCGCGCGGCGGCGGCGCGTCAGGCAGGCAGGTGCGCCCGGACCTCGGCGGCGGCCTCTTCGCCGTACGCCTTCGTGAAGCGCTCCATGAAGTGGGCGCGTGCCAGCGTGTACTCCTGGGTGCCCAGGGTCTCGATCACCAGGGTGGCCAGCATGCAGCCGATCTGCGCGGACCGCTCCAGGCCGACGCCCCAGCCGAGCCCCGTCAGGAAGCCCGCGCGGAACGCGTCGCCGACGCCGGTCGGGTCGACCTTCGCCGTCTCCTCCGGGCAGCCGACCAGGATCGGTTCCTGCCCGACCCGCTCGATGCGCACCCCCTGCGCGCCGAGGGTGGTGACGCGGGTTCCGACCTTGGAGAGGATCTCCTCGTCGGTCCAGCCCGACTTCGACTCGATGAGGCCCTTCTCGTACTCGTTCGAGAAGAGGTACGTCGCGCCCTCCATCAGGGTGCGGATGTTCTCGCCGTCCATGCGGGCGATCTGCTGCGAGAAGTCCGCCGCGAAGGGGATCCCGCGCGTGCGGCACTCCTCCGTGTGGCGGAGCATCGCCTCGGGGTCGTCGGCGCCGATGAGGACGAGGTCGAGCCCGCCCACGCGGTCGGCGACGGCCTTGAGCTCGATCTGGCGGGCCTCGCTCATGGCGCCCGTGTAGAAGGAGCCGATCTGGTTGTGGTCGACGTCCGTGGTGCAGACGAAGCGCGCGGTGTGCAGCACCTCGGAGATGCGGACGGACTCGGTGTCGACGCCGTGCCGGTCCAGCCACGCGCGGTACTCGTCGAAGTCGGAGCCGGCCGCGCCGACGAGGATCGGGCGGCTGCCGAGCTGGCCCATGCCGAAGCAGATGTTCGGGCCGACGCCGCCCCGCCGGACGTCGAGGTTGTCCACGAGGAAGGAGAGGGAGACCGTGTGGAGCTGGTCGGCGACGAACTGGTCGGCGAAGCGGCCCGGGAAGGTCATGAGGTGGTCGGTGGCGATGGAGCCGGTGACTGCGATGCGCACGGCGTGGATGCTCCTGCGGAGGACGGCGGGTGACAATCAAAACTACCCGGTCCGCGCCCCCGGGCCGACCCGCCGAAACTACCCCGTAGTAGGACTTCCTTCGCCCATGATGGCGACCTTACGGTGCCCCCATGACCTATACCGATGGCTTCGGGTACACGGACCACGCCTCCGAGGCGCAGCCCGGCTTCGCACGGCTGCTCGGCGACTGTGTCCGGATGGCCCCGCACTGGGCCGTGGAACGGGAGCCCCGGCCGGTCCGTGTGGCGCCCTCGCAGATCCACGGGGTGGCCGTCCCGCCCTCCTCGGCCCGGCTGATCGCCTCCACCGCCGCCTACGGCGACTAGCGGATCCGAGGGAACCGGTTTCGCGGCCGCCGCGTCCCACCCGCATCACGTACGGCGGGACACGCTAAGGAGCGATGCGGTGACCAGCGAACAACCCGACACATCACACGCCACACGACGGCGGCCCGCCTGGGCCATCGGCTCGATCGCGGCCGCCGTCCTGCTGGCCGGCGGTGGTACGGCGTACTGGGCGTCGACGGCCCACGGCGACGCCTCCGGCGGCGGCCGTACGAGCGACAGCGCGGCCGTCGCGCCGCGCGCGGCCGGGTCCCCGCCGGGACCCGGCATCGCCCCCGGGGAGCCGGACCCGTCCGGCGGGCCGGTGACGTACCGGGCCGACGTGAAGTTGCCCGACGGGCCGGGTACCGCGCCCTCCTTCGCCGCGTCCGGGGAGGTCACCTCCGACGAGGTGGCCCGGCTCGCGAAGTCCCTCGGCCTCTCCGGCGCGCCCCGGCCGGCGGGCGACTCCTGGCAGGCCGGTGAGACGGCCGACGGTTCCGGGCCCCGGCTCACGGTGGCCCGCAAGGCCCCGGGCACCTGGTCCTTCGCCCGCTATCAGGGCGGCGGCCTGGGCGAGCCCGGCAGCGCCGGCGACGACTGCGTCCGCGGCAAGGACACCTGCGGCCCGGCCACCCTCCCCCAGGAGGGCACCGGTGGCGCGAAGCCGGTCTCCGAGCAGGCCGCGAAGGCCGCCGCGGCGCCGGTGCTCGCGGCCGCCGGGCAGTCCGACGCCAAGGTGGACGCCCGGCTCATCCAGGGTTCGGTCCGCGTGGTGATCGCCGACCCGGTGGTGGGCGGCCTCCCGACCCAGGGCTGGTCCAGCAGGATCAGCGTCGGGGCCGACGGCGCGGTGGTGGCGGGCAGCGGGGAGCTGAAGGCCCCGGTGCGCGCGGCCGAGCAGCCGGTGGTCGGGGCCGCCGAGGCCCTGGAGCGCCTCAACGCGGCGGCCAAGGGCGGCGGCGACGGCACCGGCCCGGGTCCCAGCGGCTGCGCGACCACGGTGCCGCTGACCCCGGACACTCCGACGGGCGCGACGGACACCCTGCCCTGCAACCCGGAGCCGCGCCCGATGAAGCCGCCGCGGACCGAGAGCGTGCGGGGGGCCGTACTGGGGCTGGTCGCGGGGACGGTGGACGGCGGGCGGGGCCTCGTACCGGCCTGGCTGTTCGAGGTGGCGGGCTCGCAGGGCAAGCCGGGCCGCACGGTGGTCCAGCCGGCCGCGGCGGGCGACGCCGGCACCCCGGTGCCTCCGAAGCCGCACACCGTGCCCGGGTTCTCGTACGCCCAGGCCGACCGGACGCTGACCGTGAACTTCTGGGGCGGGGTGTGCAGCACCTACACCCTGGAGGCGCGGGAGGAGGCGGCTTCGGTCATCGTGAAGATCACGGACACCCCGCACAAGCCGGGCCAGGCCTGCATCATGCTCGCGCAGGAGATGACCCTGACGGCGACGCTCCAGCAGCCGCTCGGCGACCGCAAGGTGGTCGACGCCACCTCGGGCAAGCCGCTCCCCCGCCAGTAGGCGCGGGCGCGGGAAACACGAAGGGCCTGGGCCCGGTCGTCTCCGACCGGGCCCAGGCCCTTCGCCGTGGAGGGGAGCCGCACGGGCTCGCCGTACGGCTTAGCTGAACGAGTCGCCGCAGGCGCAGGAGCCGGTGGCGTTCGGGTTGTCGATCGTGAAGCCCTGCTTCTCGATGGTGTCGACGAAGTCGATGGAGGCGCCGCCCAGGTACGGGGCGCTCATGCGGTCGGTGACGACCTTGACGCCGTCGAAGTCCTTGACGACGTCGCCGTCGAGGGAGCGCTCGTCGAAGAAGAGCTGGTAGCGCAGGCCGGAGCAGCCGCCGGGCTGGACGGCGACGCGGAGCGCGAGGTCATCGCGGCCCTCCTGCTCCAGCAGGGTGCGGACCTTCTCGGCGGCGGCGTCGGACAGGAGGATGCCGTCGCTCACAGTGGTCTTGTCGTCCTGTACGGACATCTGCATTCACTCCCGAAGTGGGCGGCTCCCCGCCGGTGGGTGGGGAAACGTCGGACTCTTGCCGTCGGTGGCAACCAGCGGGACCGCGGTTTCATTCCGGGCCCGGCGCCTCGTTTTCTCAATTCATGCTCGCACACCTCCGCGGGCCGGTGGACCCCGCGACGAGGACCGGTGGAGAGGCGGGCCCCGGCAAGGGGCGAATGCGTCACATCGACACTATCGGCATCGTCAAAGTGACGTGAAGCAGTTATGATAGATAGCGTCAAATAGACGAGAAGTGGCGTACCAAGCCCCCCGCAGTCCCAGAAATCCTTGTCGCAGAACAGAAAGGGTGCGTGTCGTGACCACCGCCCAGCCTTTGGACGTCCAGCCGACGCCCCTTGCCCTGCTGCTGCTCGGCCGTGAGGCCGACCCCAAGAGCGAGCGGGGAGTGGAGTGCCCCGGCGACCTCCCCTCGCCGTCCGACCCGGACCTGGTGGCCCGGGCCCGCGCCGCCAAGGAGAAGCTGGGCGACAAGGTCTTCATCCTCGGCCACCACTACCAGCGCGACGAGGTCATCGAGTTCGCCGACGTCACCGGCGACTCCTTCAAGCTGGCCAAGGACGCGGCCGCCAAGCCGGAGGCCGAGTACATCGTCTTCTGCGGCGTGCACTTCATGGCCGAGTCCGCGGACATCCTGACCTCGGACGACCAGAAGGTCGTCCTGCCGGACCTCGCGGCCGGCTGCTCGATGGCCGACATGGCCACCGCCGAGCAGGTCGCGGAGTGCTGGGACGTGCTGACCGAGGCCGGTATCGCCGGCACGACGGTCCCCGTCTCGTACATGAACTCCTCCGCCGACATCAAGGCCTTCACCGGCAAGCACGGCGGCACGATCTGCACCTCGTCCAACGCGAAGAAGGCCCTGGAGTGGGCCTTCGAGCAGGGCGAGAAGGTGCTCTTCCTCCCGGACCAGCACCTGGGCCGCAACACCGCGGTCCGCGACATGGGCATGTCGCTGGACGACTGCGTGCTCTACAACCCGCACAAGCCGAACGGCGGCCTGACCGCCGAGCAGCTGCGCGACGCCAAGATGATCCTGTGGCGCGGCCACTGCTCGGTCCACGGCCGGTTCTCGGTGGACTCGGTGAACGACGTGCGCGAGCGCATCCCGGGCGTGAACGTCCTGGTCCACCCCGAGTGCAAGCACGAGGTCGTCGCGGCCGCCGACTACGTCGGTTCGACGGAGTACATCATCAAGAAGCTGGAGGCGGCCCCGGCCGGCTCCAAGTGGGCCATCGGCACCGAGCTGAACCTGGTCCGCCGTCTGGCGAACCGTTTCGCCCCGGAGGGCAAGGAGGTCGTCTTCCTGGACAAGACGGTCTGCTTCTGCTCGACGATGAACCGCATCGACCTGCCGCACCTGGTGTGGACCCTGGAGTCCCTGGCCGAGGGCAACCTGGTCAACCAGATCCAGGTGGACAAGGAGACGGAGAGCTTCGCGAAGCTCGCGCTGGAGCGGATGCTGGCGCTGCCGTAGCGGTGGCCCCGCGGAGCGAATCACGAAGGGGGCGCCCCTGCCGGGGCGCCCCCTTCGTGTGTCCGGGCAGCGCCGTCCGGAGCATCCCGCCCGGCCGGCACCCTCCCGGACTCCCGAGGCCGGCGCCGAAGAGGAGGGCCACGATCGACACGAGGCCGACCAGCGCTCTCTGGGCCAGGCTGAAGCGGGACAGCCAGGACATGGATGGGATCTCTCTGCTGTGTCGTTCGCGAGGGGCCTCAGCCTTTCGCACCGGGGGACGCCGCCGCTTCGCTCCCAGGTGCCGTCCTTACGTGCGGCATACCGCGTCCGCGTGGGCCGCCCTGCCGCCGTCGGCCGGGGGTCAGTCGGCGCGCGGCCGGACCAGTCCCGATTCGTACGCGATGACCACCAATTGCGCCCGGTCGCGCGCCCCGAGCTTGGCCATGGCCCGGTTGACGTGGGTCTTCACCGTCAGCGGGCTGACCTCCAGCCGGGCGGCGATGCCGTCGTTGGACAGACCGCCGGCGACCAGTACGAGGACCTCGCGCTCGCGTCCGGTCAGCGCGGCGAGCCGTTCCGCGTGGGCGGATCCGGCGGCGGGGGCGTCGGAGTGACCGCCCTGGGCGAGGAAACTGGCGATGAGCCCTCTGGTGGCGGCCGGGGAGAGCAGCGCCTCACCCGCGGCGGCGACCCGGATGGCGTTGAGGAGTTCCTCGGGCTCGGCGCCCTTGCCGAGGAAGCCGGAGGCTCCGGCGCGCAGGGCCGCGGCCACGTACTCGTCCACCTCGAAGGTGGTCAGCATGACCACGCGGACGTCCGACAGCTCCGGGTCGGCGCTGATCATTCGGGTGGCGGCGAGCCCGTCGGTGCCGGGCATCCGAATGTCCATGAGGACCACGTCGGCCCGGTGCTCCCGGGCGAGGGCGTAGGCCTGAGCTCCGTCCGAGGCCTCCCCGACGACCTCCATGTCCGGCTCGGAGTCGACGAGCACCCTGAACGCGCTCCGCAGCAGTGCCTGGTCGTCGGCGAGCAGGACTCGGATGCGGGCGGGGCCGGCGTCGGCGGGGTCTGTCATGGCGTCAGGGTAGGCGCCGGCCGCGGCCGCCCGGCCGGCGAGGTGGGCCGCAGGAGGGGTCAGCCGAGGGCGAGGGCCACCAGGGCGGTGGTCGCGGCGACTTCGCACAGGGCGCCGAAGACGTCCCCGGTGACCCCGCCGAAGCGGCTGACGCAACGGCGCAGCAGGAGTTCGGCGGCGAGCAGGGCCGCGAGGACGGCCGCCGCGTGCTGGGCGGCGGCCGGCGGGCCCGCCGGGAGGGCGGCGAGGGCGGCGGCCACCACCACGGCGGCGGCCACCCCGGCGGCCGTCCGGTGCGGGACCACGCCGGCGACCGCCGCGCCGAGCCCCTCGGGGCGCGCGGCGGGGACTCCCCCGCGGGAGGCGAGGGTCATCGCGAGGCGGGCGGCGACGGCGGCGAGTACGGCGGCCAGCGCACCCCGGATCCAGCTGTCGGCGTACGCGTTGGCCAGGGCGGCCACCTGGACCAGGAAGACGACGAGCAGGGAGATGACCCCGAAGGGGCCGATGTCGGACTGCTTCATGATCCGCAGGGCGTCCTCGGCGGGCTTGGCACTGCCCAGCCCGTCGGCCGTGTCGGCCAGGCCGTCCAGGTGGAGCCCCCGGGTCAGCGCCGCCGGTACGGCGACGGTGACGGCCGCGGCGAGCAGCGGGCCGCCGCCGAGGAGCAGCAGGAGCGTGCCGGGCACGGCGGCGAGCAGGCCGACGGCGAGGCCGGCGAGCGGGGCGCAGGCCATGCCGGTGCGGGCGGCGGGCCGGTCCCAGCGGGTGACGCGCGCGGGCAGGACGGTCAGCGTGCCGAGGGCGAAGCGGAGCCCGTCGGGCAGGGAGGCGCGTTCCTGCGGCGGCGGGGGCAGTGGATCATCGGTCGAGTCTGTCATCGGCGCGAACGCTACCCGCATACGGTGGCCGGTAAATTACTCATTACGTGCCATACCGGGAGCTGGTGTCGTGGGTCACTGGTGGGAACGCAACATCATCGAGCCGGGCAAGCTCCCGCTGCTGCTGGCCCTGCTGTCCTTCGTGCTGTCGTTCCTGGTCACCCGGGTGATCACGAGGCTGATCCGGGCCGGCCGGGGACCCTTCAAGAACATCACTCCGGGCGGGCTGCACGTCCACCACGTGGTGCCCGGCGTGGTGCTGGTGATCATCGGCGGTTTCGGCGCGGTCGGCAGCGGCGGGCACAGCTTCGGGGCGGGCCTGTCGGCGGTGCTCTTCGGGCTGGGGGCGGGCCTGGTGCTGGACGAGTTCGCGCTGATCCTGCACCTGGACGACGTCTACTGGAGCGAACAGGGCCGCAAGAGCGTGGAGATCGTGGTGCTGACGGCCGCGGTGGTGGCGCTGGTGCTGGGCGGCTTCCTGCCCTTCGGGGTCAACGAACTGTCGCCGGAGGAACGGCACAGCCGCGGGCTCGTCGTCATGAACACCGCCACCAACTTCTTCCTCGCCCTGATCGCCCTGTGGAAGGGGAAGCCGCGCACCGCAATATTCGGGCTGGTCATCCCCTTCGTGGCGCTGATCGGAGCGGCGCGCCTGGCCCGGCCCGGTTCCCCGTACGCCAAGCGCTTCTACGCGAAGCGCCCGCGGGCGCGGGCCAGGGCGGAGCTGCGGGCCTACCACCACGACCGGCGCTGGGCGCGGCCCCGGCGCAAGTTCGAGAACTTCATCAGCGGGCTCTCCGACCCGGAGAAGCACCCCGCCGACCCTCGCCCCCCGGAACGGCGGTGACGCGCGGGGCCCGCCCCCGTACGGGGAAGGGCCCCGCGCGGTGCCGGTGCGTCCGGGGGCGGCTCAGCCCGGGATGAGACCGTCGTCGCTGAGCATCTGCCGCACCTCGTCGAGCGTGGCGTCGGGTGCCGGCAGGATCAGCTCGGAGGGCTCCAGCGCCTCGTCGGGCAGCGGGCTGCCGAGGTGCCGGACGGCGTCGAGCAGCGCGCCCAGCGTGCGCCGGAAGCCCTCCTCGTCGCCGCCCTCCATCTCCTTGAGGAGCTCGTCGTCCAGCTTGTTCAGCTCGGCGAGGTGACTGTCGGCCAGGCTGACCTGGCCCTCCCCCATGATGCGGACAATCATGACGGGCCCCTGTCCTACTGCTTGTCGAACCGGTGCTGGCCCTGCTGCGGCTGCGCGGTGCCCGGGGCGCCGCCCTCGATGGCCTGCTGCTGGGCGGACGGGCCGCCGGCCAGCTCGGCCTTCATCCGCTGGAGCTCCAGCTCGACGTCGCTCCCGCCGGAGAGGCGGTCCAGCTCGGCCTGGATGTCGTCCTTGGAGCCGAGGCCGCTCTGGTCGTCCAGGGCGCCGGAGGCCAGCAGCTCGTCGATCGCGCCGGCGCGGGCCTGGAGCTGCGCGGTCTTGTCCTCGGCCCGCTGGATGGCCAGACCGACGTCGCTCATCTCCTCCGAGATGCCGGAGAAGGACTCCGCGATGCGGGTCTGCGCCTGGGCAGCCGTGTAGGTGGCCTTGATGGTCTCCTTCTTCGTACGGAAGGCGTCCACCTTGGCCTGGAGGCGCTGCGAGGCCAGCGTCAGCTTCTCCTCCTCGCCCTGGAGGGTCTGGTGCTGCACCTCCAGGTCGCTGACCTGCTGCTGGAGGGAGGCGCGGCGGGACAGGGCCTCGCGGGCCAGGTCCTCGCGGCCCAGGGCGAGGGCCTTGCGGCCCTGGTCCTCCAGCTTGGCGGACTGGCTCTGGAGCTGGTTCAGCTGCAGTTCCAGCCGCTTGCGGGAGGTCGCCACGTCGGCGACGCCGCGGCGCACCTTCTGGAGCAGCTCCAGCTGCTTCTGGTACGAGTAGTCGAGGGTCTCGCGCGGGTCCTCGGCCCGGTCCAGGGCCTTGTTCGCCTTCGCGCGGAAGATCATCCCCATACGCTTCATGACACCGCTCATGGGCTTCGCGCGCCCCCTTCTAGACGGACTGTGCTCCAGGTCACCGACAAGACCCACAGTACGGGCCCTGTCTCCATTACCGCACTGTTCGAGTACGGATGCGCTCCTCCTCCAGGACGAGTACCCCCACCGCCGTGTCAGGCGTGAGGAGTAGGTGATCCCCGAGATCCGGCACCCGGGACCGCAAGAGGTGCGCACTCGGTAGACGCCCGCCGTTGCCGGATCGTTCCCCGACGGGGTGGGGACGATGGCCCCGACCACGTACGCTTGGGTTTTGTGTTTGGTAGCCGCTCCTCCAAGGAAGAGAAGGCCTCCGCCACCGACAAGGTGAGCGCCGGACCTTCGCAGCCCCGTGACCCGCAGGCCCCGAAGGGCCGCCCTACGCCGAAGCGTGCTGTGGCCCAGTCGCAGCGCAAGGCCGTGGTGGCCTCGACCGGCAACCGCAAGGAGGACGCCAAGCGAGCCCGCGAACGCCGCCGGGAAGAGATGGTCAGGCAGCGCGAGGCGCTGGCCAACGGCGACGAGCGCTACCTGCCCGTCCGTGACAAGGGGCCGGTGCGCCGGTTCGTCCGCGACTTCGTGGACTCCCGTTTCTCGGTCGCCGAGATGTTCCTGCCGCTGGCCGTGATCATCCTCGTCCTGAGCATGATCCGGGTCCCGTCCATCCAGAACATCGCGCTGATGCTGTGGCTCGGCGTGATCGTCCTGATCGTCCTCGACTCCATCGGCCTGTGGCTCCGGCTGCGCAAGGCGCTGGGCGAGCGCTTCCCGGACGAGCCGCGCCGCGGCGCCGTCGCCTACGGCCTGATGCGCACCCTCCAGATGCGTCGCCTGCGCCTGCCCAAGCCGCAGGTCAAGCGCGGAGAGCGGCCCTGACCGGAGCGGCGCCCGGAGCACCGGGGGCATCGTCGGGGGAGGGCTTCTCCGAAGGAGCCCGGCTGTGGCTGGAGGGCCTGGGCGGACTGCGCAACGCCGTCCGCCAGGAACTCGTCGGCCGGCAGGTCGAGGAACAGATCACGCACCGCTTCCCGGTGGGGCAGCGGCTGCGGGTCCTCGACGTCGGCATGGGCCAGGGCACCCAGGCGCTGCGCCTGGCCCGGGCGGGACACCGCGTCACCGGCCTGGAGCAGGACGCCGCCATGCTGGCCGTCGCGCACGCGGCGCTGGCCGCGGAACCCGCCGGGATCCGCGACCGGGTCGAGCTGGTGGAGGGCGACGGCCGGGAGACCGGCGCGCACTTCGAGCCGGGCAGCTTCGACGTGGTGCTGTGCCACGGGGTGCTGATGTACGTGTCGGAACCCGACCCGATGCTCGCCGGACTGGCCCGGATGCTGGCCCCCGGCGGCCTGCTGTCCCTGCTGGTGCGCAACGGCGACGCGCTCGCGCTGCGGCCCGGACTGTCGGGCGACTGGCCGGGGGCGCTGGCCGCCTTCGACACCGTCGACTACACGAACCGGCTGGGCCTGCGGGTACGGGCCGACCGGCTGGCCGACCTCACGGCCACGCTGTCGGGGATCGGTGCGCCGCTGCACACCTGGTACGGGGTGCGCGTCTTCACCGACGGCACCGAGGCCGCCACGGACCTCCCGCCGGACGAGGAACTGGAACGCCTGCTGGCCGCCGAGGAGCGGGCCGGCCGCACCGACCCGTACCGCGCGGTCGCCGCGCTGCTGCACCTGTGCGGGGTCCGGGGCTAGGCCGTCTCTTCCGGATCTTGCCGGTCAAGCCCGCGTCGTCCGGCGCCGTGCATCGCAAGGCGGAGCGGCTCCCGATTACTGGACGTCCTCGGGTGCCGCGACAACGCGGCGAGGTGCGGTGCCGGGCGACGCGGGTCTGGGGGCACCTCCCAGCGGTAGCTGGGGGAGAAAGATCCGGAAGAGACGGCCTGAGCCCTGCCGCCCGCGTCGGCGCGCCCGTACCTTCGCCAGGAGCACGCCGGAACCCCGGGCCTCACCGGGGTTCCGGCGTTCTTCGAGGCGGGCCGGGCCGGAGCTCAGGCCTCGGTGGCCGCCCGCAGGCTCATCGGGTAGATCTCAGTACCGTCCTCGAACAGGGTCACCCGTTCCGCCCCGCCGTCCAGGAGCTCCTTCCAGACCTCCCCGATCCAGGACTCCGCGTCCCCCTGCGTGGTGAACTCCTCCGGCTCCACCGCCGGGGCCACCTCGCTGCCGTCGGCCGCCTCGAACCGCCACGTCCACGCCATGTCCGCCTCCGTTGCTCGTCCGCGATCTCACGCTTCTCGCCTTGAGTGTGCCCGCAGAGTAGCCGGGCGCGCACCACTACCGGCGACGCGGGAGGATCTCTGTGTGGAACTCACTCTGCTCGGCACCGGTACCCCTGAAGGACTGCCCCGCCCCGGCTGTCCCTGCGCCGCCTGCGCGGTCTCCGTGGGCACCCGGGCCCGCGGCGCGACCTCCGTCCTCGTGGACGGGGCGCTCCTGCTCGACCTGGTCCCCGGGGCGGTGCTGGCCGGCGCCCGCGCGGGGCATTCGCTGGCCGGCGTACGGCAGGTGCTGCTGACGCACCCGCACGACGGGCCGGCCGTCGAGCTGCCGCCCGGGCTGCCCGCCGCCGGGCGGGTCCCGGACGGACGGGAGCTCGCGGTGATCAGCGGGCACCGGGTGCGGGCGGTGCCGATGGACGCGCCGGGCACCGGGTACGAGGTCACGGGCCCCGACGGCGGCCGGCTGCTGTACCTCCCGCCGGGCGGGGCCCCGGCCGGCACCGACGCGCGAGCCGCGCGCCGCCCGTACGACGTGGTCCTCGCGGACGTGCTCGGCCGGCCGGAGGCCCTGGCCCGGCTGCGCGCGAACGGCGCCGTGGGCCCGGCCACCGACGTGATCGCCGTGCACCTGGACCACGACACCCCGCCCGGCCCCGAGCTGGAGCGCCGGTGCGCGGCGGCCGGGGCCCGTGCCGTGCCGGACGGCACCACGGTGGTGGCCGGGGAGTACCGCGCGGTACCGGACGTGCCGCGCCGCACCCTGGTGCTGGGCGGGGCCCGCTCCGGCAAGTCCCTCGAGGCGGAACGGCGGCTGGCCGCCTTTCCCGAGGTGCTCTACGTCGCCACCGGCGGCACCCGCGACGGCGACGCCGAGTGGGCCCAGCGGGTCGGCCTGCACCGGGAACGGCGCCCGGCCACCTGGCGGACGGTGGAGACCTGCGAACTGGTACCGCTGCTGGAGCAGGCCGGCCCGCCCCTGCTGATCGACTGCCTCGCGCTGTGGCTCACCGACGCCATGGACCGGGCCGGGGCGTGGGACGACGCGGTGTGGGCCGCCGAGGGCCGCAAGCGGCTGCGCGCGCGGGCCGACGAGCTCGTGGCGGCCCTCCGCGCGAGCCGCCGGCCGGTGGTGCTGGTGAGCAACGAGGTGGGGGCCGGAGTGGTCCCGGCGACCGCGTCGGGGCGGCGGTTCCGCGACGAGCTGGGCCGCCTCAACAGCGCGGTGGCGGGCGAGTGCGAACACGTCCTGCTGGTGGTCGCGGGGCAGGCGCTCGTCCTCAAGGAACAACCGGGGTGAAGAGGAGCCGGTACACCCCCCGAGGGAGGGTCTGGACCGCTGTAATCTCTGGCAGATGACCACGCTGAATCTCGACGACTTCTCCGATCTGATCGAACGCCCCGACGGGGGCGTCCGGCGTGACGCCGAGGAGCGCCGTGAGCGGCTGGCCGTGCCGCCCGGTGCCCTGGGCCGGCTCGACGAGCTCGCGGAATGGCTGGCCGCCGCGCAGGGCCGGGTACCGGTCAGGCCGATCGAGCGGCCGCGCGTCGTCCTGTTCGCCGCCGACCACGGGATCGCCGCCCGGGGCGTCTCCGCCCGGCCCGCGGGCAGCGCCCACGAGCTGGTGCGCGCGGTCCTCGACGGCACCAGCCCGGTGTCCGTGCTGGCCGGCCGGTTCGGCGCGGGCGTGCGTGTCGTGGACGCGGGGCTGGACTGCGACCCCGGGCTGCTGCCCGAGGACGTGGTACGGCACCGCGTACGGCGCGGCAGCGGCCGCATCGACGTCGAGGACGCGCTGACGGCCGAGGAGGCCGAGGACGCGCTGCGCCTCGGCATCCAGATCGCCGACGAGGAGGCCGACTCCGGTACGGACCTCGTCGTCCTCGGCGACCTGAGCGTGGGCGGGACGACGGTGGCGGCCACCCTGGTGGCCGCGCTGTGCGGGACGGACGCGTCCGTGGTCACCGGCCGCGGCGGCCTGCCGATCGACGACCTGGCCTGGATGCGCAAGTGCGCCGCCATCCGCGACTCCCTGCGCCGGGCCCGCCCGGTGCTCGGCGACCAGCTGGCGCTGCTGGCCGCGGTGGGCGGCGCGGACGTCGCCGCGATCACCGGCTTCCTGCTCCAGAGCGCGGTGCGGCGTACGCCGGTCATCCTCGACGGGGTCGTCTCGGCGGCCTGCGGGCTGGTGGCCCAGCGGGCCGCCTTCCGCGCCCCCGACTGGTGGCTGGCGGGACAGTCCAGCGGGGAGCCGGGCCAGGCGAAGGCCCTGGACCGGATGGCACTCAACCCGGTGCTCGACCACGGCGTCACAGTAGGGGAAGGAACCGGGGCGCTGCTGGCGCTCCCCCTTGTCCAGGCGGCCGCCGCGCTCGCGGCGGAACTCCCGGAGAGGGCCGCTGCGGAACAGCCGACGGATTGAGACACCGGGCACTACGGGCGGCCTGACCAGTCCGCGGTGCTCGCACTGCACTGCGGACCGGTGACGCCCCATATCATCGCTTTTCATGGGAGAGGTCCGCTTGACCAGCGCAGAAACCGACCGGAGCCCGCTTCAGGCTTCCGGCAAGGGTTCCAACAACAAGAAGGAGCAAGGAGGGGAAACGGCCGCGAAGCCGGAGAGCCGCAGGGGCACTCCCGGGTCGCGGCGCGGTGCCGCCTTCGCGGTCTGGTACCTGCGGGCCGTCACCTTCGTGAACTTCCTCAGCGCGGTGTGGCTCTCGCTCGGCCAGGACCTGCGCCGGCACAACACCGCCGATTTCTACACCCCGTACCTGCTGACGGCCGGCTTCGCCTCCGGCCTGTTCTCCCTGCTGCTCGCGGTCACCATGGGCCGCCGCAAGCGGGCCGCGTGGATCCTGAACCTGGTGGTCAGCGGGATGCTGCTGCTGGCCTTCGCGGTCGCCGCCTTCGCGCCCTGCACGGGCGGCGAACTGAACATGTGCTACCCGGAGTTCCGCCAGCACGCGCAGAACTGGGTGTCGCTCGCCCTCACCGCGGCCTTCGTCGTCGCCCTGCTGCTGGGCCGCCACGAGTTCTACGCGAAGGGCGACCGCTCCAACCCGAAGCTCGCCACCGCCGTGGCCGCCGTCGGCCTGCTGGTCACCTCGCTGATCGCCGCCCTGCTGGTCGGCGCCACCAACACCGACGCCGAACGGGCCGACGCCACCTTCCTCGCGCGCTGGCGGTACGGCGTGATGCGGCTGATCACGCTGGCGCCCGACGACAAGGCCTACCGCGCGATCACCACGCCCGCCTGGGTGGACGTCTTCATCAACGTGATGTCGATGCTGCTGCTGCTCGCCGTGCTGTTCGCGGCCTTCCGCTCGCGGCGCGCCGTCGACCCCCTCACCCCCGAGGACGAGGAGCGGCTGCGGGCACTGCTCGCCAAGCAGGGCGACCGTGACTCGCTCGGCTACTTCGCCCTGCGCCGCGAGAAGTCCGTGATCTGGTCCCCGACCGGCAAAGCCGCCGTCACCTACCGCGTCGTCGGCGGGGTCTCGCTGGCCTCCGGCGACCCCATCGGCGACCCCGAGGCCTGGCCCGGCGCGATCGAGCCGTGGCTGGCCGAGGCCCGCGAGCACGGCTGGGTGCCGGCCGTGATGGGCGCCAGCGAGGAAGCCGGGCAGATCTACGCCCGGCACGGCCTGGACGCCCTGGAACTGGGCGACGAGGCCATCGTGGAGACCGACGAGTTCACGCTGGAGGGCCGTGCCATGCGCACCGTCCGCCAGGCCTACAACCGGGTCAAGCGGGCCGGCTACACCGTCCGCATCCGCCGCCACGCCGACATCCCGGCCGATGAGATGGCCGTGCTCCTGGAGCGGGCCGACGACTGGCGCGACGGCGCGACCGAACGCGGCTTCTCCATGGCGCTCGGCCGGCTGGGCGACCCGGACGACGGCCAGTGCGTGATGCTGGAGTGCACCGACGGCAACGGCGACCTGCGCGCCGTGCTGTCCTTCGTGCCGTGGGGCCCCAAGGGCCTGTCCCTGGACCTGATGCGCCGTGACCGGGACTCCGAGAACGGCCTGATGGAGTTCATGGTCATCGAGCTGCTGGAACGCTCGAAGGAGATCGGCGTCGCACAGGTCTCGCTCAACTTCGCGATGTTCCGTTCCGTCTTCGAGCGGGGGTCCCGGCTCGGCGCGGGTCCGGTGCTGCGCATGTGGCGCTCGCTGCTGAGCTTCTTCTCCCGCTGGTGGCAGATCGAGTCCCTCTACCGGGCCAACGCGAAGTACCGCCCGATCTGGGAGCCGAGGTTCATGCTCTTCGAGAAGAGTTCGGACCTCCTGCGGATCGGTATCGCGGCGGGCCGGGCCGAGGGCTTCCTGGAGGCACCCGGTCTGCCCAAGTGGCTGCACCGCAAACACCTGGAGACGATTCGTTGACGTCGCGGAAGACGGAGGTCCGGCGGTTCGCCCGCCGCGAGTGGGGGCCCCTGCCGCGGACCTCCGTCTTCCGGATGGTGCAGAACACCTCCTGACCGCCGTCGCCGCCCTCGTCGCCCACTCCCCCTGGACCCGCGCGGCTCTGGCACAAACCCGTACCGTGTCCGGGTGACGACAGACCTCGGGCCCCTCGCCCCCACCCGGCAGTGGATGCGGGCGTATCCGCTCGCCACCGACGGCCTGCTCGCCTTCGGGGCGCTGGTCTCCATGGTCGTCGGCTCCTTCGCCGACCCGCACGGGCCGCACGGGCCCACCTTCGGCACCCGCACGCCCGAGCCGTTCTCCCTGCTGCTGATGCTCCTCGGCGCGGCCGCCCTCGTGCTGCGGCGCCGGCGGCCGCGTACGGTACTGGCCGTCACCTGCGGACTGTCGCTGCTGGAGCTGGCCAGCGGCGACCCCCGGGCACCCGTCGCCATGAGCGCGGTGATCGCCCTGTACACGGTCGCCGCGCTCACCGACCGGCCCACCACCTGGCGGATCGGGCTGCTGACGATGACCGGCCTCACCGCGGTGGCGATGCTGGCCGGGCCGATGCCCTGGTACGCGCAGGAGAACATCGGGATCTTCGCCTGGACCGGGATGGCCGCGGCCGCCGGGGACGCGGTGCGCAGCAGGCGGGCCTTCGTCGACGCCATCCGGGAGCGGGCCGAACGGGCCGAGCGGACCCGCGAGGAGGAGGCCCGGCGGCGGGTCGCCGAGGAACGGCTGCGGATCGCCCGGGACCTGCACGACGTGGTGGCCCACCACATCGCCCTGGTCAACGTCCAGGCGGGGGTGGCCGCGCACGTCATGGACAAGCGGCCCGACCAGGCGAAGGAAGCCTTGGCCCACGTACGGGACGCCAGCCGCTCGGCGCTGAACGAGCTCCGCGCCACCGTGGGGCTGCTGCGGCAGTCCGGCGACCCGGAGGCGCCGACGGAACCCGCGCCGGGGCTGGCCGTACTGGACGAACTGCTGGACACCTTCCGGCACGCGGGGCTGCCGGTGACGGCGACCGTCCAGCTCGGGACCGGCACCGCGCCACTGCCGGCGGCGGCGGACCTGGCGGCGTACCGGGTGATCCAGGAGGCGCTGACCAACGTACGCAAACACGCGGGCCCGGGCGCACGGGCCGAGGTCAGCGTGGTGCAGGTCGGGAACTCGGTGGAGGTGACGGTATTGGACGACGGGGGCGACTCGGCGGACTCGGCGCCTCGGCAGAGCGACCCGGGCGGCGGCCACGGCCTGCTCGGCATGCGTGAACGCGCCGGCGCCCTGGGCGGCTCCTGCGACGCGGGCCCCCGCTACGGCGGCGGCTTCCGCGTCCACGCGACCCTGCCGGTGTGAGGGGGTGGATGCCTGGGATACGGCGCGGGTCGACTGTCCGTACCCCCTTGGACGGTCTCAGGGCCGTCAGCGCCCCGCCCCCGCCGCCCCCGCCCCGCGAGCGGGAGGTGGCGTGACCCGGCCGCCACCGCTAGCACGACTTGCGCCATGGGCCCAGTTCGTACTTCTTCTGTACGGAGCTGAGCTTCAGGCGGCGGGACTGTTTGCAGAAGCGGGAGGTGGGGAGTTCGTACTCCGCGTGGAAGACGGCCTTGCCCGCTTCGATGAAGGGGGTCAGTTCCTCGCACTCGTCGTACTGGGCGCACTGTTCGTTGACCGCGAAGTCGTAGACGCCGACGAGCTCCGGGATCTGGTCGAGGTCGTTCTTGAGGCCGACCGCCAGGCCCCGGTCGTGGGCGAGCCGCGCGATGAGGCGGTTGAACTCCAGTTGGTCCCCGGCGGTGACGGGGAAGCCGGAGTCGTTGCGGTAGGCGTCCATGTTGTCGGGTTCCACGGCGTCGAAGCCCTTGTCGCGGCACATGTCGAAGCGCTTGGCCATCAGCGGTTCCAGGTCGGCGGTGCGGCGGATGTCGAGCCAGCGCTCGCCCTTCCAGCCGTTGCCCTTGCCGAGCATGGATTCCGGGAAGTCGTCCTTGTCCGGGCGGAAGTCCTCCCAGGCCCCGGCGGAGATGTAGCAGATGGTGCGGCGGCCTTCGGCCTTCAGGGCCGCCACCTGCTCCTTGGTGGTGTTGAACCCGTCGACGTCGTACACCGGCACGTCCACCGACGTGTCCAGCTCGCCGCTGAGCTGCCACTGCCAGGGCGTGCCGGGGCGGGGCTGCCAGCGCTCGCCGGGCGCCTGGGAGGGCCAGGGGCCGGGGCCCTGGTCGTCGTCCGGTTCGGCGGTGCAGGCGGTGAGCAGCAGCAGCCCGGCCGTGCAGGCCGCGGCCAGGGCGGTGCCGAAGCGCTTCATCCGGCGGCCTCCAGGGCGTACGGGAGGGTGCCCCACGGGTGCGCTCCGGTGCCGGGGACCGCGCAGTGCACCCCCGCGTGGCGCTCGGCCGCGAGCTGCGCGGCGGGCGCGTCCGGCGGGACCGCGTACACGAGGTGGCAGAACCGCTGGGCGGGGTGGTCGGCGGTCCACGACGGCGGGGTCGCGGCCGGGTCGCGGTAGGCGTCCCAGGGGCCCTCGAAGGTGACGAGCAGGTCGGCGAGCCGGGCGTACCCGGGGTGCGGGTGGACGCCGTGGTTCAGGACGAGCGTACGGGCCCCCGCCGCCCTCGCCGCGACGGCGAGCCGCCCGTAGTGCGGCAGCGATTCCGGGTCCGAGGCGGCCTGGTCGAGGAAGACACCGTCGGCCCCGTACCAGTCGCGGTGGCGCAGCAGGTCCCGGACGACGGCCGCGTGCGGGCGCCTCCCGTAGTCGGTGTCGGTGTAGCCGAGGACGGGCACGCCGGCGTCCCGGAGCCGGGCGGACACGGCGGCGAACCGTTCGTCGGGGGCCTCGCCGGGCCCGCTGTCGGGGTTGAGCACCACCGAGTGCAGCTGCCCGGCGGAGCGGATGAGCCGCTCCCAGTCCTCGGGCCGGTCGGCGGGGTGCTCGTAGAGCGGCACCAGCAGCATGGGGTCCTTCGTCTTCTCGTACGGGCGGGCGGGGCGGATGGACGGGGCTCAGCGGTGTGCCGTCGCCCGGCCGAGGAGCAGGCAGACCAGCACGGCCAGGACCGCCGCGGCGGTGCCCGCGACCACGACCTGGACCAGGCGGGGCTGTCCCGTCCCCGCGAGCAGGGCCAGGCTCTGGGCGAAGGCCGCCCCGGCGCAGACCACGGCGGCGGGCCGGACCGCGCCGAACGACTGCAGGAGCAGCCCGGTCCACATCACGGCGCCGAGCAGCAGCAGGGTGGCGACGCGGAGCCCGGTCAGGCCGGGGGCGTGCGGCCACAGCAGGGTTCCGGTGACGCCCAGGGCGAGCAGCACCGCCAGGTACAGGGCGAGGCACCGGGCCAGGGTGAGGAGCATGCGGCGCCGGAACGCCCGGGGCGAGCGGGCCGCCCGCAGCCCGGCGAGGCTGCCGCTGCGGAAGCGGTGGAGCAGCCATTCGGCGGGGCCCATGCTGAGGGTGAGGGCCACCGCGGAGGGGGCGGCGACCGCCTCGGCGGGGCCTCCGCTGAGCACCTCCCCCAGCGCGGCGTACAGCACGAGCAGGCCGGTGCCGAGGCCGAAGACCCCGTAGGGCACCGAGTCCCCGATGCGGGGCCCCCGGCGGGCGTGGTCCTCCTCGGCGCCGCGCAGCATCCGCCAGCGCACGGGGCCGCGTTCGCCCGGGCGGCGCTCCGCCCAGCGGTGGATCCTGCGCACGCCGGCCCGTACGCCCCGGGCCAGCGGCAGTTCCCGCAGGGCGAGGGTGCACGCGGCCAGCAGGGACACCGCGAGCAGGGTGACGCGCACTGGTACGGGCAGGCCGGTGGAGAGCGCGAGGACCGCCCCGGCGGCCATGGGGGCGAGCGCCGCCAGCAGGACCCGCTCGCGGCCCAGCACCAGCAGCACGGTGGCGGCGCCGACGTACGCGGCCTGCCCGGCGGCGAAGGCGTACGAGAACGGCGGCCCGCCGGGGACGGCGAAGGCGGCGGCGGTGCCGAGCAGCGCCCCGGCGGGGGCTCCGACGAGGAGGGTCCGGCCGGCGGCGGCGCGGTCGCCGAGGCCGAGCCAGGAGTAGGCGCGGTGGGACAGGCTCTGGTCCCAGACCCAGCCGATGAGGGCTCCGGCGAGCAGGGTCAGGGTGCCGGCGGGCAGACCGAGCCGGTCGGGCGGGCCTTCCAGCAGGGGTGCGCCGAGGACGTAGGCGAGGCCGGGCAGGGCGAAGATCAGCCCGCGCAGCAGGCAGGCGGTGAGGGGGACCTTCCAGGGGTCGCGGAGCCGGTCGGGCTCGGGGAAGGAGCGGGGGACGCGGGCGTAGAGCTCCTCGGCGAGGGCGAAGGAGTCCTGGCGGCCGTAGGTGAGCCGGATGTACTCGTCGGTCATCCCGTCGGATTCGAGGATGGCGGCGATCTCGTCGGGGTGGACGGCGGCGGCGACGAACGCGTCGATGCGCCGGGCGAGTTCGTCCATGGGGTCGGCGGCCGGCAGCCCGGGCCCGCCGGGGCGGGGCCGGGGCAGGTCGGGCAGGGTGTCGGTGCGGCCGGCGGGGGCCGGGCGGCCGACGTGGACCCAGGAGCCTTCCGGTCCGGGCGGCTTGAGCCAGAGGGATCCGCTCACCAGGTGCTCCCGTCGGCTGCCAGCTCCTTGTTCCAGGGGTCGTTGCACCAGGGGTCGGCGAGCCGCTGGGTCCAGTCGTCGCCCGCGCGGACGGGCGGCACGGGCTGGCCCGCGAGCTCGCGGTAGATGTGCCGGAAGCCGTCCACGGACTGGTGGAGGGTGAACTTCTCGACGACCCTCTTGCGGGACATCCGGCCCAGTTCGGCGCGGCGTTCGTCGTCTCGGAGCAGGGCGAGGGTGGCGCGGGCCATCGTCTCGGGCTCGCGGGGCGGGACGACCAGTCCGGTGTCGCCGACGGCCTCGCGGACGCCTCCGACGTCGGTGGAGACGGTGGTGCGGCCGCAGGACATGGCCTCGATGATGCTGAAGGGGAAGCCCTCGCTGATGCTGGAGAGCATGACGACGGAGCCGGCCGCGTAGGCCTTGGCGACCTGGTCGATGCGGCCCTCGTACGTGATGCCGTCGCCGACGCCGAGTTCGGCGGCGAGTTTCTCCAGGCGCAGCCGGTAGTCCTCGCAGCCGGCCGGGACCGGGCCGAAGAGGCGCAGGCGCAGGGCGGGCAGTTCCTCGCGCATGAACGCGTAGGCGCGGATCAGGGTTTCGAGGTCCTTGATCGGGTCGATGCGGCCGCACCAGCTGAGGGTGGGCACCTCCGGTTCGGGGCCGGCCTCGGGGAAGGCGTGCGGGTCGACGCCGTTGTAGACGGTGCGGATGCGCTCGGAGTCGGCGCCTCCGCGTTCCTCCCAGCGGCGGTTGTACTGGTTGCACGGGGTGATCAGGTCGGCCTGCCGGTAGCCCTCGGAGTTCAGCTCGCGGTAGAAGCCCAGCATCAGGGCCTTGACGGGCCAGCGCTGGGCGGCGCTGCGGTAGCCGAGGTAGCGCTCGCGCAGGTAGATGCCGTGCTCGGTGAGGAGGAAGGGGACTCCGTCCAGGCGTTTGGCGGCGAGGGCGGGGAGGGTGGCGAGGCCGCTGCTGACGGCGTGGGCGACGGAGTCGGGCGGGATCCGCACCGACAGCGGGCGCAGGGCGTGTTCCAGCAGGTCGGTGGCGGTGAGCGCGTCGTGGATGGTGGGTCCGGCGGCGGCGGTGACCAGGCCGGGGCGGGTCCACAGGGTCATCAGCAGGCGCAGTACCGATTCGGAGCGCAGGGCCGGGGCGAGTTGGCCGGCGCGGGCGAGGCGGGCGAGTTCGCCCAGGGCCTCGGAGAAGCCGCCGTGCCCGGGGGTACCCCCGGCGGTGGCTGGGGGAGGGTCGAGCAGGGAGAGCAGGAGGTTCTCGTAGGTTTCGGTGAAGCGGCGGCGGGCCCTGCCCCGCAGGGCCGAGCGGCGGGTCCGGGCGGGCGCCGGGCCCCAGAGCGGGACGGCGGTGTGCCGGTAGACGTTGCGCGGCAGTTCCCAGGTGACCGGCTCGCGTCCGGAGCCGGTCAGGGCTATGACGTTGAAGTCGACCTCCGGCATGCCGCGTACCAGTTGGTCGCACCAGGTGCTGACGCCCCCGTGGACGTGCGGGTAGGTGCCTTCGGTGAGCATGGTGACATGGCGCCCATGGCTCATGCGGTGTGTCCCCCCAGGACGGAAAAGGGGCCGGCGTCCGTGGGTGGTTCGCGGAGCGCCGGCTCTCGGTGTTACGCGTGCTGCGAGTCGTACGGGCGGTGCGGTCGGTACGAGTCGTGCGGGTGGCGCGGGCGGTGCGGTGGTTACGAGCCGTGCCGGTGGCACGGGCGGTAGGAGCCGTGCCACCGGTGCGGCCGGGTCAGAGGAGCTTGAGCGTGACCGCCGACTGGAGCGGCTCGGGAGCCGTCCAGGCGGAACGGGTTCCGGCGTAGGCGGTGCCGAAGTCGGTGGTGCCGAGCAGCATCTGCTTCTTCGTCCCGTTGGGCGCGGTGACCGGGGCGACGACGCCCGACGGCGCCTTCACCACCACGTCCTTGCCGATCTTGTAGGCGCTCACCTTGCCCGCGGCGACCGCCTGGTTCCAGGCCGCGCGGCGCCGGAGCTCGACGCCGGTGTCCTTCATGCTCTGGTTGACGATCGGCGCGCTGGGCGCGTAGAGCGAGCGGTAGGTGTCGAGGACCTGGTTGAGCACCGGGTACAGGGTGCGGTCCTCGGCGAGGTTGGACTGGTGGACGTAGTGCGGACGCGGGTCGTTGGCCAGTACGTGGCGCAGGGCGGTGCGCGCCTCGGCCGGGACGATGTGCTCCAGGTAGCCGGTGCCGGTGTCGAGCGGGGCCGGCAGGCAGGTGGAGGTGTCCGGGTTGTCCTCGCAGATGCCGCTGCCGCCGTGGGCGCGGCTGGTGTAGATCCAGTTGTACTCGTCGGCCATCTCCGCGTTGGTGCCCGTGTTGTAGTACACGTTCATCGGGTGGCGGGGGACGGTGAGTGCGGCGCCCAGCGCCCGCTGGTCGGGCTCGCGGGAGTTGTCGCTGCCGGCCCACTTGACGCCGTTGTCGGCGAGGGCGCCGGCCAGGTTGGGGTTGTCCTGCGGCTGCTGCGGGAGGGTCTTGAGGCCGGAGTGCTCGCCGGTGACGAGTTCGGAGCGGTCGATGGTGATGCCCCTGGCGAGGGCCCAGTTGTTGTTGTCGCGGATCTGCGCGGAGATCTCGGCGCGGCTCATCCACTTGACGGCGCCCTGGGCGTCCTTCGTGCAGGTCCAGGGGCTGACGCTGGTGTCCTGGAGGCAGCCGAGGAAGGGGTGCGTGTAGGTGTGGTTCATCCAGCGGTACTTGGCCCGGTCGGCGACGAGCTGGGCGGTCAGCGCGTCCGTGCCGCCGTTCTCGGCCTTCCACTCCTCGCCGGCGCCCGCGTTGAAGAGCATGTCCAGCTTGAAGTTCTTGGACGTCTGCCACTGCGCCGCGTACTGGGCGTCGGCGGCCGTCATCCGGATGGTGCTCTCCTTGCCCTCGCCGCCCGCGCAGGCGTAGTCGCCGGGCGTGCAGTTGAGCTCCATGCTCCAGCGGGCGTCCGGGGCGAACACGTCGTCGACGTGGACCGCGAAGTAGCTGCGTTCCTGACCGAGGTGGACGCCCTGGGTGAGCCAGTCGACGATGCCCCGCGCCAGCAGCCGGAACTGCCGCTGGTGCTGGTTGTAGCCGAAGGTGACGACCAGTTCGCTGCGGCCGTCGTGGGTGTACTCGCCGACCAGCGAGGCCCGTCCGCCGCCGACGGGGGCGTCGAGGTAGCTGGTGTAGCCGGTGCGGGGCCTGCCCATGAACCCGAAGCTCTCCGGAACCACGGCGGAGTTGTCCTCGAAGGTGACCTGGCCCCCGAGGTAGCCGAAGGGGCCCGCCTTGCCGGCCGCGGTGACGGCGGCCCGGGTGCCGTCGAGCTGTCCGCTGTACCCCCCGTTGTCCGTGTACTCGAGCCCGACCCCCGGATGGGCCCAGGTGTAGGCGTCGACCTGGCGGATCCCGTACGCCGTCTCGTACGCGGTGAGCGCCGCCATCTCGGCGGAGCCCTCGCCGAAGGGGTTCTCGTTGGGCAGGACGACCCCCTGGTACTTGGCCCGGGGCCGGCCGTCGACGGTGTCGGCGAGGAACGCCGCGTTGATGACGGGGCGGCCGGCACTGGTCAGATCGACCCGGGTGTAGGGGACCCCGGTGTCCTTGAGCTGCGCGGTGATCGCCCCGACCGAGCTGCCGCCGTCGTCGACGACGAGCACCTTCAGGTCGATGCGCGGTGTCACGACCGCCGCCCGGGCGGTCGCGGCGGGTACTGCCACGGACATCAGGGCTGCCGCAGCCATCGCCGCGGCGACCCTGTTCATCCGGTTCTTGTTGACCATTTCGGCCTTCCCCCCGCAGGCATCCCTCGACGTCGGCCCGTGGCGGAAGGCCGGGCCGGGGAGGCACTGTGGAAATCATGCAAAAGGACCCCACGTCCCCTTGCGAGAGTGACCCGAGTCTCCAGGACCTCGTCAGGTCTCAAGGGCAAACCTGGAGCAGAGTCCACAGATGGGTGAACCTGGCGTCGTATTGATCGAACAACTTGACAAACCCTGGAGTGACGTACGGGCGAGTACGTACGCGTAGGCTCATTTCCGGCGGCCGCCGGGCCCTAATACGATCGCTGCGGAGCGGCCGGTGACCCCGACGCGACCCAAGCGCCCACTCACACAAACGGAAGCGAGACCTCACCACCGTGACTGCTCTGACTCTCAGCACTGCCGGCGCCGCGACGCTGCGCGCCGACGCCCTCGTGGTCGGCGTGGCGAAGGGCCCGAAGGGGCTCGTCGTGGCCGCCGGCGCGGAGGCCGTGGACAAGGCGTTCGACGGAAAGCTCGCCGCCGTGCTCGACTCGCTGGGCGCCACGGGCGCCGAGGGCGAGACGACCAAGCTGCCCGCCCCGGCCGGCCTCAAGACCCCGGTCGTGCTGGCGGTCGGCCTCGGTACGGCCCCGGAGCAGGACGAGCCCTTCGACGAGGAGGCCCTGCGCCGCGCCGCCGGCGCCGCCTCCCGCGCCCTGCACGGCTCGAAGAAGGCCGCCTTCGCCCTCCCCCTGGACGACGCCTCCGCCGTCACCGCCGTGGCCGAGGGCGCGCTGCTCGGCGCGTACGCCTTCACCGCCTACCAGGGCGGCGAGAAGAAGGCCTCCAAGAACGGCGGCCCCAAGCAGCCGCTGGCCGAGGTGGCCCTGCTCGGCGCCAAGCCGCGCGACAAGGAGCACAAGGCCGCGGCCGAGCGCGCCGTCGTCGTCGCCACCGAGGTCAACGTCGCCCGCGACCTGATCAACACCCCGCCGAACGACCTCACCCCCGAGGCCTTCGCCGCCGTCGCCTCGGCGACCGCGAAGGAGAACGGCGTCAAGGTCCAGATCCTCGACGAGAAGGCCCTGGTCAAGGGCGGCTACGGCGGCATCATGGGCGTCGGCAAGGGCTCCGAGAACCCGCCGCGCCTGGTGAAGCTGTCCTACACCCACGCCAAGGCGGAGAAGACCCTCGCCTTCGTCGGCAAGGGCATCACCTACGACTCGGGCGGCATCTCCCTGAAGCCGGCCGGCCACAACGAGACGATGAAGTGCGACATGGCCGGCGCCGCCGCCGTCTTCGCCGCCGTCATCGCCGCCGCCAAGCTCGGCCTCCAGGTCAACGTCACCGGCTGGCTCGCGCTCGCCGAGAACATGCCCTCCGGCTCCGCCACCAAGCCCGGCGACGTGCTGCGCATGTACAGCGGCAAGACCGTCGAGGTCCTGAACACGGACGCCGAGGGCCGCCTGGTCCTGGGCGACGCCCTGACCAAGGCCTCCGAGGACAACCCGGACGCGATCGTCGACGTCGCCACCCTGACGGGTGCGATGGTGCTGGCGCTGGGCGACCGCACCTTCGGCATCATGGCCAACGACGACGCCTTCCGCACCTCGATCCACGAGATCGCGGAGGAGGTCGGCGAGGCCTCCTGGCCGATGCCGCTCCCCGAGGACCTGCGCAAGACCATGGACTCCCCCACCGCCGACATCGCCAACATGGGCGTGCGGATGGGCGGCGGTCTGGTGGCCGGCCTCTTCCTCCAGGAGTTCGTCGGCGAGGGCATCACCTGGGCCCACCTGGACATCGCCGGCCCGGCCTTCCACGAGGGCTCCCCGTACGGCTACACCCCGAAGGGCGGCACCGGCTCCGCCGTGCGCACCCTGGTGCGGCTGGCCGAGCGCACCGCCACCGGTGACCTGGGCTGACGTACCGCCCCCGTCGCACCGGCGCCCCACGTACCACCCCGTGAGACGCCCCTTGTGACGCACACCGCGCCCCGGGACCGCGATCACGGTCCCGGGGCGCGTTCGCCCTGGAAGAAACCTAGGGAATCAGTAGGTTTCTACGCAGCGGTAACCCGGATCTCGGGCAGAACCACGGTCCACACCCGGGGCCCGGCGTCCCGCGTCCCCCCGACAAATGCGAAGATGGGTTCTCGGCAGGACAGGGCCCCCACCACAGGGCCGAAGAAACAAGCGGCCGATTACCAGCCGCCGCCCGGTCACAGAGGACCGGTGCCCGGCGCACATGCATGGAGGACGTGACGTGGCGAACGACGCCAGCACCGTTTTCGACCTAGTGATCCTCGGCGGTGGCAGTGGCGGTTACGCCGCGGCGCTCCGCGCATCCCAGCTGGGTCTCGACGTTGCGCTGATCGAGAAGAACAAGCTCGGCGGCACCTGCCTGCACAACGGCTGCATCCCCACGAAGGCTCTGCTGCACGCCGGTGAGATCGCGGACCAGGCGCGCGAAGCCGGACAGTTCGGCATCAAGGCCTCTTTCGAGGGCGTTGACATCGCCGGGGTGCACAAGTACAAGGACGAGGTCATCTCCGGCCTGTACAAGGGCCTGCAGGGGCTGGTCGCCTCCCGCAAGGTGACCTACATCGAGGGTGAGGGCCGCCTCTCCTCCCCGACGTCCGTCGACGTCAACGGCCAGCGCGTCCAGGGCCGCCACGTCCTGCTGGCGACCGGCTCCGTGCCGAAGTCGCTGCCGGGCCTGAACATCGACGGCGACCGCATCATCTCCTCGGACCACGCTCTGGTCCTGGACCGCGTGCCCCAGTCCGCGATCATCCTGGGCGGCGGCGTCATCGGCGTCGAGTTCGCCTCGGCGTGGAAGTCCTTCGGCACCGACGTCACCGTCATCGAGGGCCTCAAGCACCTCGTCCCGGTCGAGGACGAGAACAGCTCGAAGATCCTCGAGCGTGCCTTCCGCAAGCGCGGCATCAAGTTCAACCTCGGCACCTTCTTCGACAAGGCCGAGTACACGGAGACCGGCGTCCGCGTGACGCTGGCCGACGGCAAGACCTTCGAGGCCGAGGTGCTGCTGGTCGCCATCGGCCGCGGCCCGGTGTCCCAGGGCCTGGGCTACGAGGAGCAGGGCGTCGCCATGGACCGCGGCTACGTCCTGGTCGACGAGTACATGCAGACCAACGTGCCGACGATCTCCGCGGTGGGCGACCTGGTCCCCACCCTGCAGCTCGCGCACGTCGGCTTCGCGGAGGGCATCCTCGTCGCGGAGCGCCTGGCCGGTCTGAAGACCGTCCCGATCGACTACGACGGTGTCCCGCGCGTCACGTACTGCCACCCCGAGGTCGCCTCGGTCGGCATCACCGAGGCCAAGGCCAAGGAGATCTACGGCGCGGACAAGGTCGTCGCCCTGAAGTACAACCTGGCGGGCAACGGCAAGAGCAAGATCCTGAAGACCGCGGGCGAGATCAAGCTCGTCCAGGTCAAGGACGGTGCCGTGGTCGGCGTCCACATGGTCGGTGACCGCATGGGCGAGCAGGTGGGCGAAGCCCAGCTGATCTACAACTGGGAGGCCCTGCCGGCCGAGGTCGCGCAGCTCATCCACGCGCACCCGACCCAGAACGAGGCCCTCGGCGAGGCCCACCTGGCCCTGGCCGGCAAGCCGCTTCACGCACACGACTAATCGTCACGGGCGCGACGACCACTTCCGCACTTTCGTTAGGAGCAACTGAAACCATGCCGGTTTCCGTAACCCTTCCGGCGCTCGGCGAGAGCGTCACCGAGGGCACTGTCACCCGTTGGCTCAAGGCCGAGGGCGAGCGCGTCGAGGCCGACGAGCCGCTGCTCGAGGTCTCGACCGACAAGGTCGACACCGAGATCCCCTCCCCCGTCTCCGGCATCCTGGCCTCCATCAAGGTCGCCGAGGACGAGACCGTCGAGGTCGGCGCCGAGCTGGCCGTCATCGACGACGGCTCCGGCGCTCCGGCCGCTGCCGCCGAGCCGGCCGCCGAGCCGGCCGCGGCTGCGGCCCCCGCCGCCGAGGCCCCCGCCGCCGAGGCCCCGGCCGCCGAGGCCCCGGCCGCCCCCGCACCGGCCGAGACCCCGGCTGCCGCCGCTCCGGCCCAGGCCGCCTCCGGCACCGACGTCGTGCTGCCCGCGCTGGGCGAGTCCGTCACCGAGGGCACCGTCACCCGCTGGCTGAAGGAGGTCGGCGAGACCGTCGAGGCCGACGAGCCGCTGCTCGAGGTCTCCACGGACAAGGTCGACACCGAGATCCCCGCGCCGGTCTCCGGCACCCTGCTGGAGATCCTGGTCGGCGAGGACGAGACCGCCGAGGTCGGCGCCCGTCTGGCCGTCATCGGTGTCGCGGGCGCCGCTCCGGCCGCTGCCCCTGCCGCCGCCGCTCCGGCTCCGGCTGCCGCCCCGGCTCCGGCTGCTGCGGCTCCGGCTGCCGCCCCGGCTCCGGCTGCTGCGGCTCCGGCTGCCGCCCCGGCTGCTCCGGCCCCGGTCGCCGCCCCGGCTCCGGCCGCTCCGGTCGCCGCCCCGGCTCCGGTCGCCGCCCCGGCCGCTCCCGCCGCCGTCTCCGGCGACGAGGGCGCGTACGTGACCCCGCTGGTGCGCAAGCTCGCCTCGGAGTCCGGCGTCAACCTGTCGGCGGTCACGGGCACCGGCGTCGGTGGCCGTATCCGCAAGCAGGACGTCCTGGCCGCCGCCGAGGCCGCCAAGGCCGCCGCCGCGGCTCCGGCCCCGGCCGCCGCCGCTCCGGCCGCCGCCAAGGCTCCGGCCGCGGTGTCCGAGCTGCGTGGCCAGACCGTCAAGATGACCCGCATGCGCAAGGTCATCGGCGACAACATGATGAAGGCCCTGCACTCGCAGGCGCAGCTCAGCTCCGTGGTCGAGGTGGACATCACCAAGATCATGAAGCTGCGCGAGAAGGCCAAGGCCGGCTTCCTCGCCCGCGAGGGCGTCAAGCTGTCCCCGATGCCGTTCTTCGTCAAGGCCGCCGCCCAGGCGCTGAAGGCCCACGCGGTCGTCAACGCCCGGATCAACGACGACGAGGGCACCATCACCTACTTCGACTCGGAGAACATCGGCATCGCCGTGGACTCCGAGAAGGGCCTGATGACCCCGGTCATCAAGGGTGCCGGTGACCTCAACCTGGCGGGCATCTCCAAGGCGACCGCCGACCTGGCCGCCAAGGTCCGCGGCAACAAGATCACCCCGGACGAGCTGTCCGGCGCGACCTTCACCATCAGCAACACCGGCTCGCGCGGTGCGCTGTTCGACACGGTGATCGTGCCGCCGAACCAGGTCGCGATCCTGGGCATCGGTGCCACGGTCAAGCGCCCGGTGGTCATCGAGACCGCCGAGGGCACCAACATCGGCATCCGTGACATGACGTACCTGACCCTGTCCTACGACCACCGCCTGGTGGACGGCGCGGACGCGGCCCGGTACCTGACCGCCGTCAAGGCGATCCTCGAGGCCGGCGAGTTCGAGGTCGAGCTCGGCCTGTAAGGCCCTCGCGCAGCACCGTCTGTCGCATCGCGGCGCCCCCGACCGGGATCTTTCCGGCCGGGGGCGCCGTCGTTGTAACGAGCCTCACCCTGCGTCCCTGACCACGAACCCATCGCAGCAGGCCACGACGGCCTTATTGTCTAGGCATCAGGCCCCGCGTGCCGCACACACAGGAGTTGAACCCCGATGATCACCCCACCCGTCGTGCACTCGCTGCGCGAGCAGATCCGCGAGCACATCGTGGAGGGGATCGTCAGCGGCCGCTGGAAGCCGGGTGAGCGGATCGTCGAGCGGCGGATCGCCGTGGAGCTGGAGGTCAGCCAGACGCCCGTGCGCGAGGCGCTGCGCGAGCTGGAGACGCTGCGGCTGATCGAGTCGGCGCCGAACAAGGGCGTACGGGTGCGGAACCTCTCGGCGGCCGATCTGGAGGAGATCTACCCGGTCCGGGCCGGCCTGGAGCAGATCGCGGCCGAGCTGGCCGCGCCGAAGCTGGCGGGCGACTGCTCGGCGCTGGAGCCGCACGTGGCGGCCCTCTGGGAGGCCGACCGCGCCCAGGACGGCACGGCGCAGGTGCGGCACACGGTGGGCTTCCACCGGGAGATGGTGCGGGCGGCCGGGAACAGCGTGCTGCTGCACACCTGGGAGAGCCTGGGGATCGAGGTGTTCACGGCCCTGTCCATCCGGTGGCTGGGAACCGTCCAGAAGTCCTACGCGGAGGAGCACGAGGCGCTCGTCGCGGCCTTCCGCGGCCAGGACCCGGACATCGGTGTGCTGGTGAAGCGGCATGTCCTGGGCTGCGCCCCGCGTAGTGCCTGACCTGCGGTTTTGAGCGATCCTCCAGGGGATCGCCAGCCCTTTGTCGTGTACTCATGAAACCGGCACGGCGTGCCTGCGTTCATGGCACCGGGTGCCGACTTTCGTCTCATCGTCGAATATTCGTCACTTTTATTTGATCGATCATCGATCAGGGACTTACAGTCACTGCGGGCCCCACCCGGGCCCATCGACCCTGTCCTGCCCGTCAGGGTTTTCTTCACCACCTCCTCTCCTTTGTCCGGAAGGCGGCGCACACCGATGTCCGACCCCGTAGGAAAGCTTCCGAGCGAGCTCGACCAGCTCCCGGACCGCGACACCGAAGAGACCGCCGAATGGGCGGCCTCCCTCGACGCCGTCGCCAAGGCCGCCGGTACGCGCCGCGCCGAATACCTGCTCCGCCGCACCCTCCAGCACGCCGAGGCCGCCGGCCTCGCCCTGCCGAAGCTGCTGGAGACGGACTACGTCAACACCATCCCCACCTCCGCCGAGCCGGCCTTCCCCGGTGACGAGGAGATGGAGGCCAGGATCACCGCCTGGAACCGCTGGAACGCGGCCGCCATGGTGACCCGCGGCTCCAAGTACGGCGTCGGCGGCCACATCGCCACCTTCGCCTCCGCCGCGTGGCTGTACGAGACCGGCTTCCAGCACTTCTTTCGCGGGAAGGAGGCCGACGGATCGGGCGACCAGCTCTACATCCAGGGCCACGCCTCCCCCGGCATCTACGCCCGCGCCTTCCTCGACGGGCGCGTCTCCGAGCAGCAGCTCGACAACTTCCGCCAGGAGTCCGGCGGCAACGGCCTGCCGTCCTACCCGCACCCGCGGCGCCTGCCGTGGCTGTGGGAGTTCCCCACGGTCTCCATGGGCCTCGGCCCGCTCTCCGCGATCTACCAGGCGCGCTTCAACCGCTACCTGGAGAACCGCCGGATCAAGGACACCTCCAACTCGCACGTCTGGGCCTTCCTCGGCGACGGCGAGATGGACGAGCCCGAGTCGACCGCCGCCCTGGCCCTGGCCTCCCGCGAGCAGCTCGACAACCTGACCTTCGTCATCAACTGCAACCTGCAGCGCCTCGACGGCCCGGTCCGCGCCAACTTCCGCGTGGTCCAGGAGCTGGAGGCCCAGTTCCGCGGCGCCGGCTGGAACGTCATCAAGACCCTGTGGGGCACCGCCTGGGACGAGCTGTTCCAGCTCGACACCACGGGCGCCCTGGTACGCCGCCTGCGCGAGGTACCGGACGCGCAGTTCCAGACGTACGCGACCCGCGACGTGGCCTACATCCGTCAGCACTTCTTCGGCGTCAACGCCGAGCTCGTGCAGCTGGCCGGCGTACTGTCCGACGCGAAGATCGCCGAGTGCTTCCACACCTCCCGCGGCGGCCACGAGCCCCGCAAGGTCTACGCCGCGTACAAGGCCGCCCTGGAGCACAAGGGCGCGCCGACGGTCATCCTCGCGCAGACCGTCAAGGGCTACACGCTGGGCGCCGGGTTCGAGTCGAAGAACGCGAACCACCAGATGAAGAAGCTGACGACCGACGAGTTCAAGGACATGCGCGACCTCCTCGGCCTCCCGATCCCGGACAGCGCCTTCGCCGACGGCCAGGTCCCGTACGGCCACCCGGGCGCGAACAGCCCTGAGGTGCAGTACCTGAACGAGCGCCGCGCGGCCCTCGGCGGCCCGGCCCCGGCCCGCAAGGTCCACCACGTGGCCCTGCCCGCGCCGGCCGAGCGCTCCTTCGCCCCGCTGATCAAGGGTTCCGGCAAGCAGGAGATGGCCACCACCATGGCCTTCGTCCGCCTCGTCAAGGACCTGATGCGGGACAAGGAGACCGGCAAGCGCTGGGTGCCGATCGTCCCCGACGAGGCCCGCACCTTCGGTATGGAGTCCCTCTTCCCGTCAGCCGGCATCTACTCGCCGCTCGGCCAGACGTACGAGCCGGTCGACCGCGACCAGCTGATGTACTACAAGGAGGCCAAGGACGGCCAGATCCTCAACGAGGGGATCACCGAGGCCGGCGCCATGGCCGACTTCATCGCCGCCTGCACGTCGTACGCGACGCACGGCGAGCCGATGATCCCCTTCTACATCTTCTACTCGATGTTCGGCTGGCAGCGCACCGCCGACCAGATGTGGCAGCTCGCCGACCAGCTCGGCAAGGGCTTCATCGTCGGCGCCACCGCCGGCCGCACCACGCTGACCGGTGAGGGCCTCCAGCACGCGGACGGCCACTCGCACCTGATCGCGTCCACGAACCCGGCGTCGCTCAACTACGACCCGGCCTTCGCGTACGAGATCGCGGTGATCGTCAAGGACGGCCTGCGCCGGATGTACGGCGAGCAGCCGGAAGACGTCTTCTACTACCTGACGGTCTACAACGAGCCGAAGGTGCAGCCGGCCATGCCCGAGGGCGTGGAAGAGGGCATCCTCAAGGGCCTGTACCGCTTCAACCAGGCCTCGGACCTGGGCGAGGCCGCCCCGGCCGCCGACTCCCCGAAGATCCAGCTCATGGCCTCGGGCACCGCGATCCACTGGGTCCTGGAGGCGCAGCGACTGCTCGCCGCCGACTGGAACGTGGCCGCCGACGTCTGGTCCGCCACCTCGTGGGGCGAGCTGCGGCGCGACGCGCTGGAGTGCGACGAGGCGCTGCTGCGCGGCGAGGAGCGCACCCCGTACGTGACCCGCGTGCTGGAGGGCGCCCCGGGCCCGGTCCTGGCCGTCTCCGACTGGATGCGCCAGGTCCCGGACCAGATCAGCCAGTGGGTGCCGCAGGACTACACCTCGCTGGGCACGGACGGCTTCGGCCTCTCCGACACCCGCGAGGGCGCGCGCCGCCACTTCGGCGTCGACGCCCAGTCGATCGCGGTGGCCGCGCTGGCCCAGCTCGCCCGCCGCGGCGAGGTCCCGGCGTCCGCCGTCAAGGAGGCCCGGGACCGCTACGGCCTCTGAGCCGTGTGCCGCTGACGTACCGGAGGCCGGTGTCCACCCCCACGGGGGGTCGGGCACCGGCCTTTGGCCGTATGAGCGGTGGCGGCGCGGGGGCGCACCCGTGATGCTGGAGCGGTGATGGACGAGACGGAGTTCTGGGAGATCGTCGACCGTACCCGCGAGGCCGCCGAGGGCGACCCCGAGGAACACGCCGAGCTGCTCGTGGAACGGCTGGCGCAGCTCGATCCCGACTCCGTGCTGGACTTCGCGCGGCATTTCGAGTCCCGGTACAACCGGGCGTACACCTGGGACCTGTGGGGCGCGGCCTGGGTGCTGCTCGGCGGGGCGAGCGACGACGCGTTCGACTACTTCCGGTGCTGGCTGATCGGGCAGGGCCGGGAGGTCTTCGAGGGCGCGGTGCACGATCCGGACCGGCTGGCGGAGCTGCTGGACGATTTCGACGAGGAGGTCGACGGGGACGGCGAGGAGCTGGGGTACGCGGCCGACGAGGCGTACGAGCAGCTCACCGGGGCGGTGGCGCCGGATCTGGGCATCCCGTTGCAGGCGGAGGAGCCGGAGGGCACCCCGCTGGACTTCGAGAACGAAGCCGTGCTGGCGGAGCGCTTCCCCCGGCTCTGGGAGCGGTTCGGCGGTCAGTAGTGCGTGCCGCCGTCGATGCGGATCTCGGTGCCGGTGATGAAGGCGCCGTCCTCGGAACCCAGCATGGCGACGACCCCGGCGACGGTTTCCGGGCCGGCGAAGCCCTGGCCGAGGGCGGGGGCGAGCTTGGCGAACAGGCTCCAGTCGGTGTCCTCGGGCAGGCCCGGGCCGGCGCCGGTGGTCATGCCGCTCTCGATGGAGCCGGGGGCCACGGAGACGAAGCGCAGGCCCTGCTTGCTGTACTCGGCGGCCAGCGCATGGGTCATGGACTGGATGCCGCCCTTGCTGGCCGCGTAGGCGGACATGTAGGGGTGCGCGAAGCTCGCCGAGGTGGAGCTGAAGTTGACGACCACGGGCTGCTCGCCCGCGAGCAGTGCCGGGAGCGACTCGCGGATCATCAGGAAGGTGCCGGTCAGGTTGACCGAGATCACCTGGTTCCAGAGGTCGAGCGTGGTGCGGTGGGTGTGCGCGGAGCGCAGGATGCCCGCCGCGTTGACCAGTACGTCGATGCCGGTGAGGGCGTCGACGGCGGCGGCGACGCCCGTCCGGACGGCGGCCTCGTCGGATATGTCGAGGACCGCGGTGGTCAGCCGGCCGGCCCGGCCGTCGGCGGCCGCCTGCTCGGCGGTGGCCTTCAGTCCGGCCTCGTTCACGTCGACGGCGTGGACGCGGCCGCCCTCGGAGAGAATGCGGTGGACGGTGGCCCGGCCGATGCCGGAGCCGCCGCCGGTGATGAGGACGCGGCGTCCTTCGTAACGGTTCATGGGGCGAGCGTACCGAGTGGGTGACACGGTTTGCCAGGCTGGCAGCCAATGCATTCCGCAGCCCGCCCTGGCGTAGGCTGCACCCGTGAGATCTCCCCGCCCGTACTCCCCCCAGAGCGGCCCCGGAGCCCAGTCGCTCACCGAGCGCCGCAAGGCCGCCACCCAGCTCGACATCGCCCGCGCCGCCTGCGAGCTCTTCGCCGCGCACGGCCCCGACGGCACCACCGCGGAGGACATCGCCCACCGGGCCGGGGTCGCCCTGCGCACCTTCTACCGCTACTTCCGCAACAAGCAGGAGGCCGTGGCCCCGCTGCTGGCGGGCGGCGGGGACGCCTGGCGCGCGCTGCTCGCGGAGGAGCACCCGGGGACCCCCCTCGCGGAGGCCCTGGAGCGGGCGGTGACCCGTTCGCTGAGCGATTCCAAGACCGTCGAGGAGGGACTGCGGGTCACCCGCGGCCTGCTGCGGGCCGCCGCCTCGGACGAGGCCCTGCGGGCGGTCTGGTACCGGGTCAACCAGGACTCCGAGGAGCGCCTGGTCCCCGTGGTGGCCAGGCTGGCCGGTCCGGAGGCGGACCCGATGTCGGTACGCCTCCTCGCGGCGGCCGCCACGGACGCGATCCGCGTCTCCCTGGAGCTCTGGTCAGCCGGCGACGGCCCGGTCTCGGGCCCCGGCTCTCCCGCGGACCTCGCCGTCCGCGCCCTGCGCGAGCTCACCGGCGCGATGCCCCTGCTCCGCTGAGCCGCGGAGCAGGGGCATCGTGAGGACAGTCGGGTGCGTGGGTCAGCCGTGGGTCAGCGCCACCCGCCCCAGTCGTCGTGCCAGTCGTCGTGGTGGTGCCAGCCGGCGTGGTCCCGGTTGCCCCAGTCGTTGTCGTTCCAGCCGTGGTCGTGGCCGTGCCAGCGGCCGTTCCCACCACAGCCGTCGTCCCAGTGGCCGGAGTGACGGTGGTCCGAGCGGGAGTCCCAGCCCCCGTCGTGGGCGGAGGCATTGGTGACGGGCAGCAGACCCAGGGCGAGTCCGGCGGCTCCGGCGACAACGGCTCCAACGATCCTACGGCGCATCTTCATGCACCTCCGAACATGTCGGGCTTATCGGGCTTTTACTTCCTACCAACCGTTGCGCGGGCCGAGCGGCCTGTCAAAAGCAGAAGGCCCCCCGCCGCTCTCCACAGAGAGCGGCGGGGGGCCTTCCATCAGGCACGATCCGCGTTTTTAGAGGTCGAAGTAGAGCTCGAACTCGTGCGGGTGCGGGCGCTGCGCGATCGGGGCGATCTCGTGCGTGCGCTTGTAGTCGATCCAGGTCTCGATCAGGTCCGGGGTGAAGACGCCGCCGGCGAGGAGGTACTCGTGGTCCTCCTCCAGGGCCTTGAGGACGTCCTCGAGGCTGGTCGGGACCTGCGGGACGCTCGCGTGCTCGTCGGGCGAGAGCTCGTAGAGGTCCTTGTCGATCGGCTCCATCGGCTCGATCTTGTTCTTGATGCCGTCGAGGCCCGCGAGGAGCAGGGCCGAGAAGGCCAGGTACGGGTTCGAGGACGGGTCCGGCGCGCGGAACTCGACGCGCTTGGCCTTCGGGTTCGAGCCCGTGATCGGGATGCGCATGGCGGCGGAGCGGTTGCGCTGCGAGTACACCATGTTGACCGGCGCCTCGAAGCCCGGCACCAGGCGGTGGTACGAGTTCACCGTCGGGTTGGTGAAGGCGAGCAGCGACGGGGCGTGCTTGAGGATGCCGCCGATGTAGTAGCGGGCGGTGTCCGACAGACCCGCGTAGCCGGCCTCGTCGTAGAAGAGCGGCTCGCCGCCGGCCCACAGCGACTGGTGCACGTGCATGCCCGAGCCGTTGTCGCCGAAGATCGGCTTCGGCATGAAGGTCGCGGTCTTGCCGTTCTTCCAGGCGACGTTCTTCACGATGTACTTGAAGAGCATCAGGTCGTCGGCCGCGGCCAGCAGCGTGTTGAACTTGTAGTTGATCTCGGCCTGGCCACCGGTGCCGACCTCGTGGTGCTGGCGCTCGACCTGGAGGCCCTGGGCGTCCAGCTCGAGGGAGATCTCGGCGCGCAGGTCGGCGAAGTGGTCGACCGGGGCGACCGGGAAGTAGCCGCCCTTGTAGCGGACCTTGTAGCCGCGGTTGTTCTCCTCGGAACCGGTGTTCCAGGCGCCGGCCTCGGAGTCGATGTGGTAGAAGCCCTCGTTCGCGGAGGTCGCGAAGCGCACGCTGTCGAACACGTAGAACTCGGCCTCGGGGCCGAAGAACGCGGTGTCGGCGATGCCGGTGGAGGCGAGGTAGGCCTCGGCCTTCTTCGCGATGTTGCGCGGGTCGCGGCTGTAGGCCTCACCCGTGATCGGGTCGTGGATGAAGAAGTTGATGTTGAGCGTCTTGTCCTTGCGGAACGGGTCCAGACGCGCGGTGCTGATGTCGGCACGCAGCGCCATGTCGGACTCGTGGATCGCCTGGAAGCCGCGGATCGAGGAACCGTCGAAGGCAAGCTCCTCCGCCGGGTCGAACGCTCGCGCCGGGATGGTGAAGTGCTGCATCACACCAGGCAGGTCGCAGAAGCGGACGTCGACGAACTTGACGTCGTTCTCCTCGATGTACTGCTTCACTTCGTCGGCGTTCTTGAACATCCAACTCCTCCTACTCCCGGTCCCGGGGCAGGGACGGGCTTTATAGCTCGTGGCGCGTCAGTGCGGTGCCGCACGCTGACCCGACCATAAGCAGACGGGATTTCCCAAGCATGACCCATTTGTTTCGCACAAGTTAACCAGGGTCCGGTCCAGGTCCTCTGGAGGAGCACCGGTACCGTGGTGGAGTGGACAACAGGCAAGCAATCGGTTCCTGGCTCTCCGGCCCGCGCGCGGCCGCCGAGGAGATGGGCGTCGACTTCGGCTATCCGGGCCAGCGGCTCGGCCTGCCCCAGTCGGGCCCCGGCTCCGCGGCCCGCTTCGGACGCCGGCTCGGCGCAGTCGCCATCGACTGGATCGGCTGCCAGCTGATCGCCTACGGGCTCATCACGCACGGGGACCTGGCCGCCGCGGGCAACTGGACGCTCGCGCTCTTCCTGTCCCTGACCCTGCTGACCGTGGCCACCGTGGGCTTCACCCCCGGCAAGCGGATCCTCGGACTCCGGGTGATCGGGCAGGACGGCGGCCGCCTCGGCATCCCCCGTGTGGTGCTGCGCACCCTGCTGCTGGCCCTCGTCGTCCCGGCGCTGGTCTGGGACCGTGACGGGCGCGGACTGCACGACCGCCTCGCGGGCGCCGTCCAGGTCAGGATCTAGCGGTACACCACCACCGTCGCGTAGAGGTGTCTGCCCGCGGGGGCGGTGGCTCGTATACGCCGCTCGTATACACAAAGGGGCGCCCCCCGGCCATCCGGCCGGGGGGCGCCCCTTTTCATGTCCCTCCGCGTCCCTCTGGTGTACGAGGAGACGGTCAGCGCATCTTTCCGCCGCGCGGCATGCGCATGCCCTTGGGCATCGGGCCCTTCGGGACCGGCATGTTGCTCATGAGGTCACCCATGGCCCGGAGCTTGTCGTTGACCTGCGTGATCTGCGGGCCGGACAGGACGCGCGGCAGCTTCAGCAGCGTCGTACGGACCTTCTTGAGCGGCACCTCGCCCTCGCCGGTGCCCACGATGAAGTCGTGGACCGGGATGTCGGGCATGATCCGGGCCAGCTTCTTCTTCTCGGCCGCGAGCAGGGTCTTGACCCGGTTCGGGTTGCCCTCCGCGATCAGGACCACGCCCGCCTTGCCGACGGCCCGGTGGACGATGTCCTGGTTCCGGTTCATCGCGACGGCCGGGGTGGTGGTCCAGCCCCGCCCCACGTTGTCCAGTACGGCCGCGGCAGCGCCCGGCTGCCCCTCCATCTGCCCGAAGGCAGCCCGCTCGGCCCGACGCCCGAAGACGATCGCCATCGCGAGGAACGCCACCAGGAAGCCCAGGATGCCCAGGTAGACCGGGTGGCCGATCAGGAAGCCGATCGCAAGGAAGACACCGAAGGTGACGATTCCCACGCCCGCGACGATGAGACCGACCTTGGGGTCGGCCTTGCGCGTCATCTTGTACGTCAGGGCGATCTGCTTCAGTCGCCCGGGGTTCGCAGCAGTCTCTGCGTTTGACTTCCTCGCCATGAGGCGAGTTTACGTGTCCTGCGGGGTCCGGGTCGCCGCGGCCTCGAGTACGTGCTCGGTTTCCACCCGGTCCTTCGCCCGGCGGCGGTCCTCCAGGACGGCCGCCCAGGCATTGCGTCGGGCACCGCTCATGAGCAGCGATTCCAGGCCCCGGAAGGCCTCGCTGAAGGACGGAATGGCGATGGCGCGGACTGGCGCGGCCTGCATGATGTCGACCCCTACTCTCGCTGCTCGCTCTGTGGCGTGTGCGGTGCGTGGATCCAGCGTCACCGACTGGTGTTACCAGGGCATGGCCGGTCGGTCAAATGTGATGGACACGTTGCAAACAAAGACGCGGCCCGCCGGACTTCTCACACGAAAGAAGCCTAGGGGCCGCGCCGATGCGGTGTTACCCATTGGTAAGCATTGTGCGTGAGTTCACACGCACACAGAGTCAGGAGGACTGCGCTCCGGTCCGGGCGCGCTTCTCCATCGCCTGGTTGTACAGGCGTCCGGCGCGGTACGAGGAGCGGACCAGCGGGCCGGACATCACGCCGGAGTAGCCGATCTCCTCGGCCTCCTTCGCCAGCTCCACGAACTCGGCCGGCTTCACCCAGCGCTCCACGGGGTGGTGCCGCGGCGAGGGCCGCAGGTACTGGGTGATGGTGATGAGCTCGCAGCCGGCCTCGTGGAGGTCCTTCAGCGCCTGGCTGACCTCCTCGCGCTCCTCGCCCATGCCGAGGATCAGGTTCGACTTGGTGACCAGGCCGTACGCGCGGGCCTTGGTGATCACCTCGAGGGAGCGCTCGTACCGGAAGCCGGGGCGGATCCGCTTGAAGATCCGCGGCACCGTCTCGACGTTGTGCGCGAAGACCTCGGGACGGGAGGCGAAGACCTCCTCCAGCAGCTCCGGGACCGCGTTGAAGTCGGGGGCCAGCAGCTCGACCTTGGTGTGCCCGGCCTCGCGGCCGGCCGTCTGCTGGTGGATCTGGCGCACGGTCTCCGCGTACAGCCACGCGCCGCCGTCCGCCAGGTCGTCGCGGGCGACGCCGGTGATGGTGGCGTAGTTCAGGTCCATGGTGACCACGGACTCGCCGACGCGACGCGGCTCGTCCCGGTCGAGGGCCTCGGGCTTGCCCGTGTCGATCTGGCAGAAGTCACAGCGCCGGGTGCACTGGTCGCCACCGATGAGGAAGGTGGCCTCGCGGTCCTCCCAGCATTCGTAGATGTTCGGACAGCCGGCTTCCTGGCACACCGTGTGCAGTCCTTCGCCCTTCACCAGGGCCTGCATCTTGGTGTACTCGGGACCCATCTTCGCCCGGGTCTTGATCCACTCGGGCTTGCGCTCGATGGGGGTCTGACTGTTACGGACCTCCAGGCGCAGCATCTTGCGTCCGTCGGGTGCGACTGCGGACACGACCGGCTCCCTGTGACTTCGATTCTTCGGCGCCCACCAGGGTACGCCCGTAAATTCGTACGCTCTTACGTCCGCCAACCGGGGGCCGGCCGGCCGCATTCCCCCGCCGGGTCAGGCCCCGGCGGCTTCGATCTCGCGGGGCCGCAGCTCGGCGTTCTCCAGCACGTCCCTCAGGTGCCGTTCGACGACCGGCAGCACCTCGGCGATGGTGACCTCCCGGCCCAGTTCGTACGAGAGCGAGGTCACACCGGCGTCCCGGATCCCGCAAGGGATGATCCGGTCGAACCAGGTGCTGTCCGGGTTCACGTTCAGGGAGAAGCCGTGCATCGTGACGCCCTTGGCGACGCGGATGCCGATGGCGGCGAGCTTGCGGTCCTCGCGGCGCTGGCCGGCGTTGGACGGGGCGTACTCGGGGCCGTGGAGACGGGCGTCGAACTCGTCGTCGCCCGTACGCGGGTCCGTGGCGGGCACCGTGAAGTCGAGGGAGAGCCCGCCGATCGCCGGGCGCTGCTCCACGGGGTCGCCGAGCACCCAGACGCCGGAACGGCCCTCGATCCGGGTGGTCTCCAGGCCGAAGTCGGCGGCGGTGCGGATGAGGGCTTCCTCGAGGCGGCGCACGTGGGCGACCACGTCGACGGGACGCGGCAGCTTCATGATCGGGTAGCCGACCAGCTGGCCCGGGCCGTGCCAGGTGATCTTGCCGCCGCGGTCCACGTCGATGACCGGCGTCCCGTCCAGGGGGCGCTCGCTGGGATCCGTGCGCCGGCCGGCGGTGTAGACCGGCTCGTGCTCCACCATCAGGCAGGTGTCGTCGATCTCGTCGGCGAAGCGGGCCGCGTGCACCCGGCGCTGCTCTTCCCAGGCCGCGGTGTACTCGACGGATTCCGGCCCGAAGCCCAGATGGACAAACCGAAGCTCAGTCACCGCAGCGCCTCCTCGTTGAACCTGCTGTGTGTGGAACCTGCCGTGTGCACGTATCGCACCCCGGTCAAGAGTACGGCGGCCCGCGCGCGGCCCCTCAGGCCCCCGGTCCGGACCGTCCCGCGGGCCCGGCGGCGGGCTCCGGGGCGGCGGCTCCGGCGGGCGTTCCCGCGGTGGTTCCGGCGTCCGTGGCCCCCGGCCGGAGGGCCGGCAGCCGGCGGGGCCGCCCGCGGCCCGCGGGCGGCCGGTCGGGATCCTCGTCGGCCCTCGGGAGCCTGCGGTGACCCTCGGAGTGATCGTTGACCCAACCGCACACCCCGCACGCGTAGCGCCCGTCCAGGCCCGCGATGTAGGTGCCGCAGCGGCGGCACTCCGCCTCGGTGATCTCGGGGGCGGGCAGCGGGGCGGTGGATTCCGCGTACGGATCGGGGCGGTGTGCGTCGTGGGGCCGGCGGGTCATGTGGCGCAGCGTACGCGGACCGAGTGGACCAGTCCGTAAAGAGCCCTACCCATTCTGCACACGATCGGATGAATGTGGGGCAGAGAGGACGGTCTGAGGAGAGTTGGCCGCTACATTCACGCCGTTCACAGGGCCGGGACCCCGGTCCGTCACGTACGGAAACCGTGGAGCCGATGACCGAACGACCTGCCCAGCGTGTCCCCAACCGGCAGCTCGCGGCACTGATCGCGGAAGCCGGGTTCTCCAACGCCGGGCTCGCCCGGCGTGTCGACCAGCTCGGTCTGGAACACGGTCTGGACCTGCGGTACGACAAGACGTCCGTGACCCGCTGGCTACGCGGCCAGCAGCCCCGCGGCACCACCCCGGCGCTGATCGCGGAGGTCTTCACCCGGCGCCTGGGGCGGCGGCTGTCGGCGCAGGACCTGGGCCTGGACGCGTGCGCCCCCGTGTACGCCGGGCTGGAGTTCGCGGCCACCCCGGAGGAGGCCGTGGACATCGCGAGCGGGCTGTGGCGCAAGGACTCCGGTTCCCACGCCGAGCTGCGCAAGATCGCCTTCACCCCGGCTGGGCTGGTGGTGCCCAGCCGGGACTGGCTCATCGGACGCGCCGACGAACGCGTCGCCCGCGGCGCCGACCCCGCCGCGCACCGGGTCCCGGCCCAGGGCCGCACCACGGTGCCCCGGCAGCGCCAGATCGACCGGGGGCCCGGACAGCGGGTGACCAGCGGGGACATCGCGGCGCTGCGGTCGGTGAGCGAGCTCTTCCGGACCCTGGACCACACCTACGGCGGCGGGCACGCCCGGCAGGCCCTGGTGCGGTACCTGGAGCACGAGGCCGAGCCGATGCTGCGCGGCACCTACGGCGAGACCACCGGGCGCCGCCTGTTCGCCGCCGCCGCCGACCTGACCCGGCTCGCGGGCTGGACCTCGTACGACATCGCCGCGCACGGCCTGGCCCAGCGGTACTTCGTCCAGGCGCTGCGGCTGGCGCAGGCCGCCGGGGACCGGCAGTACGGGTCCTACGTGCTGATCACCATGAGCCGTCAGGCGGTCTATCTGGGGCACGGCCGGGAGGCGGTGCAGCTGGCCCGGGTCGCGCAGCAGGGCGTGGGCTCGGGTCCGCCGCCGGTGGTGCAGTCGCTGCTGCACGCCTCGGAGGCGCGGGGGCACGCGGTCCTCGGCGAGGTGCGGGCGGCGACGGCCTCGCTGGTGCGGGCGGAGCGGGCGCTGGGCGCGGCCCGGCCGGGGGACGACGTACCGCACTGGGCCCGGCTGTTCGACGAAGGGCAGCTGGCGGACGAGTTCGGGCACTGCCACCGCGACCTCCAGCAGTACCGGGCCTCCGCCCAGCACGCGGAGCGCTCGCTCCAGCTGCGGGCGCCGGGCTTCGCGCGCTCGCGGCTGTTCTGCCGGGTGGTGCTGGCCACGGCGCGGCTGGGGCTCGGCGAGCTGGACCAGGCGTGCGCGCTGGGGGCGGAGGCGGCGCAGCAGGCGATGGAGATGCGGTCGGTGCGCGCGGTGGAGTACGTACGGGACTTCGAGCGGCGGCTGGAGCCGTACCGGGACGCCTCGGCGGTGCGGACGTACCGGGACCGCGTGTCGGCGCTGTCCTGACGGGTGACGGCGTCGACGGACGGGCCCGGCCCCTCGCGGGGACCGGGCCCGGTGCTCGGGCGGCCGTGCCGTCAGGCCGCCGCGGGCAGCGCGGGCTCCGGCTGGGCCGGCAGCGGGATGCCGAAGTCGCGCAGCAGGGCGGTGGCGGCGCGGCGGGCGGAGTGCAGGGCCCCCTCGACGGTGTTGGAGTCGCGGTGGTCCCCGCACACGTAGAGCCCGGCCAGGACCCGTACCGGCCGCTGCCGGTCGTGCGGCGGGGGCATCGCCGGGACGGCCTCCGGGGTGTGGTGGACGGTCAGCAGCTCCCAGTCCCGCGTCGAGGTGTCGTACAGCCGGGCCAGGCGGGAGGCGACCGTCCGCAGGGGCGGCGGCGGGCCGTGCACGGTGGTGGTGACCAGGCTGCGGGCGGCGGGGGCCCGGGTGGGGTCGACCGCGCTCATCACGGTGGTGTGGGCGAGCGGCCACTTGGGGTCGGCGTCCAGGAGCAGCGAGCCGTCCCAGGGCAGGGGTGCGGGGGTGGCGTGGTGGATGACGGTGACCTCGTGGAAGCCCGGCACGCGCAGCCCCGGGAGCAGTTGGGCGGCGGCCCGGGCGCCGGTGGCGAGCAGGACGGCACGGCAGCCGAACTCCCCGTGCTCCTCGGTGGTGACGAGGTTGGTCGCCACCGACCGCACCCGGATCCCGGTGCGTACCGTGCCGGGCGGCAGGGACGCCGCGAGCAGGCCGGGCAGGGTGGCGGCGCCGCCCTCGGGCACGGCGAGGCGGCCTCTGGCGAAGGTGCGCAGCGCGAGGTCGGCCACGCGGCTGGACGTGGTGAGCTCCGGGTCGCGGAGCAGGGCGGACAGCAGGGGCCGCAGGACGCCGGCCACGGTGCGCGGCGGCAGGCCGCGGGAGCCGAGGGCGGCGAGGGCGGTGCGCTCGGGCCGGGCCAGGACGCGTTCCACGGGCAGCGCCGCGAGCCGCCCGAGCGCGGCACTGAAGCGGGCCTGGTCGAGGGAGCCGCTGGCCAGCGCACGGGCGGGGGTCAGGGCCCCGGCCCGCTGCTGCCTGCCGTCGGCGCCGTGCACCAGCACCCCGGGGGCGAAGGGGCGCAGGACCAGCCCCGTGAGGCCCGGGGTGCGGGCCGGTTCGGTGTACGCGGTGCTGAGGAGCTGGCCGACCCGGTCGAGCCGGAACCCGTCGGCCGATTCGGTGGCCATGCGGCCGCCGGGGTCGTCCGCGGTCTCCAGGACGCTGACGGTGACCCCGGCCGCGATCAGGTGGTGCGCTGCCGCGAGTCCTGAGACTCCGGCTCCTACGATGACGACGTCCGCGTGATGTGCGGCATGGTGTGAGCTGCTGAGCACGTGCCCCTCCCCGAGGTCGGCGCGGCTGTGTGGGGATCCTCCTTCCCCCAACGGACTCCGGGAGAACCCCACTTGCGGTGGGGATTCCGTACAACTCCGGTCGCACGACGGTCGCACACGGGTCACGAACGGTCGCACACGATCGGAAGCCTGCGCCGTCTACGGCTTGAGCGCCGCCCTGATCGACTCCTCGATGCCGGGGTACGTGAACTCGAACCCGGCCTCCGTCAGCCGGGCCGGGCGCGCCCGCTGACTGCCCAGCACGTCCTGCGACAGCTCGCCGAGCACGAGGCGCAGGACGGGGGCCGGGACGGCGAACACGGCCGGGCGGCGCAGTACGCGTCCCATCGCGGCGGTGACCTCCCGGTTGGTCAGGGGCTGCGGGGCGGTGAGGTTGAAGGGGCCGGAGAGGCCCGGGGTGTCGATCAGGAACCGCAGGGCGGCGACCTCGTCGTGCAGGGAGATGAACGACCAGTACTGGCGGCCGCTGCCGAGCCGGCCGCCGATGCCCGCCCGGAAGACGGGGAACATCCGCCCCCACGCCCCTCCCCCGGCGGCGACCACCAGACCGGTGCGGGCGAACACGGTCCGGATCCCGGCCTCCCGGGCGGGCGCGGCAGCGGCCTCCCACTCGGCGCAGACCTCGGGCAGGAACCCGCTGCCGGCGGGAGCGCTCTCGTCGACGGCCCGCTCCCCGGTGTCGCCGTAGTACCCGACGGCGGAGCCGCACACGAGCACGGGCGGCGGGGTGTCGAGGGCGGCCACGGCACGGGCGACGGCGGCGGTCCCGAGCACCCGGCTGTCGCGGATCTCGCGCTTGTACGCGTCGGTCCAGCGGTGGTCCCCGATGCCGGCCCCGGCGAGGTGCACGACGGCATCGCACCCGCGCAGCCCGTCGGGGTCGACGTATCCGGCCCGGGGATCCCACCGCGCCTCACCGGGGGCGGCGGGGGCGCGGCGCACGAAGCGGACGGTGCGGTGGCCGTCGGCGTGGAGGGAGCGTACGAGGGCCTGGCCGATGAGTCCGGAGGATCCGGTGAGGGCGATGCGCATGCGGCCAGTGTCCCTGCCGGGGGGTGTCGGGCGGGGGGTTGTCCGCTGTCCGGCCGCCCGCCCGCCCTGTCCAGCCCCGCCGGCGCTTGACGCGCGGGGTCTGGGGCGGAGCCCAGGAGGGGGTCCGGGCGCAGCCCGGGGAACGGGCGGAGGGCGGGTAGGGGACTTCACCCCGCGCAGCGGGGCACCGGCCCGCGAACGCCCCACCGGCCCCGCAGGGTCAAGCTCCGCCCAGCCAGGTGCCCACCGCGTACGTGACCCCCATCGCGACGCCCCCGCCCACCACGTTCCGCAGCACCGCCCGGGACGCAGCGGCCCCGCCCAGCCGTGCGCTGACCACCCCGCACAGCGCCAGCGCCCCCAGCACCGCCACCACCGTCACCGGCACCCGCCACGACGCCCCCGGCAGGACGACCGCCAGCAGCGGCAGCACCGCCCCCGCCGTGAAGGCCACCAGGCTCGCGAAGGCCGCGTGCCACGGGTTCGCCAGCTCGTCCGGCTCGATCCCCAGTTCCACCCGCGCGTGCGCCCGCAGCGCGTCCCGTTGCGTCAGCTGTTCGGCGGCCTCGCGGGCCACCTCGCGGCTCAGACCCCGGGCGCCCAGCAGCTCCGTCAGCTCGTCCAGCTCCGCTTCCGGCTCCTCCGCCAGCTCCTTGCGCTCCACCTCCAGCGCCGCCCGTTCGGAGTCCCGCTGCGAGCTGACCGACACGTACTCCCCCGCCGCCATCGACAGCGCCCCCGCCAGCAGCCCGGCCACGCCCGCCGTGAGGATCACGGTGCGCGAGGTGGTGGCGCCAGCGACGCCGACCACGAGGCCCGCGGTGGAGATGATGCCGTCGTTGGCTCCGAGCACCCCGGCCCGCAGCCAGTTCAGCCGGGTGCTGATCGCCGCGCTCCGCACGTCCGTCACGGGACCACTGTCCCCGCCCGCGCCCGCCGGGGCCACCCGGCGTGCGCGGCCGGGGCCGCCGTACCAGGGTGGAGGGGTGAGACGCGGACGGGAGGAGCCGGGCCGGCTGCAGGGGGCCCCGCCGCCGCGCTGGGCCCGGATCGCGCCCGCGGTGGCCATGGTGGCGCTCTGCCTCACCCAGTGGACCACCCGTACGGCGGAGCTGGCCTATTTCCTGGCGGCCCTGCCCGCCGTGGCCGCCTTCGCGTACGGGCCCGCCGGCACGGCCGTCTTCGCCGGGCTCGTGCTGCTCCTGCTGGGCATTCCCGACCTCGGGGTGGGACAGGCCCGCGGCAGCGACCTGGCCACGGTAGCCACCGTCGGACTGCTCAGCGTGATCATCGCCTGGGTGCGGCGGCGCCGGGACACCCAGCTGGTCAGTGTGCGGACGGTCGCCGAGGCCGCCCAGCTGGCGGTGCTGCCGCCGGTCCCGGAGCGGGTCGGCCGGGTGCGCTGCGCCGGGCTGTACCGGGCGGCGCAGCGGGGCACGCTGGTCGGCGGCGACCTGGTCGACGTACGGGCCGGACCGTACGGGGTGCGGGCGGTGGTCGCGGACGTGCAGGGGCACGGGCTGGCGGCCGTCGGGACGGTGGCGTCGCTGCTCGGCGCGTTCCGCGAGGCGGTCCTGGACGACCCGGCGCTGGCGGCGGTGGCGGCGCGGCTGGACCGGCGGCTGACGGCGGACGCGGCCGCGGAGTCCGTCGCGCATCCAGAGCTGTTCGCGACGGCGCTGCTGCTGGAGTTCCCGCCCGGGCTGCCCGTCGTACGGGTGGTGTCGTGCGGGCATCCGCCGGCGCTGCTGCTACGGGGCTTCGCGGTCACGGAAGTGGCCGTGGAACCGGGGCCCCCGCTCGGTCTGGGGCTGGCCGGGCCGGCCGGCGCGGTGGTGGCCGAGGTCCCGCTGCTGCCGGGCGACCGGCTGCTCGCGCACACCGACGGGGTCACCGAGGCACGGGACGCGGCGGGGAACTTCTACCCGCTGTCCGCCCGGGTGCCGGTGCTGGCGGACGACCCGGCCGGGCTGGTCCCGGCCGTCTGGCGGGACCTCGCCGCCTTCACCCGGGGCGGCCCGCGCGACGACGTCGCGCTGCTGCTGCTGTCCCCGGACCACGAGATCCGTACGGGGCGTCGTCCCTGAGGTACGGGAGGAATCATGTCCATGCTGATCATCAGGGGAACCTTCCGGGCGAAGGGTTTCAAGCCGGACGGTGACACCGTCTCCTTCACCCCGGACGACGTGGCGGACTGGAAGCGGGTGCCCGGCGTCCACCGGATCCTGCCGAAGGCCGACGGCCGCTCCGCCGTCCGGCTGGAGGGCGTCGACGCGCTGGAGACCCACTACGGGGACGACGAGTCGGGAGTGCGGCACCAGCCCCTGCCGCCGGCACACCGGGCCGCGGACGAACTGCTGAAATGGCTCGGCTTCACCGACTTCCACCGCGACGACGAGGAGACCATCACCTCGACGATCCCCGACGCGGTGCCCGGCTTCGTCCTCACCGGCGGCGCCGACGTCTACGGCCGGTGCGTGGCCCTGGTCGGCCGCAGGAACCCCCCGGCGTTCAACGGGTATGAGATCGACGTCGACGTCGACCAGTTGAAGAAGACCGCCAACCACCACCTGGTCAAGGAGGGCCTGGCCTATCCGACGTTCTACACCGGCTTCCCCGACCACCTGCGCACCGCCCTGGCCGTCGCCGCGAAGGCGGCGAAGGACGCGGTCCCCAGGAAGGGCGTCTGGGCCCAGGACGTGACCACCGACGGCTTCAAGGTCACCGACATGGAGTCGATCACGGCCGACAACGGGGCGGTGATCCTGCCGAAGCTGTTCCGCCGGCTGAAGGACTACCTGGACCTCGACCTGGAGGGCCCGCCCCTGGCCTGCCTCCCCGCCTTCCTCGCCGGAGCCGGCGACGGTTTCTACCTCCAGGGGAAGGCCGACCGGCTCACCGGCCTCCAGCGGATCGTCAAGGTGGACGACGGGACCATGAGGATGACCCGCCCGGTCGAGGAGATCACCTTCGACGAGAAGTGAGCCGGGCCGGCCGGCGCACGGGCCGGCCCGGCCGGCGCGTCAGCCCCCGTTGGCGACGATGAAGGCGCGGACCATCCGGCAGGTGACATTGGACGGGCGGTGGATCCCCACGCGCACCGCCATCGTCCGTATCTTGCGGTTGGTGGCGCGCTTGGCGTCGTACGTCCCCGTGTCGAGCAGGGAGATGGCCAGGCGCATGGCCTTCAGGCGGCGGTTGTGGTTCTCGTACCACTCGCGGGGCAGACCCGCCGGCAGCGGCTTCTTCTTGGGCATCGAAATGATCGCGGCAGCGGCCATCTACAGCCTCCCAAACGGTAGTTGGCTTCCTGTCGTGCTCCTTCGATTTTAGTGGGGGGCACTGACAAAAGCCCTGGCCGCGCGGAGTCTGACTACCCTTGCCGGCATGGAGATCTGGATCAATCCCGCCTGCTCGAAGTGCCGGAGCGCGCTGACCCTGCTGGACGCGGAGGGCGCCGACTACACGGTGCGCCGCTACCTGGAGGACGTACCGTCCGAGGACGAGATCCGGGAGGTGCTCGGCCGGCTCGGGCTGGAGCCGTGGGACATCACGCGCACCTCCGACGCCCTCGCGAAGGAGACCGGCGTACGGGACCTGCCGCGCGAGGAGACCGACGAGGCGCGGGCCCGCTGGATCGCCCACCTCGCCGCCCACCCGAAGCTGATCCAGCGCCCGATCATCACCTCCGAGGACGGCACGGCCGTGGTCGCCCGCTCCGAGGAAGCCGTCCGCGACGCCCTCTCCCGCACGGGCGGGGCCTCCTAGTACGGGAACTGGGCCGGGGCCAGGAGACGGGCGATCTCGGCGGGCGCCGTCAGGGGCAGCGCGTGGTGGGAGACGCCGGGCAGTACGCCGACCCGCGCGCCCGGCAGTGCGGCGCGCGCGGCGCCGGCGGCCCGGCGGGGGTCGTGGCAGCGGGCCCGCCCCGCGAAGAGGACCTCAACCGGCAGCCCGCCGAGCCCGGCCGCGTCCGGGCGCGGGCCGGTGACCGGCCGCACGGTGGGGAAGGCGGCCGTCTCCTCCTGGAGCCGCGTCCAGGCGGGGTCGAGCGGCACCCCGCCGGTCTCCCAGGCCAGGAAGGAGCGGATCCGGGCCGGAGTCGGCCGGAACAGCACGGGCAGCGCGCGCAGGACGTAGCGGGGGCGCAGCCCGGCGAAGACCTGGGTCGGGTCGAGCAGGACGAGCCGGCCGAGCCGCCCGGGCCGCCGCGCGGCGGCGTGGGCGGCGATCCAGGCCCCGTAGGAGTGCCCGGCCAGCGTGACGGGCCCCCCGTCGAGGCCGCCGAGGTCGCGCAGGCCGTCGAGGAGCGCGTCGAGCCAGTCCGCGAGGTCCGCGACGGTACGCATCTCCCGCCCGGGCGCCGGGACGCTGAGCCCGGGCTCTCCGACCAGGTCCACGGCGTGCACCCGCCGGGTCCGGGCCGGCCCGGCGGCGACGCAGGCCCCCCACACGGTGGAGGTGGCCCCGCCCCCGGGCAGCAGCACGAGCGGCGGCGCCCCGACGGGACCGCAGCTGTTGACGCGGGTCACTCCGTACGGCGTGGGCACGTCGACGGCCTCGACGGGCCGGGGCCACTGGGCGAGCACCTCGTCGTAGGCGGCACGGAAGGACGTCCGGGACATGGCTGGCTCCAATGCCTCGCTGGGCGATAATCTCGCTCAGCGAGAGATCCTAGGCCGGGTCGATGCGGGAGGCAATGTGGAGGACGACGTGGACGGGGGCGTGGGCGGCAACCTCGAACTGGTGCACCTGCTGCGTGCGGTGGCCGTCGAATTCGGCCTGCGTCAGGCGGAGTTCGCCGCCGCCAACGGCATGCACCCGACCGACGTACGGGCCCTGATCTGCCTCCTGGACGCCGCCCGCGCCGCCGAACCCGCCACACCGGGCCTCCTCCGCACCCGGCTCGGCCTCAACTCGGCGGGCACCACCGGCGTGATCGACCGCCTGCAGCGCCTGGGCCACGTGGAACGCGTCCGTGACCCCGAAGACCGCCGCCGCGTCCTGCTCCGGGTCCGGCCGGAGGCGGTCCACCTGGGGCAGGAGTTCTTCGGGCCGGCGATCAACACCCTGCTCGGCACCCTCACCCCCCTCTCCCCCGCCGAACGCACCACCATCCGCGACTTCCTGACGGCAGCCCGGGAGGCGTTCACCCCCTGAGGGCGCACTCGGCCCAGACGGTCTTCCCGACCAGCCGGTCCGAAACCCCCCAGGCGGCGGCGACGGCCCCGACGACCTGGAGCCCGTACCCGCTCCCGCCGGGGCTGGGCCGCCGGTCCCTCCGCCCGTCCGACACCTCGACCCGCACCACCTCACCGAGGCGGCTGACCCGCAGCTCGAAGTCCCGCCCGGGCACCCGCCCGTGCGTCACGGCGTTGGCCGCGAGCTCGGCGATGAGGAGCCCGACGTCGTCGGAGACCCGGCCGCCGTGCGGAAACCCCCAGGCGTGGAGCTGGACGAGCGCCAGATGCCGGGCGAGGCGCGCGCCGCGCGGCGTGGCACTGAACCGCTGCACGAAGACGAAGCCCTGCAGGGCGGCATCCAGGCCGGTGACCAGATCGGCCCAGGCGCGGTCGAGCTGGGGGAGGACGTTGGCGAGCCATTCGCTGTCGTCGTCGGCTTCGGCATCAGTCGCGTCATACATGACATCCCACCATTCGTTCGAGTGCTCAATCGCCTTGCGGAAGAACAGAGTTACGTAGGCGGAGCTACGATCGAAAGCACTGGGGTGACCGACCTGCGCTTTGGACGGAGTGGCATATTCAGACGCGTCTGACCTGCAGGAACGCCCTCGAATTCGATCGCGACCAAGAGCATGGGAACGTGGGAAGGGGGCGTCCGTGATGTCGGACCCTCGCCGCCAATTCGCCGAGGCGCTCAAGAACGCTCGGGAGCTCTACCCGGAACGCCGACTGACCCAGACCGACACGGCCCGTCTGGCGCGGACATCGAAGAGCACGATCAGCCGGATGGAGTCGGGGAAGGGCCCAATCCCCTCACAACTACCGGCAGTGCTGGATCAGATCTTCAGGACGGACGGCCTCTTTCAGCGACTGGATGAGGAGGTAGCCATCCGGACGTTCCGAGCGATCCAACGCAAACGGACGGAACTGGAGAGGTCCGCCTCCGCCATCTGGGAGTGGTCACCTACGCTCGTCCCAGGCCTCGTCCAGACGAGCAGTTACGCCCGCGCCTTGCTCCGGGTGGGCGCTCCTGTCGCCAACGAGGAGCAGCTGGCGGCAATGACGCGTGCCCGAATCGCCCGCCAGGGGATACTGACGGGCCCCCGCCCTCCCCATCTCCGCATCGTGCTGTGCGAGTCCGTGATCCTCCGGCGGTTCGTGCCCGCTCCGGTGATGTACGAACAACTCGCGGCCCTCATCTCCCACAGCGAGCGGCCTACCACGAGCATCCGCATCCTGCCGTTGAACGCGGAACCGAACCTGTTGATCGAGGTCCCCCTGAGCATCCTGACTTCACCGACGCACGTGCGGTCCGTGAGCGTGGACTCCTACCGCTCGGCATTGATCATCACCAAGCCCGAGGACGTACGAGACGCGGTGCAAGCCTTTGGAGACCTTGAGGGCGAGTCCCTGCCAGCACAGCAGAGCGTGGAGCTCATCAGACGGCAGATGGAGAGCCTGAGATGAGCTGCCCCCACACCCCATCCGGACTGCAGGTGACGGCACCACGGGCGGGCGGGGGAACGTTTGGAGCGGGATCACGGCGGCCCCCTGAACCTGGGGCGCCTCACGGCTGGTTTGGGGGTTTCCCGTCAGTCCCATCGTCCTTCCGGTTCATGCCGGCCCGTCAAGGGCGCTCACTTCGTTCGCGTCGCTACGCGATGGCCTTCGGCCACCCTTGACCGACCAGCCCGCCCCGGAAAGACAAGGACTGCCGGGAACCCCCCAAAAGAACGGTCACGGGGCGGGAATGGGAGGGACGGGTCCCTCAGCGATGTGGCGAGGGGCCAGGCCTTGGCCATGTCCCGCATCCGGGCCCGTGCGCTGCCCGGCCAGGCCGGGGCCCGGCTACCCGCACCACATGACGAACAGGACCCCGTCCGGGACCGGTGGGCGCGATAGATCGCTACGTGCTCCTCCCGGCTTGGCGTCCGACGACCGTCCTGGGCTGATACCCGCACCACATGACGAACAGGGCAGCATCCGGGACCGGTGGGCGCGGCAGATCGCTACGCGCTTCCCTCGGTTCGGCGTCCGGCGGCCAGGTGCTGGTAGAGCGCCTGGTGGCCTGCAGGGGTGGGGTGTATGCCGTCTGTGAGCAGGTCGGGCTTCTTCCGGAGCGGTTCCCACATGTCGACGAAGTCGATGTGGTTGTCCTCGCACCACGTCCGGAGGGATTCCCGGAGGGCCAACGCCCTGTTCTCCGTGAAGCGCAGGCCCTCGTAGTCACCGGTGCGCTCTTCGTCCAGCCAGACGGGGCCCAGGACGACGAGGCGGGCGTTGTGCGCGTGGGCCGTCGCGGCGAGCGCGGCGAGACCGTCCGTGAGGTTCACGAGTCCGTCGGCGTCCGGTGTGGAGAGCGGCACGGCGGAGTCGTTGATCCCTGCGGCGAGCAGGATGGTGTCGGGCAGGCGAGGGGCCAGCAGGGCGGGCGTCTGCTCGCTGACGCCCGCCAGGGTGCTGCCGGGGATGGTGAGGTTGAAGACCCGGTGGGCCGTCTCGTTCTCGGCGATGTGGGCAGCCGCCAGACGGGCCGCCCAGCCGCCCTGCGGATCGCAGCGGCCGTAGGCGATGCTGTCGCCCACGATCACGATCCGCGCCGCCGGGCGCAGCGGATTCGCGTCCAAGTAGGCCCAGGCGCTTTCCCCGGACGAGAGGACGACGCGCCTGCGGGTGTAGTCGTCGACCTCGTAGGCGTCGGCTGCGGCGAGTTCCCGGTCGGTGAGGTGAAGAACGGCTCCCTCGACCACGCCGCCGAGCTTGCGCTCCAGGATCAGGTGGACGTCAAGGCCGCTGGCCGCGATCACGTCCGGGTCGGTGATCTTCAGCGGCCTGGTCGCGTACCCGGCCAGCGACGCGGGACGGCTGGGCACGACCTGGCCGAAGAGGGCCTTCTGAACCTTCGGGTCCATCAGCGTGCCGAAGGAGAACAGGAGGTGGGGGCGCGAGTCGCTCACGATGGGGCTTTCTTCAGGAATCGGTCAACTGTGTTGATCAAGGTACCCACTCCCCTCCTTCTGCCGTTCGTGGTGATCTGTCGCGCCCACCGCTCCCGGATGGGGACCTGATCAACATGTGGTGCAGGTATCAGCCCAAGACGGCTGTCGGACGCCATGCCGGGAGGAGCGCGTAGCGATCTGGCGCGCCCGCCGGTCCCGGACGGGGTCCTGATCGTCATGAGGTGCGGGTAGCCGGGCCCTCGGCCAGGCAGGGCACGGGCCCGGATGCCTGGTGGGCCGTGGCCCGGCCCGTCGTCTCTTCGCTGAGGGAGTCGCTCCCCTCCTCCTGCCCCGTGACCGTTCCTTCGGGGGCTTCCCGGCAGCCTTTCGGCTTTTCGGGGCGGGTCGGGCTGTCAAGGGTGGAGCGAAGCGACATCGCGTAGCGACGCGAACGAAGTGAGCGCCCTTGACGGGCCGGCACGAACCGGAAGGACGATGGGACTGACGGGAAACCCCCGGACCGCCCTGAGACGGACCTGCCGGCCCCCGCGACCCCACCCCCCAGCCCCGGCCTTCACGCCGCCCCACGCCCCGCCCCGCTAGGGTGACCCGAGGAGCAAAGCAGACAAACCGCACCAAAGGACCGGCGCCGTGACGGAGCAGCAACCCGACCCCAGCACCAGCCCCCGCTACCCCATCGCGCCGTCCCGGCGCGGGGCCGACTGGATGTTCGGAGGGGTGTACGGGACCGTGCTGGCCAGTGGGCTGCTGGCCGCGCTGGAGCAGCAGGGGGAGGCGTACACCCCCTTCTACGACGCCAGCTGGGTCCTGGTCACCGCCGTCACCGCCGCGCTCGCGCACGGGTACGCGCACCACATGGCCGACCACCGGGCCGGCTCCGCCGCGCACCGGTGGCGGTTGCTGGGCCGGGCGCTGTGGAACGAGTGGCCGATGATCGCGGCCACCCTCCCCACCGTCCTGCTGCTCCTGCTCGCGGGGGTCGCGCAATGGGAGCCGTACGGGGTGACGGCCGCCGGGCTCGGACTGAACACGGCGCTGCTGTTCGGCTGGGGGGCCTTCGTCGCGATCCGGGTCGGCTACCGGATCGCCTCGGCGCTGCTCATCGGCCTGGCCGACGCCGCGATCGGGCTGGCCATCATCGTGGCCAACGCCCTCATCAAGTAGCCAGCTGCCGCTCCGCCTCGGCCAGGATCCACGTCAGCCGGGCCCCGAACTCCGCCCCGCGCGGGTCCGGCACCCCCGTGCGGGCGGCGTCGAGCAGCGCGTCCAGGGCGCGCCCGCAGGCGCCCGGTACGTCGCTCCAGTCCGGCAGCGCGAAGACGCCCTCGGCCCCGCGCAGTTCCAGCCCCACTCCGGCGGCCGCCTGCGGCGCGCTCAGGCTGAGCACGGCGGTGCTGGCGGCCCCGGAGGCGTGCCGCAGGGCCAGTTGGACCAGGTCCGACGGGCCCCGGGTGGCGGAGACGGCGGTGACCTCGCCCAGGACCGGGATCAGGACGGACAGGGCGTGCGGGCCGACGTCCCACAGCCCGCCCTTGGTCTTGCGCCAGGGCGAGTCGGCGTACGCGCTGGGTTCGCCGGCGGGCGGGAAGACCGCGCCGAGCCAGTGCGCGGAGGCGGTGAACCACCCGGTGCGTCCGGCCTGTTCGAGGACCCACCCCGCGGTGGGCTCGGCGAAGCGGAGGGTGAGGAAGACGACGGAGGCGACGCCGTGCGCCGCGGCGGCGTCGGCGACGGCCCGGGCGTCCTCCACCGTGGTGGCGACGGGCTTGTCGAGCAGCAGGTGGCAGCCGGCGGCGGCCGCGCGCACGGCGAGCGGGGCCTGGACGTCCGGCGGCAGCGCGAAGGCGGCGACGTCGCAGTCGGCGAACAGCGCGTCGGGGTCTTCGTACACCTTCACCCCGTACGCCTGGGCCAGCTCGGCCGCGGCTTCGGGGCGCCGGCCCCAGACCCCGGCGAATTCGGAGCCGGTGTGCGCGGCGAGGGCGGGGGCGTGGGTGCGGCGGGCCCATGGGCCGGTGCCGAGCAGGCCGACGCGAGGACGGGGGCGTGCGGGGCCGTCGCCCGCGCCGTCACCGGAGGAGTTCAAATCGTACGAAATGCTCACCCGCTCAGTGTGCCCCACTCGGACGGATGCACAGCCACCGACCCGAACAAGCCACCCGACCTGCGGCGTAAACGCCGGTAACACGGGGTTCACACATGGGCAACCGATGAGAAATCGCCACGGGGCACGCTGCCGTCAACACCGCAGCGATCCGCAGCACCCGCAGAGTCAGGATGGTCCCGTGAGCTACAAAGCTGAATACATCTGGATCGACGGCACCGAGCCGACGGCGAAGCTCCGCTCCAAGACGAAGATCCTGACGGGCGGCACCCCCGCCGACGTCGCGGAGCTGCCGATCTGGGGCTTCGACGGTTCGAGCACGAACCAGGCCGAGGGTCACGCCTCGGACCGGGTCCTCCAGCCGGTCTTCTCCTGCCCGGACCCGATCCGCGGCGGGCACGACATCCTCGTGCTGTGCGAGGTCCTCGACATCGACATGACCCCGCACGCGTCGAACACCCGGGCGCTGCTGCGGCCGGTCGCGGAGAAGTTCGCCGGCCAGGCGCCCGTCTTCGGCATCGAGCAGGAGTACACCTTCTTCGACGGCACCCGCCCGCTCGGCTTCCCGGTGGGCGGCTTCCCGGCGGCGCAGGGCGGCTACTACTGCGGTGTCGGCGCGGACGAGATCTTCGGCCGCGAGATCGTCGAGAAGCACCTGGACCACTGCCTGGCGGCGGGCCTGGAGATCTCCGGCATCAACGCCGAGGTCATGCCCGGCCAGTGGGAGTTCCAGGTCGGCCCGCTCGGCCCGCTGGAGGTCTCGGACCAGCTGTGGATCGCGCGCTGGCTGCTGTACCGCACGGCCGAGGACTTCAACGTGTCGGCGACGCTGAACCCGAAGCCGGTGAAGGGCGACTGGAACGGCGCCGGCGCGCACACCAACTTCTCCACGAAGGCGATGCGCGAGGACTACCGCGCGATCATCTCGGCGTGCGAGGCGCTGGGCGAGGGCAGCAAGCCGCTGGACCACGTCAAGAACTACGGCGCGGGCATCGACGAGCGCCTGACGGGTCTGCACGAGACGGCTCCGTGGAACGAGTTCAGCTACGGCGTCTCCGACCGCGGCGCGTCGGTCCGCATCCCGTGGCAGGTGGAGAAGGACGGCAAGGGCTACATCGAGGACCGCCGCCCGAACGCGAACGTGGACCCGTACGTGGTGACCCGCCTGATCACGGACACCTGCTGCACGGGCCTGGAGAAGGACGGCCTGGTCTGACCGCGGCCTGAGACCGCGGGCACGGCCGCTCAGCGCTCACGGCGGCGCCCGCCTCCCCTCCAGGAGGCGGGCGCCGCCGTCGTTGTCAGTGGCGGGTGCCACGGTGTCCGTATGCATCCCACGCATCCCATCGCGATCCGGCCGGTCAGAGTCCACACCGAGCCGGGCGGCTTCCACGACCTCTCCGGACCCGGCAGCCGCGAGCCGCTGTCCGCGCTCGTGGCGCGCATAGGCGGGGCGGGTGACCGCTTCCTCGTCGTGAACCGGGTCCCGGACGATCCGGACGTCTACGTCCAGGTCTGGCACGAGACCGGCGGCGACTACCAGCTGGAGCACCGCGCCGGCACCCCCGAGCGGCACTTCCAGACGTTCGTCGAGACGGCGGACGAGGTGGTGGAGGTGATGCTCCGCTGGGCGGCCGGGGAGGCGGGCTGGGACCGCGGGCCGGTCTGGGAGCGGCTGGACTTCCCGGTGGAGGAGGTGGTGCCGCTGGACCCGGAGGCCGAGGAGGAGCTGACCGGGGCCGTGCGGGGCCGGCTGCGCTGCGGGTACGACGACCGGGCGGCCCTGACGGAGCACGCCGAGGAGTACCTGGTGAACGGTGACGACCGGCCGGTGTCCCGGGCGCAGGCCGCGCAGCTGGTGGACCGGCTCTGGCGGGAGCGGGTCGCCGAGCAGGCCGGGTGGGCGGGTGAGACCGACCCGGAGCGGCTGGCCCGGGCCTTCGGGGCGCTCGACGCGGCCGGGATCACCGCGCGTGAGAACTTCGCCTGCTGCCGCTCCTGCGGCCTCGCGGAGATCCGTGCCGCCGGCGAGGAGGACGCGCGCGGGTTCGTCTTCTTCCACGCGCAGTGCACCGAGGGAGCGGCCGACGGCGGGAACCTGTACCTGCTCTACGGGGGTTTCGCGTCCGGCGAGGAGCCGACCGTCTCCGTGGGCCGGGAGGTGGTCGCGGCGCTGGACGGGGTGGGGCTGTCGTGGGAGTGGGACGGTTCGGCCCACGATGCGATACGGGTGACCGGGCTCGACTGGCGCAAGCGGCTGTCCGGCTGACGGTTTGTCGGGAATGTGTCAGCCCGACGAAGAGTTGACGACACTATGTGAGATACCGATCCACCAAGTGAGATGACGCCTGCCCCGGGCCCCCGTTTCTGCTTCAATGGCGCCCATGGCCAGCCATCCGTACTCCCCGACAGGTCGCAGCGACCTGGAGCCGTTCTGGCCCTCCCGTCAGGACCACGACTTCGACCGGGTGTGTTGCCGCGCCGAGAACGCGCCGGCCCTCTAAAGCTTCCGGGACCTGTCACCAGACCCGCCCGGGGCCTTCGGTCTGCGCGGTACGCAACGACTACGTGCACACGCACATGCACACGTACGTCTTCTGCCGACCACTCCGCGTGAAAGAGCTGACCACTCATGACGAGCACCCGTTCCTTCGCTCCCGCCACCTCCGCCGCGACCTCCGCCCCCCTGCCCTTCCCTCCCGCTCCGCGCCACCGGCTGCGGGCCGTGGACCGGGACGAGGTGGCCCGGGTCGTGGACCTGCTCCCGCCCGGCGCCACCTGGCTGCCCGCGCCCCAGCACGCCGTTCCGGCGCTGCCGGGTCAGCCGCCGATGGTCGGCTACCTGGTCCTCGTACCGGCCGACCAGCAGCCGATCGCCTTCGCCCCGCAGTCCGTCCCGGCGCCCGTCGCCGGAGCCGCCGCCGGACCGGTCCCCCACTCCGCCCGGCCCGCGCCCGCGTCGCCGCCGGCCGACGGCGACGCGCTCGTGCGGATCGACGCCGCGCAGCGCACGGCCGAGGTCGACGGCGAGCAGCTGGACCTGACCTACCTGGAGTTCGAGCTGCTCGCCCACCTGGTGGCCCACCCGCACCGGGTGCACAGCCGGGACCAGCTGGTGACCACGGTGTGGGGCTACGGGCACGTCGGCGACGGCCGCACGGTCGACGTCCACATCGCCCGGCTGCGGCGCAAGCTGGGCGCGGCGCACCGCGGGGCGATCCAGACCGTCCGCCGCGTGGGGTACAAGTACACGCCCTGACACCGGGAATGACGGTGGGCCCGTACGCGGCCGAGCGCGTACGGGCCCACCGGTGTCCGAGCTCCGCCTACGCCGTGCGCGTCCCGCGCCGACGCGCGGTGAACCCGGCGGCCAGGTCGATCACGAGGAAGGCCAGCAGGCTGATGCCCAGCAGCGGGACGAACCAGCCGGCGACCGCCGTCGCGCAGGCGAACGGCAGCAGCACGGTCACCGGCAGCCTGCGCCAGGCGCCGCGCGGCTGGGCGCGGCCCACCGAGAGCCGGCTCTCCTGGGTGGGGCGGCGCATCCACCACATGCGGTAGCCCCACACGACCAGGAACATCACCGCCACGGCGAGCGCGGCCAGCGCGAGCTGGCTGGCGACGCCGAAGGTCAGGCCCATGTGCAGGTCGATGCCGAAGCGGGTGAGCTGGGCGAGGAGCGGGTAGTCGGCGAAACGCAGGTCGTCCATGATCCGGCCGTCGGCGGGGTCGACGGCGACCGAGTCGAGGTGTACCGGGAGCGTCTTGTCGTTCTCCTTGACGACGTAGCCCTTGCCCTTGGCGGGCAGGGTCACGCGCAGGCTCTCGGTGACGCCGGCGGCGCGGGCGGCGGCCACGGCCCTGTCGATGCCGATGTCGGTGACGGGGGCCGGCGGGGGCATCTCCATGCCGTCGGTCATGACGTGCCCGGCGTGTTCGTCGCCGCCGTCGGCGCCGGTGCCGGCGGCCGTGCCCGGCTGGAGCGTGGCCGCGACGGCGGGGGTGGCGCCGCCGAGCCGGTCCTGGAGCCGTCCGATGTTCTCACCGGCGTAGTTCGACCAGGTCAGGCCGGTCACGGAGAGGCCGACGAGTCCGGCGGCGGCCCACAGGCCGACGGTTCCGTGCCAGGAGAGGGTCTTGCGGCGGCCGGTGGCCTTGCGGTCGGGAAGGACGAGGTCGGCCTTGCGGCCGCGGCGGCGCCCGATCCACAGGGCGAGGCCGCCGAGCGCGACCACCCAGAGCCAGCTGGCGGCGAGTTCGCTGTAGTTGCGGCCGAACTCCCCGAGCTGGAGGCTCGCGTGGAACTCGCTCAGCCAGGCCCGCAGGGGCAGCGCGTCACCGGAGGTGGTCAGCTGTCCGCGCACGTCGGCGGTGTAGGGGTCGACGAAGACGGTGAGGGACTCGCCCTCGGCCAGGCCCGGGTCCTCCATGATCACCCGAGTGGTCGCGTCTTCCTCGGGCGCGGGCCACACGCCGAGCACCTTGCCCTGGGGGGCGGCACTCTGGGCGGCCTTCACCTGGGTGCTGAGCGGTACGGCCCGCTCGCCGACGCTGTCGACGGTCAGCTCGTGGGAGTAGAGGATGCGCTCGGCCTGCCAGGAGCCCGCGTACAGCAGGCCGGTGGCGGCCGCGAGGAAGAGGAACGGGGCTATCAGCAACCCCGCGTAGAAGTGCACGCGCAGCAGCAGCGGCCGCAGCGCGGCCCAGCCGCCGGCCGTGCGGCGGGCGGGCCCGGCCGGTGTTCCGGAGTCCTGGGCGGGGTCTTCTTGGAGCTCGTCAAGGGACATGTCGGTCCTGGGATTCGGCGAAACGGGGGACCGGCCCCAGGTCTCGTCCGTCGCCCGGGAACGCGACGGTCAGGCGTGCGCGGGGTGCGGAACGGGTGCCGCCGGAAGGCCTCCGGCCGCCCCGCGGGCGGGGCCGGTGGTGCCCGGTGCGTGCGCGCGCGAAGGGGCGCACCGGCGGCCCGCGGCGACGCGGTGGGCGTACGCGGCGGGGGCCGTCGGCCGGGCGGGGCTCTGGCGGCACGGCCTCGGGGCCGTGGTGCGGGTGTCTCGCCACCCGGGCGGGCCTCGGCGGACCGCGGTGTGGGCGTGTACGGCTCCGCGCAGCCGGCGCGGGCGTTCGTACGGAGGGTGGTGCGCGGGCGGGGCCGGCAGGGGGGCCACCCGGGTGCGCAGCAGCGCGAGCGCGCGGGCGACCGGCCGGGCGGCCAGCAGCGCGGTGGCGCCGAGGGCCCCGGCGAGGCGGAAGACGGCGGCCTCGCCCCAGGCGAGCCAGGCGGCGCAGAAGAGCCCGGCGAGGACGTGCGCGGCGATCATCCCGAGGCCGCCGTGCCCGGCCATGTCGGCCATGTCACCCATGGTGGGGAGCTCAGCCGCGCCCACCACCGCGTCCGTGCCGGCGGTGGCCGTGGCGCCGCCCAGGGGGGCGTCCATCGGCATGCCGGGCACGTGGTGGTGACCGGGCATCGTCTCGGGCACCGCGGCCGGCACCGGGGCGGGGGCGGTGTGCCGGCGGCCCGGGGCCTGGCCGGCGGTGAAGGCGAGGTGGAGGACGCCCTGTACGGCGAGCAGTGCGGCGGTGATTCCGGCCGGGCCGCGGCGTCGTCCGGCGGCGGCCCAGGCGGGGGCCCCGGTCAGTGCGAAAGCGACCAGAAGGGTGCCGAAAGGGACATCCATCCCGGACATGTACGAATGCCCCATCGCGCCCAATGCCACGCACACGGCCGCGAACATCGCGGCCCGCGTGCCGCGCATCGGCGCACGGGAGGGGGATCCAGTCATGTTCCGGTCATGGTCTCACGGGGCCCGCCGCCGCGCGCGGGAGGGCCGTGCCCGATCATGGACCGGTGAACCCATCGCCATGGTCATGGTCAGTGCCGCTCGGAGCGGTCTACGCGGGCGCGGTCCAGCTCGGGGCCCACGCCCTGGACCGGCTGGATCCGGTCGAGCGGGAACGGGTGCTGCGCGGCTGCTCGACGAACGTCGACAACCTCGCCGCCGGCCGCTGGGAGACGCTGCTGAGCAGCGCCTGTGTGGTCGAGGAACCCATGCCGCTGGCGTACGCACTGCTGCTGGTCGCGGTGCTGGGCTACGCGGAGTACGCGTACGGGGCGTGGTGGACGGCCGCCGTCTTCCTCTTCGGGCACACCACGGCGACGCTCCTGGTCTACGGGGCCCTGCGCCGCACCGCCGACCGGCAGACCCGCCGGGCCCTGGACGTGGGCACGAGCTACGGGTTCAACGCGGTCCTCGGCGCCCTGACCTCGGCTCTGCCGCGCGGGGCGGTGCGCAACAGCGCCCGGGCGGGCCTGCTGGCGGTCGCCGCACAGCCGGTGCTGCGGCGCGGGCGGACCTTCACCGACGCGGGCCACCTCGTGGCGCTCGGTCTGGGGATAGGCCTGTCGGCCGCCTTCGATTGTCTTTCCGGTTCGAAACATCGGAAAATCGCTCACATCTGACCGAATTATCCCGATCGGGAGGGACGGCGTGCCACCACACGCACACGCCGCCACCCACCCACCCGAGTACGCCGCCCCCGCACACCCCCGAGCACAGCGCCCCGCGCACGCCACTTCCCCCGAGCAAGCCACCCCGCTGGAGCCGCCACGATGACCGCCACCCCCGCCACCACCGTCGCCAACCTCCGCGACCTCGGGGGCACCCCGCTCGCCGGCGGCCGCACCGTCCGCCCCGGCCTCGTCCTGCGCTCGGGCGCGCTGGACCGGCTCGACCTCGACGCCGACCCGGCGGTGGCGGCGCTGGGGCTGCGGACCGTCATCGACCTGCGCAGCGACGCCGAGCGGGCGGACCACCCGGACCGGATACCCGACGGGGTCCGGCTCCTGGTGCGCGACGTGCTCGCCGACAAGATGAGCGACCACCGGATGCCCGCCGCCACCCAGCTCAAGGACCTCCTCGCCGACCCGATCGTGGCCGAGGAACACCTGGGCGGCGGCAAGGCGCGGGCCCTGTTCGGGTCCGTATACCGCTCCTTCGTCAGCACCGGTTCCGCGCACACCGCGTACCGCACGCTGCTCACCGAGGCCGCCGACCCCGACGCGGGCCCGCTGCTCTTCCACTGCACGGCGGGCAAGGACCGTACGGGCTGGGGCGCCACGCTGATCCTCGCGCTGCTCGGCGCCGACGAGGACACCCTGATGGCCGAGTACCTGGCGGTGAACCCGGCGGTCAGGCAGGCCTTCGCCCCGCTGATCGAGGGCTTCACCGCCTCGGGCGGCGACCCGGACATCGCGCTGGCACTGATCGGGGTGTTCCCCTCCTACCTGGAGGCCGGCCTGGACGAGATCCGCGTCCGCTACGGCTCGATGGAGAAGTACGTGCACGAGGGCCTCGGGGTGTCCGAGGAGACGGTCGCGGCGCTGCGCGCCAGGCTGACGGCCTGAGCCGCTCCGGGCGCGGTACCTCGTACACCTCGGAGCACGGAATTCACTCGAACGGGCAAGCGAGGGTGGGTGACCATCCGATGATTCGCTCGTTCTGCTGAACGTGACTGCGCCGGATACCGCCACCCGACCCCTGACCCCCGACGTCGAGCAGGCCGAGGCCGCGATCGTCGAGCACTACCCGCGGCTGGTGCGGCTCGCCTACCTGGTGCTGCCGCCCGCGCTCGGCCGCAACCGGCGGGTGCTCACCGCCCATTCGCTGACCCAGCGGGCGCTGCCGCGCGGCCGGCGGGGCTCCGACCCGGCAGCCGTGCAGGGCGGGGTGCCGGCGCAGCGCGGCGGGCTGGGCGGGCCCGAGTCCGGTTACGCGTACGTCCGGCTGCGCGTGCTGCGCTCCGCCCTGGAGGCGGGGATCCCGCTGACCTTCAAGGCGCTCCCGCTGCGCGGGCAGCTGCCCGCGCTGCTGCCCCAGGTCTGGGGGCTGCGGCTGTTCCCGCGCGCGGGCGGGGCCGAGGAGCTGGCCCTGGACCAGTGGCTGGCCACCCTGAACGGACCGGGCCGGGCCGCCTGCGCACTGCGGGCGCTGGAGGGGCTGGCCGAGCCGGACGTACTCCGGGTGCTCGCGGAGGCCGGGGTCGCCGACCCGGCGGCGGCGGTCGCGGAGTCCGGGGACCCGGCGCACGACGGGCTGTTCGCCTCCCCCGAGTTCGACCCGTGCGTGCTCCAGGCCCGGCCCACCGACCTGCTGCGGCGGCGCCGGTTCGCGCGGGCCGGGCTGGCGGCCGCGGCCGCGCTCGCGGTGTGCGGGGCGCTGCTGGCGCTGCCGGGCGGGGGCTGGGGCTCGGACGGCCCCTCCGCTCCGCTGTACGCGCGCAACGCCGCGGCGGAACAGGCCCTGGATCCGGCGCAGCTGGTGCGGGTCGCGCCCACGGTGTGGCGTACGTCCTCCCGTACGGACTACTCCGCCTGGCCGGCGCGCGGTGACCGCGCCCAGGACGCGGAGCTGCTGCGCCGGGCGCTCTCGGTGTGGGCCCGGCCCGGCAGGGAGGTGGTGGTCTCGGCGACCCCGGGCACCCCGTCGGGGCCGCCGATGGGGCCGGCGCAGCTGCTGTTCGCGGGCACGGTCGACCAGGCCGTGGTGGTCCTGCTGTACGACGGGCTGCGCGTGGTGCGGTACGCGGAGCCGCGCAACGGGACGGCGGGCGCCGCCCTCGACTTCGCCCGGGCCGACGGGGCGACGGCGGACACCGCGACCGCCCTGGTCCTGAGCCGGGTCGACGGCAACGTCCGCTATCTGACGGCCCCCTGGGTGACCGGCGCCGCCCTGCGCGACCTGCTCAAGCCCGGGGAGCAGGCGGCCCCGCTGAAGCTCACCCCGGACGGGGTCACCCCTCCGGTGCTGGGTCCCGCCCCGAACGGCGACTGCACCAGCTGGAGCGCGCTGTCCCTGACCGGCGCCGGCGCCACCCGGCTGGTGACCGACCTGGGCGAACTGACCGCGGCCCGGCTCACGTCGGGCGCGCCAGGCACCGCGCGGGACGTGACGGAGGCGGCGGAGCTCGGCGAGTGGTCGAAGACGGCGTGCCTGCTGCCGTCGGTGCGCTCGCACGGGGTGCGTTCCGTCAATGCCTGGACGTACGCGAAGCAGCCGCTGCCCGAGGGCGACGGGACGGCCACCTGGCTGTGCACCCGGGCCGAGACCTGGCAGGGCACGACGGACCGGGTGCAGGCCCAGTTCCTGGCGCCGGGGGCGCCGCTGGCGGTCCAGGCGGCCAAGGCGGAGGGGTCCCCGGCGTGCGGGCCCCGGGAGCCGCGGGTGCTGGCGGGCGTGCTGTGGAAGTCCCGGGCGGGGCAGTGGTACGTACTGGCGGCGGGCAGCGCGCAGTTCACCTCGCTGTCGGCGTCGGGCGCCGGGGTGAGCGGCAGCGCGAACGGCAACCGGCTGGCCCTGAAGGCGCCGGAGGGCGCGCAGGTGGACCTGTCGGGCAAGCTCACGGACGGCAGCAAGGCGGGGGTGCTCCGCTAGGCCGGCCTGGCGTCACGGTCCCGCCCGGGCCTCCTCGCCGCCCGGTTCTCCGGCTCACCCCTTGCCTGACCTATCGAAACTCGATAGGTTTCCATCGTGACTCGATGGAAGGACGTGCCATGGGAAAGCTGACAGTGGCTGCACTGCGTGCCGTGCTCGCGGTGGTGCTCACCGGCACCGTGTTCGTCCAGGTGTCCATGGTCTGGGCGCTGGCCGCCGATCCGGAGGACGGGCCGCTCCCGCTGACCCCGCTGCGGGTGATCACGATCCTGGGCATGGTGGCGGCCCAGGTCGCGCTGGTCTGCGTCGGGCGGCTGGTGACGATGGTGCGCCGCGGGACGGTCTTCTCCGATGCCGCCTTCCGGTACGTGGACGCCGTGACCGGCGCGATCGTGGCGGCCGCCCTCCTGTGGTTCGCGGTCACGGCCCTCAACGCGCCGGGCCAGCGGGAGGATCCGGGCGTCACCGTCATCATGGGCGGGGTCGGGGTGGCCATCCTGGGAGTGGCGCTCATCGTGCTCGTCCTGCGGATGCTGCTCGCCCAGGCCGTCGCGCGCGACGTCGAGGCCGCGCGGCTGCGGGCCGAGCTGGACGAGGTGATCTGATGCCGATCACCGTGGACATCGACGTGATGCTGGCCCGGCGGAAGATGTCCGTGGGCGAGCTCGCGGACCGGGTGGGGATCACTCCCGCCAATCTGGCGGTGCTCAAGAACGGGCGCGCCAAGGCGGTGCGCTTCGCGACGCTCGCCGCGCTGTGCGAGGTGCTGGAGTGCCAGCCCGGCGACCTGCTGCGCTGGGAGGCCGAGGACCCCGGGGGCGGATGACCCACCCCGGGCCCATCCAGGGCCCACCCAGGGCCCACCCCGGGCGGCGCACCCGGGCCGGGCGGTCCGGGGACGCAGAGGGGTTTTCCTGACGGGTACCCATCAGTACATTGACGCCATGTCTAATAGGCCGCCCGCCCCCGCCCCCGCCCCCGTGGCGTCGGAACACACGGACCTCGCGCCCCGCAACGTCTCCTTCTCCTGGGAGGACACCCCGCTGCACTGGCTGCCCGGCGAGCCCTTCGCCGGGCACACCATCAACGTGCTGCACCTGCTGCTGCCCGCCGGCGAGCGCTGGTTCGTCCACGTCTACAAGCAGGCCCTCCCCCACATCGAGGACGAACGGCTGCGGGCGGACGTCATCGGTTTCATCGGGCAGGAGGCGATGCACGCCGCCGCGCACGACGACGTCCTCCCCCACCTCAGGCGCCTCGGCCTCGACCCGACCCCCTACACCGCCCAGGTGGACTGGCTCTTCGAGAAGCTCCTCGGCGACCGGACCCTGCCCCCGGGCCGGGTCCGCACGTGGTGGCTCAAGGAACGGGTCGCGATGATCGCCGCGATCGAGCACTACACCGCGTTCCTGGGCGACTGGGTGCTCAACGCGGAGGAACTGGACCGGCGCGGCGCCGACCCGATGATGCTGGACCTGCTGCGCTGGCACGGCGCGGAGGAGGTCGAGCACCGGTCGGTCGCCTTCGACCTCTTCATGCACCTCGACGGCAACTACCGCCGCCGGGTGCGGACCTGGGCCACCGGCTTCGCCGCCCTGCTCTTCCTCTGGCAGCGCGGCGCCCGCTTCTTCATGGAGAACGACCCCCACCTGCCGGGCGCCAAGGCCTCCTACGGGCAGTTCCTGCGGGCCGGCCGCAAGGGCGTCCTCCCCTCGGCGCGGGCGATGGCCCGCTCCATCCCGACCTACCTCTCCCGTACGTACCACCCCTCGCAGGAAGGCTCGACCGCCCAGGCGCAGGCCTACCTGGCCTCCTCGCCCGGCGCCAACGGCGGGGTGCGGCCGTGAGGCGGGCACTGGCCGTCACGGCGGTGGCGGGGGCCGCCGTCCTGGCCCGGCGCGCGCTGCTCAGGCGGATCGGCCGCTCCCCCCTGTGGCCCCTGCCCGCACTGGAGAACCCGGTGTCTGGGTACTCCCCTCGCCGGGCGCTGCATGCCGTGATCGTCTCCCGCACCGAGCCCGCCGAGGGGGTGCTGCGGCTGGTGCTGGAGTCGGAGGAACTGCCGTCCTGGACCCCGGGCGCGCACGTGGACCTGACCTTGCCCTCGGGGCTGGTGCGCCAGTACTCGCTGTGCGGGGACCCCGCCGAGGCGGGGCGCTGGACGATCGCCGTCCGGCTCGTCGAGGACGGCCGCGGCGGCTCGCGCGAGGTGCACGAGCGGCTGGTGGAGGGCACCCGGCTGCAACTGCGCGCGCCGCGCAACCGGTTCGAGCTGGAGCCCGCGGACTCGTACGCCTTCGTCGCGGGCGGCATCGGCATCACCCCGGTCCTGCCGATGCTCCGCGCGGCGACCGCCGCCGGCGCCGACTGGACCCTGCTGTACGGCGGCCGCTCGCGCGCCTCGATGCCGTTCCTGCCCGAACTGGCCGCCTACGGGGACCGGGTGACGGTCACCGCCGCGGACGAGGCGGGCCTGCCCGACCTGGGCCCGCTGGCCGGAATACGGCCCGGCACCCTCGTCTACTGCTGCGGCCCGGAGCCCCTGATGCGGGCGGTCACCGCGGCCGTCCCGGACCCGGGCGCGGTCCGGCTGGAGCGCTTCGCGGCGGCGGCGCCGGCCGGGGCGAAGCCCTTCACGGTGGAACTCGCCCGCACGGGCGGCACCGTCGAGGTCGCCCCCGACGAGTCCACGCTCACGGCGGTGCGCCGGGTCCTGCCCGACACCCCGTACTCCTGCGGGCAGGGCTTCTGCGGAACCTGCCGGCACCGGGTCCTGGCGGGCCGGGTGGACCACCGGGACGGACTCCTCACCGACGGGGAGCGCGCCGGCTCGATGCTGCTGTGCGTCTCCCGCGCGGCCTCGGACCGGCTCGTACTGGACCTGTAGCGGCGGGGCCCTCACCCGTACGGCCCACCCCCGCACGGGAAGTAGGGTGTCGGCATGACAACCGGGGTGCGACGCAGGATGGGTGTCGAGGAGCGGCGGCAACAGCTGATCGGGGTGGCCCTGGAGCTGTTCAGCCACCGCTCCCCCGACGACGTGTCGATCGACGAGATCGCGGCGGCCGCCGGGATATCCCGCCCGCTCGTCTACCACTACTTCCCGGGCAAGCTCAGCCTGTACGAGGCAGCGCTGCGGCGGGCCGCCGACGAGCTGGCGCAGCGTTTCGTCGAACCGCAGGAGGGCCCGCTGGGGCTCCGGCTGCTGCGGGTGATGGGGCGGTACTTCGCCTTCGTCGACGAACACGGGCCCGGCTTCTCGGCGTTGCTGCGCGGCGGTCCCGCGGCGGGCAGCAGCCGGGCCAACGCGATGATCGACGAGGTGCGGCAGGCCGCGTACGAGCAGATCCTCGTCCACATCGGCGTACAGGACCCGCCGGCCCGGCTGGAGCTCGTCGTGCGGTCCTGGGTGTCGCTGGCCGAGTCCACGGCGCTGCTGTGGCTGGACGGGCGCCGCATCCCCCGGGGCGAACTGGAACTCCAGCTGGTGCACGACTTCGCCGCGCTGGCGGCGGTGAGCGCCGCGTACGACGCGGAGATGGCGGGGATTCTCGTACGGATCCTGGCGGACGAGCCGGCCGACGGGCCCTTCGGGGAACTGGTCGGGCGGCTGGTGGCCCTGGTGCCGGGACCCCGCCGGGGCGAGTGACGCCGCTGGCGATAATGCCAGGCGTGATCATTGACGACGGGATGTTGTTCCGGCCGGCCGCGGAGAAGGACGCCGGCACGCTGGTGAAGCTGTACGACCAGGCCGCCCGGTGGATGCTCGGGCGGGGGATCGACCAGTGGAAGCCGGGAGAGAAGGACGCCGAACACTTCCGCGCGCGCATGCGCGACGGTGAGGTCTGGCTCGCCGAGGACGCCGACGGGCGCGTCGTGGGCGCCTACGAGCTCTGGTGGTCCGACGAGGAGGCCTGGGGCGTACAGCCCCCGGTCGCGGGATACGTGCACCGGCTGATGGTGGAGCGGAAGGCCGCACCGGCCGGGGCGGGGATGCGGATCCTGGAGCACGCCGAGCACCGGATCGCCCGGACGGGCCGGGAGCGGGCGCGCCTGGACTGCGTGTCGAGCAACCCGAGGCTGCTGGCGTACTACCGGAGCGCGGGCTACCGGGTGGTCGGCGAGTTCCCCTCGAAGCAGGCCGGGGACGGGCGGGTGTACGGGGTGGTCCTGCTGGAGCGGCGCCTCGACGTCTGAACCGGCCGCCCGGGACGCGGAACGGCGGTGCCGGAGGAACTCCGGCACCGCCGTCCTGTCGTGCGCGGGTGGTGGTCAGGCCCGCTTGAACACCGCGACCGTGCGCGCCGGGGCGGTGAACTCCCCCGTCGCCGGGTCGTACGCCGACCGCTTCACCGCCGGGTCCGAGCCGCCCGCCTGCACCGGGTGCAGGGCGTAGCCGGTTCCCGCGAGGGCGGGGACGCGCTGGTGCTGGTCGGCGGGGGTGGCGTTGAAGACCACCACCAGGTCGCCGAGGGCCATGGTGAGGACGCCCGGGCTCTCCTGCGGCCCGGAGAGCGGGAAGGACAGCCTCTGCTGCACCGCCTCGGCGGTGGTGAGGGCGAACGCGCTTTCCGTCGTACGGATCCGCAGCAGGTCGCGGTAGGCGGCCGAGGCGCCCCGGATCTCCGCGCAGCCGGGGACCGGGCCGCTCAGCAGGGGCTTCGCGTAAGGCCACTTGGCGCGGTTGTCGGCGGCGGGCGGCAGGCCGAGGCCGAAGCCGTTGCCGTCGCGGCAGTCCCAGTGCAGGGCGTTGAACCAGTCGCCGCTGTCGTAGGAGTTGCGGTCCAGCGACTTCGAGCGGAGCAGGTCGGTGCCCGCCTGGGAGAGGGCCGGGCCCTGGGACAGCGCGGCCGTGGCCATGGCCAGGACCTGCATGCGCGCCCGGTCGGCGGTGGAGGTGGCGGCGGGCAGCTTGTAGGCGAGGGCGTCGTACAGGGACTCGTTGTCGTGGGCGTCGGCGTAGGCGAGGGCGTCCCCGGGAGTCGCCGCGTAGCCGGCCGGGGCGCCGTTGTAGTCGACCTCGGAGCCCTTGGTGCGGCGGCCCGCTGAGTCGGTGAAGGCGTACCCGGCGAGGTTGCCGGAGAGGCCGACCTTCAGCAGGTCCTGGGCGTGCAGCAGGCGGGTGCGCTGCTCGGCGGGGGTGCCGTTGGCCGGGGAGCCGTTGGGGTCGGTGAACAGGCCGGAGGCGAAGCCCTGGACGCGGGGGTCCTCGTCGAAGGGGCCGCCGCCGCGCACGGCGTCGCGGGCGCGGTCGGAGAAGGTGGCGATGCCGGTGCCGGCCATGTTCTTCTGCGTGGCCTGGACGAAGCGGGCGTCGTCGGCGACCTCGCCGAAGTTCCAGCCCTCCCCGTAGAGGACGATCTTCTTGCCGTCGACCCCGTCCTTGGCGGGCGTCAGCTCGTCGAGGGCCTTGCGGACGGCGAGGATGTTGGCCTTCGGGTGGTGGCCCATCAGGTCGAAGCGGAAGCCGTCGACCTTGTACTGCTTGGCCCAGGTGACGACGGAGTCCACGACGAGACGGCCCATCATGGCGTTCTCGGGCGCGGTGTTGGCGCAGCAGGTGGAGGTGGCGACGGTCCCGTCGGGCAGGAGGCGCTGGTAGTAGCCCGGGACGATGCGGTCGAGGACCGACTTGTCCGACTGGCCGGAGGCCACGGTGTGGTTGTAGACCACGTCCATGACGGTGCGCAGGCCGGCGCCGTTCAGGGACTGGACCATCCTGCGGAACTCGACGGTGCGCGCGGTGCCGTTCGGGTCGCTGGCGTACGAGCCCTCGGGGACGGTGTAGTGCAGCGGGTCGTAGCCCCAGTTGTAGGCGTCCTTCGCGGCGGCGGCGGCCACGCAGGCCTGCTGTTCCTCGGAGTCCGGTGCGTACGCCTTGAGGTCGCAGGCGGGCTTGGTGCGGTCCTCGGGGTCCTCGGGGATGGTGCCGATGTCGAAGGCGGGCAGGAGGTGGACGTACGAGGTGCCGGCGGCGGCGAGCTCGCGCAGGTGCCGCATGCCGGCCGAGCCGGTGTCGGTGAAGGCCAGGTACTGGCCGGGGTGTCCGCTGGTGGCGTCCGCGACGGAGAAGTCACGGATGTGCAGTTCCTGGATCTGGGCGCCGGTGAAGGGGACGGGCGCGGGCTTGCGCAGGTCCTTCCAGCCGGGCGGGGCGAGCCGGGGGTCGGCCAGGTCGACGGCCAGGCTGTGGGTGGAGTCGGTGGTCAGGGCGGTGGAGTAGGGGTCGGTGACCAGGTTGCGGACGATCTGGCGGGTGCTGGGGGCCCAGACGGTGACGGCGTAGCGGTAGGGCTTGCCGGTCCAGGAGCGTTCGCCGCGCACCGACCAGATGCCGGTGGTGTCGTCGCGGCGCATGGGAACGGTGCGGCCGTCGATCTCCAGGGAGACCTGCTGGGCGGTGGGGGCCCAGACGGAGAGGGTGGGGCGGCCGTCCTTGAAGACGGGGCCGAGGGCCTTGTCGCCGGCGTTCGCCGCGTAGAGGTCGTCGAGGACTCCGGCGAGCTGGACGCCGGTGGCGGCGAGCACCGCCCCGTTCGCGGTGCGGGCGCTCGCGACGAGCTGGCCGCGCAGGGCTTCGCGTACCCGGTCGCGGTCGCGGGGGTCGACGGTGAGGGCGGTGTACGCCGCCAGGTGCGGGAACTTCTGCTTCTGGGCGGGGGTGAGCTGGGAGCGGACCAGCCGCAGCCACTGGGCGCCGTTCTCGCTCAGGATGCCGTTCTGCGCGGTGATCCGGCCGTCGCGGGAGGCGAGGAGCTGGAGGGAGGCGGCCGCCGGCGGGGCGTTCCAGGCGAGGGTGTCGCGGTCGATCCAGACGGCCTCCGCCTTGGTGAGGTCCAGGGCGGCGGCGGAGCCCGCGGGCTGCGGGAGGAGGTACTTCTCGCGGCCGCCCAGCATCCACACCTCGTGGCCGGTGGTCTTCAGGTCGAGGGACTGGTCGGCGGGAAGGTCCTTCTGGTCGCCGTTGTGGAGGATGTAGCTGAGGCTGGTGGCGCCGGGGGCGAGGGGGACCTCGTAGACGGCGCCGTAGGAGTCGGTGCGCGCCGGGAGCAGCGGCTTGGACCAGTCGGTGGGGTTGGCGGCGCCGGTCCACACGTGCAGGCCCCAGCCGTCGTAGGCGCCGTCGGGGCGCTGGTAGTGCAGGACGGCCTTGGTCCGGTCCTGGGGCGGCTGGGCGGGGCGGTCGGTGCGGACAGGCTCCTTGCCCTGTTCCAGCCAGATCTCGCCGGTCCTGGTGACGTCGAGGGTGCGGTCGGCGGCGACGTCCTTGTTGCCGTCCTTGTCGATGACGAGGTAGCCGATGGAGGAGGCGCCGGGCTTGAGGCGGACGTACGCGAAGGCGCCGTAGGCGTCACGGCCGGTGAAGGGGTGTCCCTCGGGCCAGGGGGTGGCTTCGCCTTCGGCGATGTCGCCCCAGGCGTAGAGCCGCCAGCCGGTGTAGTCGCCGTCGGGGCGGTTGTAGTGGACGACGGCGTAGTCGCGCTGGGTGGCGGTGGGGACGGTGGGCGGCGGGGTCTGCCCGGTGGCGGACGCGGCGAGGGCGGCGGCGGTGCGGCCGGCGGAGTCGACGGCGACGGCCTTGTAGCGCAGGGGGGTGCCGGCCGGGGTGGCCGGGTCGATGGTCTGGGTGACCTTGTAGGGGGCGTGGTCGGCGGAGCCGAGGACCTCCCAGCGGCCGGTGCCGGTCTGGGCGGCGAACACGACGCGGGTGAGGGCGCCGGGGCCGCCGCCGGTGACGTCGGCGGACAGCTCGACGGTGCCGGTGGCGCCGGGGGCGGGGGCCTTGAGGGTCAGGGCGGGCCGGGCGGCCGGGGCGGGCAGGGGGGCGGTGGCCTGGAGGACGACGGCGCCGAGGGCGGGCAGGTTCACGGTGAGCTTGCCGGCGGGCGAGGCGGTGACCGGGGCGGGGCCCGCGTAGGGGGTGCCGCCGGGGCCGGTGGCTCCGTACAGGGGGCGGTAGCGGGCGCCGGGCGGGGCGTCGATGTCGACGGTGCGGGCGGTGCCGCTGTTGTTGGTGGCGACCAGGTACTCGGTGCGGGTCTTGGGGTCGGTGCGGGCGAAGGCGTAGGCGGAGCCGTCGGCGAGGCGCTCGCTCTGGATGCCGTCGCGCAGGGCCGGGTGGGCCTTGGTCAGCTTAGAGAGAGCACTGATCTGCGTGTAGAGCGGGTGCTCCGGATCGTAGGCGTCGCTCCCGTGCGTGCGCGCCGTTCCGAGCTGGTCGTCGTCCAGGTAGTCGGCGACGCGGGTGGCGAACAGGGGTGCGCGGGCGTCCTTGTCACCGCCGGAGCCGGTGAAGCCCTGCTCGTCGCCGGAGTAGATCACCGGGTTGCCGCGGGAGAGGAACATCAGCTCGTTGGCGAGCCGGTAGCGGTCGAGCAGCTCCCGCTCCCCCGCCGCGGGCCGGTCCTGCTTCAGGAAGTGGGCGAAGCGGCCCATGTCGTGGTTGCCGAGGAAGGTCACCTGCTCGTAGGCGTTGGCCTTGTCGGTGGTGTACCGGTAGTCCTCGGCGAGTACGGACCCCAGCCGGCCGGCGGGCGCGCCCTGGGAGGCGTACGCGCGGATGGCGTCCTGGAGCGGGAAGTCGAGGGTGGCGTCGAGGCGGCCGCGGGTGACGTACGGGGAGGTGACGGCGGTGTCGGCGGAGTACACCTCGCCGAACATGAAGAAGTCCTCGCGGCCACGCTTGGCGGCGTACGCGTCGAGGGCGGTGGCCCACTGGGTCCAGAAGGAGGTGTTGACGTGCTTGACCGTGTCGATGCGGAAGCCGTCGATCTCGTAGTCCCTGACCCACTTCTCGTAGATCTTCTCCATCCCGCTGACGACCTCGGGGCGCTCGGTCCACAGGTCGTCGAGGCCGGAGAAGTCGCCGTGTCCGGAGGATTCCCCGGCGAAGGTGGAGTCGCCCCGGTTGTGGTACATCGCCGGATCGTTGAGCCAGGCGGGGACCTTGAGGTCCTTCTTCGCGTCGGGCACGTAGGGGGTGCGGGGGAAGGAGCCCGGTCCGGTGGCGGGGAACTTCTTCTTCCCGTCGGCGTAGTCCGCGTCGTCGAAGGGGACCCCGTCCTTGGTCAGGTAGGGGAAGGCCCCCTTGGACAGGTAGTCGTGCGAACCCTCGCGGTAGTCGACGACGTCGGCGGTGTGGTTGGTGATGACGTCGAAGAAGACCTTCATCCCCTTCCCGTGCGCCTTGTCGATGAGCCGTTCCAGGTCGGCGTTGGTCCCGAAGTGCGGGTCGACCTGGGTGAAGTCGGTGATCCAGTAGCCGTGGTAGCCGGCGGAAGCGTCGGCACCCGCGCCCTGCACGGGCTGGTTCTTGAAGATCGGCGCCAGCCAGATGGCGGTGGTGCCGAGCCCCTTGATGTAGTCGAGCCGGTCGGTGAGCCCTTTGAGGTCCCCGCCCTGGTAGAAGCCCTTGTCCGTGGGGTCCAGGCCGGTCTCCAGCCGGCCTCCGGTCAGCCCGCCCCGATCGTTGCGCGGGTCGCCGTTCGCGAACCGGTCCGGGAGCACGAAGTAGAACTGCTCCCGGGTCAGGTCGTGGCGGGCGGACTCCGCGGCGAGTCTGGCGTCCGAGGGCGGTGCCGGGGCCTGCGCGGCGGCGGCCGCGGGGAGGGCGGGCAGGAGCGTCACGGCCAGGGCGGCGGCGAGGGCTCCTGCGGCGGGGCGTGTCAAGGGGTCTCCTTGGGGTCGGGCTGAGGTGCCGGGAGGGGTCAGTTGCGCCAGGTGTCGGTCAGCGTGACCTTGCCGTTGGCGGGGACGGTGGCGTTGCGGTTGGCCCCGCTCTCCCAGGTGACGTTCCCGGAGGCGTCCTTGCGGACGTACTTGTAGGCGAAGGAGGTCCCGGCCGGGAGGGCCACGTCGAGCTTCCACACGGGGTAGGCGGCCGGGTCGAGCTTGAGGGCGGCGGCGGTGTTCCAGCCGCCGAGCTCGGGGCGGTCGCCGGTGACGTAGATGTTCTGGCCGGGGACGGTGGTGGCGTTGACGGCGAACGAGGCGCCGGTTCCGGCGGCCGGCGGGGTCCCGGTGCACGTCTTGGCGTTGACGTGCAGGGCGAGGGCGGTGCCGGCTCCGAGGGTGGCGGTGAACCGGCCGGCGGAGTCCACGGTCACGGCGCGGCCGCTCTGCACGTCGCAGTAGGTGCCGGCGGGGAGGGAGCTCTGGAAGGTGCGGGTCAGCGCGCCCGTCTCGTGGTTGACGGCGACGTACGCCTTGGAGCCGCGTCCGAAGGCGATCTGGTCGCCGCCGTTGTCCCACCAGTCGGTGACGCCCTGCCCGCGGGCGGTGTTGCGGAAGCCGACCATGGAGGAGATCTCCGGCCAGGCGTGCTGGCACTTCCACCCGTCGGAGTAGCAGGCCTTCACGGTGCCGCCGTTGGGCGGGCCGGCGTCCTTGTCGGTCCACTCGTAGCCGGAGTGCACGTCCGGGGAGCCGTAGGGCCAGGCCAGCATGAAGACATTGGCGAGGGTGTACGGGGAGCCGTTCTTGTAGGTGAGGGTCTCGCCGTTGCGTTCGGTGTCGTGGTTGTCGACGAACACCCCGGACTTGCCGGAGGCCATGTACCCCCAGCCCTCCCCGAAGTTCTTCAGGTGGGCGAGGTTCTCGTTCTGGAAGACGCGCTTGAGGTCCCGGGCGTAGCGGAATTCCTGCACGTCCCCGTTGCCGAGGTATTCGGACGGCGATACGGCCTCCCCGGCGCCGAATATCGCCTCCTGCTTCCAGTAGACGGACGGGTTGGCCAGCCGGGACTTGATGTCGGCGAGGTCGGCGGCGGGCATGTGCTTGGCGGCGTCGATCCGGAAGCCGTCGACGCCGAGGGAGAGCAGGTCGTTCAGGTACGCGGCGATCCGCCCGCGCACGTACTCCTCGCCGGTGTCGAGGTCGGCGAGCTTGACCAGCTCGCAGCTCTGGACGTTGCCCTTGTCCTGGTAGTTCGAGATCTCCGCCCGGCAGTCGTCCATGTCGGCGCCGGAGTAGAGACCGGGGTAGGCGTACTTGCCGTACGTCGACCCGCCGGTGCCCGTGAGGGTGGCGCCGGCGTCGGCCGGGCCGGCCATGTGGTTGATGACGGCGTCGGCGACGACCTTCACGCCGGCGGCGTGGCAGGTGTCGACCATGCTCTTGAAGGCGGCGCGGTCACCGAGCCGCCCGGCGATCTTGTAGCTGACGGGCTGGTACGAGGTCCACCACTGCGAGCCCTGGACGTGCTCCTGCGGCGGCGAGACCTGGACGTACCCGTACCCGGCGGGCCCGAGGGAGGCCGTGCAGGCGGTGGCGACGTCGGAGAACCGCCACTCGAACAGCACGGCGGTCACGTCCTTCTCCCCGGGCGGGGCCGCGGAGGCCTGCGGCGCCTGCGCGGTGAGGGTGGCGGCGGCCAGCGCGGCCGCGGCCAGGGCGGCTCTGGCGGCGCGCGCGGATACGGATCGAGCCATGTGGGGGTCCTCCTGGCGGGAAGGTGGGGATTGCACGCGACCGTAGGGGGCGTCCAGGAGTGTTGCAAGAGTTTGCGCAAGAGATTGCAGAATTGTTTCCGGCTGTCACCCGGCCGGGGTGGTTCCGGATGCGGACCCGGCGGTCTCCGGGAGGGTTCGGGGCGGTCCCCCGGCGCTGACACGAGGGAGGCGGGCCCGGCGGCCGTACGGGCCGGTACCCGCACCGGAGGCGACCGGAAGGGCCGCGGCAGCCGGTGCGGGACAGCCCTTAGCGGGCGAGGAACGGGAGGAGCGCCGCGGTGAGTTCGGCGGGGGCGTCCAGGGCGACGAGGTGGCCGGCGTCGGGGAATTCGACCAGCGTCGCGCCCGGGATCCCGGCGGCGTAGCGCCGGCCGATGTCCTGGAAGTCGGCGACGTCGAGCTTGCCCGTCCCCACGAGGGTGGGGACGGAGATGTCCGCGATGTCCCCGGCTCCGGGCCCCTGGGCGTGCTCGTCGCGGACCGCCATGTTCACGAGCGAGGTACGCATGGGCTCACGGACCCGGTCGGCCAGGCCCGGGGCGACGTCCTCCCAGCCGCGGGCCGGTCCGCGCAGCCACATGTCCAGGTTGACGCCGGTGGCGGCGTCCACGTCGCCCGCGGCCATCGCGGCCGTCTCCGCCGCGTCGTACGCGTGCATCTCCGCGGACCAGTCGTAGCCCGGCCACGGCGCGGCGAACAGCGCCAGGCAGTGCACGCGGCCGGGGTGGGCCAGGGTGAAGTCCACGGCCACGCGGCCGCCCCAGGACGCGCCGACGAGGCGTACGCGCGCGTGGCCGAGGTGGTCGAGGAGGCGGCGCAGATCGTCGGTGTCGCTGTACGGGCCGGCCGGCGGGGCGGATTCGCCGAAGCCGCGCAGGTCGTAACGGATGACGGTGTACCGCTCCGCCAGACCGGGCACGACGGCGTCCCACATGCGGTGGTCGGCGACGCCGGCGTGCACGAGGACGAGCGGCGGTCCGTCACCGGTGACGACGTAGGAGAGGTGGCCGAGGTCATCGGCAAGTGTGATCATCCGCAGATGCTTGCACGGGCCACGCGGCAAGGAAACAGCCGGGCGGACGGGACCGGGACGCCGAAACGATTCAGCTACCGGCATTGGAGTGAACGCCCGTTCCCAACAGCGCCCTTGGACGGTTGGACCGGCCGACGCGCAGATCAGCCGGCGCGTCCGTCCAGTGATCCTTAGGGGAGTCATGCGTATTCGTTCTGCTGTCACCGCGTCCGTCCTGGCTGCCGGCATCCTGCTCGGCGGGGCCGGTGCCGCCTTGGCCGACGGGGTCGAAATCGACTACTTCGACGGTGGCCGCAAGGCCTACTCGTCGAACTGCTCGACGTTCGCCGCGATCCCCCACAACCTCCCGGCGTTCGCCGGCCCGGTCTACAACTCGACCTGTGTCAAGGAAGGCGCGAAGGAGTGGGCGGAGGGCTCCCACCTGGGCGCCTGATCCCCAACGCTTGACCCCGTGGGGGCGGCCCGACAGCAACGTCGGCCGCCCCTTCGGCGTTACCGCAGCGTGAGCTGCCCACCGCGCTCCCGGGGCGTCCACCCGTGTTCGCGCAGCGCCCGGCGGACGGTCGCCGCGACGAGCCCGGGGCCGATCACGACTCCGTGCTCGAACCACCTCACCAGGCGCTGCCCGTTCACGTCACCGTGCACGACGACGGGGGCCGGCCCGGCTCGTCATCGGGCGCGACCACCCAGCGGTAACGGTCCCCGTCCACGACGATCGTCCGGGTGCCCTTCTTCGCGATGCGCAGACTCTCACGGCGAGCCGGCCCCCGGCCGGCCGGGCCCCGCGCCCTGCTCCCGGGCCGTGCCCGTCGAGCCGCGGACCACCAGCTCCGGCTGGAAGACGTACTCCGTGCGCTGGACCGGGGTGCCGGCCACCGCCTCCAGGAGGGCGCCCACCGCGGCCGTGGCCATGGCGCGGACCGGCTGGCGGATCGTCGTCAGCGGGGGGTCCGTGAAGGCGATCAGCGGGGAGTCGTCGAAGCCGACCACCGAGACGTCCTCCGGCACGCGCAGCCCCCTCTCCCGCGCGGCGCGGATCACGCCGAGCGCCATCATGTCGCTGGCGCAGACCACCCCCGTGCAGCCCCGGTCGAGCAGGGCGCCGCCCGCCGCGTGGCCGCCCTCGACGGTGAACAGGGTGCGCTGGACGAGCCCTTCCTCCGCCGCCCCGGGCCGCGCCGCCAGGAAGCCCTGCTCCTTGCGCGCCGAGGGGACGTAGCGGGTCGGCCCGATGGCCAGGCCGATGCGCCGGTGTCCCAGTTCCTCGAGGTGGCGCACGGCCATGTCGGCGGCCGCCCGGTCGTCCGGGGAGACGAAGGGGGCGCTGATGGCCTCGTTGAAGCCGTTGATGAGGACGAACGGCAGCCCCCGGGCCGCGAGCCGCTGGTAGCGGGACGGGTCCTGGGAGGCGTCGGCGTGCAGGCCGGAGAGGAAGACGATCCCGGTGACGCCGCGTTCCTCCAGCTGCTCGACCAGCTCGTCCTCGGTGGCCCCGCCCGGGGTCTGCGTGCACAGCACCGGCGTGTAGCCGTGCCCGGCCAGGGCCTGCTCGATGACCTGGGCGAACGCCGGGAAGATCGGGTTCGTCAGCTCGGGTATCAGCAGCCCCACCAGCCCGTTGCTGCGGCGTTTGAGCCTGACCGGGCGTTCGTAGCCGAGCAGGTCCATGGCGGCCAGCACCCGGTGCCGGGTGCCGGCCGCCACGCCCGCCTTGCCGTTGAGCACACGGCTGACGGTCGCCTCGCTGACCTTGGCCTGCGCGGCGATGTCCGTCAGCCGGAGGGGGGAGGTCACCCCTGCCACCACACCGCCGTGTCGCCGGGCAGGACGTCGGGGTCGGCCAGGGCGCCGCTCGCCAGGAGCACGGAACCCGGCGCGGGTATGCGTACGGCTTCGCCCGTGGTGTTGACGGTGCACACGAAGGTGCCCCGGCGGAACACGAGGACCCCCTGCGGGGCGTCCAGCCACTCCACCGCGTCGCCCGCGCCGAGGTCCGTGTGCTCGCGCCGGATCCGCAGGGCGGTGCGGTACAGCTCGAGCGTCGACTGCGGGTCACCGGTCTGCGCGGCGACGCTCAGCCCGGCCCACTCCGACGGCTGCGGGAGCCAGCTGCCACCGCCGCCGAAGCCGTACGGGGCCTCGTCGCCCGACCACGGGAGCGGTACGCGGCATCCGTCGCGCAGCCCTTCCTGCCCGTTCTCCTTGAAGAACGAGGGGTCCTGGCGCACCTCGTCCGGGAGGTCGGTGACCTCGGGCAGGCCGAGCTCCTCGCCCTGGTAGACGTACGCGGACCCGGGCAGGGCCAGCATCAGCAGCGCGGCCGCCCGCGCCCGGTCCAGGCTGCCGAACCGGGTGCGGTGGCGGACCACGTCGTGGTTGGACAGCACCCACGTCGTGGGGGCTCCGACAGGCCGCATCGCGTCGAGGGAGTCGTCGATGGCGGCGCGCAGCGCGGCCGCGTCCCAGCCGGTGCTGAGGTAGTGGAAGTTGAAGGCCTGGTGGAGCTCGTCGGGGCGCAGGTAGAGCGCGGTCCGGTCGGCGCTCGGCGTCCAGGCTTCGGCGACGCCGATGCGGTCGCCGGCGTACTCGTCGAGCACCGTCCGCCAGGACCGGTAGATCTCGTGGACGCCGTCCTGGTCGAAGAAGGGCAGCACCTGGTTGCCGAGCAGCTTCAGCTGTTCGTCGCGCCCGAGGTCCGGCAGGCCGGGGGCCTTGACCAGCCCGTGGGCGACGTCGATGCGGAACCCGTCGACGCCGAGGTCGAGCCAGAAGCGCAGGACGGAGCGGAACTCGTCCTGGACGGCCGGGTGTTCCCAGTTGAAGTCGGGCTGTTCGGGGGCGAAGAGGTGCAGGTACCACTCGCCGTCCGCCACGCGCGTCCACGCCGGGCCGCCGAAGATGGACTCCCAGTCGTTGGGCGGGAGTTCGCCGTTCGCGCCCTTGCCGGGCCGGAAGTGGAAGCGTTCGCGCAGGGTGCTGCCGGGGCCTTCCCGCAGTGCCTGTTTGAACCATTCGTGCTGGTCGGAGCAGTGGTTGGGGACGAGGTCGACGATGATCCGCATGCCGAGCGCGTGCGCTTCGCGGATGACGGCGTCGGCGTCGTGCAGGGTGCCGAACATCGGGTCGATGGCCCGGTAGTCGGCGACGTCGTAGCCGGCGTCGGCCTGCGGGGAGGCGTAGAAGGGGCTGAGCCACACGGCGTCGACGCCCAGGTCGCGCAGGTAGGGCAGGCGGCTCCGGATACCTTCGAGGTCCCCCATGCCGTCGCCGTTGGAGTCGGCGAAGCTGCGCGGATAGACCTGGTAGATCACCGCGTCTCTCCACCAGCCGGGCTGGGTCCCGGTCGGGGTGGGGAGCGCGTCGGCGAGGTGCTGGGTCATGGTGTCCTTGGAGAGATCGGGCCGGTGGAGCGGGGCGGGCGCGGGTGGTCAGCCCTTGGTGGCGCCCGCCGTCATGCCGGCGACGAGGTGACGCTGGGCGAAGAGGAAGAAGACCGCCGCCGGGATCGCGATGAGGACGGATGCCGCGCTCATGGCGCCCCAGTTGGAGGTGTACTGCGTGACGAAGGTCTGCAGCCCGCCCGCGAGGGTCAGGTTTTCCTCACCGACCATGAAGGCGGAGGCGTACGCGACCTCGCCCCAGGCGGTGATGAAGGCGTAGAAGCCGGTCACGGCGAGGCCGGGCTTGGCGAGCGGCAGGATCAGGCGCCAGAAGGTGCCGAAGGGGTTGAGTCCGTCGACGCGGCCGGATTCGTCGATCTCGACCGGGATGGTGTCGAAGAAGCCCTTCATCATCCAGGCGCAGAACGGCACGGCGATGGTGAGGTACGTGATGATCAGGCCGAGCGGCTGGTTCAGCAGCCCGAGCTCTCCCATCAGGTTGTAGAGCGGGACGATCAGGATGGCCATCGGGAACATCTGCGTGATGAGCAGGGTCCACATCAGCGGCTTCATGCCCGGGAACTTGAAGCGGCTGACCGCGTAGCCGGTGGTGGCGGCGATGAACACGCCGAGCACGGTGGTGACGCCGGCGACCAGCACGGAGTTCGCGAACCAGCTGAGGAAGTGGCTGGACTCCAGCAGGTACGAGTAGTTCGAGAGCGTGGGCTCCTTCACGAAGTCCGTGGTGATCGCGTGCTCGGCCGGCTTGAGCGAGGTCAGCAGGATCCACAGCACGGGGAAGACGGCGATCACGGACGCGACGACGAGCGTGGCGTGCAGGCCGAAGGAGGCGAGCGGGGAGCGGCTGCCGCGCGGGCGGGCGGCGCCGCGCTGCCGGCCGGCGGCGGTCTGCTTGGCGGAGGTCACGGTCACCACACCTCTCCCTGCTTGCGCAGCGAGCGCCGGTAGACCAGCGCGAAGATCATGAGCAGGGCGAGGATGAGCACGCCCCAGGTCGCCGAGCCGGCGAAGTCGCGCGGGCTCGCGATGAAGGCCTCGCGGAACGCCTGGGTCACCAGGATCTCGGTGGAGTCGCCGGGTCCGCCCCGGGTCAGCAGGAAGATCACCGGGAACATGTTGAAGGTCCAGATGGTGGAGAGCAGGATCACCGTCATGCTCACGGCGCGCAGTCCGGGCAGGGTGATGTGCCGGAACCGCTGCCAGGGTCCGGCGCCGTCCATCTCGGCGGCCTCGTACAGCTCGCCGGGGATCGACTGCAGACCGCCGAGCAGGGCGACCATCATGAAGGGGATGCCGAGCCAGACGTTGACGGCGACGACGGCGAGCTTGGCCCAGGTGGGGTCGTCGAGCCACGGGACGGCCGCGATGCCGCCCCCGTCGAGGATCTTGTTGAGGATGCCGTTGTCGCGGTTGAAGAGGAACCGCCAGGCGAAGACCGAGACGAAGCCGGGCACGGCCCACGGCAGGATGAGCGCCATCCGGTAGGCGGTGCGGCCCCGGAACCGCCGGTTGAGCATGGTGGCCAGACCCAGGCCGAGGGCGAAGGTGATGGACACGCAGGCGACGGTCCACACCACCGTCCACACCAGCCGCTGCCAGAAGAGGGGGTCGCCGAGGACCGCCGCGTAGTTGTCGAGCCCGACGAACTCGTACGTGGCCTCGATGTGGCGCACGCCGATGGTGCGGGCGACGTTGCGCTCGTTGGCGTCGGTCAGCGACAGGTAGACGCCGCGTACGAGCGGCCAGCCGACGATGACGCCGAGGACGAGCACGACCGGGGCGACCATGGCCCAGGCGTACCAGTGCGTGGCGAGGGCGCGGGCGAAACCGCCGCGCGGGCTTCCGGGGGCAGTCGCGCGGCTGGGGCCGCGGGGGGCGAGGTCCTTCTCGCCGCCCGCGGCCTTCGCCACCGACCGGCTGGTGTCAGCAGCCATCGTCCGTACTACTTCCAGCCCTTGAGGATCTTGCGGAACTCGACGCCGGCCGCCTTGGCCGCGTCCTCGGGGGTCGAGGCGCCGGTGACGGCCTTGGTGTACTCGACCTTCAGCGGCTCGAAGAGGGAGCCGTTCTCCGGGATCCAGGCCCGCTCGACGGCCTTGTCGACGGCCGGCTTGAAGAACTGGACCATCTCGCTGCTCTTGACGTCCGGCTGCTCGTAGGCGGCGGTGCGCGTCGGCAGCAGGCTCAGGTCCTTGGCGGACTGGACCTGGACCTCCTGGGAGGTCATGTACTCGACGAAGGCGTGCGCGGCGGCGGTGTTCTTGGAGCCGGCGTACACGGCGAGGTCGTGGCCGCCCTGCGGGGCGCCCGCCTTGGCGGAGCCGGCCGGGACGGGGGCGACGCCGAGGTTGGACTTGTCCTTGAACTGGTCGCCCGCGTAGCTGTCCGCGACGGCCCAGGGACCGTTGATCATCATCGCCACCTCCCCGGACTTGAAGGCGGTCTGCATGTTCGTCCAGCCGTCCGTGGCGTTGGTGACCGCCGCGCCGGAGGTGATCAGGTCGCGGGCGGCCTTGAAGCCCTTGACGCTGGCCGCGTTGTCGACGGTGACCGTCTTGGTCTTGGCGTCGACGAGGTCGCCGCCCTCGCCGTAGATGAACGGCAGGAACCAGTAGGAGTCGTCGCCGCGCAGGTAGAGGCCGGTCTTGCCGGTCTTGGCCTTGATGGCGGTGGCGGCGGCCTTCAGCTCTTCGAGCGTCTTGGGCGGCTGGACGCCGGCGTCGGCGAGCATCTTCTTGTTGTAGAAGAGGCCGAGGCTGTCGATGACCTGCGGGACGGCGTAGGTCTTGCCCTCGAACTTGCCGCTGGCCGCGGCCTGCGGCAGGAACTCGGCGTCGATCTTCTTCGCGGTCTCGGCCGGGACCTCGTCGAGGTAGCCGAGCGAGGCGAAGTCGGCGACCCAGCCGACGTCGGCACGGATCACGTCGGGCGCGTCGGCGCCGCTGCTGAAGGCGTTCTTGACCTTGTTCTGGGCGTCACCGTAGGGCACGTTGACGTACTTGACCGTCACCTTCGGGTGCTTCGCGGTGAACGCCTCGGCGATCTTCTGGAAGCTCGCCTTCTCGGCGTCGTTCGAGGTGTCCCACCAGGTGACGGTGCCGGACAGCTCGCCGCCGGCCTTCGTCCCGCCACCGTCGCCCTTGGTGTCACCGCCGCAAGCCGTCGCCGCGAGCGCCAGGGTCGCGACCAGCGCGGTGGCCGCTATGCCACGCCGCATATGAACTCCTTCGATGATCCCGGCCGCGCCCTCGCGGTCCCGAGTTGCGAGGAACGTAACAAGCCTGAAAGCCGACGGAAAGGCCTTGCGGCAATTTTCTGCAAGCGGAGGCGATCGTTACATCCGTGTGTCCCTACGGTTGCCGGCGCTTGCTGGTGGTTCGAGTGCGCTTCTCTTCCACAGGCCCGCAACCACGGGGCGTGCACGCGCGTTGACTCCGGTATGAACCACGAGTTGACGGCCGTCCCGCTTGCAAGAGCTTCCAGCGACCCGACCGTGACCGGCGGCTGGTGGCGCGATGCCGTCATCTACCAGGTGTACGTCCGCTCCTTCGCGGACAGTGACGGCGACGGCGTCGGGGACCTGCGTGGGGTGCGGGAGCGGCTCCCCCACCTTGCCCGGCTCGGGGTGGACGCCGTGTGGCTGACCCCCTTCTACGTCTCCCCGCAGGCGGACGGCGGCTACGACGTCGCCGACTACCGGGCCGTCGACCCCCTCTTCGGCGACCTCGCCGACGCCGACGACCTCGTCCGGGCCGCGCACGCGCTGGGCCTGCGGGTGATCGTGGACGTGGTGCCGAACCACACCTCCGAGGCACACCCCTGGTTCCGGGACGCCCTCGCGGGGGTGCCCGGCGCCCGTGAGCGGTACCTGTTCCGCCCGGGGCGCGGCGCGGACGGGTCGCTGCCGCCGAACGACTGGGAGTCCGTCTTCGGCGGCCCGGCCTGGACCCGCGTCCCGGACGGCGACTGGTACCTGCACCTCTTCGCACCCGAGCAGCCCGACCTGGACTGGGAGCACCCGGAGGTCGCGGAGGAGTTCGCCTCGGTGCTGCGCTTCTGGCTCGACCTGGGCGTCGACGGCTTCCGCGTGGACGTCGCCCACGGCATGGTCAAGGCCCCGGGCCTGCCCGACATCGGCCGGGGCGCGCAGGCCACGCTGATCGGCACCGAGCCGCTGCCGTTCTTCGACCAGGACGGGGTCCACGAGATCCACCGCTCCTGGCGGCGCCTGCTGGACTCGTACGAGGGCCGGCGCATCGGGGTCGCGGAGGCCTGGGCGCCGACCTCGGAGCGGCTCGCGCTGTACGTGCGGCCCGACGAACTGCACCAGGCCTTCAACTTCCGGTTCCTGAACTGCCCCTGGGACCCGGCGGCGATGCGGACCGTCATCGACGAGTCCCTGGCCGCCACCGCCTCGGTGGGCGCCCCGACGACCTGGGTGCTGTCCAACCACGACGTCGTGCGGCACGTCACCCGGTACGGGGGCGGGGCGCGGGGCCTGGCCCGGGCGCGGGCGGCGGCACTGCTGATGCTGGCGCTGCCCGGGTCGGCGTACGTCTACCAGGGCGAGGAGCTCGGCCTGCCGGAGGTGACCGACCTCCCGGACGGGGCCCGCCAGGACCCGGCGTTCCGCCGCGGCCGGCGGCGGGCGGCGGCCGGGGGCTGCGCGGGGGCGGCAGCCGGGCTCGGGGCAGGGGCGGCTTCGGCCGGGCTCGGGGCCGGGGCGGTGGCCGAGGTCGGGGCCGGGGCGGTGGCCGTGACCGGGCTCGGAGCCGAGGCGGTGGCGGTGGCCGAAGCCGTTGCCGTGGCCGAGGCGGAGGGGCAGGACGGGCTGCGAGACGGGTGCCGCGTCCCGCTCCCCTGGTCCGGCGACGCGCCCCCGTACGGCTTCGGCCCCGGCGGCAGCTGGCTCCCGCAGCCCGCCGACTGGGCGGGTCTGACCGTCGCCGCCCAGACCGGCGACCCGCACTCCACGCTGGAGCTGTACCGCGCCGCGCTGGAGCTGCGCCGGGCCATGCCGGGCCTGGGCGCGCCGGAGTCGGGGCAGGGCGGGTGCCGCGAGGAGTGGCCCGGGACGGGGGCGGGACCTGCGGTGTTCGCGCGGGGCATGCGCTGGCGGCCCGCACCAGACGGGGTCCTCCTCTTCACCCGCCCCGGCTTCGCCTGCACCCTCAACACCCGGCCCGAGCCGGTGACGATGCCCTCCCCCGGCCGGCCGGTGCTCTCCAGCGCCCCGGTGGAGACCGACGGCCGCACGGTCCGTCTTCCCCCTGATTCCTGCACGTGGTGGGCGATGTGAGGCCGCTACCGGTACAGTCCAATCCCGTGACCGCACGGCTAGCCGACATCGCAGCCCAGGCGGGAGTCAGCGAAGCCACAGTCAGCCGCGTGCTGAACGGCAAGCCCGGTGTGGCCGCAGGCACCCGCGAGTCCGTGCTGGCCGCGCTCGACGTGCTCGGCTACGAGCGGCCCGTACGGCTGCGCCAGCGCAGCGCGGGCCTCGTCGGACTGATAACCCCCGAGCTGGACAACCCCATCTTCCCGGCACTGGCGCAGGTCATCGGCCAGGCGCTGACCCGGCAGGGATACACGCCGGTGCTGGCGACGCAGACGCCCGGCGGATCCACCGAGGACGAGCTGACCGAGATGCTGGTGGACCGCGGGGTCTCCGGGATCATCTTCGTCTCGGGGCTGCACGCCGACACCACCGCCGACATGGGCCGCTACGACCAACTCCGCGGCCAGGGCGTCCCGTACGTCCTCATCAACGGCTTCTCCGACAAGGTGCGGGCCCCCTTCGTCTCCCCCGACGACCGGGCCGCGATGCAGCTCGCCGTGACCCACCTGACGGCGCTGGGGCACACCCGGATCGGCCTCGCGGTCGGCCCGAAGCGGTTCGTGCCGGTCGTCCGCAAGATCGAGGGCTTCCGGGCCGCGATGCGGGAGCGGCTCGGGCTCACCGAGGCCGAGACGGAGGAGCTGGTCCAGCACTCCCTGTACTCCCTGGAGGGCGGCCAGGCCGCCGCGGCCGCGCTCATCGGGCGGGGCTGCACGGCGGTGGTGTGCGCGAGCGACATGATGGCGCTCGGCGCGATCCGGGCCGCCCGGCAGCAGGGGCTGCGGGTGCCGCAGGACGTGTCGGTGGTCGGCTTCGACGACTCCCCGCTCATAGCGTTCACCGATCCGCCGCTGACCACCATCCGGCAGCCGGTGCAGGCCATGGGGCAGGCCGCGGTACGGACCCTGCTGGAAGAGATCGGCGGTACGCCGGCCCCGCACAGCGAGTTCGTGTTCCTGCCCGAGCTGGTGGTCCGCGGCTCCACCGCCTCCGGGCCGGCGCAGCGGCGTACCCCCTAGGGGTTTCGCGGTAGTCCGCAGGGCTGAGCAGAGGCGCCGAAGACCGTCCGGAGGGATGATCGGAGGCGGGAAGGCATCTGGCAGACTCTCTGCCCATGGGTGAAGCGAGCGTGAAGACACTGGAAACCCGGACGGACGTCTCGTCACCCCTCGTGACGGAGCAGGAGACCCGTCCGGCGCCGGAGCGCACGCTGCTGCACCGGCTGCGGGCCCCGCGACGGCCCCGGATCTGGTTCGAGATCCTGCTGATCGCCGTCAGCTACTGGACGTACTCGCTGATCCGCAACGCCGTGCCCGAGCAGAAGGCGGCCGCGCTCGCGAACGCCGACTGGATCTGGTCCGTGGAACACGGGCTCGGCATCGCCGTGGAGCGGTCCGTCAACCACGCCGTGAACTCGGTGACGTGGCTGATCGTCGGCATGAACTACTACTACGCCACGCTGCACTTCATCGTGACGATCGGCGTGCTGGTGTGGATCTACCGCTTCCATCCCGGGCGTTACGCCGCCACCCGCCTCGTCCTCTTCGCCACCACGGGCGTCGCCCTGGTCGGTTACTACCTCTACCCGCTCGCGCCGCCCCGGCTGATGAACGGGGAGACCTTCATCGACACCGTGCTGGTGCACCACACCTGGGGTTCCATGGCCTCGGGGAACCTGAAGAACATGTCGAACCAGTACGCCGCGATGCCCTCCATGCACATAGGGTGGTCGCTCTGGTGCGGGCTGACGATCTTCGCGGTGGCCTCCGCGCCGTGGGCGCGGATCCTGGGACTGCTGTACCCGGCGGCGACCCTCGTCGTGATCGTGGCCACCGCCAACCACTTCTGGCTCGACGCCGTCGGCGGCATGCTGTGCCTGGCCTTCGGGTACGCCGTCTCCCGCGCCTGGTACGGGTCGCTGCCGCACCGGCTGCCGCGCCGGCCGGTGCACACCGGTCCCCACCCGGCGTCGGAGCTGCTGAACCGCTTCCGCCGGGCGTAGGGCCGTCGCGCGGTTCCGCTAGAGCCCGTCGTGGGTGATCCGGCCGCCTGACACGGTCAGGCGTACGGGTGCCTCCGCGAGCTCGTCGGGGGCGGCGGTCACCGGGTCGAGGGCGAGGGCCGTCAGGTCCGCGCGGCAGCCCGGGGCGATCCGGCCCGCGACGGCCTGCTCCCCCGCCGCGAGCGCCGCGTGGGAGGTCATCCCCTCCAGTGCCATCAGCCCGGTCAGGGAGCGGCCGCCGGATGCCGCGCCGCGGGGGCGCAGGGCGGTGGCGAGGACCTGCCGGGCGTCGTGGTGGGCGACGGGCCAGTCCGAACCGAGGGCCAGGACCGCGCCCGCGTCGCGCAGGTCCCGGCAGCGCCAGGCACGGCGGGCCCGTTCGTCCCCGAGCCGCCTGGACCACTCGTCGGTGTGGTCGGCGCGGGTGTGGGCGGTGTGCGGGGGCTGCATGGAGGCGATCACCCCGAGCTCGGCGAACCGCTTGAGCTGGTCGTCGGGGACGGTCTCGATGTGCTCGATCCGGTGTCGCATGCGGGCGGGTCCGCCCAGGGCCGCGACCGTGTCCAGCACGTGCCGGACGGCGGCGTCGCCGATGGCGTGGGTGGCGGTGCGTACCCCGGCGGCGTCGAGGACCCGTACGGCCCGGGCGTACGCGCGCGGGTCGGGCCAGAAGGCCTCGGTGCCCCGGCCGTGGCAGTCGGCGTGCTCCAGCCAGGCGGTGCCGCCCTCGACGGTGCCGTCCATGAAGAACTTGACGCCGCCGACCTGCCAGTGGCGTCCGCGTACGCCCTGGAGGCCGATCAGCCCGTCCAGGGTGGCGGCGTCGGCCCCGGGCATGCACCAGGGTGACAGCCGCAGCCGCAAGGGCAGGTCGGTCTCGTACTCGACGGTGGCGAGCAGGGCCGGTACGTCTCCGTCGCCGAGGTCCATGACGTGGGCGCCGGTGAGTCCGGTGGCGGCCATGGCACCGAGCACGGCGAGCAGGCGGGAGCGGCGCTCCGCGGGGCGGGGCCGGGGGGTCAGGGCGCCGACCAGGGACATCGCGGCGTGCTCGACGAGGTGCCCGGTGGGGCGGCCGTCGCCGTCGCAGACGATCTCGGAGCGCTGGTCGAAGGCGCGCGGGCCGGTGACGCCGGCGGCGGCCAGGGCCGGCCCGGTGGCGAGGGCGGAGTGGCCGTCGTAGAGGCGCAGGTAGGCGGGGGTCCCGTCGAGGACGTCCTCGACGAGGTCCCGGTCGACGGGGCGGCCGCCGAAGGCGTTGTGGTCGAGGCCGAAGCCGAGGACCCAGCCGCCGGTGCGGTCGGCGGTGCGCAGGACCGCCCGCAGCCGGTCGAGGTCCCGTACGGCCGAGAGGTCGGTTCCGGTGGCCGCCTCGACGCCCCAGACGGGGTGGCTGTGGGCGTCGGTGAGGCCGGGGGTGAGGGTGGCTCCGCCGAGGTCGAGGACGCGGGTGCCGGGGCCGCGCCAGTCGCGTACGTCGGCCTCCTCCCCGACGGCCACGATCTCGCCGCCGCGCAGGGCCACGGCGCCGGCGCGGGGGCGGCCGGGGTCGAAGGTACGGACGCGGGCTCCGGTCAGGACGGTGTCGGCGGCGGGCACGGGGGTTGTCTCTCCTCGGGTCGGCGGCGGGTGCCGTCGGGCGTGCCGCTGTCGCTACGCGCCGTAGAACAGGTCGTCCACGACCGCGCGGGCGCGGCGGGTGGTGCGGCGGTAGTCGTCCAGTACCTCACCGACCCTGCCCTCCGCGTAGCCCAGGTAGCGGCCGACGGCGGCCAGTTCGCGGGCGTCCGAGGGGAAGGTGTCCCCGGCGCGGCCGCGGACCAGCATCACGGCGTTGCGGACGCGCGTGGCCAGGACCCAGGCGTCGTCGAGGGTCTGGGCCTCCTCGGTGGTGAGCAGTCCGGCGGCGTGGGCGGCGGCCAGGGCGTGGCGGGTGCGGGTGGTGCGCAGGCCGGGTTCGGCCCAGGCGTGCCGCATCTGGAGCAGCTGGACGGTCCACTCGACGTCGCTGAGCCCGCCCCGGCCGAGTTTGGTGTGCAGGGTGGGGTCGGCGCCGCGCGGCATGCGTTCGGACTCCATGCGCGCCTTGAGGCGGCGGATCTCGCGGACCGCGTCCTCGCCGAGGCCTTCGACGGGGTAGCGCAGCGGGTCGATCAGCTCGATGAAGCGGCGGCCCAGATCGACGTCCCCGGCGACGGGCTCGGCGCGTAGCAGGGCCTGGCTCTCCCAGGTCAGGGACCAGCGCCGGTAGTAGGCGGCGTAGGAGGAGAGGGTGCGTACGAGGGGCCCGGAGCGGCCCTCGGGACGCAGGTCGGCGTCGATGAGCAGCGGCGGGTCGGCGGTCGGCAGCTGGAGCAGCCTGCGCATCTCGGAGATGACGGTCTGGGCGGCCTTGGCGGCTTCCTGTTCGTCGACGCCCTCGCGGGGTTCGTGGACGAAGAGCACGTCGGCGTCGGAGCCGTAGCCCAGTTCGTGCCCGCCGAAGCGGCCGACGCCGATGACGGCGAAGCGGGTGGGGAGGGTATCGCCCCACTGCTCGCGCACGGCGGCGCGCAGGGCACCGGCGATGGTGGCGGCGGTGAGGTCGGAGACGGCGTCGCCGACCCGGTCGACGAGGGCTCCGCAGTCCTTCTCCGCGGGGTTTTCCTCGGTGCCGTAGGAGGCGATGATGTCGGCGGCGGCGGTGCGGAACAGTTCGCGGCGGCGGACCCCTCGGGCGGCGGCGACGGCGGCCTCCGCGCTGTCGGCGCGCCCGACGGCGGCGAGCACCTCCTGCTCGAGGGCTTCGTGCGTACGGGGCTGCAGGCCTTCGGGGTCGCCGAGCAGGGCCACGGCCTCGGGGGCGCGCATGAGGAGGTCGGGGGCGAGGCGTCCGGCGGAGAGCACGCGGGCGAGGTTCTCGGCCGCGGCGCCCTCGTCGCGCAGCAGGCGCAGGTACCAGGGTGTCTTGCCGAGGGCGTCGGAGACCTTGCGGAAGCCCAGGAGTCCGGCGTCCGGGTCGGCGGAGTCGGCGAACCAGCCGAGGAGGACCGGCAGCAGGGTGCGCTGGATGGCGGCCTTGCGGCTGACGCCGGAGGCGAGGGCCTCCAGGTGGCGCAGGGCGGAGGCCGGGTCGGCGTAGCCGAGGGCTTCGAGGCGCTGGCCGGCGGCGCGCGGGGAGAGCCGGGCCTCGCCCGGGGCGAGCTGGGCTACGGCGTCGAGCAGGGGCCGGTAGAAGAGCTTCTCGTGCAGGCGGCGCACGACGGAGGCGTGCCGGCGCCAGGCCTTGTTGAGCTCGGCGACCGGTTCGGTGCGCAGGCCCATGGAGCGGCCGAGGCGGCGCAGGTCGGCCTCGTCCTCGGGGACGAGGTGGGTGCGGCGCAGCCGGTAGAGCTGGATGCGGTGCTCCATGGCGCGCAGGAAGCGGTACGCGTCGTGCAGCTGGGCGGCGTCGGCGCGGCCGACGTAGCCGCCGGCGGCGAGGGCGTGCAGGGCGTCGAGGGTGGTGCCGGAGTGGAGGGTGGCGTCGCTGCGGCCGTGGACGAGCTGGAGCAGCTGGACGGCGAACTCGACGTCGCGCAGGCCGCCGGGGCCGAGTTTGAGTTCGCGGTCGACCTGGGCGGCGGGGATGTTGTCTACGACGCGGCGGCGCATCTTCTGGACGTCGGCGACGAAGTTCTCGCGTTCGGCGGCCTGCCAGACGAGGGGGGTTATGGCCGCGACGTACTGGGCCCCGAGGTCGGGGTCGCCTGCGACGGCGCGGGCTTTGAGCAGGGCCTGGAACTCCCAGGTCTTCGCCCAGCGCTGGTAGTAGGCGAGGTGGGAGGAGAGGGTGCGGACGAGGGGGCCGTTGCGGCCCTCGGGGCGGAGGTTGGCGTCGACGGGCCAGATGGTGCCCTCGACGGTGGTCTCGGAGCAGATCCGCATGAGGTGGGAGGCGAGGCGGGTGGCGGCCTGAAGCGCCTTGTGCTCATCGGCGCCGCTGGCGGCCTCCCCGACGAAGATCACATCGACGTCGGAGACGTAGTTGAGTTCGTTGCCGCCGCACTTGCCCATGGCGATCACCGCGAGGCGGCACTGGGCGGCGTCCTCGGGGGCGGCGGCGGTCGCCATGCGCAGGGCCGCGCGGAGGGTGGCGGTGGCGAGGTCGGCGAGTTCGGCGGCGGTCTGGGCGACGTCGGTGGTGCCGCAGACGTCGCGGGCGGCGATGGAGAGCAGGCAGCGGCGGTAGGCGACGCGCAGGGCGACGGGGTCGTGGGCGTCGGCGAGGCCCTGCTCGAACTCGGCGAGGCCGGGGTGCAGGTCGGCGGCCTCGTAGGTGACGAGGGCCTGCCAGTCGCGGGGGTGGCGGGCGAGGTGGTCGGCGAGGGCTTCGGAGGCGCCGAGCACGCCGAGGAGGCGGTCGCGCAGGGGTTTGGCGCTGACGAGGGTGTCGAGGAGCCGGGGCAGCTCCTCGGGGGTCTGGGCCTCGGCGAGGCGCACCAGCCCGTGCAGGGCGAGGTCGGGGTCGGCGGTGGCGCCGAGGGCGTCGAGGAGGACCGGGTCGGCGCGTACGGCGGCCAGCGCGTCGGCGTCGAGGAGCCGGGCGGCGTGCGTGGGGTCGGTGAACCCGCTGCGCAGCAGCCTGATGAAGGTGCTGCTCCTGCGTCCCGGGACTGTCATCCCGCCGCCTCCCGAGTGTGTCGCTGCCGATGGGGTGTGGCCGGCCTGGGAGCGAGCCTAGCCGGAGCAGGCGTTCGACTCACCGGGCACCGTGACCAATACCATGAGGCGGATTATCGGATTATCTGCTTACTTGTTAGATCTATGTGCCAGGGGGCCCGGTCCCCACCCGACCGGCCGCGAGGAGCCCCCATGTCCGACGGACCCGCCGGCTCCGCCGCGACCCCGCCCTCCTCGCCCGCCCCCGAGCCGTCCTCGATCCCCGCTGTACGGGTCCCCCGGCAGCGCGGTACCTCCGCCGCCCCGGCGGAGGGGGCGGGCCGCGCGGACGCCGGGGCTGGTGGCGGGGGCGGGGGTGCGCCGGCGGAGGACCGCGCTCCTGAACGCCACGCGCCTGCCGAGCGCGGCGCGGACGACGGCATGGGCGCCGGTACCGGGCCCGACTCCGGGTCGCGGGCCCGCGTACCCGCCCCGGCGACGAGCCCGGAGGCCGCCGGGAGCGGGGCGGACGGCGCGGCGAGCGGGCCCGAGGACGCGGCGAGCGGTTCCGGCGCCGGCTCGGGCAGCGCGCGCGGCACCCGCGAGGGCCACGGCGCGGCCCCCCGGCATCCGGTCGCGCGGAAGATCGTCAAGGCCGTCGGGCTGCTCGCCGCCACCGCCGCGGGCAGCATGCTCGTACTCCGCGGCAACGAGGCCCTCGCCGCCCTCGGCACGCCCGTCACCGCCGATTCCCGGGCCACCACCGCCACCGCCGTGGACGCCCCCGATCCCGGCCGCGTCCTCCAGATCGTCGCCCACCCCGATGACGACCTGTACTTCATGAACCCGGACCTGCGGTACTCCATAGCCGCCGGCCACCCCGTCACCTCCGTCTACCTCACCTCCGGCGAAGCCGACGGCATCAACGCGGGCGCCGCCAAGCAGGCCTCCACCCCGCCCGACAAGCCCGCCTACGCCGAGGCCCGCCAGAACGGCATCCGCGCCGCCTACGCCAAGATGGCCACCGGCGACCGCAGCAGCGCCTGGAAGCGCACCGTGGTCCCGACCAAGGGCGGCGGGTACGCCGAGGTCGACGTCCTCGTCGCGAAGCCCGAGATCAACCTCGTCTGGCTGCAGCTGCGCGAGGCCGGCCACGTCCACGCGGACGTCCCCGACAGCCTCCACGGCCTGTGGGACGGCAAGGTCCCGCACCTGGAGTCGGTGCTCGCGTCCGGCTCCCCGGTCAAGCACGGGTTCACGTACACCAAGGACCAGGTCGTCCGGACCATCGAAGGCATCCTGGAGCGGTACCGGCCCACCACCATCCGCGTCCAGGACCCGACCCCCGGCCGGTTCCACGACACGAAGCGGTACACCGACCACCAGGACCACTTCTACGGCGCCCGCTTCGCGCAGCTGGCCACCGACGCCTACGCGCGCGAGGTCAAGGACCGCCCCCACTTCGCGGTGCAGAACTACATCGGCTACTTCAACGGCTCCCTCCCCAGCACCCTCGACCCCGGCGAGGCGAAGGAGAAGCTGGACATCCTGGGCACCTACGCCTGGCTCGACCGGGAGAACCACTGCGGCAGCGAGGCCGGCTGCGGCGACCTCAAGGTCGCCGACCGCCCCTCGGGCAACCGCTGGACGCAGACCGTCAACTACGCGCGCGGCACCAGCACTTCCTGGCTCACCTCCGACGGCGCGCACGGCCTGTGGGCGTTCAAGGTGCTCGACGGCCAGGTCGCCGTCTGGCACCGCACCGGCCTGATCGGCAGCTGGAGCGGCCCCCGCCTGCTCCCCGGCACCGGCATGGACCAGGGCATCTCCACCGTCACCCTGCGGGACGGCCGGATAGCCGCCTTCGGCACCCGCACCTCCTTCGGCGACACACCCGCCGACTACCTGCGCGAGGTCGTGTACGCGGTCCAGCGCGCTCCCGGCTCCGAGGAGTTCGGCCCCTGGGAGTCACTCGGCACCCCGGAGACCGCCGACGACACCTGGACCTCCGACATCAGCGCGCCCGCCGTGTCCGTCGACGGCACCGGGGCACTCGCCGTGTACGTGCGCGACGGCGCCTCCACCCTGCGCGGCCGCGTCCAGCACCCCGGCGGGGAGTGGGGCCCGTGGGAGGGCCTCGGCGGCTCCGACCTGCACGGCACCCCGGCCACCGCGACCGACGGGGCCGGACGGCGGATGGTCTTCGCCGCCACCACGAAGACGGTGACGGGCTGGGCACAGCCGGAGCCCGGCGCCCCGCTGGGCCCGGCCACCCCCACCGGGCTGCCGGAGACCACGCTGCCCCTGACGGCGCAGGGGCGCGAGGGCGGGGTGCGGCTGCTGTTCCGCAAGCCGGGGTCGGGCAACGTGCGTTCCGCGCTGGTGACGGCCGAGGGCGGGCTGCGGGTGAACGGCCTGACCGACCTGGGCGGGCTCCAGGGCTTCGGGCCGGTGACGGCGAGCGGGCACGTGCTGGCGGGCCGCTCGGCGGGCGGACAGCTGGGCGCGGACGTCGGGCCGAGCGGGGCGTGGCAGCGCTCGCCGCTGATGTTCGTGGGGGCACCGTCCAGCACGATGACGGGGAAGAACCTGGTCAGCCTGGCCGTGGTCGGCCTCGACGCGCGGCTGTACGTCACCTCGTCGGCGGACGACACGGACGCGCACCTGGCTCCGTGGCAGCCGGTGGGGCCGCGCAACACCCGCGCCGGCGGGCGGTAAGCCGGACCGGAAGGACCGCGCCAACGCGCGTACGGGGGCGCCCGGGCGGCGTGGAGATCACCTCAACCGCGTCCGCGATCCGGTCGGTTCGGCGCCGGCGCGACACCGGCAGGGCAGGGCAGGGCAGGGCGGGACACAACCACATCCGGTCATTTTTTCGGAAAAGCGTGCGTCATCGTCGGAATCGGTGAACCAACTGGCCCGATTCGGCCTCTCAGTGACCGCACAGCGGTTCTTCCTGCCCGAAGCGACCTCAAGAGGCCGTGACCATGCCCCTTTCCCGCCGCCGTCTCCTCCTCGCGGCCGTGCTTCCCATGCTCACCGTGGGTGCCTCCGGCGTCCTCGCCGTCACCTCCGGCCAGCAGACGGCGGCCGAGACCGGCGAGGGGAAGGCCCCGGCCGCCGCCCTGCCCGCCAGCACGACCTCCGGCACGGTCGTCCAGGTCGTGGCGCACCCCGACGACGACCTGTTCTTCATGAACCCCGACCTCAGCCGCTCCCTGCTGGCCGGACTGCCCGTCACCACGGCCTACCTCACCTCCGGCGAGGCCGACGGCCGCAACGAAGCGCGCGGCGGAGAGGCCAAGGACCCGGAGCAGCCCGCCGACCGCGCCCGGTACGCGGAGGCCCGGCAGAACGGGATACGCGCCGCCTACGCCGAGATGGCCACCGGCGACCGCGCCGGCGCCTGGAAGCGTACGGTCATACCCACGGCCGGCGGCGGACAGGCCGAGCTCGACGTCCTCGTCGCCCGCCCGCAGGTCAACCTGGTCTGGCTCCAGCTGCGCGAGGCCCGCAACCCGGCCGCGGACAACCCGGACAGCCTGCGCGGCCTGTGGAACGGGCGTATACCGGCGCTGGGTTCCCAGCTCACCACGGGCACCCCGGTCAAGCAGGAGTTCTCGTACACCAAGGACCAGCTGATCGAGTCCATAGCCGGGATCCTGGAGCGGTACCGGCCGACGACGATACGGATGCAGGACCCGACGCCGAACCGGTACGCCGCCACCGGGAAGTACACCGACCACCAGGACCACATGTACGGCGCCCGCTTCGCGCAGGCCGCCACCGCGCTGTACGCGGAACGGGTCGCGGAACGGCCGCGGTTCTCGGTCCAGAGCTACCTCGGCTACCACAACGGCAGCCTCCCGCACGCGCTGGACCCGCAGACCGCCGAGACGAAGACCGGCTTCCTGAAGACGTACGCCTGGCACGACCGGGCCGACTACTGCGGTTCCCCCTCCGGCTGCGGCGACCGCAAGGTGGCGGGCAGCCCCACCGGCCGCCACTGGGCCCAGTCGCTGCGCTACGCCCGCGCCGACACCACCTCCTGGCTCACCGAGGGCACCCCCGGCCGGCTCTGGGCCTTCGCCGCGCTGGACGGGCGGATGGCCGTCTGGACGCGCGACCGGGCCGGGACCTGGACGGGGCCCGTCCTGCTCCCCGGCACCGGAATCGACCCGGGCGCCACCGCCGTCCGCCTCCCCGGCGGCCGCGTCGCGGTCCTCGCCACCCGCACCGTGCTCGGGCCCCGCCCGGCCGACTACCGGCGCGAGGTGGTGTACGCGGTCCAGTCCGCGCCCGACGGCCCGTTCGGGGCGTGGGCCTCCCTCGGCACCCCCGAGCCGGACGACGAGCCCGGCACCTCGGCCATCAGCACCCCCTCGGCCGCCGTCGACGCCGAGGGCCGCCTCACCGTCTACCTCCGCGACTCCCGCCGCACCCTGCGCGCCCGCGCCCAGCAGCCGTCGGGGGCCTTCACCGACTGGGAGCAGCTGGGCGGCGAGGACCTCCAGAGCGACCCGGTCGCGGTGACCGACGCCGCCGGCCGGCATCACGTGTACGCCGCCACCACCGCGTCCGTGCTGGCCTGGACGCAGCCCGCCCCCGGCGCCCCGCTCGCCGGGCCGCACCCCACCGGGCTGCCCGCCACCACCGTCCCCCTCTCGGCGGCCCGGGACGGCGCGGGCATCCGCCTCTACTTCCGCCGCCCCGACTCCGGGGTGGTCCGCAGCGCGCTCGTCACGGCGGGGGCGGGCGCCCCGCAGGTCTCCGGCGTCTCGGAGTCGGGCGGCCGGGCCGGCTACGGCGCGGTCGGCGCCGCGGGCCGCACGGTGACGGGCCGCGCGGACACCGGCACCATCGCCGCGGCCACCCTGGGCGGGCCGCCCTCCTGGACGGAGTCCGGGATGCTGTACGCGGGCGCCCCTGCGGCCGTACTCGGCCCGGCCGGAGCCACGACCACGGCCGTCCTGGGCCTGGACGCCCGGCTCCACACCACGACCACCCGCCCCGCCGGCCCGCGCCCCATTTGGCACCCGGCGGTCCGGACGCCCCCCGCCTGACCCGCCGCCGCGCAGGCGGGCGCCGGCCGCCCGCCGATATCCTGGGAGGAACATCGAGCATCGGGGGCATCCCGCCCGGAGGGCAGCACGATGAACCAGCACCGCTTCCTCACACTCCTCGCCGCCCCGCTCCTCGCCTCCTCGGCCGTACTCACCCCGGCCTCGGCCGCCCCGGCGGCCGCGCCCGCCGTCGGCTCCTGCGAGCTGGTGGCGACCGGGGAGGGCAAGGACACCTCGTACGACCTCGTGCTGGAGGGATTCGAGCCGGACCAGTCCGTCACGATCAACGGCCCGCGGACGAACCAGCGCGCCCGGGTGGACGACGAGGGCGCACTCGACAAGCACGACGTCCGCTACGGCAAGTACACCGTCAGCTCCAAGGGCAGCCGCATCGGCTGCACCACACCGCCCCGGGGCCAGCAGGACGGCGGCGAGCAGGGGAAGGTCAAGGTCACCAAGGTCGAGGTCGTCACCCTCACCAAACCCGGCACCGTGGTCGACTGCTCCAAGCCGAGCAGGGCCGAGTTCGACGGCCGGATCACCGGCACGGGCAAGGGCGACGTCGACTACTACTGGACCTTCGCCTCCAGCGCCGACCCCTACGCCAAGGGCAAGGCCCACTTCGAACCCGGCATCCAGAGCCACTCGCTCCTCAAGGTGGTCAACCTCCCGGCGACCGTCAACGGCGTCTCCCCGAGCGTCTTCATGACCCTCCACGTGCCGTCAGCGGGCCTGAGCGCCCGCAGCGACCAGGTCACCCTCACCTGCGCCAAGCCGTAGCCCCCCACCACAACGCCACGGGCCGCCGGCCCCCGGCCGACTCCGTCGGTGCACCAGAAGACCCAGCTGCAACGCCGTTCTAGCCGCCATCCAAGCGGTCGTCCGGCGGTGGCCACCGGCCACCCTTAGACGGCCCGGAGACGGCCCTGACCGGTCGGGCAGGGCGGCCCACAGGTGAAGTCCACACCGGCTCCGGAGGGCGCGCAGGCCCGTGCACCTCCGCAGGTCGGAGCCCATCTGCGGACTGCTGGGCGGCACGCCGCGAAGGGCAGGCGTAGCTTCCCCTTCTACCAGCCGCCACCGAAGATCGGCTGCAGGGCGGCCGCTGCACCTGACAGCAGCGCCAGCATTCCACCCAGCGTCGCCAGAGCCGTTGTGGCGTTCGGAAACAGCTCACGCCGCAGCTCGCGCCAGCGATCCTTGACAACAACCATCTTGAGCTTCTGCCACTTGTGTTGGCGAATGTGGCAACCCATCATGACGCCCTTGCTGTTGTTCCTGCACGCGCCGTCTCGCCCAAGTGCCCCACACCAGGCCGGAGCGAGAAAGAAGAAGTAGAGCGTGCACACCCCCGACAACGCCAACAGCAGGCCCGGGCCGAGATCAGACGTGAGCCAACCTGCCAACAGGACTGCGAAGACAGTCCATCCCCAGTACTTCCCGAAGTTCTTCATGCGCACTGGAACGTAACGGTGTGTCGCCCAGGCGGAAAGGGAGCATGTCAGGCGCAACGGTGGCACTCACCAGCGCAGGTGATCTCTCAGCGGCGAGGAGGGGCCTCCTTAAACGCTCTCACACAGCGCGTCCGGCACGATGTGTCCGTCGACTGCACAGGCCGCATCGTTGCCGTAGCGCCTTCGCCGGATGTGCGCGACAAGAGCGGCCTTCTGATGGAAGGGCCCTCGTAGGGCGGGCTTGACTGGATCAACGGCAGACGGGATGGCAGCTCCCAACCATCACGAACCGGCCGGCAGGCACAGGACTGGCCCCGACGTTCCGGAGTCGGAGCGCCCCTGTCGGAGGCATCCACCTGTGACGGGCAGCCGACTGATCAGACTGGGCCACGCGCGAGCCCGGGATACACGCGCTGCGGCACTTCTACGCGTCCGTACTGCTGGACTCCGGGGAGAACATCAAGGCGCTCGGCACCTACCTCGGACACGGCGACCCCGGATTCACGCTCCGGGTCTACACGCATCTGATGCCGAGCAGCCACGAGCGCACCCTGAAGGCCGTGGACGAGGTGTACAAGGCCGCCGATCCGATGGCTGACGGCCCACAGACGGCCCAGGAGGACTGAGACGAGTCCGGGCCGGCGGCTGTCTGCCGCCGGCCCGGAGTGCCGTCTGACTCGGGTATCGCCGCTGAGCTGCGGTTACAGCACCGGCAGGTTCTTCCGGAGCTCGAAGGCGGTGACCTCGCTGCGGTACTCCTCCCACTCCTGCTTCTTGTTGCGCAGGAAGAAGTCGAAGACGTGCTCGCCGAGGGTTTCGGCGACCAGTTCGCTGCGCTCCATCAGGGAGATGGCCTCGCCCAGGTTCTGCGGGAGGGGCTCGATGCCCATCGCGCGGCGTTCGGCGTCGGAGAGGGCCCAGACGTCGTCATCGGCGCCCGCCGGGAGTTCGTAGCCCTCCTCGATGCCCTTGAGGCCCGCCGCCAGGAGTACGGCGTACGTCAGGTAGGGGTTGGCGCCGGAGTCGATCGAGCGGACCTCCACCCGGGAGGAACCCGTCTTGCCCGGCTTGTACATCGGGACGCGGATCAGCGCCGAGCGGTTGTTGTGGCCCCAGCAGATGTACGAGGGGGCCTCGCCGCCGGAGCCGGCGGTGCGGGAGGAGCCGCCCCAGATGCGCTTGTAGGAGTTGACCCACTGGTTGGTGACGGCGGCCGTCTCCGCGGCGTGCTTCAGGAGGCCCGCGATGAAGGAGCGGCCCACCTTCGAGAGCTGGTACTCGGCACCCGATTCGTAGAAGGCGTTGCGGTCGCCCTCGAAGAGGGACAGGTGGGTGTGCATGCCGGAGCCCGGGTATTCGGAGAAGGGCTTCGGCATGAACGTGGCCTGGACGCCCTGTTCGAGGGCGACCTGCTTCATGACCAGGCGGAACGTCATGATGTTGTCGGCGGTCGAGAGGGCGTCGGCGTAGCGGAGGTCGATCTCCTGCTGGCCCGGGGCGCCCTCGTGGTGGCTGAACTCCACCGAGATGCCCATGGATTCGAGCATGGTGATCGCCTGGCGGCGGAAGTCCATGCCCACGTTCTGCGGGGTGTGGTCGAAGTAGCCGGAGTTGTCGGCCGGGACGGGGCGGGTGCCGTCCAGCGGCTTGTCCTTCAGCAGGAAGAACTCGATCTCCGGGTGGGTGTAGAAGGTGAAGCCCAGGTCGGACGTCTTGGCCAGGATGCGCTTGAGGACGTAGCGCGGGTCCGCGAACGAGGGGGAGCCGTCCGGCATCAGGATGTCGCAGAACATCCGGGCCGTCCCGGGGGCCTCGGCGCGCCACGGCAGTATCTGGAAGGTCCCGGGGTCCGGCTTGGCGATCATGTCGGACTCGTAGACCCGGGCGAAGCCCTCGATCGCCGAGCCGTCGAAGCCGATGCCCTCGTCGAAGGCCTGCTCCAGCTCGGCGGGGGCGACCGCGACGGACTTCAGGAAGCCCAGCACATCGGTGAACCACAGGCGCACGAAGCGGATGTCGCGCTCCTCGAGCGTCCGGAGGACGAATTCCTGCTGCTTGTCCATGCCTTCATCCTCGCAGTTCAGACGATCCGTGCACCACCACCCCAAAAGGGCGGGGGGGCGCGGTCGGGCCCGTCCAGTATCGCCAGTGGTGGTTTCCGCCACATTACGCACCCCCCAGAGCCGATGGCACCCCCGCTCCGACCGCGCACAAGTCATGAGCATTACCATCGGCGCCCATGGGGGGCTGGGAGTACACGGGGAGCGGACGCCGCGGGCGTCCCTTCCGGCGCGCCTTCCTCGTGCTGCTGATCGCGGCCGGGGTGGCGGCCGGCGTGGCGTTCCTGTGCGTGCGGCCCGCGGCGGAGCCCGGACGGGTGCACGCCGGGCACAGCGGGCACGCCGCGCACGCCACCTGCGTGTCCCCGTACGACCCTCCGGGCTGTTCCCCCCTCTCCCACGTCACCCCGGCCGTGCTGCCCGCCCCGCCGCCCGCCGTGGCCCTGCCCCGGAGCGGGCCGGTGCCCGCCGCCCGCCCGGGCGCGGCCGCGGGGCCGGTGCGGCCGCCCGGGACCCTCGCGCGCGCGCCCGGCCTGCACGTCCTGCAAGTGCTGCGGACCTGAGCGCTCCGGCGCACCGGACGGCACCACCGGCTCCACCCCCACACCCCCTCAGCAGAAGGAACAGGGCACATGGCCAGCAGGACGTCACAGCAGAACTCCCGCCAGCAGCGCATAGCCGAGATGCGCCGCGCCGAGCAGGCGCGCGAGCGGCGCAACAAGATCCTCGCGATCAGCGTCTCCACGGCGATCGTCGCCGGTCTCGTCGGATTCGGCGCCTGGGTGCTGATCGACCAGAAGCAGAAGGAGAAGGACGCGGAGGCGGCGCGCAAGGCGCCGGTCTCGGGCGAGCAGACCTGGGACGCGAAGAAGCTCGGCCGCAACCACGTCGAGACCGCGGTCAAGTACGAGATGAACCCGCCCGTCGGCGGCGACCACCACCCCCGCTGGATGAACTGCGACGGCGACGTCTACAAGAACCCGATCCCCGAGGTGAACGCCGTCCACTCGCTGGAGCACGGCGCGGTCTGGGTGACGTACAACGACAAGGCCGACAAGGCCGAGGTCGACAAGCTCGCCGAGAAGGTCGGCAAGACCCCGTACACGCTGCTCAGCCCCGTCAAGGAGCAGGCCGGCGCGATCATGCTCAGCGCCTGGGGCAAGCAGCTGACGGTGGACAAGGCGGACGACCCGCGCGTGGCGCAGTTCTTCACCAAGTACGTGCAGGGCCAGCAGACCCCCGAGCCGGGCGCGGCCTGCACCAACGGGGTGGGCGAGAAGTGACCCGTACGTACTGGGCGGCGGGCGCGGCCGTCGTGCTCGCCGTGCTGTTCGCGGTGGGGGCCACGGTCGCCACCGCGAACGGCCCGGACGGTGACGGCGGGCGCTCCCCGTCCGCCGCCGCGCCGGCCCTGTACTCGCCGGACGCGGGCTTCGCCCGGGACATGGCGGTGCACCACCAGCAGGCGGTGGAGATGTCCTTCATCGTCCGCGACCGCACCCAGGACGAGTCCGTGCGCAGCCTCGCGTACGACATCGCGAACACGCAGGCCAACCAGCGCGGCATGCTGCTGGGCTGGCTGGACCTGTGGGGGCTGCCGAAGGTGGTGGCGGACGAGCCGCCGATGTCGTGGATGTCCTCGCAGGAGGGCCACGGCGGGTCCGGGGGCCACACGGGGCACGCCGGCGCCAAGCCCGGGGCGCTGATGCCCGGGATGGCGACGAAGGAGGAGCTCTCGCGGCTCGGCGCGGCGAACGGCCGGGACGCCGAGGTGCTGTACCTCCAGCTGATGACCGACCACCACAAGGGCGGCGTCGCCATGGCCGAGGGCTGTGCCCGCCAGTGCGCCACTCCGGCGGAGCGGGCGCTGGCCCAGGGCATGGTCGAGGCGCAGCAGTCGGAGCTGACGCTGATGGCGGACATGCTGCGCGGGCGCGGGGCGGCGCCGCGGTAGCCCGCCCCGCCCGGCCCGGCGGCTACCCGCGGGCGTGCAGGACCGCCCGCGCCACCTGGTGCGGGCGGTCCAGCATGACCAGGTGTCCGGCCGGCTCGGCGACCTCGAAGCGGGCGCCGAGCACCTCGGCGAGGGCCGCCTGGCGGCCGAGCCAGCGCCGGGCGGCGTCGCCCGGTTGGCCGTCGTGGCCGGCCAGGACGGTGGCGGGCGCCGTCAGCGGGTGCTCCGCGCGCAGGGCGAGCAGCTCGGCGGCGGTGTCGGGGTAGCGGGAGTTCTCCAGGAGGGCCCCGCGCCAGACCCGGCCCGTGCGGTAGCAGCGGCGTACGAGGTCCCGCGCGGCCGGATCCGCGGCCCGGCCGGCCCGGGAGGCGCGGACGGCCCCGCCGCGCAGCGCGGGCCCCAGCGCGGCCGGGAGCCCGGCGGCGGTCACGGCCCGGCCGAGCGCGCGGGCGGCGCCGGTGCGCAGCGCGGCGGGCAGCACCGTACGGGGCGCCTCCTCGACGCTGGAGTCGACCAGGACGAGGGCGGCGGTGCGCTCCGGGTACAGGCGGGCGAAGGCCTCGGCGTGGAACCCGGCGATGGAGTGCCCGACGACGGTGACGGGCGTGCCGCCCAGGCCCAGCCCGTCCAGCAGGCCCGCGATCCGGCGGGCTTCCCCGGCGGCGCCGGGCGGCTCGGTCGCCGGGGCGCTCAGCCCGTGCCCCGGCCGGTCGAAGCGGATCACGGTCCGGTCCCGGGCCGCGAGCAGGGCCGCGACCGGGTCCCAGTCGAACCAGGCCATGGCGAGCCCGGCGCTCAGCACCACGGGCGGCCCAGCGCCCTCGACGGCGACGTGCAGCGGGATCCCGTCCACGCGGACGAAGCGGGGCGGGGGGTTCACGTACGGCGCTCCTCGTGGACGGAGCGGGCCAGCAGCCCCAGCCAGAGCGCGACCAGCAGCACCTGGAGCCGCTGTCCCGCGCCGAGCGCCCAGGTGCCGTGCCCGGCGGTGAACAGGGCGATGGCGGTCAGCGTCCAGGCGGTGGCGAGCAGCTCCATGGTGACGAGGGCGGGGCCGTAGCGGGCGAGGGGCGCGAGGCGCCCGTACCGCCGGGCGGCGACGGTGAGCGCCACCGTCCCGATGAGGGCCCCGGTCATGGCGAGGCTGCTGCTGATGGCGTGGGCCTGGTGGGTGGCCGGGACGAGTCCGGCGGTCTCGCGGGCGGCGCATTCGGGGTCGGCGGTGGGCCGGCAGCTGAGCGGAAGCCAGGCGTCGGCGGCGGTGGCCGCGCCGAAGAGGGTGATCCCGCACCAGCCGGCGACGGCCCAGGGGCCCCGGGACGGGGGGTGGCGGACGAGGCGCGCCAGGGCGAGCAGCCCGCCGAGGAGGACGAGCAGGCCCGCGGTGAAGTCGGTGGCCCGGAAGAGGCCGCCGAGGGGCTGGTCCTGGGCGGCGAGTTCGCTGACGTAGGTCTCGATGGGGTTGAGGCCGGTGGAGAGGACGACTTCGAGCACCCAGGCGGTGTACGCGGCCGCGCCGAGGCCGATGAGGAGGGCGACGGGCCTGGTGCTCGGGGGTGCGTCTCCTGCGGGGCGGTGCGGACGTTTCGGGCGTTCTGTACGCATGGGGTGAATGATCCTCAGCAGATCCGGCATCGGCGTGCGGCGCCCCCGGGCGGTGCCGCGGCCGGGATCGCCGGGATGCGCGCCCAGGGCCATCCGGCCGAGTCCCGCACGGGGAGAACGTGCGCGCCGCCTGCCGCGTTCCCCGGGCCGGAGTCCGGATTCCGGCACTTCGGCCGATTCCGCTCCCGGGCCGGGGCGCGGGGCCGAATCCGCTTGGAGGGTGCCGGGGGGCATGGCAGGCTGCCCGCATCGTCCGTACACCGCGTTCCGCGCCCCGTACGCCGCACACTCCAAGGACGCCTCAGGCATGAGTACGCCCCCGAACCCGCCCGGGACCCCGTCCGGTCCGCCGCCCGAGCCCGCGGACGCGCCCATACCCGGGGCGGAGAAGCCGTCACTGGAGAAGCCGGAGCCGGAGGAGCCGCGGACGCCGGGGACGGACACCGCCGCGTCCGCGCCGGAGCCGGCGGCCCCCGCCCCCGAGCCGGTGCGGCCGTCGCTGACGAAGACCCCGCCGACGGACGCCCCGCCCGCCGACGCCTCGCCGACGGACGCCGCACCGGCCGAGGGCCCTCCCGCCGACGCCCCGCCAGCCGACGCCCCGCGCGCACAGGCCCCGCCCGCCGACGCCTCGCCGGCCGACGCGCCGCCCGCACAGGCGGCCCAGCCCGCCAACACGCCGGCCGCACAGGCGGTCCCGCCCGCCCAGGCCCAGCCCGCACAGGCGGTCCCGCCCGCCCACGCCCCGACGCCCCCGCCCGGGGAGTTCGACCCGTGGGCCGCGCCCGCCCCCGGAGCGGCCCCGCCGCAGTTCCCGCCGAGCGCCTCCGGCCCGCCCACCGGCGCCTGGGGCCAGCCCGCCCCGCCCACCGGCGCCTGGGGCCACGCCGGCCCGCCGCCGGCGCCGCCCTACGCCGCGTACCCCGGCTACGCCGCCCATCCCGGCTTCCGGCCCGTGCCCGGCGCGCCCTCCAACGGGATGGCCGTCGCCGCGCTGGTCCTGGGCCTGGTGGCCGTCCCGGTGGCCGTCGTCCCGTTCGTGTTCTGGATCGGCGCGCTCCTCGGCCTCACCGCCCTCGGCCTCGGCATCGCCGCCCTCGTGCGCGCCCTGGCCGGCGCCCCGCGCAAGGTGATGTCCCTCGTGGGCGCCGGCCTCGGCCTGCTCAGCCTGGGCGCCTGCGCCGGCGGCTGGTTCCTCACCGTCGCCGTCGTCGACCGGGCCGTCGAGCGCGCCGGCCGCGAGATCACCGTGGATCCGGAGTGGGACGAGGAGTGGGACCAGGAGTGGGACGAGGACGACCTGGTCGAAGGTGACGAGGACGCCGCCGTGCCCCCGTCGGGCCCCGGCATCACGACCCCGCTCGACTTCGGCCGTACGTACACGTACCCCAGCGGGATCCAGGTGAGCGTCGCCGAACCCCGGAAGTACACCACCAGCAGCAAGTGGATCGAGGTGGGCAACGCGGTGCGGGTGGACTTCACCATCACCAACACCTCCGACCGGCCCCACCGCGTCGTCCACGCGATTCCCACGGTCGTCGACGACCAGGGCCGGCCCGGCAAGCTCGTCTTCGACGGCCGGATGCCCAAGCGCGTCGAGACGGTGATCGAGCCGGGCCACTCGGCGTCCGGCAGTGCCGCCTTCGAGGTGCCGGAGGGCACGAAGTCCATCAGCGCGGACCTCTCCCCCGGCGTCCTGCTGCCCCCGGCGAAGTTCACCGGGCCGGTCCGCTGAACCGTCCGCCGGGCTGCGGAAACGACGGCGTCACGGCCCGGCCCAGGACATCGCGTCAGAAAGACGATTAGACTGGGCCCGTGCCTCAACTACGCCTCGCTCTGAATCAGATCGACTCGCAGGTCGGCGACATCGCCGCCAACTCCGACTCGGTCGTGCACTGGACGCGGCACTCCGCCGAGCAGGGCGCCCACCTCGTGGCGTTCCCGGAGATGACGCTGACGGGCTACCCCGTCGAGGACCTGGCCCTGCGGGCCTCCTTCGTGGAAGCGTCCCGCACCGCGCTGGCCGCGCTGGCCCGGCGGCTGGCGGACGAGGGGCTCGGCGGGCTCCCCGTCGTCGTCGGCTACCTCGACCGCAGCGAGCGGGCCGCCCCCCGGCTGGGGCGCCCCGCGGGGTCCCCGGAGAACGCGGCGGCCGTGCTGTACCGCGGCCGGGTCGTCCTGCGGTTCGCCAAGCACCACCTGCCCAACTACGGGGTCTTCGACGAGTTCCGGTACTTCGTGCCGGGCGAGACCCAGCCCGTCATCCGGGTGCACGGCGTCGACGTGGCCCTGGCCATCTGCGAGGACCTCTGGCAGGAGGGCGGCCGCGTCCCGGCCACCCGCGCAGCCGGGGCCGGGCTGCTGATCTCCGTCAACGCGTCCCCGTACGAGCGCAACAAGGACGACGTACGCCTCGAACTGGTCCGCAAGCGCGCCCAGGAGGCCGGCTGCACCCTCGCCTACGTGGCGATGATGGGCGGCCAGGACGAGCTGGTCTTCGACGGCGACTCGATCGTCGTGGACGCGTCCGGCGAGGTCATCGCCCGCGCCCCGCAGTTCTCCGAGGGCTGCGTCCTGGTTGACCTGGACCTGCCGGCCGCCCGGGCGGACGCCCCCGAGGGGGTGGTGGACGACGGCCTGCGCATCGACCGCGTGGTCCTCTCCGAGGAGCCGGTGGAGGCGTACGAGCCGGTCGTGACCGGTGGCTACGCCGAGCGCCTGGACGACGACGAGGAGGTGTACGACGCGCTGGTCGTGGGCCTGCGCGCGTACGTCAGGAAGAACGGCTTCCGTTCCGTCCTGATCGGGCTCTCCGGGGGCATCGACTCGGCGCTCGTCGCGGCCATCGCCTGCGACGCGGTCGGGGCGCAGAACGTGTACGGCATCGCCATGCCCTCGAAGTACTCCTCGGAGCACTCCAAGGGCGACGCCGCCGATCTGGCGGAACGGACCGGGCTGAACTTCCGCACCGTCTCGATCGAGCCGATGTTCGACGCCTACATGGGCTCGCTGGGCCTGACCGGCCTGGCCGAGGAGAACCTCCAGTCCCGGCTGCGCGGCACCCTGCTGATGGCGGTGTCCAACCAGGAGGGGCACATCGTGCTGGCCCCGGGCAACAAGTCCGAGCTGGCCGTCGGCTACTCCACCCTCTACGGGGACTCCGTCGGCGCCTACGGGCCGATCAAGGACGTCTACAAGAGCGACGTCTTCCGGCTCGCCCGGTACCGCAACCGGGCCGCCGTCGAGCGGGGCGAGACCCCTCCCATCCCGGAGAACTCGATCGTGAAGCCGCCGAGCGCCGAGCTGCGCCCGGGTCAGGTGGACACGGACTCGCTGCCGGACTACCCGGTGCTCGACGCGATCCTGGACCTGTACGTGGACCGGGACCAGGGTCTGGAGGAGATCGTCGCGGCCGGCTTCGACCGGCAGCTGGTGGCCCGGACCCTGCGGATGGTGGACACGGCCGAGTACAAGCGCCGCCAGTACCCGCCGGGCACCAAGATCTCCGCGAAGGGCTTCGGCAAGGACCGCCGGCTGCCCATCACCAACGGCTGGCGCGAGCGCGCGTAGCCGCCGCAGCCGGCCCGACGGGGAAGCCAGGGAGCCCGCCTCGTGAGCGGCGGGCCCCCTCCCGGCTTCGCGCGGGCGGCGCGCCGCTCACCTGCGTACGGTCACCCGGGCGGCCACCGGGAGGTGGTCGCTGCCCGTGCGGGGCAGGGTCCAGGAGGCCTCCGGCTTCGCCCCGCGCACCATGATCTGGTCGATCCGGGCCATCGGGAACTGCGCCGGCCAGCTGAAGCCGAAGCCGTCGCCGGCCGCGCCCTGGGTGGAACGCATCTGCGAGGTGACCTCGGACAGGGCGCGGTCGTTCATGGTGCCGTTGAGGTCGCCGAGCAGGATGACGTTCTTCAGCGGTTCGGCGGCGAGGGCCGCCCCGAGCGCGTCGGCGCTGTTGTCGCGCTGGTTGGCGGTGAAGCCGGCGTTGAGCTTGACCCGGACCGAGGGGAGGTGGGCGACGTACACGCCGATCTCGCCGAAGGGGCTCGCGACGGTGGTGCGCATGGCGCGGGTCCAGCCGAGCCGGATGTCCACGGGCTTGCTGGAGGTCAGCGGGTACTTGCTCCACACGCCGACCGTGCCCTCGACCGCGTGGTACTTGTACGCGCCTCCGAGGGCCTTCTCGTAGACGGGGACGGCGCTCGCCTTGAGCTCGGTCAGGGCCAGCACGTCCGCCCGCGAGGTGGCGAGCGCCTCGCCGGTGCCGCGCGGGTCGGGGTTGTCGGCGTCGACGTTGTGGGCGGCGACCATCAGGTTGCCGCGGGAGCCCGACTTGTCGGTGACCAGGCCGCCGAAGAGGTTCACCCAGACCGCGGCCGTCAGCAGTATCGCGATCAGGGCCGTCGCGGACCTGCGGATCACGGCGATGGCCAGCAGGACCGGCACGGCCAGCCCCAGCCAGGGCAGGAAGGTCTCGACGAGGCTGCCGAGGTTGCCCACGTCGTTGGAGAGCTCGGCGTGGAAGATCATCACCAGCGAGATCAGGGCGGCGACCCCGGCGGTGACGATGCCGCGCTTCCAGATGCCGCGGTCGCCCCGCAGCTCGGCCAGGAGGCGCTTCAGTCCGGATCCGGGGGGCCCGGGGTCGGAGCCGCCGTTCCCCGTCTCCGTCATGTACGCCTGTGCCATGCCATGTCCTCGCTGCCGTGCTCGCGCTCCGTCCCCGTGCCTTGACCCTAGGCGATGTCGGGAGCCTTTCCGTGCCGTCCTCGCGGCCGTACAACCGGGAGGACGAACGGCCGTGCGGCAAGGGTTCCGCTTGTCACGAAACGCGCACATTGGCTCCGGCGCGCCTGGAGACGGGCCAGGAGTGTGACGGACCGGTCAGCGCGCCGCGGCCCTCCCACTTCCGTCCACGGCCGGACGGGTGCCACCATGGTGGGTGAGTCCGGGGACGCCGTAAGGGTGCCTCGAGATGACACAAGGAGCAGTTGCAATGACGCATGCCGTTTCGCCTGCCCGCGAAGCCGCCTCCCCCACCCTGTACGGGGGCACGGGCAACCGGCGGATCACCGTCCGCGACCTCAACCTCGCCAAGGAGCGCGGCGAGAAGTGGCCCATGCTCACCGCCTACGACGCCATGACGGCGTCCGTGTTCGACGAGGCCGGGATCCCGGTGATCCTCGTCGGTGACTCCATGGGCAACTGCCACCTCGGCTACGACACCACCGTCCCCGTGACGATGGACGAGATGACCCTGCTGTCGGCGGCCGTCGTACGGGGCACCAGCCGGGCCCTGGTCGTCGGCGACCTGCCGTTCGGCTCCTACCAGGAAGGCGCCGTGCAGGCGCTGCGCAGCGCGACCCGGCTGGTGAAGGAGGCCGGTGTCGGGGCGGTCAAGCTGGAGGGCGGGGAGCGCTCGCTGCACCAGACCGAGCTGATCGTCCAGTCCGGCATCCCGGTCATGTCCCACCTGGGCCTGACCCCGCAGTCCGTGAACGCCATGGGCTACCGGGTGCAGGGCCGCACCGACGAGGCCGCGCACCAGCTGCTGCGCGACGCGAAGGCCGCGCAGGACGCGGGTGCCTTCGCGGTGGTCCTGGAGCTGGTCCCGGCCGAGCTGGCCGCCGAGGTCACCCGGTCGCTGCACATCCCGACCGTCGGCATCGGCGCGGGCTCCGAGTGCGACGCGCAGGTGCTCGTGTGGACCGACATGATGGGCCTGACCGGCGGGAAGATGCCGCGCTTCGTCAAGCAGTACGCGGACCTGCGCCGGACCATGGGTGACGCGGCGAAGGCCTTCGCCGAGGACGTGGTGGGCGGAACGTTCCCGCAGGAGGAGCACGCCTTCCACTAGTCCGCGCGTACCGACAGCCCGCCGGCCACGGGGCCGGCGGGCTGTCGGCTGCCCGTCGTTCCGCTGTTGGCCGGCTGTCGGAGCTTTGTCAGTGACGGCTGGTCCCATGGTGGACATGACGCGAAACGACAAGAACTCCCACGCCGTGGAAGTGCGGGGGCTGGTCAAGCACTACGGCGAGACCAAGGCCCTGGACGGGGTCGACCTGGACGTCCGCGAGGGCACCGTGCTCGGCGTGCTGGGACCGAACGGCGCCGGCAAGACCACCCTGGTCCGCTGCCTGTCCACCCTGATCGTCCCCGACGCGGGCACCGCCACGGTCGCCGGATTCGACGTGGTCCGCCAGCCCCGGCAGCTGCGCCGCACCATCGGCCTCACCGGCCAGTACGCCTCGGTCGACGAGAAGCTCTCCGGCCGGGAGAACCTCTACATGATCGGCCGGCTGCTGGACCTGTCCCGCAAGGACGCCCGGGCCCGCGCGGACGAGCTGCTGGAGCGGTTCTCCCTGACCGAGGCGGCGAAGAAGGCGGCGATGCACTACTCCGGCGGGATGCGCCGCCGGCTCGACCTGGCCGCCTCGATGATCGGCCGCCCGGCGGTGCTCTACCTGGACGAGCCGACCACCGGTCTGGACCCCCGTACCCGCAACGAGGTGTGGGACGAGGTGCAGCGGATGGTCGCCGAGGGCGCCACCGTGCTGCTCACCACCCAGTACATGGAGGAGGCCGAGCAGCTCGCGAACGAGCTGACGGTCATCGACCGCGGCAAGGTCATCGCCAAGGGCAGGGTCGACGAGCTGAAGGCCCGCGTCGGGGGCCGCACCCTGCGGATCCGGCCGGTGCACCCGTCCGACCTGCCGGACATCGCCCGCTCGCTGGCGGAGGCCGGTCTGGACGGGGTGGCCGGCTCCCAGGCGGTGCCGGACGAGGGCGTGCTGCTGGTGCCGATCCTGAGCGACGGGCAGCTGACCGCGGTGGTCGGCCTGCTGGCCGCCCGCGGATACGCGATCGCCGACCTCGGCACGTACCTGCCCAGCCTGGACGAGGTGTTCCTGTCCATCACCGGCCAGAAGCCGGCGACGGCCGAGGACGCCGCACCCACCCGCAAGACCGAGCCGAACCAGGAGGTCGCGGCATGAGCACCGCCACCACGACGAAGCCCAGCACCACCGCGGCCGTCACGGCCGCGTCCCGCCCGCCCTCCGAGGGCCGGATCGGCCTGCGGGCCAACCTGCGCCACATCGGCGCGCTCGTCCGGCGCAACGCCCTTCAGATCAAGCAGGACCCGGAGTCGATGTTCGACGTCCTGTTCATGCCGATCATCTTCACGCTGCTGTTCGTGTTCGTCTTCGGCGGCGCGATCTCCGGCAAGGGCAACCAGGGCGAGTACGTCAACTACGTGGTCCCGGGCCTGATGGCGATGATGGGCATGAACATCGCGATGGGTGTCGGCACCGGCGTCAACGACGACTTCAAGAAGGGCGTGATGGACCGCTTCCGGTCCATGCCCATCGCCCGGTCCTCGGTCCTCATCGCGAAGATCGTGGTCGAGCTCGGCCGGATGATGGTCGCCATCGCCATCCTGCTCACCGTGGGCTTCATCCTGGGTCTGTCCATCAAGTCCTCGGTGCTGGACCTGTTCCTCGCCATCGGGCTGTCGGCCGTCTTCGGCGCCTCCCTGATGTGGATCTTCATCCTGCTGGGTCTGACCCTGAAGACCGCGCAGGCCGTCCAGGGCATGGCGATGCTGGTCCTGATGCCGCTGCAGTTCGGCAGCTCGATCTTCGCCCCGCCGACGACGATGCCGGGCTGGCTGCAGTCCTTCACGGACTACAACCCGCTGTCCAACCTGGCCGACGCCGCCCGCGGCCTGATCAACGGCACCCCGCTGGGGAACTCCGTGTGGGTCACGCTGGCCTGGTCGGTCGCCATCACGGCGGTCACCATGCCGGTCGCGGTCCGCAAGTTCCGCCAGAAGACCTGATCCCCGGCCGGCCGGTCCGTCAGGATCGCGTCCCGGACGGCACCGCACGGGGGGAGCCGGCCGGATCAGATGAGGGCGGTGGCCTCCTCCAGGGTGAGGCCGCCGCCTTCGGCGTACGCCGCCTCGTACGCGGCGTCCCCCAGCGCCGCCCGCGCCCGTTCCCCGGCGAGGGCGGCGTCCTCGCGTTCGGAGGAGACCGGGACGTGCCCGGCCGGCAGGTGGGCGCGGTAGGCGCCCAGCAGTCGCGCGCTCTCGTACGCCTGCCCCGTGCCGCCCAGGCCGGTCCGGGCCACCGCGGCCGTCAGCAGGTACAGGGCGGGCATCTGCGGGGCGACCATCATCGCCAGCGGGTGCCGGACGGCTCCCGCCGCCTCCCGGGCCAGCCGCAGGGCGTCCTCGTACTTGCCCTCCTGGTTGTCCAGCCAGGCCGTGGTCGCGAGGAGGAACACGTCGAAGACGGCGAAGGCGCCGAGGGCGAACTCCTCGCGCAGCGTCCGGATCTGGTCACGGGCCTCGGCGATGCGGCCGGTGCGGCCGTAGACGCCCGCGAGGAACATCCGGGCGGCTGGCATGGCCTCGTTCCCGAACCGGTCCAGGGTGGTGAGGCTCTCCGTGAGGATCCGCTCGGCCTCCTCGATCCGGCCGCTCTCCACGAGGGACCCGGCCATCCGTACCCGCAGCACCGTCACCTGCGCCTTGGCGCCGAGGCGTTCGGCGTACTCGATCGCCTCGCGGTAGTCCCGGGCGGACAGGGCGTGGTCCCCGCGCTTCTCGCGGGACTCGGCGCGGGCCGACAGGGCCTCGGCGCAGCCCCAGTGGTCGCCGAGTTCACGGAAGAGCGCCAGGCTCTCGTCGGCGTCGCGGGAGGCGTCGCCGGCCCAGTCGGCGCGGTTGGCGAGGATGTTGGCCCGCAGCTGGAGGGCGGAGGCGAGCTCCCAGCGGTAGCCCAGCTCGCGGGCGGTGTCGACGGTGGCGTCCACGACCCGCTTGAGCAGCCCGGCGTCGCCGGCGATCATCACGGCGTAGATCCAGAGGGAGGCCGGGGTCCGGCAGGTCTGCGGGAGTCCGGGCCGGTAGGTGGCGAGCACGCCCGCCACCTGCTCGCGGACCTCGGGGCTGTCCCAGTCGGTGCTGGTCTGGTCCCGGGAGGCCAGCCGCACCAGGTGCAGGGCGCGCCAGCCCTCGGTGAGCACCTCGCCGGAGTAGGGCGGGGGCGAGTCGACGAGCCGTTCGTAGACGGGCCCGGCGGGGACGTGGGGCGGCCGGAAGGGGTCGGGGCCCAGTTCGGCGGCGGCCTCGGACCAGTGCCGGGACTCGGCGCGGAGGTCCTGCATGTGCCAGTACCAGCCGAGCGAGTGGACGAGGCACAGCACTTCGCCGGTGTCGCGGGCGGCGACGGCCCGGCGCAGGGCGGTACGGAGGTTCTCGTACTCGGTGGCGATCCGGTCGGCGGCCGCCCGCTGGCCGTGGCCTCGGAGCAGGGGTTCGGTGGTGCGGGCGAGTTCGCGGTAGTGGACGAGGTGGCGGTGCTCGGTGGCTTCGCGGTCCTTTCCTGCGCCGGCCTCGGCGAGGCGCTCGGCGGCGTATTCGCCGACGGTCTCCAGGAGGCGGTAGCGCATGTCGCCGGCGGGGCCGGGCGCGGCCACGACGAGGGACTTGTCGACGAGGGCGGCCATGGCGTCGGCGACGTCGGTGTCCGGGCCGGCGTCCGGGTCGGCGCAGACGGCTTCGGCGGCGTCCAGGTCGCAGCCGCCCGCGAAGACGGACAGCCGCCCGAGGACGGCCCGTTCCGGCTCGTCCAGCAGGTCCCAGGACCAGTCGACGACGGCGCGCAGGGTCTGCTGGCGCGGCAGGACGGTGCGGGCGCCGCCGGTCAGCAGGCGGAAACGGTCGTCGAGCCGGTCCGCGATCTGGCGGAGGGTGAGGAGCCGCAGCCGGGCGGCGGCCAGTTCGATGGCGAGCGGCAGCCCGTCGAGGCGGCGGCAGATCTCGGCCGCGGCGGCCGGGTCGTCGGTGACCCGGAAGCCGGGCCGGGCGGCGGCGCCCCGGTCGCCGAGCAGCCGCAGGGCGACCGGGTCGGGCAGCGGTTCGACGGGGCGCAGGAACTCCCCGGGTACGCCGAGGGGTTCCCGGCTGGTGGCGAGGATCCGCACGCCGGGGCAGTGGGTCAGGAGCCGCTCGGCGAGTACCGCGGCGGCGCCGATGACGTGCTCGCAGTTGTCGAGGAGCAGCAGCAGCCGGCGGCGGGAGCAGTGCTCGGTGAGCCGGTCGAGGGGGTCGTCCCCGGCCCGGTCGGTCAGTGCGCGCAGCTCCTCGGCGGCGGCCCCGCGCAGCTTGGTCTCGCGGGCGCCGAGTGCGGTGAGGGCCGCCTCGGGGACGTCCTCCGGGTCCTCCACGGGCGCCAGCTCGACGAACCACACCCCGTCGGGCCAGGCGTCGGCGGCGGCGCGGGCGTGCGTCTCGGCGGCCTCCTGCGAGAGCCGGGTCTTCCCGGCCCCGCCGGGGCCCAGGAGCGTGACGAGCCGGGCCCGGGCGAGGTCGTCGCCGATGGCGCGGATGTCGTCCTCCCGCCCGACGAAGGTGGTGAGCCGCGCCCGGAGGTTCCCGTGGGGCCCGGCGTCGTGCCGGACGGCGGGGGCGGTGGGGGCGGTGGGGAGCGGGGCGGAGGCCGGGGCGGGGGGCGTGCCCGGCGGGGGCGGGGAGAGGAGCTCCGAGTGGAGGGCGCGCAGCGCGGGGCCCGGGTCCGTGCCGAGGCGGGCGGCGAGGTCCTGACGGACGGTCTCGTACGCGGCCAGCGCCTCCGCCGGGCGGCCCGCCGCACGCAGGGCCCGGATCCGCAGCACCTGCGAGGGCTCGTCCAGCGGCTGCCGCGCACACAGCTCGGTCAGCTCCGGCAGGGCCTGTTCCGCCTCGCCCAGCGCCAGCGCCGCGCCCAGGCGGCCCCGGCGCGCGTCCGTCCGTACGGCCTCCCAGCGCGTGGACTCGGCCGCCGCATCGGGGAGGGAGGCCAGCGCCGGGCCCCGCCACAGCGCGAGCCCCTCGTCGTACAGGGCCGCCGCCCGGGCCGGGTCCGGCTCGGCCGCGGCGGCGCGTACCAGCCGCTCGAAGCGGTACAGGTCGACGTCGTCCCGCTCCGCCTCCAGCCGGTAGCCGCCCTCCACGGACCGCACGGCCGCGTGCCCGAGCGTCCGCCGCAGCCGCCCCACCAGCGCCTGGAGCGCCGCGACGGCGTCGGCCGGCGGGGCCGCGTCCCACACCTCGGCGACCAGCAGCCCCGCCGGCACCGCGCGGCCCGGCCGCAGGGCGAGCGCGGTCAGGAGGGCGCGCAGGCGCGCTCCGCCGACGGCGACGGTGGTCCCGTCGTCGCGGATGGCCTGGGCGGTGCCGAGAATCGCGTAGCGCACCTGCCCATTCTCTCCGGCACCGCGCCCCCGGCCGCGCCGAGCCCGGGGTAGGTTTCGCGGCATGGTTCATCAGGGCGTCCGCAGCGAGCGGCAGATCAGTTCCGTGTTCCTCGGCATCGTCGCCGTCATGGCCGTGACCGGCTGGGCGGTGTGGACGGACTACGCGGCGAGCACGGGGCTGGCCGTGTTCCTCTTCGTCACGTGCGCGTGGGTGGTCTCGCTGTGCCTGCACGAGTACGCGCACGCCCGGACGGCGCTGCACGGCGGTGACATCACGGTCGGCGCCAAGGGCTACCTGACCCTGAACCCGCTGAAGTACACGCATCCGCTGCTCAGCATCGTCCTGCCGGTGGTGTTCGTGATCCTGGGCGGGCTGGGCCTGCCCGGCGGGGCCGTGTACATCGAGCTCGACCGGATCCGGGACCGCTGGAAGCACAGCCTCGTCTCGGCGGCGGGGCCGCTGACGAACGTGGCCTTCGCGGTGGTCTGCACCGCCCCGTTCTGGCTGGGCGCCCTCGACGGGGTCCCGCTCCCCTTCCGTTTCGCGCTGGCCTTCCTGGCGCTGCTCCAGGTCTCGGCGGCGATCCTGAACTTCCTGCCGGTGCCGGGCCTGGACGGCTACGGGATCATCGAGCCCTGGCTCCCCCACCGCGTCCGCCGCGAGCTGGCCCCGCTGGCGCCGTTCGCGCTGATCGGGGTGTTCGTCCTGCTGTGGATCCCGGAGGTGAACGCCGTCTTCTTCGACGCGGTCCGGGGGATCCTGCGCGGGCTCGGCGTCTCGGACCTGGAGACGTACTGCGGCCGCGACCTGTACCGCTTCTGGCAGGACTCGGACGGGTTCTTCTGCACGGCCCCGCAGGACTAGGCCGTCTCTTCCGGATCTCGCTCCCCCAGCTACCGCTGGGAGGTGCCCCCAGACCCGCGACGTCTGGCACGGCACCTCGCCGCCTTGCCGGCACAGCCGAGTACGTCCAGTACGCGCGCTGTGCCTCCGCCTCGCGAGGCACCGCACCAGACGCCGCGGGCTTGCCCGGCAAGACCCGAAAGAGACGACCCAGTACGCGTCCTGCGGGCCGGCGGGGGCACGACGGCCCCGGCCGGCCCGGTCAGGCGGCCCGCTGCTGCTTCTCGGCCTTGGCCTTGCGTACGTAGAACCAGGCCATGTTGGACGTGACGCCGGCCAGCAGCACCCACACGATCCCGAGGAAGCTGCCCTCCACGAAGGCGACCACGGCCGCGGCCACGGCAAGGACGCAGACGACAAGGGCGAACACGGCAAGGCGGGGCATCGGGAACAGCTCCTCGGGGGCACGTAAGGGGGTCGAACCCCTCCAGTGTCCCCCATCCCGCCCGGGCCCCCGCCGCCGGCGCGGGTCCGGGAGCGGCGCCGGCCCCGGGGGCGGGGCGGTCAGACGTCGGTGAGGCGCAGGCCGGCGTGGGCCTTGTAGCGGCGGTTGGTGGAGATGAGGTTGGCCACCATCGCCTCGACCTGGTGGGCGTTGCGCAGGCGGCCCGCGAAGACGCCGCGCATGCCCGGGATGCGGGCGGCGAGGGCCTGGACGAGGTCGGTGTCGGCGCGGGATTCGCCGAGGACCATCACGTCGGTGTCGATCTCCTCGACCGAGGCGTCCTGGAGGAGGACGGCGGAGAGGTGGTGGAAGGCGGCGGTGACGCGCGAGTCGGGGAGCAGGGCGGCGGCCTGCTGGGCGGCGCTGCCCTCTTCGACCTGGAGGGCGTAGGCGCCCTGCTTGTCGAAGCCGAGGGGGTTCACGCAGTCCACGACGAGCTTGCCTGCGAGGTCCTCGCGCAGCGCTTCGAGGGTCTTGGCGTGGCCCTCCCACGGCACCGCGATGATCACGATGTCGCTGCGGCGGGCGCATTCGGCGTTGTCGGCGCCCTCGACGCCGAGGCCGAGCTCTTCGGCCGCGCCGCGCGCGCGGTCGGCGGCGCGGGAGCCGATGATCACCTTCTGGCCCGCGCGGGCGAGCCGGTAGGCCAGGCCCCTGCCCTGGTCGCCGGTGCCGCCGAGGACGCCGACGACGAGGCCGGAGACGTCCGGGAGGTCCCAGGGGTCCTTGGCCGGCGGCTTCTGGGTGCTGTCTGAGGAAGTCATGGGGGCGAGGGTACTGCCGAGTAGGCCGGACGAGGGGAGTCCGATGGTGCAGGATGCCGCCATGGATGCCGTGAGGGTGGCGCTGCTGCGCGAGGTACTCGCCGGGACCGGGTGGCCGGACGAGGCCCGGCGCTTCGCGGGCTCGCTGCGGCGGTCGGTGGCGCCGTGCGGGGGCAGCCTGCTGCTGGTGGGCACCGAGCGGTACGAGCCCTGGCACCTGGCGGCGCACCTGGTGGACGAGGCCGCCTGGTCGGGTCAGCCGGAGCTGGCGCCGACGCTGGTGCGCCACCACGTGCGGCCGGGTGAGCCGCCGCACCTGTCGGTGGGGCTGAGCCGGCTGGAGGCGGCCCGGCGCGGGCACACGCTGCTGGTGGTGGCGCCGGAGCGGCCCGGCGCGGGGCTGCTGGAGCGGGTGCACGACGCCCGGCGCGCGGGGGCGACCGTACTGTCCCTGGACGGCGGGGACCCCGACCTGGGCACCCTCGCCCACGACGCCCTGTCGGTGCCGCCGGCCACCTCCGAGCTGGATCTGGACACCGTGCAGCACCTGGTCAGCGCGGCGGCCGGGGAGAACGGCCCGCCGGAGCGGCGGGGGCCGCGGCGGCTGCGCGACCGGCTGGCCGGGCTGGCCGAGCGGCTGACCGCTCCCCCGCCCAGCCGCTGGTAGGCCGCGCCGGCGCGGACGGCCCGGTCAGGGGCTGGCGGCGCCGCCTTCCCCGTCCTCTCGGGTCTTGTCGTTCCACTTGGGGTCGTTCTGCCATTCGAGGTTGCGTTCCTGCGCGGTCTCCATGGCGTGGGCGGCCTCTTCACGGGTGGTGTAGGGGCCGAAGCGGTCCTTGGCCGGGCACTCGGGACCTTCCTCGACCTTGCTGTGGACCAGGCAGTAGTACCACTCGCCCGGTTTTCCCACCTGACGCTTCTTGAACAGGGCCATCGCCTCGGGGCTCCTCTCGACGCCGGCTGTCCGGTACCGCCGCTCGATACCGTCCGATACCGCTCCTCGTCGCCATGCTGCCCCATCGCCGCTGGATACACTCGCTTGCATGTCTGGCCAGTCGCTGCTCGTACCAGGCGAGCTCTCTCCCGTCCGTTCCGTCCCCGGAAACATCCGCCGGCCCGAGTACGTGGGCAAGCCCGCGCCCGCTCCGTACACCGGACCGGAGGTGCAGTCGGCCGAGACGATCGAGGCCATGCGCATCGCCGGCCGGATCGCCGCGCAGGCGATGGAGGAGGCCGCGAAGCACATCGCGCCCGGGGTGACCACCGACGAGCTGGACCGGGTCGCGCACGAGTACATGTGCGACCACGGCGCCTACCCGTCGACGCTGGGCTACCGGGGGTTCCCGAAGTCCCTGTGCTCCTCGCTGAACGAGGTCATCTGCCACGGGATCCCGGACTCGACCGTCCTGCGGGACGGCGACATCGTGAACCTCGACGTGACCGCGTACATCGGCGGGGTGCACGGCGACAACAACGCCACCTATCTGTGCGGCGAGGTGGACGAGGAGTCGCGGCTGCTGGTGGAGCGCACCCGGGAGGCCCTGAACCGGGCGATCAAGGCGGTCAAGCCCGGCCGTCAGATCAACGTCATCGGCCGCGTCATCGAGTCGTACGCGAAGCGGTTCGGGTACGGGGTGGTCCGGGACTTCACCGGCCACGGCATCAACTCGTCCTTCCACTCGGGTCTGATCATCCCGCACTACGACAGTCCGCACGCCACCACCGTCATCGAGCCCGGGATGACCTTCACCATCGAGCCGATGCTGACGCTGGGTACCCACGAGTACGACATGTGGGAGGACGGCTGGACGGTCGTCACGAAGGACCGCAAGCGCACGGCGCAGTTCGAGCACACCCTGGTGGTGACGGACACCGGCGCGGAGATCCTGACCCTGCCGTAGGGGCGCGGCGGCGGGCGCGGCGGCGAGTTCTTTGCCCGCCCGAGGGTTTTTACCGACAAGGCGTCGGGAACACATTGACTGAGGTAATCCCAAGCAGGAGGATCGGGCGTGGCGGCGGCGTGCCGCCGGGCCCGTTCCTCTTCTCCGGAGGTCAGTCTTGGACGCGTTCTCCACGGTCATCCGTGTCGCCTCGCACGAGCAGCACACCGAAGCCGAGACCTCGACGTTCATGAGCGACCTGCTCGGCGGGCGCCTCGGGGTGGACGCGTACACCCGCTACACCGAGCAGCTGTGGTTCGTGTACCGGGCGCTGGAGGACGGCGCCGAGTCGCTGCGCGAGGACCCGGTGGCGGGCCCCTTCATACGGCCCGAGCTGATGCGCGTCGCCGAGATCGAGCGCGACCTGGCCCACCTGCTGGGCCCGGCCTGGCGGGACACCGTCAGCGCGCTGCCCGCGACGCGGGCGTACGCGGACCGGGTCGCGCAGTGCGCGGCCTCCTGGCCGGGCGGGTACGTCGCCCACCACTACACCCGCTACCTGGGCGACCTCTCCGGCGGCCAGATCATCCGGGACAAGGCCGAGCGCACCTGGGGCTTCGAGCGCAAGGGCGACGGCGTGCGGTTCTACGTCTTCGCGGACATCTCCAACCCGGCCGCCTTCAAGCGGACCTACCGGGAGCTGCTGGACGCGATCGCCGCGGACGACCTGGAGAAGCAGCGCATCATCGACGAGTGCAAGCGGGCCTTCGACTTCAACGGCGCGGTCTTCCGCGAGCTGGGCGAGGAGTTCCCGCTCAGCGCGTAGGCCCCGGGCGGCCGAGCGGTGCGACGGGAGGGGGCCGGGCGGGTGCACGCGCACCGGCCCGGCCCCCTCGTCCGTCACGAGGCGAAGCGGACGCGGCCGCCGATCTCGATCGTGCCGTCGGGGCCGGGGGCCGTGAGGATCTGGGAGCCGGCGCCCTGGGTGATGTTGAGGGCGCGGTTCAGCTCGGCGGTGAGGAGTATCGCCGCCGAGCCGGTGGCCTCGTCCTCGGTGATGACCCCGTCCGGGCGGCGCGGGAAGCCGCGGGCGCGGATCCGTCCCGCGGTCTCGTCCTCCCAGGCCCACGCGTACAGCCAGCCCTCGCCGGGCGGCGGGGCGGGCAGCGCGTCGACCTCGGCGGGGGTGGCGTACTGCTCGGTGCGCTTGCCGGTGACCCACTCGGGGCGGGCGGTGATCCAGGTGAACTCCCCGTCGTCGCGCGCCCATACGGATCCGGCGGGCGGCTGGAGCTCCTCGATGTCCAGCAGCCAGGCGACCCCGACCAGCGGGTGTCCGGCGAAGGACATCCGGGTGCCGGGGGTGCGGATGTCGACGACCCCGCGCTCTGGGTCGTCGACGAACACCGTCTCGCTGTAGCCCAGTTCGGCGGCGAGGGCCTGCCGGGAGGTGTCGTCCGGGCAGGTGCGGCCGTCGCGGACGACTCCGAGCAGGTTGCCGAAGCGGCCGTCACCCGCGCAGAAGACCTTGATCACGTCTAGATCGTTCACGCTGGCATTCAAGCACGGCGCGGCGTCCGGGCCCGGTGGCCGGGGAGCGCACGGATGCCGGTGGAGGTGCTCGCCCCTCCGCGCCCGGGCGCCCCGCCGGCGGTCCCGGTACGGGGCCGCCGCACTCCGCGTCCGCCGCCCGGCCGGGCCCCGCGGGGGCCGGATCGACGGCGCTTGACTCCCGTTTGACCCTCCCTTGAGGGGCTCATGGAGGGGTCGTGACGGGCCCGTGTCCGGGGCCGGAACCTGAGAGACGAATCACTGGACGACTGGGTGCCGGTCAGGTAAGCCTCGGTTAAGTTAGGGCGGCCTCACCAGCCCGCCCCGCCTCACCGGCCTGCCCCCGCCTTCCCCCAGGAGCCCCCATGCGCCCCGCCCGCCTCACCGTGCTCACCGCGGCAGCAGCCGTCTCCGCGCTCACCGCAGTCACCGGCTGCGCCGAGAAGAGCGACACGAGCGGTTCCGGAGCGATCCACGTGAACGCGACCGACAGCGCCTGCGAGGTCTCGCGGACCGAGTTCCCGGCCGGCAAGGTCTCCATCGAGGTGGAGAACAAGGGCTCCAAGGTGACCGAGCTCTACGTGCTCTTCCCGGACGACCGGATCGTCTCCGAGCGGGAGAACATCGGCCCCGGCACCAAGGCCACCATCACCGCGGAGATCAAGGCGGGCGACTACGAGTTCGTCTGCAAGCCCGGCATGAAGGGCGACGGCATCCGCACGAAGGTCAAGGCCACCGGCAAGGGCGGCACCGAGAAGCGCAGCCCCGAACTGGACGCCGCGGTCGCCGCGTACCGCAAGTACGTCCAGGAGCAGGCCGACGAGACCCTGCCGAAGGCCCAGGTCTTCGCCGACGCCGTCAAGGCCGGGGACGTGGAGGCCGCGAAGAAGGCCTACGCCCCCTCCCGCATCGGCTGGGAGCGCACCGAGCCCGTCGCCGAGTCCTTCGGCGACATCGACCCGAAGGTCGACGTCCGCGAGGACGGCCTGGAGGCCGGCCAGGACCCGGCCAAGGACTGGACCGGCTGGCACCGCCTGGAGAAGTCCCTCTTCCAGGACGGCAAGATCGGCGACGAGGAGAAGAAGCTCGCCGACACCCTGATCACCGACCTGACCGCATGGCGGAAGAAGGTCGGCCAGGCCGAGATCACCCCCACCTCCATGGCCAACGGCGCCAAGGAGCTGCTCGACGAGGTCGCCACCGGCAAGGTGACGGGCGAGGAAGAGCGCTACAGCCACACCGACCTGGTCGACTTCAAGGCCAACGTCGAGGGCGCCCAGAAGTCCTACGAGCTCCTCAAGGCGGTCACCGTCAAGAACGAGCCGGAGCTCGCCAAGCAGCTGGACACCCAGTTCGCCGCGCTGAACACCCTGCTCGACAAGTACCGCGCCGACAAGAACGGCTACGAGTTCACCTCCTACGACAAGGTCGGCGAGGCGGAGCGCAAGGAGCTCTCGGACGGTGTGAACGCACTGGCCGAGCCCCTCTCCAAGCTGGCCGCCGCGGTCGTCAAGTAGTCCGGAGCCAGGCAGAGGCGGGAGATCCACCATGACCGACGAGATGCCGGAAGAGACCACGGACGCCGCCGGCGCGCCCTCGCGCCGTGCCGTACTCGGCTGGGGCGGGGCCGGGCTTGCGGTCGGCGCGGCCGCGGCCGGCGGCGCGGTGGCCGCCTTCGGCGGTGGCCCGGACGTCTCCCCGGCGGCCGCGGCCGGGGCGGCGGTGCCCTTCCACGGCGAGCACCAGGCCGGCATCGCGAGCGCCGTCCAGGACCGGCTGCACTTCGCGGCCTTCGACGTGCGGACGAAGAGCCGCGACGAGCTGGTCGGACTCCTCAAGGCCTGGACGGCGGCTGCCCGGCTGATGACGGCCGGGCAGCCGGTCGGCGACGCGTACGGCGGCCTGCCCGAGGCCCCGCCCACCGACACCGGCGAGGCCCTCGGCCTCAAGCCCTCCCGCCTCACCCTGACCGTCGGCTTCGGCCCGGGCCTGTTCGCCAGGGACCGCTTCGGTCTGGAGGGCAGGCGCCCCGAGGCGCTGGTGGACCTGGAGCTCTTCCCCGGCGACAACCTGGACGCGGCCCGCTCCGGCGGCGACCTGTGCGTCCAGGCCTGCGCCGACGACCCGCAGGTCGCCGTGCACGCCATCCGCCAGCTGGCCCGCATCGGCTTCGGCAAGGTCGCGGTGCGCTGGTCGCAGCTGGGCTTCGGCAAGACCTCGTCCACCACCCCGGACGAGCAGACCCCGCGCAACATGATGGGTTTCAAGGACGGCACCCGAAACATCTCGGGCACCGACACCGCCGCCCTCGACCAGCACGTGTGGGTCGGCGCGGGCGACGGCAGCGACTGGCTGACGGGCGGTTCGTACTTGGTGGCCCGGCGGATCCGGATGAACATCGAGACCTGGGACCGCACCTCCCTCCAGGAGCAGGAGGACATCTTCGGCCGCGACAAGGGCGAGGGCGCCCCTGTGGGCAAGTCCAAGGAACGCGACGAGCCCTTCCTGAAGGCGATGAAGCCGGAGGCGCACGTGCGCCTCGCGCACCCCGACAGCAATGACGGGGCGACGATCCTGCGGCGCGGCTACTCCTTCACCGACGGCACGGACGGCCTGGGCCGGCTCGACGCGGGCCTGTTCTTCCTGGCCTACCAGCGTGACCTCCGCAAGGGCTTCATCCCCATCCAGCGCCGGCTGGCGAAGTCGGACGTCCTGAACGAGTACATCCAGCACGTGGGTTCGGCGGTCTTCGCCGTCCCGCCGGGCGTCCGCGACAAGGACGACTGGTGGGGCCGGACTCTGTTCGCATAAGTCCCCGCCGTTCGCCCGAGTACCCGCCGGAGAGGAAAACGTCGTGTTCGGCAACTATCTGATCGGCCTGCGCGAGGGGCTGGAGGCCAGCCTGGTCGTCTGCATCCTCGTCGCCTACCTGGTCAAGACCGGGAACCGGGCCGCGCTGCGCCCGGTCTGGCTCGGCATCGCGATCGCCTGCGGGCTCTCGCTCGCCTTCGGCGCGCTGCTGGAGTTCGGCACCCAGGAGCTGACCTTCGAGGCGCAGGAGCTGCTGGGCGGCACCCTGTCGATCGTCTCGGTGGGCCTGGTGACGTGGATGGTCTTCTGGATGAAGCGCACCGCGCGGCACCTGAAGGCCGAACTGCACGGCAGGCTCGACTCGGCGCTCGCCATCGGTACCGGCGCGCTGGTCGCCACCGCCTTCCTGGCGGTGGGCCGCGAGGGCCTGGAGACGGCGCTGTTCGTGTGGGCGTCGGTCCGCGCGAGCGGCGAGGGGTCCTCCGCGCCGCTGATCGGCGTACTGCTGGGCATCGCGACCGCCGTCGTCCTCGGCTGGCTGTTCTACCGCGGCGCCCTGAAGATCAACCTGGCGAGGTTCTTCACGTGGACCGGCGGGATGCTGGTGATCGTCGCCGCGGGCGTGCTCGCGTACGGGGTCCACGACCTCCAGGAGGCCCGGTTCCTCGGCGGCCTCCAGGACAAGGCGTTCGACGTCAGCTCGGCGGTGCCGCCGGACAGCTGGTACGGGGTCCTCCTCAAGGGCGTCTTCAACTTCCAGCCGGACCCGACCGTCCACCAGCTGGTGGTGTGGTCCCTCTACCTGGCGGTCGTCCTGACCCTCTTCCTCCTCCCGGCCCGCCTGCGCGGCGCGACCGGGACCCCGGCCCCCGCCAAGTCCCGGACCTGACCGGGGTGGCCGCGCCCCGGGGACGGGCCGGGGCGGTTCGGGCCGGGCGGTCAGCCCCTGCCGATGTACGGCATCGCGGTGGCCATCACCGTCGCGAACTGGACGTTGGCCTCCAGCGGCAGCTCCGCCATGTGCAGCACCGTGCGGGCCACGTCGGCGGCGTCCATCACCGGCTCCACCGCCAGCTGTCCGTTCGCCTGGAGGATGCCGGTCCGCATCCGCTCGGTCATCTCGGTGGCCGCGTTGCCGATGTCGATCTGGCCGCAGGCGATCCGGTACGGCCGCCCGTCGAGCGACAGGGACTTGGTCAGGCCGGTCATGGCGTGCTTGGTCGCGGTGTAGGCGATGGAGTGGGGGCGGGGGACGTGGGCCGAGATGGAGCCGTTGTTGATGATCCGGCCGCCCTGCGGATCCTGCTCCTTCATCAGCCGGAACGCCGCCTGCGCGCAGAGGAAGGAGCCGGTCAGGTTGACGTCCACGACCTGGCGCCAGGCCTCGTACGCGATGTCCTCCAGCGGGACCCCGGCGGGACCGAAGGTGCCGGCGTTGTTGAAGAGCAGGTCGAGGCGTCCGTAGCGGGCCCGGACCGTGTCGAACAGCGCGGCGACGTCCTGCGGGTCGCTGACGTCGGCCCGTACGGGCAGCACGTCCGCGCCCGCCCCGGCCGCGGCGGCCGTCTCCTCCAGCGGACCGGTCCGCCGCCCGGCCACGGCCACCGACCAGCCTGCGCCGGCCAGGGCCAGGGCCACGGAACGGCCGATCCCGGAACCGGCTCCGGTCACTACAGCGGTCTTCTTCGCGGGTGCGCTCATGGGGCCGCAGAGTACGTCACAGCGGACATGCGGCCCGGGGCGTTCCGACAGCTGAGAGCATGGGTCGGCCAGGGGTGGATAAAGCAGATGAAAAGACTGGAGTTCCGCATGTCGGAGAGTGGCCCCCCGACGGCCCCCTCGCACGGGCCGTCACCCGAGCCGTCCCCCGAACCGCCCCCCGAGCCCCCGTCCGGGAAGTCCCCCGGCACCACCGCCCCCCTGACGGCGGCGCGCCGCACCAGCCTGCTGGTCACCTTCGTCCTCGGCGGCCTCAGCGCGCTCCCCCCGCTCTCCATGGACATGTACCTGCCGGCCCTGCCGGAGGTCACCACCGCCCTGCGCAGTCCGGCCGCGACCGTCCAGCTCACCCTCACCTCCTGCCTCGCCGGCATGGCGCTCGGCCAGCTGGTCATCGGCCCCATGAGCGACAAGTGGGGCCGCCGCCGGCCACTGCTGACCGGCATGGTCGTCTACGTCCTCGCCACCGCGATCTGCGCCCTCGCCCCGAGCGCCGAGCTGCTGATCGGCTTCCGCCTGCTCCAGGGCCTGGCCGGGGCGGCCGCCATCGTGATCGCGCGGGCCGTCGTGCGCGACCTGTACGACGGGGTGGAGATGGCCCGCTTCTTCTCCACCCTGATGCTGATATCCGGGGCCGCCCCGATCGTCGCGCCGCTCATCGGCGGCCAGGTGCTCCGCTTCGCCGACTGGCGCGGGGTCTTCGCCGTCCTCACCGCCGTCGGCCTCGCACTCACCCTGCTGGTGTGGCACGGCCTCGGCGAGACGCTGCCGCCCGAGCGGCGCCAGACCGGTGGGGTGGGGGCCGCGCTGCGGACCATGCGCGGGCTGCTCGGCGACCGGGTCTTCGCCGGCTACACCCTGGCGGGCGGCTTCGCCTTCGCGGTGCTCTTCTCCTACATAGCCGCCTCGCCCTTCGTCGTGCAGGAGATCTACGGGGCCTCCCCGCAGGCCTTCAGCCTGCTGTTCGGCCTGAACTCCGTCGGGCTGATCGCCGTCGGCCAGATCAACGGCAAGCTGCTGGTCGGCCGGATCAGCCTGGACAAGGCCCTGGGCGCGGGCCTGGCCGTCATCACCGCCGCCTCCGTCGCCCTGCTGCTGATGTCGGCCGGGGTGTTCGGGAAGGCCGGGCTGGTGCCCGTCGCCGCCGCGCTGTTCGTGCTGATGTCGGCGATGGGTCTGGTCCTGCCGAACACCAACGCGCAGGCCCTGATGCGCACCCCGCACGCCGCCGGGTCGGCGTCCGCGTTGCTGGGCACCTCCTCGTTCCTGGTCGGGGCGGTCGCCTCGCCGCTGGTCGGGATCGCCGGGGAGGACACGGCGGTGCCGATGGCGGTGGTGCAGCTGAGCTGCTCGCTGCTGGCGGTGGCCTGCTTCCTCGGGATGTGCCGGCCCTGGCGGCTGCGCGAGCCCATGGCCGTACCGGGCGGCGCACCGGCGGCCCCGGGCACCCCGGCGGCCCCTCCCGGACCGGCCGCGTCCGCGGCGCCCGGGGCGCCGTAAACTTCGCTGGTGACCGCCGCACCCGCCCCCACCACCGCCGACACCCTCCGCAGCGCCCTCGCCGGGCTGCTCGACGGGCTCCCGCCGAAGCAGGCCTCGGCCGCCGTCGAGCGCCTGATCGCCAGCTACCGGGGTACCACCCCCACCGACGCCCCCGTCCTGCGCGACCGCTCCGACGTCGCGGCGTACGCGGCGTACCGGATGCCGGCCACCTTCGAAGCCGTGCGCTCCGCCCTGGACGGGCTGGCCGGAGCCGCGCCTGAGTGGACGCCGGGCTCGCACGTGGACGTGGGCGGCGGCACGGGTGCCGCGACCTGGGCGGTGGACGCCACCTGGGACGGGCCCCGCGAGACGACGGTGCTGGACTGGGCGGAGCCGGCGCTGGCGCTCGGCAAGGAGCTGGCGGACCGCTCGTCCTCCGCGGTGCTGCGCGCGGCCGAATGGCACCGGGCCGTCATCGGGAGCGGGATCGTCCTGCCCGACGCCGACCTGGTGACCGTGTCGTACGTACTCGGTGAACTGACCGCGCAGGCCCGTCGGGCGGTCGTCGCGGAGGCGGCCCGCGCGGGCCGGGCGGTGGTGCTGATCGAGCCGGGCACGCCCGAGGGGTACCTGCGCATCCGCGAGGCCCGCGAGCAGCTGATCGAGGCCGGGATGACGGTGGCGGCGCCCTGCCCGCACGACGGGGCCTGCCCCATCGAGGCCGGGCAGGACTGGTGCCACTTCTCGGCGCGGGTCAGCCGCTCCTCCCTCCACCGGCAGGTCAAGGGCGGGTCCCTGCCGTACGAGGACGAGAAGTTCAGCTACGTCGCGGCGACCCGGTTCCCCGTGAGGCCGGTCCCCTCCCGGATCACGCGCAAGCCGCAGATCCGGAAGGGGCTGGTCCTGCTGGACCTGTGCGGTCCCGAGGAAACGGGGCTGTCCCGGGCGACGGTCACCAAGCGCCACGGCTCCCTCTACAAGGCGGCCCGGGACACCGAATGGGGCGCCGCCTGGCCCCCCGCCCCGGACCACGGCTAGCGGCTGCCCGCCCCCGATCCGCCGGGCCTCAGGGGCGCAGCTCCTGGGTGCAGCACTTGACGCTGCCGCCGCCCTTGAGCAGCTCGCCGAGGTCCATCGGGATCGGCTCGAAGCCCCGGTCCCGCAGCGGGGCCAGGAGCCCGGTCGCGCCCTGCGGGAGCAGGACGTGGCGTCCGTCGGAGACCGAGTTCAGGCCGAAGGCGGCGGCGTCCTCGTCCTCCACGAGCAGGGCGTCCGGGAACAGCCTGCGCAGCACGGCCCGGCTGCCCCGGGAGAACGCCGACGGGTGGTACATGATCTCGTCGCCGTCGAGGACGCAGAGCGCCGTGTCCAGGTGGTAGTAGCGCGGGTCCACCAGGTCGAGCCCGATGACCGGGCGGCCGAAGAACTCCTGCGCCTCGTCGTGCGAGAGCGGGCTGGAGCGGAAGCCCCGGCCGGCCAGGATGTAGCCGGCCGTGACGGCGAAGTCCCCCTCGCCCTCGTTGACGTGCGAGGGTTCGTGCACGTCCGTGAAGCCGTTCGCGCGGAACCAGTCGAGGTGGATCTCCGCCTCGGCGGCGCGTTCCGGGTAGGCGAAGCGGGCGCCGAGCACCCGGCCGTCGATGACGAGGGCCCCGTTCGCGGCGAAGACCATGTCGGGCAGGCCGGGATCGGGGACGAGGGTCTCCACGGTGTGGCCGAGGGAGAGGTAGCGGTCCCTCAGGTCTTCCCACTGGGCTTGTGCGAGGGGCAGGTCCACCGGTTTCGTGGGGTCCATCCACGGGTTGATGGAGTACGTGACCCTGAAGTGCGCGGGTGGGCACATCAGGTAGCGCCGGGGTGTGGCGTCTCTGCGCAAAGAAGGCTCCTCACGACTACGACTACGGACTCACGGTGCTGTGCGTGTCGAGAGAATCGTCTCTCCTCCGGGGTGACCGCGCAGTGAACTGATCGGGTGGTTTACCACAACGGCTCGGAGACGATACGTCTCGGACCGGCTTGATACGTTGGACCGGTGACCAAGTCCCCCGACGCCACCCGGCGCAGCGACCGTTCCCGGCGCGCCATCCTCGACGCCGCCCTCGTGCTGGTCGGCGAGGTCGGCTACAACAAGCTGACCATCGAGGCCATCGCGGCCCGCGCGGGAGTCGGCAAGCAGACGATCTACCGCTGGTGGCCGTCGAAGGCCGCCGTCCTGCTGGACGCCTCGCTGGCGCTGGCCGGGGACGCCGGTGCGGAGGCCGGCTGGAGCGGCTTCCCCGACACCGGGGACCTGGCGGCGGACCTGAAGGCCGTGCTGCGGGCCACGGCCGACGAGTTCGCCGACCCGCGGTACGAGGCCCCCGCGCGCGCCCTGACCGCCGCCGGGGCGACCGACCCGGAGCTGGGGGCGCGCTTCACGGAGAAGCTGCTGGAGCCGCAGCTGGCGCTGTACGAGGCGCGGCTGCGGGCGGCCGCCGAGGCCGGTCAGCTCCCGGCGGACCTGGATCTACGGCTGACCGTGGAGATGCTGGTGGGTCCGCTGACGTACCGGTGGCTGATGCGGACCGCGCCGCTGACGCACGCGTTCGCGGACGCGCTGGTGGACGCGGTGCTGGGCGGCGTGGGATACGTCACCGCCGCGCCGCGGTCGGGCGGGTGACGGCGGCGTGACCGAGAGGCATATGGCCGGATTATCTGTTTATGCGGGGATCTCGATCGCGGAGTCCGTTCGGGGGGTGCGGTCACCCGGCGCCCCCGATGGTGGGACCATGGAATGGTCTGCCGGGGCAACGGTGAGGTGAGGGGATAGATGGGGTCTGAGACCGGCCGCGTCAAACGCGGCGAGCAGAGCAGGATTTCCCAGTGGCTGCGCCGCCGCTCGAAACCCGCCCCCGAGGACCCCGGCAAGGAGCGAGAAGCCCTGCTGCTCGCCGTCGCCGCCGCCGGACTCCCCCTCGCCCCGGCCGCACATCCCGCGGGGTACCGATGTTCGTGCGACCGCATCGGCTGTCCCACGCCCGCACGGCACCCCGTCTCCTTCGCCTGGCAGACCCAGTCGACCACCGACCGCGCGCAGGTCGAGCGCTGGGCCCGCAACCAGCCCCAGGCCAACTTCATCACCGCGACGGGCATGGTGCACGACGTCCTGGACGTCCCCCTGGAAGCCGGCCGCAGCGCGCTGGAGCGCCTGCTCGCCGCCGGCATCGAGGTCGGTCCCGTCGCCGAATCGGGCGGCACCGGCGAACAGGCCCGGATGCTCTTCTTCACGGCGACCCGCGGGACGCCGGAGGACGAGGACGAATGGTGGCCCTGCGAACTGGACTGCCACCCCGAGACCATGGACGAACACCCCGGCCTGCGCTGGCACTGCCGCGGCAGCTACGTACTGCTCCCCCCTGCCGCCCTGCCGGGCGACCACTCGGTGAGCTGGCTGCGCGACGTCCGCCACCCGCTCCCGGACCCGCTGACCCTCCTGGAGACCCTCACGGACGCCTGCGCCCAGTACGCGGGCACGACGGACCAGACCCCGGCCGCGGTGGCCTGGCCGCTGGGACGCTGAAGCCCCGCCGCCCGCAGGCCGGTGGGCCGGCCGTGCGGGCGGCTCGCGCCCGCGCGCGGGGCGCCGCCGACGGGCAGGTGCCGCGCGCGATGCGCCCGCGGCGCGCGGGTCAGTGGACCTGGGTGACGACCACGTCGAGGGACCAGGCCTTCGCCGGCTTCGCGGGGGCCTCGGCCTCCACCACGTAGCCCAGGTCCCGCAGGGCCGTCACCAGCTCCGCCGGCGACGCCGGGACGGCCCCGGCCAGCAGCAGGTCGCGTACCAGGCGGCCCTTGGTGGCCTTGTTGAAGTGGCTCACCACCGAGCGCTTCTCCACCCCGTCCACGATCTGCGCGTGCAGCACCCGCACGGTGGCGGTCCGGCCCGCCGTCTCCCCCTTCGGCTTCCACGCCGACGCGTACGCCGACGAGCGCAGGTCCAGCACCAGCCCGTCCCCCGCCGCCTCCGGCATCACCTCAGCCATCGGCGTACGCCAGTACGCGCCCAGCGCGCCCTGACCCGGCAGCTTGACCCCCATCGAGCAGCGGTAGGAGGGGATCCGGTCGGTCACCCGCACCGCGCCCCACAGCCCGGAGAACACCAGCAGCGACCGCTCGGCCGGCTCCCGCGCGGGCGCCGGCAGCCCCGCCAGGTCCAGGGCGTCGTAGAGCACACCGGTGTAGATCTCCCCGGCCGGGCGGGCCGGCGCCGAGCGCAGGGCGGCGTTCTTCGCGACCTCCCCGCGCAGCCCCTCGCTGAGGCCGAGCACCTCACGCGCCTTCGGTTCGTCCGCCGCGCACAGCTCGACGAGTTCCTCCAGTACGGCCGCCCGCGCGGGGGCCAGGCCCGGCAGTGACAGGGACGCGGGGTCGAGCGGTGCGCCGGAGCCGCCGGCGGCCTTTCCCTCGGAGGGCGGCAGCAGCACGAGCACGGTGGTTCTCCTTCATGACGACACGGCGCAGGGGATGCGGCCCCCGAGCCAGGGTAGACGGCCCGCCGCCACCCGGTCACAGGCGAACGGCCACGCCCGCGCCCCGCCCGCCGGCGGCCCGGCCGGCCCGCGCGGATCCGGCGGAGTCGGCCTACGCTCGGTCCATGCCACGCCGTCACATGCACATGGCCGGAACGGACGGGGCGGCCCTGCGCGCCGCGCTGGGCGACCTGCGGGCGCGGCTGGGCGTGCCCGGCACCTTCCCGGCCGAGGTGCTCGCCGAGGCCGAGCGGGCGGCCGCCTCCCCCCGGCTGCCGTCCGAGGACCTGACCGGCCTGCCCTTCTTCACCGTCGACCCGCCCGCCTCCATGGACCTCGACCAGGCCATGCACCTGGCGAAGCGGTCCACCGGCGGCTACCGCGTGCACTACGCCATCGCCGACGTCGCCGCGTTCGTCGCCCCGGGCGGCGCCCTCGACGCCGAGGCCCACCGCAGGGTGACCACCCTCTACTTCCCCGACACGAAGGTGCCCCTGCACCCGCCCGTGCTCTCCGAGGACGCGGCCAGCCTGCTGCCGGACCGCACCCGCCCGGCCCTCGTATGGCGGATGGACCTGGACTCCGACGGCCGGGTCGAGACCACCGACGTGCGCCGGGCCCTGGTGCGCAGCCGGGCCAGGCTGGACTACGAAGGCGTGCAGAAGGCCGTCGACACCGGCACCGCCGACCCCTCCCTGGCCCTGCTGAAGGACATCGGGACCCTGCGGGAGGCCCTGGAGGCCGCACGCGGCGGGATCTCCCTGGGCGTGCCCGAGCAGGAGGTCATCGCGCACGACGGCTCGTACAGCCTGGCCTACCGGGCCCCCCTCCCGGCCGACGGCTGGAACGCCCAGGTCTCCCTGATGACCGGCATGGCGGCCGCCGAACTGATGCTGGCCACCGGCACGGGCATCCTGCGCACCCTCCCCGCCGCCCCCGACGGAGCGGTCGGGCGGCTGCGCCGGGCCGCGAAGGCCCTGCGGATCGAGTGGCCGCACCACGTCCCGTACGCGGTGCTCGTCCGCTCCCTCGACCCGCACCTGCCCGCGCACGCCGCCTTCCTCCAGGAGTGCACGACCCTGCTGCGCGGCGCCGGCTACACGGTCTTCACCGGCGGCCGGACCCCGGACCCCGCCCTCCACGCGGCGGTCGCCGCCCCGTACGCGCACTGCACCGCCCCGCTGCGGCGGCTCGCCGACCGCTACGCCGGTGAGCTGTGCGTGGCGGCGGCCGCGGGGGCGAAACCCCCGGCGTGGACGGTCGAGGCGCTGGAGGCGCTGCCGCAGGAGATGGCGGGCGGCACCCGGCTGGCCAACTCGGCCGAGCGGGAGTGCGTGGACCTCGTGGAGGCGGCCCTGCTCAAGGACCGCGTCGGGGAGACCTTCGAGGCGACGGTCATCGACGTCAGGGAACAGGAACCGCGGGTCGGGACGGTCCACCTGGAGAACCCGGCGGTGGTGGGCCGCGTCGAGTCCCAGGAGGGGCGGCTGCCGCTCGGCGAACGGATCCGGGTCCGCCTGACCCACGCCGACCCGGGCGCGGCGAAGATCCTCTTCGCGCGGGCGTGAGCGGGCGTGAGCGGACGTCAACCGTCACGTACGGGTGACGTCACGGGGCCGCGGCCTGCCGCAGCGCGGTCACCAGCGCGCGGGGGTCGTCGGCGTGGAAACGGACCGTGCGGGCCCGGGCGCGGGCGCCGAGCGGACGGCGGAAGTCCAGCGGGCGGTTCAGCTCCAGGGTGACGGTCGTCTGGCCGCCCACGATCAGGTCGAGCACCCCGTCGTCGGAGAGGGTGACGAGCCGGCCCTCGGGGTAGCGCCGCTCCACCCGGGCCGAGGCCACCGCGTCCGGCGGAACGGTCAGGTCGAACAGGGCCCCGTAACGGATCCGCAGCGTCCCGTCGGCCCGCACCACGTGCGGGCGGGTGACGCAGGCGGCGTGCAGGGCGAGCACCAGCAGCACCCCGTAGACGTCGAGCACCAGCACCACCCGGTGCACGGCGGGCCAGGGAATGAGCACGGCCAGCGCGGCGGTCTCGACGACCGACACGAAGAGCAGCCCGTACATCATGGCCGTCTGCGGTCCCGTGTACCGGGCGGCGAGATCGCCCGGCCGTACCCCGTGCTCGCGGCGCGCGATCCACCGCCCCAGGGAGGCGGTGGCCCGCAGCTCGTGCAGCAGCAGCCGCAGGACCGGCTCCGGTACGGCGGCCCGTACGGCCGCCCGCCAGGAGCCGGTGCGGCGCCGCAGCGAGCACAGCACCCAGGCCTCCAGCAGCAGCGCCCCGAGCAGCAGCGCCTCGGCGGCGGCCGTCGCCCACCCGGGCGGACGCACCCCGGCCGCGAGGCAGAGTACGAGGAGCAGCTCGCCGGGCATCACGGCGACGGCCGCGATCCGGGCCGCGCGTACGGCGCTCATGGCCGCCCCCTCGCGATGAAAGCCGCCATCACCCGGCGTACCACCTCCGCCTGCGCGGGGGCGTACTCGGCGAGCAGCGCCTCCCCGAACCCGGCGACGACGGGCCCGCCGGACGGGATCGCGTCGAAGACCGCGTCGGGGACGGCGGCGACCATGGCCCGGGCGAGCGGGCCGATCCGGGGGTCGTCGGCGGGGGCGTCGGCCAGCTCGTCCAGCCGCTCGTACAGTCGGAGCACCGCGGGGTCCGAGGCCAGCGGCTCGAGCAGGGCGTAGAGCTCCTCGCCGCCGGCGCCCGGGGCATCGAGCAGGGTCAGGTGCTCGCGGTCCTTCGCGGCGGCCGGGGAGTCCGTCGGCGGCGCCTTCGCCAGCAGCGCGGCGAGCGCGGGCGGGACCGGCTCGCCCTCGTCGGAGGCGGCGGCGAGGAGCGCCGCGAGCCGGCGTCGGCGCCCGGCCAGCTCGGCCTCCTGCCGCGCGAGGTCGGCGTCCAGCTCCCGGAGCACGTCGGCCGGCTCGCGCCCCGCGTCGTCGGCGAGGACGCCGCGCACTTCGTCGAGGCCCAGCCCGAGCTCGGTGAGCCGGCGCACCCGGGCCAGGAGTACGGCGTCGCGCACGGTGTAGGCCCGATAGCCGTTGGGGCGTCTCGGCGGCTCCGGGAGCAGCCCGACGTGGTGGTAGTGCCGGACCGCCCGGGTTGTGACCCCGACCAGCGCGGCGATCTCTCCGATCCGCATGCCGCCAGTAGAAACCCTGCCGCTGCGTCAAGGTCAAGCCGCCACGGACAGCCGGTAGCATGGTCGGCACGACAGACGAGTCGGCCGGGCGGCCGCGTCGGGATCCCCGGATCCCGCCGAGGAACGTCCGGGCTCCACAGGGCAGGGTGGTGGGTAACGCCCACCCGGGGTGACCCGCGGGACAGTGCCACAGAAAACAGACCGCCGGGGGCTTCGGTCCCCGGTAAGGGTGAAACGGTGGTGTAAGAGACCACCAGCGCCTGAGGTGACTCAGGCGGCTAGGTAAACCCCACCTGGAGCAAGGTCAAGAGGATCCGTCCCCGGACGGGTCTGCGCGAACGCTTGAGGGCTGCCCGCCCGATGTTCGCGGGTAGACCGCACGAGGCCGGCGGCAACGCCGGTCCTAGATGGATGGCCGTCTCCCCGGCGACCGCGAGGTCACCGGGTGACAGAACCCGGCGTACAGGCCGGCTCGTCTGCCGTTCCCCCTCCCCGCACGAGGCGGGCGACCCGCGGAGGCTCCTCCTCCGTCGCGGTGCTTGAATGGACCGTCGTTCCCGGTCCGGCAAGGAGAAGCGCTGTGCCCCTGGTGTCTGTCGTGATGCCCGTCTACAACTCGGCCGCCACCCTCGGCGCAGCCGTCCGATCGGTGCTCACACAGACCCACGTCGACGTGGAGCTGCTGGTCACCGACGACCGGTCCTCCGACGGCTCCATGGACCTGCTCCGCGAGTTCGCCGAGCAGGACGAGCGCGTCCTGCCGGAGTCGGCACCCTCACAGGGCGGTGCCGGCCGGGCCCGCAATCTCGCGATCGAACGGGCCCGCGGGGACTACGTCGCCTTTCTCGACAGCGACGACATGTGGCTTCCTGAGAAGACCGAGAAGCAGCTCGCCTTCGCCGCGGAAGGCGATGCGCCCCTGACGTTCACCTCCTACTTCAAGATGGACGCCGACCACGCCGGCGAGAGCACCGACTGGGTCCCGAACGGGCGGGTGGTCCGTGCCCGGGAGCACGTGGACTACCGCGCGATGCTGGTCCGGGACCACATCGGTGCCCTCACCGCCATGTACGACCGCAAGGTCCTGGGCACGAGGCTGATGCCGGAGATGCGCAAGCGCCAGGACTACGCCCTCTGGCTGTCGATCATGCGGGACGGCGCCGAGGCGCGGGGCCTGACCGAGCCGCTCGCGGTGTACCGGGCCCACCAGGCCGGGTCGCTGTCCTCCAACAAGCTGTCGCTCGTGCAGTACAACTGGGCCCTGTACCGCGAGCACGAGCACCTGTCGGTCCCGCGGGCGGCGAGGGCGCTGGCCGGCGCCGCGTGGCAGTCGCTGCGCAACTCGCGCATCTAGATCGGTACGCCGCGTGTGCCCGCGCCGGAGCGGCGCGGGCGGAGCGGGCACACCCGCTACTTCACCGGGGCGCTGTACGTCTTCCCGAGCAGGCCGTTCCGGAAGTGGACCGTCTTCGCCGTGACCTTCCCCTTGACCGTGATCGTCCCGGAGACCTTCTCGCCCTTGGCCAGCTTGACGGTGTCGATCTGGTCCTCGGCCGCCGCGAGTTCGATCTGCTTGCGGGTCCCGTCCTCGGTCGTCACCTCGAAGTAGAAGACGTTGACGTCGACTTCCTCGGCGTTGTTGTTGACGACAGTGACCTGGACCGAGGTGTGGTCACCGCCCTGGGCGAGGATGCCGGCCTTGTACTCCGTCGGCGCGGCGGTCACCACCACGTCCGCGTTCTTGTCGGGCGCCGGGGCCGGCGCCTCGGGCTGCGCGGGAGCCCCGGAGGGGGCCGTGGGGGCCGCTGGCGCCGGGAAGGCCGGGGTTTTGGCGTCCGCCGTGCCGCCCTTGGAGCCGGCGCTGCCACTGAGGACCAGCGCGCCGCAGCCGAAGAGGACGAGCGACAGCACGAGCAGGCCGCCGCAGCCGATGGCGATGATCTTGCCGGCGTTGCTCTTCTGCGGAGGCTGCGGCGGCATCGGGTAGCCGTAGGGCGGGGGCGGCTGCTGGCCGGGGTAAGGGGTGGTCATGGCAACTCCTGCACTGGGCGGTTGCTGTCGGGCTCAGTGCCGGATGCGGAACTTCCACGGAAGGGGCGCCAGGGGCCCGCGACATGAGCGGCGCTCAGCATAAACAGAAGGTAGGGATGTACCACCGGCATTCCCGGGAATGAGACGGCGGGGGAACCGCCGCGGCCGCCACGCGCGAAGGCCCCCGCCGGGCGGGCGGGGGCCTTCGCGTGCTCGCGGTGATCAGCGCAGGTGCGAAGTGTCGTTCAGGAGGCGGACCGAGGCGTTGCCGTCGGCGTAGTAGGCCACCGCCGACAGGGACGCCGCGGAGAGCTCCATCCGGAACAGGGACTCCGGCGGTGCGCCCAGGGCGAGCCGGACCAGCGTCTTGACCGGCGTCACGTGCGTGACCAGCAGCACCGTGCGGCCCGCGTGCGCGGCCAGCAGCCGGTCACGCGCCGCGGAGACCCGGCGGGTGACGGCGGTGAAGCTCTCGCCGCCGCCCGTCGGCGCCGCCCTCGGGGAGTCCAGCCACGCCTGGAGGTCGTCCGGGAAGCGCTCCCGCACCTCGGCGAAGGTCAGGCCCTCCCAGGCGCCGAAGTCCGTCTCGCGCAGGCCCTCTTCGACCGTGACCGGCAGCCCGAGCCGGTCGGCCACGGCCTGCGCGGTCTCCCTGCAGCGGCGCAGCGGGGAACTGACGACGGCCTGTACGGTGCCCCGCGCGGCCAGCGCCTCGGCGACGGCGGCGGCCTGGCGGCGGCCGGCCGGGGACAGCTCCGGGTCGGTGCCGCCGCTGCCGGAGAAGCGCTTCTGCGGGGTCAGGGCGGTCTCGCCGTGACGCAGCAGCACGAAGGTGGCGGGGGTCCCCATGTCGGGTCCGCCCCAGCCGGTGCCGGTGGCGCGGGGGGCGCCGGACGCCGCCGGGGTCGCGTCCGCCGCCGTGCCGGAGCCGGGTGCGGGGATGCCGACCGGGGCCGGGGCCGTGGTCACGGCCCCCGCGGCGCCCTCGGCATCACCGAAGAGCGTGCCCGCCCCGGAGGCGGCCGCGCTGCGGGCGGCCCGTACGTCGGAGTCGGGCGCGAGGGTGCCCGTACCGGCGACGGCGGCCGCGCGGGTGCCCGTACCGGCGCCGGAGGCGAGGGCCGCGCGGACCGCCGCGGCGCCCTTCGCCGCGTCGCCCGGGGGTCCGGCCGGAGCCGGGGCGGCGGCGAGGTCGGCCGTGGAGGCCGACGGCTCCCACTGCTTGCCGCGCTTGCCCGCGTCCATCGCCTCGTTGGCGAGCCGGTCGGCGTGCTTGTTCTTCTCGCGCGGGATCCACTCGTACGTGACCTGCCCGCGCGGAAGGATCTTCGCCGCCTCCGCCGCGAGCGGCTTCATGTCGGGGTGCTTGATCTTCCAGCGGCCCGACATCTGCTCCACGACCAGCTTGGAGTCCATCCGGACCCGCACCACCGCGTCCGGCGCCAGCTCGCGCGCCGCCTTCAGGCCCGCGATCAGGCCCTTGTACTCGGCGACGTTGTTCGTGGCGACACCGATGAACTCGGCGCGCTCGGCCAGGGTCTCCCCCGTGACCGGGTCGAGGACGACCGCCCCGTAGCCGGCGGGACCCGGGTTGCCCCGGGAGCCGCCGTCCGCCTCCACGACGAAACGCGGCATCAGATGCCCGAGTCCGCCGCACGGACCAGGATGCGGCCGCAGTTCTCGTGCCGGACGACCTGGTCGCGGGCCGCGGCCTTGATCTCGTTGATCTCCGCCATGTCGAGCTCCAGCCGGCAGCCCTCGCAACGGCGCTGGTACAGGCGCGCGGCGCCGACCCCGCCCTGCTTGACGCGGATCTTCTCGTACAGCGCCATCAGGTCGGACGGCATGGAGGCGACGATGACCTCACGGTCCTTGGCGATCTTCGCGGCCTCGGTGTCGAGCTCGCCGGTGGCGGCGTCGCGGCGCGCGGTGGCGTCCGCCAGCTTGGCCTCCAGCGAGGAAACGCGCTCGGTGATCGCGGTGACCCGCTCCTGCGCGCCCTCCAGCCGCTCCATGACCTCCAGGACCACGTCCTCCAGGTCGGCCTGCCGCTTGGCGAGCGAGGCGACCTCGCTCTGCAGGTTCGCCAGGTCCCTGGCCGAGATGCCCGCGCCGGAATCCAGGCGCTGCTGGTCCCGGGCCGCGCGCTGGCGGACCTGGTCGACGTCCTGCTCGGCCTTGGTCTGCTCGCGGGCGGCGTCACTGGCCTGCGTCTGGGCGGCGACGAGGAGGTCGCGCTGCTGGCTGAGTTCCTTGGTCAGGGAGTCGACCTCGGCGTGCTCGGGCAGCGACTTGCGCTTGTGGGCGAGCTGAGACAGCCGGACGTCCAGGGCCTGGACGTCGAGAAGTCGGATCTGGTCGGCGGGCTCGGCGTTCAGTTGGGGGCTCCAGAGGCACTAGAAGGGGGTGTGACGGACGGCGCGTGCGCCGTCCAGGGGTCGGTGACCGTGCGCGAGACGTGGGTCCGCAGACCCCAGCCGTGGCGCTCGGAGATCGCGTCGAGCTCGGCGGCGGCCTGCTCGCACCAGGGCCACTCGGTGGCCCAGTGCGCCGCGTCGACGAGGGCGAGCGGGCTCTGCTCGCGCGCCTCGGACACCGGGTGGTGGCGCAGGTCGGCGGTGAGGAAGGCATCCACACCGGCGGCGCGGACCTGCGCGAAGAGGCTGTCGCCGGAGCCGCCGCTGACGGCGACGGTGCGGATCGGCGCGTCCGGGTCACCGGCCGCGCGGATGCCCTGCGCGGTGCGCGGCAGCCGGGCGGCGGCGCGGGCGGCGAACTCGCGCAGGGTCTCGGGGTGGTCCAGCTCGCAGATCCGGCCCAGTCCCCGGCGGCCCGCCGGGTCGGTGGGGTCGGGCACGAGCGGGCCGGTGACGCGCAGGTCGAGGGCGCCGGCGAGGGCGTCGGAGACCCCCGGGGCGGCGGTGTCGGCGTTGGTGTGGGCCACGTGCAGGGCGATGCCGTTCCTGATCAGCGTGTGCACGACGCGGCCCTTGAAGGTGTCCGCGGCGACGGTGGTGGTGCCGCGCAGGTAGAGGGGGTGGTGCGTGACGACCAGGTCGGCGCCGAGCTTCACCGCCTCGTCGACGATCTCCTGTACGGGGTCCACGGCGAAGAGCACCCGGGTGACCTCGGCATCGGGGTCGCCGCAGACGGTGCCGACGGCGTCCCACTCCTCGGCCCGCGAGGGGGGCCAGAGAGCGTCCAGCGCGGCGATGACTTCAGAGAGACGGGGCACGGGCCAAGGCTACCGTCCGTGGCGACCGGTGGTCCCCTGGCCGGGTGGGCAGCACAACCGCCTCGTCCGTCACCGGCGAATCGGCGGGGGGCCACCCGTACGTGTGAAGCGCGCTGGGTCGCGCTGTTCGGCTGGGAGTGCGAAAACTAGCTTCCTCTGCGGAGGTGACGGCCCGGATGACTGTCTGTGCCACCGAGATCACGAAGACCAGCACGTCCCCGGACCCTGAGGTCACGGGCCCGGAGCCGGGCGCGGTTCCGGCGGCCCCCGGGGTCACGGCCCCGGCCGCGGCGGCCCGCGCCCTCGCGATCGCCGCCGACGGGGCGTACGCGGCCCGGCTGGCCGGCGAGGGAGAGGCGCGCTACCCGGAGCGCTGGACGCTGGGCGGCCCCGAGCCCTACGCCGTACCGCTGCCCCTGGCGCAGCCGGAGGAGGCGGACAGCGAGGTGCTCGCGCTGGCCGACGGGCAGGTGCTGATCCACCGCCGCGTCGCCGACCGGCACGCGTTCTCCCTGCTGTACCCCTCCGGCGCCCCGGCCGGCCCGCGCACCGGGGAGGCCCGGCTGGGCTCGGTCGCCGCCGACGAGGGGGTACGGGTCCGCCTGCTGCCGCCGTCGCCCGACGGGTGCGGGGCCTACGCCCTGGCGGTGGGGGCCGAGGAGAGCACCGTCTGGCAGGTGGCCGGGGCCTCCGGCGGGCCCCGGCGGGCCGCGGTGGTGCCGGGCCGCTGCTCCGGCGGGGTCTGGCTGGACCGCACGGGCCGTCTCCTGGCCCTGGACCGCGAGGTGGACGGCCGCACCAAGGCCGTCGCCGTGGACCTGGGCCGGGGCGGGGTGGTCAGCCCGCTGCTCCAGATCACCGAGGACAGCGACGACCGGCTGCTGCTGGCCGCCCCGGACAGCGGGCTGCTGCTGATCCGCTCGGACGCCCCGGGTGAGCCGCGGCTGGGCTGGGGGGTGCTGGGCAGCGAGCGCCCGGTCCGATTCCCGGAGTGCCTGCGGCTGGAGGACGCCCACCCCTTCGCGGTGCAGCCGGGTCAGGTCCTGATGCCGGAGACCTGCGGGGTGGCGCTCCGGGTGGGCGGAGGCGGTCTCGCGCTGTGGCGGCCCGCCGACCGGCACGTCTTCCGGCTCGGCGCCCCGGAGGGCTGGCTCGGGAGCGGGCTGTGGACCCCGGAGGGGCGGCTGTGCCTGCCGTACTCCACCCCCGCCGTGCCCTGCGGGGTCGTCAGCCTGAGCCAGCCGCCCGCCCCGCCCCCGCCCGTCCGCGTGGACCCGCCCCCGCCGCCCCCCGCCCGGCCGGTACCGCTCCAGCAGGCGCCGCTGCGCTGACGGGGCGCGCGGGGCACCGTGACAGGGGTGGGGCATGGCGAACTCCACGGCCCCCGCTGCCGGCAGGCCCTTCGACGCGCTCCTGTGCGACCTCGACAACGTCATCCGCTTCTACGACCCGACCCGCCTGGCGGAACTGGAACGCCTGGCCGGGCTGCCGGAGGGCACCACGGCCGCGGTGGCCTTCTCCCCGGAGCTGGACGGCCCGCTGCTGCTGGGCCGGATCACCCGGGACGAGTGGCGGGAGTCCATCGCCGACGCCCTCGCCCGCTCCGGCCGGATACCGGATGAGGGCGCTCGGGAGCTGGCCGGGGCGATGGTCCGGTCCCCCTTCACGGCCGACGCGGCGGTGGTCTCCGTACTGCGCGGTGCGCGGGCGGGCGGGCTGCCGCTGGTGCTCGTGACCAACGCCTCCCTGGACCTGGAGGAGGACCTGGCGGTGATGGGAATCGCGGACCTCGCGGACCACGTCGTCAGCAGCGCGGTGGAGGGGGTGGCCAAACCGGACCGGGAGATCTACGCGATCGCCGCCGCCCGGGCGGGCGTCGCGCCCGGGCGGTGCCTGTTCGTGGACGACCGGCCGGAGAACGTCGAGGCGGCCGTCGCGTTCGGGATGACCGGAGTGCACTACCGCGGGCCGGCCGACCTGCGGGCGGCGCTCGCGTTCCTGTCCTGAGTACGGGTCCGGCGGCCCGGGGAGCCCTCCCCGGGCCGCCGGCACGGCGCTAGCCGTGCTTGAGGCCCAGGACCTCGGTCGCCGCGAAGGTCTCGTTCGGCGGGCGGGATTCGTAGTGCGGGGTGAGGAGCCCGTCGAGTTCCTCGAAGGTGAAGGCCTCCTTGGCCGTGTCGAACTTGGCGGCGACCCGGGGGCGTTCCATCACGGCGACGATCCCGCCGTGCACCACGAAGAGCTGCCCGTTGGCCTTGGCGGAGGCCGGTGAGGCCAGGTAGCCGACCAGCGGGGAGACGTGCTCGGGGGCGAGGGCGTCGAGCCCGCCGTCCTCGGGGACCTGGAAGCCGGCGAAGACGTCCTCGGTCATCCGGGTGCGGGCGCGCGGGCAGATGGCGTTGGCCGTCACCCCGTACTTGGCCAGGGCCAGGGCGGTCGAGGTGGTCAGGCCGACGATCCCGCCCTTGGCGGCGGCGTAATTGGGCTGGCCGGCCGAGCCGCCGAGGAAGGCCTCCGAGGAGGTGTTGACGATCCGCCCGTACACGGGGCCGCCCGCCGCCTTGGAACGTTCGCGCCAGTGCGCGGCGGCGAAGTGGGTGGTGTTGAAGTGGCCTTTGAGGTGGACCCGGATCACCGAGTCCCACTCGTCCTCCGTCATCGAGAAGACCATCCGGTCCCGCAGGATGCCCGCGTTGTTGACGAGGACGTCGAGCTTGCCGAAGCGGGAGACCGCCAGGGCGACCAGCTCCCGGGCCTGCTCGAAGTCGGCCACGTCACCGAGGTGCGCGACCGCCTGCCCGCCCGCCGCGCGGATCTCCCCGGCCACCTCCTCCGCCGGGGCGGCGGAGGCCTCTCCCGAGCCGTCGCGGCCGCTCTGCCCGTAGTCGTTGACGACGACGCTCGCGCCGAGCCGGGCGAGTTCGAGCGCCTCGGCCCGGCCGAGCCCGCGGCCCGCGCCGGTGACGATGGCGGAGAGCCCCTCAAGTGGGAGTGACATCCGTGGCGTTCCTCTCAGCGGTCGTGGAGCAGCGGTCGTGGAGCACCGGTCGTCGGCAGTGGTCGTCGACCACCGGCTCGTGGGCAGCGGTCTCAGAGTTCGATGCAGGTGCGCAGGGCGACGCCGGTGCGCATCTGGTCGAGGGCGTCGTTGATCTCGGCCAGGGTCACCCGGTGGGTGATCAGGTTCTCCAGGTCGATCCGGCCGGCCCGCCACAGCGCGATGGTGCGCTCGTACGAGCGGAGCACGTCGCCACCCCCGTACATCGACGGGAGGATCTTCTTCTCGTCGAAGAACAGGGAGAACATGTTGATCTGGAAGTCGTCGTCGAGGGCGCCCGCGCCGACCACGACGACCGAGCCGCCGCGCCGCGTCATCTCGTACGCCGTCCGCGCGGTCGCGGACTTGCCGACGACCTCGAAGACGTAGTCGAAGCCCTCGCCGGCCGTGATCCGGTTCCTGGCGTCGGCGAACTCCTCCGGGGAGACGGCCTCGGTCGCGCCGAACCGCAGCGCCGCCTCGCGCCGGGAGGTGACCGGGTCGACGGCGAGGATCTGCGCCGCGCCCTGGACCTTGGCGCCCTGGACGACGGATATCCCGACGCCGCCGCAGCCGATGACGGCGACCGAGGAACCGGCCTCCACCCGGGCGGTGTTGATGGCCGCGCCGAGTCCGGTGGTGACGCCGCAGCCGATCAGCGCGGCGATGTCGAAGGGCAGGTCGTCGGGGATCGGGACGGCGCAGGCGGCCGGGACGACCATCTCCTCGGCGAAGGTGCCGGTCCCGGCGAAGCCGAAGACGTCACTGGCCGCCCGTTTGAAGTTGGGGGTGGCGACGTTCCCGAAGGCCTCCAGGCACAGGTGCCCCTGACCGCGCCCGCAGGCGGGGCAGTGGCCGCACGGCGGCAGCCAGCAGACGAGGACGCGGTCGCCGATCGCGTGGCCGGTGACCCCGTCGCCGACGTCCGTGATCACGCCGGAGCCCTCGTGGCCGGGGATGAAGGGGGCGGGCTGCGGCAGTACGCCGCTCATCGCCGAGAGGTCGGAGTGGCACAGGCCGGTGGCCTTGACGCGGATCCGGACCTTGCCGGGGCCGAAGCCGACGGCCTCCATGTCGTCGACGACCTCGAGCTTGTCCTGGCCTGTCTCGCTCTGCAGTGCTGCGCGCACGGTGCGGCTCCTTCCGTGGATGCTACGAGTGTTCGACGACGGTGTCGGCGAGGACCGGCGCGTCGTCCCGTTCGACGGCGGTCACCGAGACCAGTACGCGGCCTTCCTCCTGCCACATCCGGATGCGCAGCGTCTCGCCCGGGAAGACGATCCCGGCGAAGCGCGTGCGGTAGGCGCGGACCCGGGACACGTCCCCGCCGAGCGCGGTGTCGACGACGGCCTTGAGGGTCATCCCGTACGAGCACAGGCCGTGCAGGATCGGCCTGTCGAAGCCGGCCAGCTTGGCGAACTCGGGGTCGGCGTGCAGGGGGTTCCAGTCCCCGGAGAGCCGGTAGAGCAGCGCCTGTTCCTCGCGGATGGCCCGCTCCTCGGTGCGGTCGGGGGCGCGTGCGGGCAGTTCCTCCCTGACGGACGGGCCGCGTTCGCCGCCGAATCCGCCCTCGCCGCGTACGAAGATCTGCGCGTCGCTGGTCCACAGCGGCCCCTCGGCGTCCGCGACCTCGGTGCGCAGCACGATCACGGCCGCCTTCCCCTTGTCGTAGAGGGCGGCGACCCTGGCGGAGGAGGTGGCGCTGCCCTTGAGGGGGATGGGCCGGTGCAGCTCGATGGACTGGCCGCCGTGCAGGACGTCGGCGAGGTTGACCTCGATGCCGGGGGCGGCGAGACCGCCGAGCATGGCCATGCCGGCTCCGGCGACGGTCGCGAAGCTGGGCAGGACGTGGAGCCTGGACTCCAGGGTGTAGCGCAGCTCGTCGGGGTCGGTGGCCAGGTTCTGGCCGCCCAGCGGCGTTCCCGCTCCGAGGCCGAGGTGGTAGAGCTGGATGTCCTTGTGGTCCCAGCCGATGTCCCCCCGGCGGGGTTCGGCGGCGAGGGCCCTGGCGGCATCGATCGGCATGAGGATGCTGCTCCTTCGGTTCCTTGGAAGACCCCGGCACGGCCGTCCGCACCGTCGGCCGCACCGAGGTCGTGTGCGGGGCCGCACGCCGGGACGCGTTCTAGAACGCGTTCTAGCACCGGGCCGAAGGCATGTATAACGCACGCCCCGACACTTGGGAAGACTGCTGACTTCACGTCAGATCGGCCTGTCGCAAAGCGTGTTGCGCTGCGGCCCGGGGGCAGGCCGTTACGCTTCGGCGGTGGACGAAATGCCCCTGACGCACCGGCCCGCGCGCTCGCTGCGCGTCCTGCTGGAACCGCCGGACCCGGCCCTCGCGTTGCTGCTCGGCCTCCAGCCGGACATCGAGGTGGTGGACTCCCCCACCGCCCGGCCGCAGGTGGCGCTGGTGGAGGAGGTCGCCGCGGTGACGGCGCTGCTCGCCGACGATCCCGAGTGCCGGGTCCTGCTGACCGCCGGCTCGGCCCGACCCGGCCTGCTGGAGGCGGCCCTGACGGCGGGCGCGGCGGGGCTGGTCCTGCGGGACGGCCCCGTCGAGGACCTGGCGGACTGCCTGCGCCGCGCCTCCACGGGCGAGACGGTGGTGGACCCGGCGCTGGCGGGCCCGTAGAGCGGCTGACCGGCCGGCGGACGCGCGGAGGCCCTCCGCCGGTGACAGCGGAGGGCCTCCGGCCGCGCCGGGGCGGGGCTCAGCCCGCAGGCTTCGTCCAGTCGTCGACCGTCCGTGAGGGGTCCAGCGCCACGGGCAGCCGCTCCAGCCCCCGGAAAGCGGGGAACGGCCCCTTCAGCCAGTCGCCACCGTGCGCCGACGGCATCGCCAGCACCATGTCGGGGAAGCGGTCCAGCAGCGACGTCAGGCAGATCTCCAGCTCCAGACGGGCCAGCGGCGCGCCCAGGCAGTAGTGCGCCCCGAAACCGAAGCCGAGGTGGTTGCCCTGGAGCCCCTCGCGCGTGAAGTCGAGCCTGTCGGGCTCGGGGAACTTCTCCGGGTCCCGGTTCGCGGAGGCGATCGCGATCTGGATGACGGCGCCCCGCGGAATGACCGTCCCGCCGATTTCCACGTCCTCCAGCGCGTACCGGAAGGTGGAGGTTTCCACCGAGCCCTCGAAACGGACCATTTCCTCGATCGCCTGCGGCAGGAGTTCCCGGTTCTCCTGGACGGCCTTCAGCTGTTCCGGATTGGTCAGCAGGCTGTAGACGCAGTTGCCGATCTGGAGGGTGGTGGTCTTGTGGCCCGCGAAGAGCAGCACCCAGATCATCGAGACGAGTTCGTCGTCCGTCAGCGGTTCCTCGTCGTGCGGGGTCTCCGCCAGCACGCTCAGGAAGTCGTCGGTGGGATTCTCGCGGGTGCGGTGGATCAGGTCCGTGAAGTAATCGCGCAGCCAGTGCTCGGCCTCGACCAGTTCGTGCTTCAGGTCCCTGCTGAACCGGGAGCGGGTCACCTGGGCGAACCACCGCAGGACCTCGACGCGCTCGTCCCCGACGATGCCGAGCAGCTCGCAGATGACCATGACGGGCAGCGGCAGCGCGAAGGCCGCCATCAGGTCGACGGGCTCGTCCGTCGGGCACCGGTCGAGCAGCCCGTCGACCAGTTCCTGGATGTGCGGGCGCAGGTCCTTGACGTGGCGCGGGGTGAAGGCCGTCTTGGCGATGTGGCGCAGCCGGGTGTGCCGGGGCGGGTCCGCGAAGAGGAGGTTGTCGTCGAGCGCCTCGCACGCGTCCCCGAAGAGGGCGTGGTAGGTGTCGATGGCCTCGTGCATGTCCTTGCCGACGCGATGGTCGGCGAAGATCGCGTGGGCGTCCTCGTACCGGGTGATGAGGTACGTGGGCACCCCGTGCCCGGGGGTCAGCCGGGCGATCGGGGCCTTCTCCCGCAGCGACCGGTAGACCGGATAGGGGCACTGCCGGTATTCCGGCGTGCCCTTCGTCACCGCCGCCACCGCGTCTTCGAGCGCGGGTCCGTCCCCCACTGCCACCGTCGGTTCAGTCGTCACGCGCTCATACCTCTCGGGTATCCCGGAATGGACAGTCGGCTCCTTTCCCTGGGCCGAATGACGGCCAAACCGCGTTGACCCGTTCGGAGCCGAATGCACCCCCTCGGGAATGTCCGGGCGGCGGCGGCCCGGGCCCGCCCTAAGGTGTTCGCTGATCACGTCCGCGACCCCGTTCCGCGATCCCGTTCCGCGGCCCGAAGAGAGGGAATGCGCCCATGCCGGAATACGGCGCCGACGGCTTCGCCGCCAGTGGAGCAGCAGGGCCCGCCACCGCGGCCCCGGAGGACGACGACGGCAGCCGGGCGGTGATCGACGTCCACCACCACTTCTGCGCCCCGGCCTGGCGGGAGTGGGGTGAGGCGCGGGGGCTGGTGGATCCGCGGGCGCTGCCGCCATGGGCCCGCTGGGACGCGGAGTCGGCGCTGGCGCTCATGGACCGGGCCGGGATCGCCACCGCCGTGCTCAAGCCGATGCTGCCCGCCCGGTACGAGAGCTCCGCGCAGCTGCGGGAGGCCGTCACCGTGACGCTGCGGGCGGCGGTGGAGGCCGCCGAGGCGCATCCGGGACGGTTCTTCTTCCACACCCCGCTCTTCCTGGACGACCTGGAGGTCTCCTCCTGGGCGCTGCGCCACGGGCTCGACGAGCTGGGCGCGGTGGGGGTGAACGTCACGGCCAACTACGGCGGGGTGTACCTGGGGGACCCCGCGTACGACGGGATCTTCGCCGAGCTGGACGAGCGCGCCGCCGTGGTGGACACCCACCCGCACAACCTCCCGGCCGTCCCGGCGGGCCCGCCGCCCGGCGCGGGCGGACCCGGCGCGGGCGTCCGGCCGGGGGCCGGGCGGCCGGGGGCCGGAGGGCCGCCCGGGGCCACCGTGCCGGGGCTGCCGAACTTCCTGTGCGACTTCCTCCTCGACACCACCCGCGCCGCCGCCAACATGATCCGCAACCGGACCCTCGACCGCTTTCCGAACCTGTCGGTGGTCCTGCCGCACGGCGGCGGCTTCCTCCCGCACATCGCGACCCGGCTGGAGGCCTTCGCGGGCTCCTTCGACCCTCCGGTGGAGCCCGCGGCGGTCCGGGACCACCTGCACCGCTTCTACTACGACACCGCCGGCCCGATGTCCCCGGCCGGCACCCTGCTGGCCACCGTGGACCCGGCCCGGATCCTCTTCGGCAGCGACTGGCCCGCCTGCCCCGCCGGCGTGGTCGCGGACATCGCCGTACCCGCGCTGGCCGCGGACCCGGCCCTGACGCCCGCGCTGCGCCGCGCGATCAACCGGGAGAACGCGCTGCGCCTGATGCCGCGGCTCGTGCCCGCGTAGGCCCCGTCGTCCGGCGGGGCACTTCGGCACGGCACTCCGGCACGGCACTCCGGCCGCGGGAGTCACCTGCGCAGCAGGGTCACCACCGCCGCGCCGCCCAGCCCGATGTTGTGCGCCAGCCCGACCCGGGCGCCGGGGACCTGGCGGGCGCCCGCCTCGCCGCGCAGCTGCCACACCAGTTCCGCGGCCTGCGCGAGCCCCGTCGCCCCGAGCGGGTGGCCCTTGGAGATCAGGCCGCCCGAGGGGTTGACCACCCACCGCCCGCCGTAGGTGGTGGCACCGCTCTCGACGAGCTCGCCGGAGGCGCCGTCGGCGCACATGCCGAGCGCCTCGTACGTCAGCAGTTCGTTGACCGAGAAGCAGTCGTGCAGTTCGACGACGTCGACGTCCTCGATGCCGAGCCCGGAGGCCTCGTACACCCGGCGGGCCGCGGCGGCCGTCATGGGCTTGCCGACGACGTCGATGCAGGAGCCGCCGAAGCTCTCGGCGGTGTCCGTGGTCATCGCCTGGGCGACGATCTCGACGGCCTTGTGGTGCAGTCCGTGAGCGACGACGAACCGCTCCGAGACGACGAGGGCGGCCGCGGCCCCGTCGGAGGTGGGCGAACACTGGAGCTTGGTCAGCGGGGCGTGGACGGTCTTGGCCGCGAGGACCTCCTCGACCGTGTACACGTCCTGGAACTGCGCGTTCGGGTTGTTCGCGGAGTGCCGGTGGTTCTTGGCGCCGACCGCCGCCAGCTGGGCGGGCGTGGTGCCGTACCGCTCCATGTGCTCGCGGGCGGCGTTCCCGAAGATCTGCGCGGTGGGCGGGGACATCTCGAAGCCGTGCGCGGCCGCCATGATCCCGTAGTGGCGGGCCACCGGCGAGGCGGCGAAGTCACCGCCGTCGGCGCCGCCGCCCAGCGCCCCGCGCTTCATCTTCTCGAAGCCGACGGCGAGCACGCAGTCGGCCAGGCCGCCCTGGACGAACTGCCGCGCCATCATCAGGGCGGTGGAGCCCGTCGCGCAGTTGTTGCTGACGTTGTAGACGGGGACGCCCGTCAGCCCCAGCCCGTACACCGCCCGCTGCCCGGCGGTGGAGGGCTGGAAGCAGTAGCCGGCCGGCACTTGCTCGACCAGCCCGTAGTCCACGCCGGCGTCCGCGAGCGCCGCGCCGCCGGCCTCCTCGGCCATGTCCCAGTACTGCCGGTCCCGTGACTCCGGCTTCTCGAACTTCGTCATGCCGACGCCCACGACGTATGCCTTCATGCCCGTTGACTCCTCGTCCGTAAGTCCGTCAGTCCCTGGGGAGGCCGAGGATCCGCTCGGCGACGACGTTGAGCTGGACCTGTGTGGTGCCCCCGGCGATGGTCAGGCAGCGGGACATGAGCATCCCGTGCACCGCCCGCTCCCCCGCGCCTTCCCGCACCGCGCCCGCCGGGCCGAGCAGTTCCAGGATCAGTTCGGCGGTCCGCTGCTGGTGGGGGGTCTGCACGAGCTTGCGTACGGACGCCCCCGCGCCCGGATCCAGCCCGGACACCTGCTGGAGGGTGGTCCGCAGGCCGATGCAGGCGAGGGCGTGCGCCTCGGCGGCGAGCGCGCCGATGCGGGCGGGGTACGGGCCGTCGAGCTCCGCCGCCCCGGCGATCAGCGCCTCCAGACCGGAGGGGCCTCTGGGGCCGGCCGGCCCGGGGGCGGCGTCGAAGCTCATCTGGTCGGCCATGTGGACGCGCTCGTTGCCGAGGGTGTTGCGGGCGACCTGCCACCCGCCGCCGGCCGCCCCGACCAGGGCGTCGGCCGGGAGCACGGCGTCCTCGAACCAGACCTCGTTGAAGAGGGCCTCGCCGGTGATCTCCCTGAGCGGGCGGATCTCGATGCCGGGGGTGTTCTTCATGTCGACGACGAAGTACCCGAGCCCCTTGTGCTTGGGCGCGGCCGGATCGGTCCGGGCCAGCAGGATCCCGAAGTCGGCGGTGTGCGCGGAACTCGTCCACACCTTCTGCCCGTTGACCTTCCAGGAACCGTCGGCGGCGCGTTCGGCGCGCGTCCGCAGGGAGGCCAGGTCGGAGCCCGCGCCGGGCTCCGAGAAGAGCTGGCACCAGGTCGTGTCCCCGCGCAGGGCCGGCAGGACGTGGGCGGCGCGCTGCGCGTCGGTCCCGTAGGCGAGCAGCGAGGGCACCACCCAGGTGGCGATGCCGAGATCGGCGAGCCTGACGCCGGCCTCCCTCAGCTCCTGCTGGACGACGAGCTGTTCGACGGGCCCGGCGCCGAGTCCGTACGGGGGCGGCAGGTGGGGGGCGGCGTACCCGGTGGGGGCCAGCACCCGGCGGGCGGCGGCCGGGTCGAGGCCGCGGGCGGCCCCGACGGCGGCGCGGGCGGCCGCCCGATACGCCTCGGCCCCGGGCGGCAGTTCGAGGCGCAGCTCGCGCCGGGCGCCGGCCGCGGCGAGGCGCACGGCGCGGACGCGGTGGCCGTCGCCGGGGCCCAGGAGCTGGCGGGCGACGAGGGAGCGGCGCAGGTAGAGGTGGGCGTCGTGTTCCCAGGTGAAGCCGATGCCGCCGAGGATCTGGATGCAGTCCTTGGCGCAGGAGTACGCGGCGTCGAGGGCGGTCGCGGCGGCGAGGGCGGTGACGAGCGAGCGTACGCGCGGGGTGTCGTCCGCGCTGTTCGCGGCGTCCCAGGCGAGGGCGCGGGCCTGTTCGAGGCGGACCAGCATGTCGGCGCACAGGTGCTTGACGCCCTGGAAGCGGCCGATGGGGCTGCCGAACTGCTCGCGCGTCCTCGCGTGCTCGGCGGCGGTGTGCACCGCCCAGGCGGCGGTGCCGCAGGCGTCGGCGGCGAAGAGGACGCAGGCCAGGTCCCGGACGAGGGCGGTGTCGAGTCGCAGCAGCCGGCCGGGCGGGACGATGGCGTTCCGCGCCCGGACCTCGGCGGTGGGGCGGGTGGGGTCGGCGCCCTCGTGGGTGCGGATGCCGAGCGCGGCGGCGTCGACCGCGAACCAGCGGGTGACGCCCTCCGCGTCGGCGGCGAGGACGACCAGGTCGGCCTCGCCCGCGCCGAGCACGGGGGGCGCGTCCCCGTCCAGCCGCCACCCGCCGCCTCCGACGGGGACGGCGGTGAGGGTGCCGGGGCCCAGGGCGACCGCCCCGATACGGCCGTCGAGCGGCTCGGCCCCCGCCCGGTCCAGGAGTACGGAGGCCAGCGCGCTCGGCAGGAAGGGCCCGGGCAGCGCCGCCCGGGCGGCCTCCTCCACCACGACGGCCAGGTCCAGCAGGGTCCCGCCCTCCAGATGGGGCACCGCCAGCCCGGATTCCACCAGCCCGTCCCAGTAGCCGGGCCGGACCCCCGTCCGCGGCGGGGCGTCGAGCAGCTTGCGCACCTCCTCGGGCGGTACGGCCCGCACCACCCAGCCGCGCACGGCGTCGGCCAACTCCCGGTGTTCCCGCGTGATTCCGATGCCCATGCGCGGCAGAGTAGAACACGTTTCAATCTGACGGAAGGTCAGAAACGGGCTCTTCTCAACACCCCCGTACGCCCCTTGCGGGTGACGCGACGGGCGTCTCGTACCGCCGCAGCCGCTGGGGCGGGGCACCGCCGACGCCGACGCCCGAGCAGCGGTGGAGGTGCAGCGGATGCGGCCGGCCGGGCCGGCGCGTGGCGCCGCCCGGCGGGAGCTGAACCCCCGCCCTCAGCCGGCCGGCACGGCATCGAGGGCGGCGCGGGCGATGTCCACGGCCTCTTTCCGGCACCCGGACGGCGGGGCGGGCGACCCGCTCGCGCCGCTTTCGTCCGACCCGGTGTCATCGGCCTGGCTTTGGTCCGCATCGCCTCCGCTCCACACGTAGAGCCTGAGGTTCCCGTCCCGGACCACGAGGTCGCAGTTGTCCTTCCACAGCGTCTCGTCGCCGAGCCCCACCTCCGTCTGCTCCACCGTCCCCACGGCCGCCCGCACCGTCCGCCGCTCCGAGGCGAGCCGCTCCCGCTGTTCCTCCCGCCCCTTCCGGCCGCCGCCCTCCCCGTTGAGCTTCAGGGACCACTCCACGATCACTCGGGGCTTCCCCCCGCCGAACCAGTAGCAGCGCACCGAGGTGGTGGGTCCGTCACCGCGCTCCGGCAGGACGGTTTCCAGCGTCGGCGCCGGTTCGGCCCCGGGCGGCAGCGGCAGCTTGGCGGACGCGTTGTCGCAGCGGTCCAGCTTCGTGTGCACCTTCTCCCCCCACGAACCGCCGCCCTGCCCGTACGCCCATACGCCGGCACCGGCCGCCACCAGCGCGACGGCCGCCGCCAGTGGCCCGGCCACACGGAGCACGCGGCGCCGGGGCGGCGCGGATGCCAGGGCGCCCACGGTGACGGGCGGCTCCTCCGGCAGGGTCACGAGGGCGGGCCGTGGATCCGGGACCCGCGCCGGCTGCGGCGGCCCCGCGGGCTCCGATGCCGGTGCCCGCTCCGGTACCGGTATCGGCTCCGGCTCCGGCTCCCGTTCCGGTTCCGGCACCGCCTCCGCCTCCGCCTCCGCCTCCGCCACGAGCGTCGCCGGTTCCTGCGGGCCGCCGCCCAGCAGGCGGTCGATGGCCGCGCCCTGCTCGGCGATCATGCGGTGCACCGCCGGAGGCCACGGCTGGCGGCCCGACGGGGCGACCGGGCCGAGGAGGGCGAACAGGTCCGCCGGGGACGGCCGGGCGGCGGGGTCCTTGGCCATGCACCGCTCCACGACCTCCCGCAGCCCCGCCGGGACGGCCGACAGCTCGGGCTCCGCGTGCACCACGTCGTACAGGGTCTGGAGGGTCGACGACCCCGCGAACGGGTGGCGCCCCGTGACCGCCAGGTACAGCACCGACCCGAGGGAGAACACGTCGCTGGCGGCCGTGAGTTCGCGTCCCTCGGCCTGTTCGGGCGACATGAAGGGCGGCGAGCCGATCACCAGTCCCGTGTGCGTCAGCCGGGTGTCGGCCCCGCTCTCGGCCGCCCGTGCGATGCCCAGGTCGATCACCCGGACGCCGTCCTCGGTGAGCAGGACGTTCTCGGGCTTCAGGTCCCGGTGGACCAGCCCCGCCCGGTGGACCTCCGCGAGCGCGGACGCCAGGCCGGCCGCGAGGCGGCGTACGGTCTCCTCGGGCAGCGCCCCGACCTCGGCCACGGCCGCCCCCAGCGACGGGCCGGAGACGAAGACCGAGGCCAGCCAGGGGGTCGGCGCGTCCGCGTCGGATTCCATCACGGCCGCCGTGTAGGCCCCGGACACCCTCCGGGACGCGGCGACCTCCCGCCGGAACCGGGCGCGGAAGCCCTCGTCGTCGGCGAACCGCGCGAGGACCTGTTTGACGGCGACCAGCCGCCCGTCCGGCGCGGCGCCGAGCAGCACCCGGCCCATCCCGCCCTCGCCGAGCACGCCCAGCACCTTGAACGGCCCCACGTACGACGGGCCCGACGGCCCTAACGGCTCCATGCCCCTCCCGCCCTCCCCAGGTACGGGAGGGGATCATACAGAGCTGTCAACTCCCGCCACCTGTAAGGGCGGCGCGCACGGGCCCCGCCGGCCCGGCCACCGCCGCCGCCCGCGGCTCCGCCGGGTCCGGCCGTCATCCGCGCGGCGAGGGCGCGGGACCCCGGCATGGTGCCCTACCGGGCGGTAGGGCACCATGGGCCGCCACAGCCGCTCACCGCCGGAGGAACCACCGTGGCCGCCACTCCCAAGCCGGAGACCCTCGCCGCTTTCGAGGCCGCCAAGGGGTTCATGCCCGTACGCGAGGGCCTCGCCCTGTACGGGGCGGCCGCCGCGGCCGCCGCACTCGGGCTGCCGCTGCTGGAGGTCGGCACGTACTGCGGGCGCTCCACGATCCTGCTGGCCGACGCGGCCCGCGAGGCGGGCGTGCCCGCGATCACGGTCGACCACCACCGGGGCAGCGAGGAGCAGCAGCCCGGCTGGGAGTACCACGACCCGACCGTCGTGGACCCGGAGATCGGCCTGATGGACACCCTGCCGGCCTTCCGCCGCACCCTGCACCGGGCCGGCCTCGAAGAGCACGTCATCGCGATCGTCGGCCGCTCCCCGCAGGTCGCCGCGGCCTGGGGCGGCAAGCTCGGCTTCGTCTTCATCGACGGCGGCCACACCGACGAACACGCCACCGGCGACTACGAGGGCTGGGCCCCGCACCTCGCGGAGGGCGGCACGCTCGTGATCCACGACGTGTTCCCGGACCCGGCTGACGGCGGCCAGGCCCCGTACCGGATCTACCTGCGCGCCCTGGCCTCGGGCGCCTTCGAGGAGGTCTCGGTGACGGACTCCCTCCGCGTGCTGCGGCGCACCGGAGCCGGCATCTAGGCTGACGTCCGGGCCTCGGGATCGACGTCCGGGCCTCGGGGCCGACGGAGGTGCGCCCGTCCAGGATCATTGGACGACAATCACACCACGCCCCCGGATGGCCCATGGTCCGTACGGGGCCCGGGCGGGCGTTCTAGCATCGCGACGTGCGCTACGACGAAAGCCCCCCGCTCCCCGAGTCCCGGTCCTCGATCAGCCCGGACCGGCCCTGGTTCGCGCGTCGGCCCGCCCTCACTGTGGCCCTGGCGGCGCTGGCCCCGACCTGTCTGGCGGGCTGGGTGCTGGCCCAGGTGCTGACCGGGCCGGGGGCCGACGGGCGGCAGCCCGAGGGCCCGTCCCTCACCGCCTCGCACGCCACGGGCTCGACGGACGCGAAGTCCAGCGCCTCGCCCAGCCCGGCGCAGGTGCCGGCCCACAGCCCCGCCCCGGGCGCCGACGCCCAGGCCCCCACGGCCGCCAAGGGCCCGCTCGCCGGCCGGACCGTCGTCATCGACCCCGGCCACAACACGGGCAACTTCCAGCACGGCTCCGAGATCAACAAGCTGGTGGACGTCGGCACCCACCGCAAGGAGTGCGACACCACCGGCACCACGACCAACTCCGGCTACAAGGAGGCCGAGTTCACCCTCGACGTCTCCCGCCGGGCGCGCGCGCTGCTGGAGGCCAAGGGCGTCAAGGTGGTCTTCACCCACGAGGCCGACCGCCCGTGGGGCCCCTGCATCGACGAGCGGGCCCGGATCGGCAACGAGGCGGCGGCAGACGCCGTGGTCTCCGTCCACGCCGACGGCGTCTCCGCCGGCAACCGGGGTTTCCACGTCATCCTCCCGGCCCTGGTCAAGGGCGGGGCGGCGGACACCGCGAAGATCGTCGGCCCCTCCCGCGACCTCGGTGAGCGCATCGCGCGCAACTTCGGCCGCACCACGGGCTCCGCCCCGGCCAATTACCTCGGCAGCGGCACCGGGCTGGTGGTCCGCGACGACCTGGGCGGGCTCAACCTCTCCACCCGGCCCAAGGTGTTCCTCGAATGCGGCAACATGCGTGACGCCAAGGACGCGGCGCAGTTGATGAGTCCGGAGTGGCGGCAGAAGGCGGCGCAGGGCATCGCCGACGGCATCGTCGGTTTCCTGGGCGGGTAGTTCACGGGCAGTCGTCCCGGGGCGGCTCGCCGCCCCGATCCTCTCGGCCGCGCGAAGCTCCGTACCATGGGGGCGCCCGCTCCGCCCAGCCAAGACCGAGAAGGACACCCCAAGACGTGAACATCCGCTCCCTCACTCGAGGTGACGGCGTGGTGATCGGAGCAGCGGTGCTGCTGTTCATCGCCTCGTTCCTCGATTTCTACTCCGCCACCGGCCTGGACCTCCCGAGTGCGTGGGACACCGACGTCTACGGGCTGGCGCTGCCCACCATCTTCCTGACCGGGTTCATCGCCGCCGGCCTGCTGATCGGTGCCCGCTTCCTGCCCGAGGGCCGCAAGCTCGGGGGCCTGACCCTGACGGCGTGGGGCACCGTGCTGGCCGTGGCGGCGGCCTGGGCGGCACTGTGGTCGCTGATCACCAGCCCGGCCCGGGCCGACCTGGGCGCCGGCTGCATCATCGCCTTCCTCGCCAACCTCGCGCTGGCGGGCGTGGCCGTCGCCGGTGCGAAGATCCCCGCGCTGGCCGGGCCGCTCGTGCCCGAGCCCCGGCCCGTCGCCCCCCAGCCGTACGGCGGCCAGCCCGGCACCGGGTACGGCTACCCGGGCGGGCAGCAGCCCCAGGCCTACGGCGCCAACCCGCAGCCCGCCCCGCCGTACGGGGGCACCCCGGCGCCCGGCCCGCAGGACGCTCCGGCCGCGCCGGCGGCGGACTTCACGCCGTTCTGGTTCGCCGTGCCGGTGGCGCGTCCCCTGTACGGGGAGGACGGCTCCCCCGTCCCGATCGCGGAACTGGCCCCGGGCACCTGGTACCTGGCCGTCGACCAGCGCGGCCCCTCGGCGCTGATCGCGCAGACCCAGGACGGCCGCCGCGGCCTCCTGAACGACATCTCCGGGATCCAGCGCGGCTGACCGCCCCGCCCGGACCACGGCGTACGGCCCCCCTCCCCGCGCGGGGAGGGGGGCCGTTCCGTACTTCCCGGCGGGGCGCGCGTGCCCTACAGTCGCCTGACGTTACCTGACGTACCGTCAGATCCGGCTTCGCGGAGGGGACCGTACATGCGCCTCGGACTCGCACTCGGCTACTGGGGCCGCGGACCCGCCCCCGCCCACCTCGGCCTCGCCACCGAGGCCGAACGCCTCGGCTACCACTCGGTGTGGACCGCCGAGGCCTGGGGTTCCGACGCCTTCACCCCGCTGACCTGGATCGCCGCGCACACCTCCCGCATCCGGCTCGGCACCGCCATCGCCCAGATGGCCGCCCGCACCCCCACCGCCACCGCCATGCACGCCCTCACCCTCGACCACCTCTCCGGCGGCCGGATGATGCTCGGCCTCGGTCTGTCCGGGCCGCAGGTGGTGGAGGGCTGGTACGGGCGCCCGTTCCCCGCGAGCCCGCTCACCGCGACCCGCGAGTACGTGGACGTCGTCCGCCAGGTGCTGCGCCGCGACGGCCCGGTCACCCTGGACGGCCGCTTCCACAGCCACCCCTACCGCGGCCAGGACGGCACGGGCACCGGCAAACCCCTCAAGCCCATCACCCACCCGCTGCGCGCGGACCTCCCGCTGCTGCTCGGCGCCGAGGGCCCCAAGAACATCGCCCAGACCACCCGCATCGCGGACGGCTGGCTCCCCCTCTACTGGTCACCCACGCGCACCGACGTCTACCGGGCCGCGCTGACGGACCTGCCCGACGGGTTCATGATCGCCCCGATGGCCCGTGCCCAGGTCTGCGAGGACGTCGCCGAAGGGCTGCTCCCCGTCAAGGCGATGCTCGGCTTCTACATCGGCGGCATGGGCCACGCCACCCGGAACTTCCACGCCGACCTGATGGGCCGCATGGGCTACGAGGCCGAGGCCCGGCGCATCCGGGAACTGTTCCTGGAGGGACGCAGGGAGGAGGCGGTGCTCGCCGTCCCGGACGCCTTCGCCGACGAGATCTCCCTCGTCGGCCCCCGCGAACGGATCGCGGAACGCCTCGAACTGTGGCGCGCGGGCCCCGTCACCGACCTGCTCGTCACGGCCCCGGACCCGCACACCCTGAGGGTGCTGGCGGAGCTCAACGCCTGAGCCGGGTCTAGGTCGTCTCCTCCGGCACGGCTTCGAGGAGCGCGCGCAGGTCCAGCGGCATCACCGCGATCTCCATCGTCCCCCCGCCCTCCAGGGCGCAGGCCACGATCCGCGAGCCCGGGTTGATGGAGATCCCCTCCCGCACGGAGGGCACCCGGACGGCGGTGGCCCGGGCGCCGGCCAGGGGCACGGCCGGGCGCCGGGCAGGCTGCCAGCGGGCCGCGCCCTGGTCCGCGTACAGCCGGCCGGGGCGCCAACGGCCCTCGCCCGCCGGGATCCGGGCCATGCCCGGGATCCCGGCGGGACTGCCGGCCTCCAGCCGCTGCCGGTGCCTGCGCCGCAGCAGCCAGCCCAGCCCGCCGGCCGCGAGGGAGAGGAACAGGAACTCGATCACACCGCCATTGAAACAGGCGGGCGGCTCAGCCGGTCAGCTGCGAGGTGCTCGGCACCTTGTCCGTCACCACGGCGCCCGCGTTCTTGCCGGCTTCCTTGACCCCGTTGATGACGTTGTCGAAGGCGTCGATGTCGGCGTCGCCCGCCTCGCCCTTGCGGAGCTTGTTGCCCAGCCCCTTGAGGGAGTCGATGCCCGCCGTCAGCGGACCCATGGCCTTCGACAGCAGCGGGTCGCCCTTGGCGTTCTCGGCGGCCGCCTTCAGCCGGTTGTAGGCGAAGGCCCCCGCCAGCCCCGCCTTGATCAGCGCGAACGTACGCCCCTTCGCGCCCTTCTTGAACTTGCCCTCGCGGTACGGCTTGACGATCCACTGGTACGTCGCCCCGGCCGCGAGCCCGGCGTTGGCGACGAACCGCGTCTTGGCGAACTTCTGCCTCTCGGCCTCGGTGCCGGGCGTGGGCGTCACGGCGGCCAGCTCGTCGGCGGCGGCCGCGTCCGTCTCCGCCACGGCGAGGACGGCCAGCTCGGCGGCGGCGGCCGAGGAGATCTCCCCCCGCTGCCCCCGGTCGCCGCCGCTGCCGCACGCGGTGGCACCGGCCAGCAGCGCGGTGGACAGCACCACCGCCGTGAGGGCTCTACGGATACGGACGGTTGCGGATACGGCCACGGTTTCCTCCGGGGACTGAGGTGTCCCCCGCAGCCTCACCCCCGGCACCCGGTCCCACCACCCGGGGGACCCGTTCGGGGGTCCCCCGGGGGACGTCAGCGGCAGCAGTCCGGTTCCAGGCCCGACGGCAGGGCCAGCCCGCCGAAGACCTCCCCCGTCGCCTCGTCCCCGCCCAGCGCCGCCACCGCGAGCAGCAGCGAGCCGGCCGTCCAGGTCGTCTGCTCCACCGGCCACACCGCCCGGTCCTCGAAGACGTAACCCGTCCAGTACATGCCGTTCTCGGCGCGCAGGTGCCCGATCGAGCGCAGGACCTCCAGCGCCCGGTCCGACTCGCCCATCACCCACAGGGTCAGCGCCAGCTCGCAGGACTCGCCGCCCGTCACCCACGGGTTCGGCAGCACACACCGCACCCCGAGGTCCGGGACGACGAACTCCTCCCAGCGCCGCTCGATCCGCGCCTTCGCCTCCGGGCCCGACAGCGCCCCGCCCAGGACCGGGTAGTACCAGTCCATCGAGTAGCGGTCCTTGTCCAGGAACCGCTCCGGGTGCCGGCGTATCGCGTGCGCGAGCGCGCCCGTCGCCAGCTCCCAGTCCGGCTGCGGGTCGCCCCGGTGGTCCGCGATGGCGAGAGCGCAGCGCAGCGCCTGGTGGATGGAGGAGGAACCGGTCAGCAGGGCGTCGGTGACGACGGTGCCGTCCGCCTCCCGCTTCCAGCCGATCTCGCCGCCCGGCTGCTGGAGCGCGAGGACGAACTCGACCGCCGCGACGACCGCCGGCCACATCCGGTCCAGGAAGGTGTCGTCGCCGGTGGCCAGGTAGTGGTGCCAGACGCCGACCGCGATGTACGCGACGAAGTTGGACTCCCGGCTCGCGTCCTGCGGCGCGTCCGTGTCCACGCCGTCGGGCCGGTCCGCGTACGCCGCGTACCAGGAGCCGTCCTGGTTCTGGTGCCGGGCCAGCCAGGCGTAGGCCCGCTCGGCCGCCTCGTGCTCGCCCGCCGTGTCCAGGGCCATCGCCGCCTCGGTGTGGTCCCACGGGTCGAGGTGGTGGCCGCGGAACCACGGTATGGCCCCGTCCGCGCGCTGCGCGGCCAGGATCCCCTCCACGGTCCGCGCGGCCTGTTCGGCGGTCAGTACGCCGTCCAGGACGAGGTGTTCCGGTACGGTGCGCCCCGGCGAGCTCACTGGGCGGAGCCGGCTGCGCCGACGGGCAGGTGGGGCTTGGTCGCGTACGCCACGAAGCTCTTGCCGATGAGCGGATTGAGGGCCTGCTCGGCGAGGCGGGTGGCCAGCGGCTTCTTCATGATGTCCCAGACCAGGAGCTTGTGGTACGCCTTGACGGGCAGCGCCTTGTCGTTGTCGACGCCGAAGGCGCACTTGAGCCACCAGTAGGGGGAGTGCAGGCCGTGCGCGTGGTGGGTGCCGTACGGCTTGAGGCCCGCGGCCTCCATCTTGCCGAGCAGCTCGTCCGCCTTGTAGATCCGGATGTGGCCGCCCTCGACCTCGTGGTAGGCGTCGGAGAGCGCCCAGCAGACCTTCTCCGGGCCGTAGCGCGGGACGGTGACCGCGATGCGGCCGCCGGGCTTGAGCACGCGGACCATCTCGGCGAGCACGCCCTTGTCGTCGGGGATGTGCTCCATGACCTCGGAGATGATGACGACGTCGAAGGACTCGTCCGGGAAGGGCAGGGCCAGGGCGTCGCCCTCCATGGCGGTGGCGGTGGCGCCGGCCGGGGCCTCACCGGCCTCCTTCATGGCGGCGAACCACTTGGCGACCTCGCGGATCTCCTCGCCGTTGCGGTCGACGGCGACGACCTGGGCGCCGCGCCGGTAGCACTCGAAGGCGTGCCGGCCTGCGCCGCAGCCCAGATCGAGCACACGGTCGCCTGCGGCGAGCGGGAACCGGGAGAAATCGACGGTCAGCACGGGGTCCTGCCTTCGCGGTCACGGGGGTGAAGGGTGTTGCGGATGAGAAGAACTGCCGGGTGGTGCCCGGGGCGCTCGACGTGGTGGGGGCGCTCCGGGTTCATTCAGGTGCTTCGGGTGCTTCGGGTCTCGGTGGTGCGCTGGGGCAGGCTCCGGAGCTCACCGGGTCCGGGCGGCGGCCGCCCGCGCGACGGCGGCTCTGTAGTGCGCGACGGTGCCCTCGGCGGCCTTGGCCCAGGTGAACCGGGTCAGGACCCGCTCGCGCCCGGCGGCCCCCAGCCGGGCGCGCAGCCCGGCGTCGCCCAGCAGCCGGCCCAGCGCGACGGCCAGCGCCCCCGCGTCGCCGGGCGGCACGGCCAGGCACGTCTCCCCGTCGGGGCCGGACACCTCGGGGATGGCCCCGCCGGTGGTGGCGACCAGCGGGGTGCCGGTGGCCATCGCCTCGGCCGCCGGGAGCGAGAAGCCCTCGTACAGGGAGGGCACGCAGGCGACCTGGGCACTGCGCACCAGGTCCACGAGCTCGGCGTCGGTGATGCCCTTGACGAACCGCACCGCGTCCTGGAGCCCGTACGTCTCGATCGCGCGGGCGACGGGCCCGCTCTCGGCGCGCTTGCCGACGACCACGAGGTGGGCGCCGGGCTGCTCGGTACGGAGCTTGGCGAGGGCCTCGACGAGGTGGACGAGCCCCTTGAGCGGGACGTCGGCGCTGGAGGTCGTCACGATCCGCCCGGGAACCTCCGGGACGGAGGGGTCCGGCGACCAGAGGTCGGTGTCGGCGCCGATGTGCACCACGTGGATGCGGTCGCCGCGCACACCGAGGTGCTCGGCGATCTCCTGCTGGGAGGAACCGGAGACGGTCAGCACCGACGGCAGCCGCCGGGCCACGCGTCCCTGCATGCGCGTGAACGCGTACCAGCGCCGCACGGAGGCGCGCTTCTTGCGGTCCTTCGCGGCGGCGAGGTCGAGCTTGCGGTCGACGGTGATGGGGTGGTGGATGGTGGTCACCAGGGGCGCGCCGAGATCGCCCAGCAGGCCGTAGCCGAGGGTCTGGTTGTCGTGGATGACGTCGAACTCGCCCGCGCGGGCGCGCAGGTGGCGCCGGGCGCGCAGCGAGAAGGTCAGCGGCTCGGGAAAGCCGCCGGTCCACATCGTGCCGACCTCGAGGGCGTCGATCCAGTCCCGGTACTCGTCACGCTTGGGCGTACGGAACGGATCGGGGCTGCGGTACAGGTCCAGGCTCGGCAGTTCGGTGAGCGTGGCACCGGTGTCGAGCACCGGGTAGGGCTGGGCGCCGATGACCTCGACGGAGTGCCCGAGCTTGACGAGCTCCCGGGAGAGGTGCCGGACGTAGACGCCCTGGCCGCCGCAGAACGGGTTCCCCTTGTAGGTGAGGAGTGCGATGCGCAACGGGCGGTCGCCGTCAGTGGCGGAACCCACGAAAGGGCTCGTCACCATGGCCTCTGCGGTCACTCTCGGCCCCCTTCTCCCTGCACTTTCGCCGGAGCGTAACCGCTCGGATAATGTAGAACAAGTTTCAGACTTGATCCTCTGAAGACCATTGAATCTACCGGCCGGAAACCGCACCGTAAGAGGCGGAGCAGGTGATTCGCGCCACGGCTCGGACGCCTGACATGCTGGCCCCCGGACCATCCCGGAATCAGCCGCCGCGACGACACGGAACGCCAGGAACGGGACACATGACAGCGGAAGCGAAGGCCGTGACGCCTCCCCTGACGGAACGCCAGGAGGCGCGTCGGCGCCGCATCCTGCACGCGAGCGCGCAGCTGGCCAGCCGGGGCGGCTTCGACGCCGTGCAGATGCGGGAGGTCGCCGAGTCGTCGAACGTCGCGCTGGGCACCCTGTACCGCTACTTCCCGTCCAAGGTGCACCTGCTGGTGGCCACCATGCAGGACCAGCTCCAGCACATGCACACGACCCTGCGCAAGCGCCCCCCGGCGGGCGAGGAGCCGGCGGCCCGCGTCGCGGAAACCCTGATGCGCGCCTTCCGCGCCCTCCAGCGGGAACCGCACCTCGCGGACGCGATGGTGCGCGCCCTGACCTTCGCGGACCGGAGCGTCTCCCCCGAGGTGGACACGGTCTCGCGGCTGACGACCGCGATCATCCTGGACGCCATGGGCCTCGACGCCCCGCCGACGGCGGAACAGCTCTCGGCGGTCCGGGTCATCGAGCACACCTGGCACTCGGCCCTGATCACCTGGCTCTCGGGCCGCGCGTCGATCGCCCAGGTGAAGATCGACATCGAGACGGTGTGCCGGCTGATCGACCTGACGGGGGCGGGGGCGGGCGGGGCCGCGGGGGGAACTGCGGGCGGATCCACGGGAAAGGCCTGATTGTGGTGTAGGGGGCGGGGTCCTGTTGGGCCGTGTCAGGGCTGGTTTGGGGGTTTCCCGTCAGTCCCATCGTCCTTCCGGTTCGTGCCGGCCCGTCAAGGGCGCTCACTTCGTTCGCGTCGCTACGCGATGGCCTTCGGCCACCCTTGACAGGCCGTCCCGCCCCGGAAAGACAAGGACTGCCGGGAAGCCCCCAAAGGAACGGTCACGGGGCAGGAATGGGAGGGGCGGGTGTCTCAGTGATGAGGCGAGGGGCCGGGTGCCGGTCCGCCGGGCATCCGGGCTCCCAAAGACCCTCGGCGGCCCACCCCGGCGCGTCAGATCGCTACGCGCTCCTCCCGGCATGGCGTCCGACGACCGTCCTGGGCCGATACCCGCACCACATGACGAACAGGACAGCATCCGGGACCGGCAGACGCGACAGATCGCTACGCGCTCCTCCCGGCATGGCGTCCGACGACCGTCCTGGGCCGATACCCGCACCACATGACGAACAGGACAGCATCCGAGACCGGTGGGCGCGTCAGATCGCTACGGGCCAATCGGCTGCTGGTGGCGTGTGCAGTCGCCAGATGACGTCCGTTGCGTCCTGCGAGGACAACGTGAAGCCCAGGCGCTTGGGGACGGCGGCGCTGGCGGAATTGGCCGGATCGTGGGCGATCTCGACGTACTCCACGCCCGGCAGGGCGAACGCCTCGCGGACTGCGGCCGCCGCTGCCCGGGTGGCCATGCCCCGGCCGGTGGCGGCCGGGTGCAGCCAGTAGCCGACGGCGCGTCCCTGCGGTTCGTCGGCGAGGTAGAGGGAGAGGCTTCCCACAGGCCGGCCGTTCACGGTGATCGCGTAGTTGTACGCCTCACCGCTGCGCCAGTTCGGATCGCAGCCGGCGAGGAAGTCCCGGGTGTGCTGCGGCGTGTGGGAGCTTGCCCATGGCATCCACGGACTCAGGTGGTCGAGGGATTCTTCGCTCAGGCGGAGGAGAGCATCGAAGTCACTCTCCCGCCAGCGCCGCAGGACGAAGCCTTCACAGTCAATGGTGTCTTTCGGCTGATCCATGGGCGCATCGTTTCGCCACGGAGGTGATCACCGCAATGGGATTGACCGTTAGCCTCTCCGGATGATCGCTGAAGCCGACGTATGGAACCACTTCGTCCGCCTCTTGCCGGATGCCGAGGGGCGCGAGGTCCAGGTCCGCTGGGACATCGGCGAGCAGGAGGCCGGACTGGACCTGCTGGTGTGCGGTCTCCTCGAACACCAGGTGGCCATCAGTGAGACCACCCGCGTGGAGATCTCCGTCATCGCGGAGAGCTGGGGTGTGCGGCGGGACATCGCTTCCCGTCTGCTCGCCTGCCAGGGTGACGGTCTCCCCAGCCCGGTGGAAATCGTCGAACACCCCACCACCACCCCCCTGCCCTACCCGGACCTGGCCGATCTCCTCGTCATCCCCTGGATCCGGCACACGTCCGGCCGCCTCCTCGCCCGCGCGCACGTCGAGGAGCCCTGGGGCGACCTCTCCCTCATTCCCGCGCACTACGCCGTCCTGGCCTCCGAACAGGGCCCGACCCTCCGCCTCCTTGAGTCCTTCTCCGCAAGGGAAGCCCTCGAAGCCCTGCATGCCACGCACCTGTGAGCCACGACCAGCCCAAGACGGCCGTCAGCCGCCAAGCGATGAGGAGCGCGTAGCGATCTGACGCGCCCACCGGTCCCGGATGCTGCCCTGATCGACATGTGGTGCGGGTATCAGCCCATAACGACCGTCGGACGCCAAGCCGGGAGGAGCGCGTAGCGATCTGACGCGCCGGGGTGGGCCGCCGAGGGTCTTTGGGAGCCCGGATGCCCGGCGGACCGGCACACGGCCCCTCGCCTCATCACTGAGACACCCGCCCCTCCCATTCCTGCCCCGTGACCGCTCTTTTGGGGGGTTCCCGGCAGTCTTTCGGCTTTCCGGGGCGGGCTGGTCGGTCAAGGGTGGCCGAAGGCCATCGCGTAGCGACGCGAACGAAGTGAGCGCCCTTGACGGGCCGGCACGACACGGAAGGACGATGGGACTGACGGGAAACCCCCAACCCGCCCTGAGACCGCCCCGCCGAAACCCCGCTCCCCGCAGCCCCCGCCCACCCCACCACCCCTCACTCCTCACTCCTCACTCCTCCGGCGGGAACACCGCCTCCCCCGAGGGGGACAGGGTGATGAGGATGGCTTCCACCGGGCAGCCCTCGGCGGCCGCCAGCGTCGGTTCGTTGGCGTCCGTTTCCGGAGAGCGGGGGTGGGACTGGCGGGCCGAGTCGAGGGTGAAGGCGTCGGGGGCGTGGCTCACGCACATGCCCGAGCCGATACAGACCCCCCGGTCGACCTCGACCTGCCAGCGGTCCCCCATCAGGCACCCGCCGGGAGGTGGATCATCTTGTGCTCCAGGTACTCGCTCAGGCCCTCCGGGCCGAACTCCCGCCCGACGCCGCTGCTCTTGTAGCCGCCGAACGGTCCCAGCATGTCCAGGCTGAAGGTGTTCACGTTGAAGGTGCCGGTACGCACACGCCGCGCGAGGTCGATGCCGTGTTCCACGTCGGCCGTCCAGACACTGCCGCTCAGGCCGAACTCCGAGTCGTTGGCGATCCGTACGGCCTCCGCCTCGTCCCCGTACGGGATCAGGCACACGACGGGGCCGAAGATCTCCTCGCGGGCGATCCGCATCGAGTTGTCGACGTCGCCGAAGAGGGTCGGTTCCACGTACCAGCCGCGTTGCAGGCCCGCCGGGCGGCCGCCGCCCGCCAGGACCTTCGCGCCCTCCTCCTGACCGATCCGGATGTAGTCCAGCGAGCGCCGCTGCTGACGCTCGGCGACGAGCGGCCCGAGCTGCGTCGCCGGGTCGAGGGGGTCGCCGACGACCAGGGCGCCGGCCGCTGCCGCGAGGGCTTCGGCGACCTCCGCGTAGCGGCCGCGCGGGGCGAGGATGCGGGTCTGGGCGACGCAGGCCTGGCCGTTGTTCATCCAGGCCGCCGGGACGATCCCGGCGATGGTGCTCTCCAGGTCGGCGTCCGGCAGGATCACGGCGGCGGACTTGCCGCCGAGTTCGAGGGTGACCCGGGTCAGGTTGCGGGCGGCGACCTCCATGACCCGCTTGCCGGCGGCGACGGAGCCGGTGAAGGCGACCTTGTCGACGCCGGGGTGCCCCACCAGGTACTCGCTGACTTCCCGGTCGGCGGGCAGCACCGACAGCACCCCCTCCGGCAGCCCGGCCTCCCGTGCGATCTCGGCCAGGATGAAGGAATCCAGGGGGGCTTCGGGGGACGGCTTCAGGATGACCGAGGAGCCGGTGAGCAGCGCCGGCGCGAGCTTCGCCGCGGCCACGAACTGCGGGACGTTCCACGGGATGACGGCGGCGACGACCCCGACCGGTTCGCGGCGTACGAGGATCGGGCCGAGCGCGCCCTGACGGCGCTCCTCGTAGGGGTATGCGGCGGCGACCTTGATGGCGGAGTCGTACACCATCATGGCGCCGAGCGCCTGGGCGAGGACGCTCCAGGAGTACGGGGAGCCGTTCTGGGAGCTGATGGAGCGGGCGATCTCCTCGTGCCGGACGGCGATGGCGTCCTTGATCCGGGAGACGACGGCGGTCCGCTCCTCCAGTGACAGGCGGGGCCAGGGGCCTTCGTCGAAGGCCTTGCGGGCTGCGGTCACGGCCCGGTCCACATCGGCCTCGGAGGCGTGCGGGACGCTGCCGATGACCTGCTCGGTGTGGGGGGAGACGACCCGGATGGTGCCGGTGCCCAGCGGATCCGTCCATTCCCCGCCGATGAACAGTTGGCCGTGTTCCACGAGCTCGGTCATGTCCGATGCCTCCAGGAGCTGCGCACGATCTCACCGCTGTCGCAGAACTGATACCAGTTCTACTTCAAGGAGTCCACGGTCGGGGCGCGGTCGGCGACACGGACGTCAACTGCTCGACGCGATCTCACTGCTGGCCAGAAAGCCCCACAGATGGTCGACTTGGGCTACTACTGCAACACGTTCTCGCTTATCTCACCCCACCCCAGCCCTCGCCCAGAGCCCCAGGGAGAGCCCCCATGACGGAAACCACTCCCCAACCCATCCCCCGACCAACCCCCGAAACCCCTCCCCACCCCCACCCCACCCCCCACATCACCGACCACGGCGGTGGCGTCCGGGCCATCAAGGTGCCCATCCCCGACAACCCCCTCGGCCACACCCTCGTGCACGTCCTCGACACCGACCGCGGGCCCGTCCTGATCGACACCGGCTGGGACGACCCCGCCTCCTGGGACACCCTCACCGCCGGGCTCGCCGCGCTCGGTACCGCCGTCGCCGATGTCCACGGCGTCGTCATCACCCACCACCACCCCGACCACCACGGCCTGTCCGGCCGGGTGCGGGAGGCCTCCGGGGCGTGGATCGCCATGCACGCCGCCGATGCCGAGGTCGTCGTACGGACCCGTTCCGCCGAGCCCGCCGTCTGGTTCGACTACATGAGCGAGAAGCTGGCAGCCGCCGGGGCCCCCGAGGAGCACATCGCTCCACTCCGCGCGGCCCGGGAGGGCGGGCGCGTCCGTACCCTCCCCGGGCTGAGCGCCGCCGTGCCCGACCGGGAGATCGTGCCCGGGGAGCTGCTGCCCCTCCCCGGGCGCCGGCTGCGCGCGGTCTGGACCCCGGGGCACACCCCCGGCCACGTCTGCCTGCACCTGGAGGAGGCCCACCCGGCCGGCCTCCCCGGGAACGGCCGGCTCTTCTCCGGTGACCACCTGCTGCCCGGGATCTCCCCGCACATCGGCCTGTACGAGGCCCCGGGCGACACCCGTGTCACCGATCCCCTCGGCGACTACCTCGACTCCCTCGAACGCGTCGGCCGCCTGGCTCCCTCCGAGGTGCTCCCGGCCCACCAGTACGCCTTCACCGACGCTCCCGCCCGCGTACGGGAGCTGCTGGAGCACCACGAGGACCGGCTGGCCGGGCTGTGGCGGCTGCTGGCCGAGCCCCTGACCCCCTGGGGACTCGCGGAGCGGATGGAGTGGAACCGGCCCTGGGAGCAGATCCCGTACGGCTCGCGGAACATCGCCGTCTCGGAAGCGGAGGCGCATCTGCGGCGGCTGGTGAAGCAGGGCCGGGCGGAGGCGGTCCCGGGCACGGATCCCGTGGCGTACCGGGCGCTGTAGACCGCCGCGCCGCCGGCCGGGGGCCGCCGGCGGAGGGCCCGAGCCACCGGGGCGGTGAGTTACGGGCCGGTAGAGTAGGGCCGTCGTCCACACTTCCGTACGGGGGGAAGCCGGTGCGAATCCGGCGCTGACCCGCAACCGTGACCCGGCCCGCAGTACGCGGGACGGCAGCCGGAATGCCCCGTACCGGAGGTGCGCGGCTCGTGCCGCCGGGTCCTCCGGCGGCCGGCACCGTCGAGGTAAACGGAGCCGGAGCCCGGTGCCTGCGCGTGCCTGTCTCCCGCCCCCCGTACGAGAGGCACCCTCCCCGCCATGAACGTCCGCCGCAGCGCCGCCGCGCTCGTCGCATCCGCCGTGCTCTGCGTGGGCGCCGCTCCCGCCGCCCTCGCCGACACGCCGCCGCCCTCCCCCGCCGCTTCCCCGGCCCTGCCGGCCGGCCTGTTCGGCAAGGCGGACCCGACGTACGACGGGGTGTGGCGGCAGTCCCTGGCCCTGCTCGCCCAGCGGACGGCCGGTGTGAAGCCCGCCGCGCAGGCGGTGGAGTTCCTCGTCTCCCAGCAGTGCCCGAGCGGTGGTTTCGCCTCCTTCCGTGCGGCCGCGCCGTGCGACGACAAGACGATGTACGACACCAACGCGACCGCGGTCGCCGTGCAGGCCCTGAAGGCCCTCGGCGGCAAGGACGCCGAGGTCAAGAAGGCCACGGACTGGCTGAAGTCCGTACAGAACGAGGACGGCGGCTGGGCCTACGTCCCGGGCTCCCCCAGCGAGGGCAGCTCCACCTCCCTGGTGATCAGCGCGCTGGCCGTGGCGGGCGAGAAGCCGGCCGAGGTGAAGTCGAAGGCGGGTAAGTCGGCGTACGACGGGCTGCTCTCCTTCCAGCTGGGCTGTTCCGCCGAGCCTGCCTCGGACCGGGGTGCCTTCGGGTACCAGCCGGCCGACGGCAAGCTCGCCGCGAACGCCGACGCCACCGCCGCGGCCACGCTGGCGGGCCTCGGCAAGGGCATGGTCGTCGACCCGGCCGCCACGGACACCCCGGCCGCCGCGCCGGCCTGCCCGGCCGGCTCCGCCGACCCGGCGGGCGCGGCCCGGGGCGCGGCCGGCTACCTGGCCGAGGCCCTGAAGAAGGACGGCCACCTGACGGCCGTCACCCCGGGCGCCGACCAGCCGACCGCCGACACCGGCAACACCGCCGACGCGGTGATCGCCCTGGCCGCGGCCGGACACCGGCAGGCGGCGGCGGGCGCCCTGGAGTGGCTCCAGAAGAACTCCACCGCCTGGGCCAACCGCAACCCGGCGGCGCTGGCCACCCTGGTCCTGACCGCCCACGCGACGGGTACCGACCCGAAGGCCTTCGGCGGCGTCGACCTGGTGGCGGCACTGAACGCCACCGGTCCGGCCCCGGAAGCCGTCGCCGGCACCGAACCGCAGACGGTGGAGGGCGAGGACAAGCCCGGCTCCGGCAACGGGAACGTCTGGTGGATCGTCGGCGCGGGCGCCGCGGCCGGCATGGGCATCGGCATCCTGCTGAGCGGCCGCCGCAAGAAGAACCAGCCGTGATCCGCGGCCGTACGCGTACGCGGGGGACACGGGCCGGCGCGGTCGCCGGAGCCCTCGGCCTCCTCGGGGTACTGGGTCTGGCGCTGACCCTGTTCGCGGCCGCCCCCGCCCTGGCGGCGAGCTACCGCTACTGGTCGTTCTGGGACGGCGCGGACGGCCGCTGGACGTACGCCACCCAGGGCCCCTCGACGGCCCGTCCCGTGGACGGCGCCACGCTCGGCTTCCGCTTCTCGGTCAGCAAGGACGCCGCCGCCGAGGCGGCCCAGCCGCGCGCCGGCGCCGATTTCCAGGCCGTCTGCGGCGGTACCGCCCCGGTGGACGGCAGGAAGCGCGTGGCGCTGGTCATCGACTTCGGCGTGCCCGGGGACGCCCCGGACGGCGAGGGCGTGCCGCAGGACACCCCGCGCACCGCCTGCGCACAGCTGGCGCCCGGTGCCACGGCGGCCGAGGCCCTGGCGGAGGTGGCGAAGCCGCTGCGCTACAACGGCGCGGCCCTGCTCTGCGGGATCTCCGGCTACCCGAGGACGGGCTGCGGCGAGCCGCTCCCCGACGCGGAGCCGAAGCCTTCGGCCTCCGCCCCGGCATCGTCGGCCTCCTCGGACGGCGGCTCCTCCACCCCCTCGGCGGGCCTGTTCCTGGGCATCGCGGCGCTGCTCGCCCTGGGCTCCGCCACCGTCTGGCAGTCCCGCCGCCGCAGGCGATGACGGAGCGCCCCACCCACGGCGGGGCGCGTGCCGGCGCACCCCCGGCCCGGCGGGGTGCGGCCGGGCGGGCCGGCCCCCCGCACGGGCCCGCGTACGAAAAGGAACGGCGCTGGCGGGCCCCCGAGGCACGGCGCGGGAACGCCCTGCACGCGGGGGCCTGGTGGCTGTGGGCCCTCGGGCTCGCGACCGCCGCCTCCCGGACCACCAATCCGCTGCTGCTCGGGCTGATCGTCGGGGTCGCCGGGTACGTGGTCGCGGCGCGCCGGACGCAAGCGCCGTGGGCGCGGTCCTACGGCGCCTTCCTCAGGCTCGGCCTCTTCGTCATCGGGCTCCGGCTGGTCTTCTCCGTGCTGCTGGGCTCCCCGATTCCGGGCTCGCACACCCTCTTCACCCTGCCCGGGATCGCGCTGCCCGACTGGGCGCAGGGCATCAGGTTCGGTGGCCGGGTCACCGCCGAGCAGCTGGTCTTCGCCTTCTACGACGGCGCGAAGCTGGCCACCCTGCTGATCTGCGTCGGTGCCGCCAACGCGCTCGCCAACCCGGCCCGGCTGCTCAAGTCGCTGCCGGCCGCGCTGTACGAGGCGGGGGTGGCGGTGGTCGTCGCCATGACCTTCGCGCCGAACATGGTCGCCGACGTGGCCCGGCTGCGGACCGCCCGCCGGCTGCGCGGGCGCCCCGCCGGCGGGGTGAAGGCGGTCCTGCAGATCGGGCTGCCGGTGCTGGAGGGGGCGCTGGAGCGCTCGGTGGCGGTCGCCGCGTCGATGGACGCGCGCGGGTACGGGCGTACCGCGCGGGTGGCGCCGGCCGTGCGGTACACCACCAACGCCCTCACCCTCGGCGGACTGCTCGGCATGTGCGCCGGTACGTACGGGCTGCTCGCGGCGGAGGGCGCCGCGTTCGGGCTGCCCGTGCTCGGCATCGGCCTCGTGCTGGCCCTCGCGGGGCTGCGGCTCGGCGGGCGGCGCAGCGTCCGCACCCGTTACCGGCCCGACCGGTGGGGGGTGCGGGCCTGGCTGGTCGCCGGCTCCGGGGCGGCCGTCGCGGCGCTGCTGATCCACGCGGGCTCGCTGGACCCGGAGGGGCTGCGGCCGGGCGTGGTCCCGCTGGTCGCGCCCGCCCTGCCGCTGTGGCCGGCGGCGGCGGTCCTGATCGGTCTGCTCCCGGCCTTCGTGGCCCCCGTACCTCCCGAGGAGTCTTCCCGTTGATCCGCTTCGAGCAGGTGTCGGTGACGTACGACGGCGCCGCGCACCCCTCCCTCCGGGACGCGGACTTCACCCTCCCGGAGGGTGAGCTGACGCTGCTGGTCGGCCCGTCGGGGGTCGGCAAGTCGACCCTGCTGGGGGCGGTGTCGGGGCTGGTCCCGCACTTCACCGGCGGGACGCTGCGCGGGCGGGTGACGGTGGCGGGCCGGGACACCCGTACGCACATGCCGCGCGAGCTGGCGGACGTGGTGGGCACGGTGGGGCAGGATCCGCTCGCCCACTTCGTGACGGACGTGGTGGAGGACGAGCTGGCGTACGGGATGGAGTCCCTGGGGCTGCGGCCGTCGGTGATGCGCCGCCGGGTGGAGGAGACGCTCGATCTGCTCGGCCTGAACGAACTGCGCGACCGTCCGATCGCCTCCCTGTCGGGCGGGCAGCAGCAGCGGGTGGCGATCGGTTCCGTCCTCACGACGCACCCGCGCGTACTGGTGCTGGACGAGCCCACGTCGGCGCTCGACCCGGCAGCGGCCGAGGAGGTCCTCGCGGTGCTCCAGCGGCTGGTGCACGACCTGGGCACGACGGTGCTGATGGCGGAGCACCGCCTGGAGCGGGTGGTCCAGTACGCCGACCGCGTCCTCCTCCTCCCGTCCCCCGGCGCCGCCCCGGTCCTGGGCTCCCCGGCGGAGATCATGGCCGTCTCCCCGGTCCACCCCCCGGTGGTCTCCCTGGGCCGCCTGGCGGGCTGGAGCCCGCTCCCCCTCTCCGTCCGCGACGCCCGCCGGCGTGCGGCTCCGCTCAGGGCCCGCCTGTCGTCCGTGACCGCACCCGCGGCGGGGGAGCTGCCGCAGCCGTCCGCGTTCTCGGGCCCGGCCGCGTTCTCGTCCCCGGGCCCGTCCCGGACCCCGGGCGGCCCGGTGGCCGTCGCCGCGCCCCCGGGCGGGGGGCCCGCCGCGCCCGCCGGTGCCTCCGGAAGCGCCGCCGGCGTACGCAGCACGGCCGGACCGTGCGACGCGGCCGCCCCCGGCCTCCTCAGCCGGCTGGCCCGGCTCGGGCGCCGCGCCCCGGCCGCCGACGCCCCGGCCGGGCCGGGTGACACCACCGCCGCCGCCATCGCCACGGGTCTCGGCGTCCGCCGCGGCCGCGCCGAGGTGCTCCACGACGTCACCCTCCGGGTGGCTCCCGGCGAGACCGTCGCCCTCATGGGCCGCAACGGCGCCGGCAAGTCCACCCTCCTCGCCGCCCTCACCGGCACCCTCGCCCCCTCCGCCGGCCAGGTGACCGTCGGCGGCCTCACCCCGCACCGCACCCCGCCGCCGGAGATGGTCCGCCGCGTCGGCCTGGTCCCGCAGGAGCCCCGCGACCTCCTCTACGCCGACACCGTCGCCGCCGAGTGCGCCGCGGCCGACGCCGACGCCGGGGCCGCGCCCGGGAGCTGCCGCGCCCTGGTCACCGCCCTGCTGCCCGGCGTACCGGACGACACCCATCCCCGGGACCTGTCCGAAGGCCAGCGGCTGACGCTGGCGCTGGCACTGGTGCTGACCGGCCGGCCGGCCCTGCTGCTGCTGGACGAGCCGACCCGCGGCCTGGACTACGCCGCCAAGGCCCGTCTGGTGGAGACGCTGCGCGGCCTCGCCGCCGAGGGCCACGCCATCGTCCTCGCGACGCACGACGTGGAGCTGGCCGCCGAGCTGGCCCACCGGGTGGTGATCCTGGCGGGCGGAGAGGTCGTCGCGGACGGCCCGACGGCCGAGGTCGTGGTGTCCTCCCCGGCCTTCGCCCCGCAGGTGGCCAAGATCCTGGCCCCGGGACACTGGCTCACCGTGCCCCAGGTCGCCGCCGCCCTCGGGGACTCCCGATGACCCGCGCCCGTCCCACCCGTCCCGTCCGCGTCGGCCCCCGCGCCGCCGCGGCCCTGCTCCTGGTCACCCTCATCGGCGTCGCCGCCTTCGGCTGGCCCCTGCTCGCCGACCGCCAGTCCGGACTCGCGCACTCCCAGGACGCCCCGTGGCTCTTCGCCGCGCTGCTCCCCCTCCTGGTGGCCGTCGTCATCGCGACCCTCGCCGACGGCGGAATGGACTCCAAGGCCGTCGCGATGCTCGGGGTGCTCGCCGCCGTGGGGGCGGCGCTGCGGCCGCTGGGGGCGGGCACGGCCGGGCTGGAGCCCATGTTCTTCCTGATGGTGCTCAGCGGCCGGGTCCTCGGGCCGGGCTTCGGCTTCGTCCTCGGCTCCGTCACGATGTTCGCGTCCGCCCTGCTGACGGGCGGGGTGGGGCCGTGGATGCCGTTCCAGATGCTGGCGCTGGGCTGGTTCTCGCTGGGCGCCGGGCTGCTGCCCGGGCCGGGGAGGATCCGGGGGCGGGCCGAGCTCGCGATGCTCGCCGCGTACGGGTTCCTGGGTTCCTTCGCGTACGGCACGGTCATGAACCTCCAGGGCTGGGTGATCCTGCAGGGCATGGGCCAGGGCATCTCCTTCCACCCCGGCGATCCGGTGCCGCAGAACCTGGCGCGCTTCGTCGCGTACTGCCTGGCGACTTCGGTGGGCTGGGACCTGGGGCGGGCGGCGCTGACGGTCGTCCTGACGCTCACGCTCGGGGGGACGCTGCTGAAGGCGTTGCGCCGGGCGACGAGGAAAGCGGCGTTCGACGCGCCCGTTACCTTCGGATCCGGGCCCGGAAGTGACCCGGGACACGCATCACAAAGGCCCCGGACGGATACGGGGGGTGAGGTTCGGGGGGTGGGGCGGTGAGGCGCCCCACAGGAGGCAGATCACATTCGGCCCGGAATAGTAGCCCCGGCGGGGCGGCGGCCGGCGGTGTCCGGCTTGGGCGGGCGGGGTGTGGCGGGGCGGGTGCTCCGGACGGGGTCTGCGGGGGTGGGTAGTAGGTGGGGGGCGTTGCCAGGCGGGGTGGGGGCTGGCTAACTGGTGTTGTCGCCGAGGCGGCCGGGGCGCTTGGCCCCCCGCCGGTCGAATCCCTCTCCTGTGTGAGTGGCTCACGTGTGCCTTCGGCATGCGGCGACCGTCCTTGTTCCCTTCGGAAGGTTTCTCCGTGTCCCACGCCGTCATCCGCCGCATCGCCGCTTCGAAGAAGTCCCTCGCCGGTACTGTCCTCGCTCTGGGTGTCGCGGGTTCCATGCTCGCCGCCGTTCCCGCGCAGGCCGCTCCGACGGGTGCGAAGGCGATCGCCCAGCAGATGATCAAGGACCCGGCGCAGTTCGCGGCCTTCGACAAGATCGTCAGCCATGAGAGCGGCTGGAACCACACCGCGACGAACGCTTCCTCCGGTGCTTACGGTCTGGTGCAGGCGCTGCCCGCGTCGAAGATGTCCTCGGCGGGCTCGGACTGGAAGACCAACCCGGCCACCCAGATCAAGTGGGGCCTGGACTACATGAACGAGCGGTACGGCAGCCCGGTCGGCGCCTGGAACTTCTGGCAGGCCAACCACTGGTACTAAACCGACAACACAAACACGAAGACGCCCGCCCGGGACTCCCCGGCCGGGCGTCTTCGCGTCGTCACTCCCGTCCTCGCCAGCCTCCGGCCCCTCCCGCAACGCGAGCCCTCAGCCGACCAGCCGCAACCGCACCGACCAGCAAGCGGTCCCGGCATCGCTGATCTCGGCCACCGTCCACGTGCCGCCGGGCAGAGCGCTCGCGGCACCTGGCGACAGGATCCGGCCTTCCCCCCGACCGTCCGGCAGCGTGATGGACACCTTCGCCAAGGCAGGCTGCCGCCCCTGGCCGGGACCGCAGACACACCTCCGAACGAGCCGAAGGGCAAGCGGGTCACCTGTCCACGACGGACGGTGAACTCGCGAGGAATTTCCGACAGCCGCTCCCGCCCGCCACCCGGCGGTACGGGCTGTTGCTCGCTCCCTACGAACAGGTAGTCGTAGAGATCGCGCAGGTACGCTGACGTGCTGGCGCAGCTCGACGTTCACACGCGGACCTCCTGATCCTTGTCGTCCGCCGATGCCCAGTCGGCCCGGCAGAGCCGCATGGACCCTAAGCACCGTGCCAGCGCATCAGGTTCTGGAACAGCTCACCCTGCTCGATGGCGTCATCCAGGGCGTTGTGCGTGTGGGGGCGGGTCGACAGCAGATGGCTCGGCATCGACCGCTTCGCCGCCTCACCGACCGGCACGGCGGCCTTGGCCGCATACAGCGTCTTGAGGTCCAGGCAGCGAGAATGCCCGAACGGCGAGCCTTGCGCGGCGAACTGGACGAAGTACCAGTACATCCACATCCAGTCATAACCCAGCGGGTACGCCACGAACACCGGGGAGGCACCCAACTCCTCGGACATGGCTGCCAGCCAGTCCGCGGCGGCGTTCATGGCCTGCGCCGGATCCTGACCCTCACGCACCAGCAGGTCGCGGTCCAGGCCTCCAACCGCCAGGGCCTCCGGGTCGTAAACATCGTTGATCGGCTTCAGCTCGGCGTAGAACGTGCGCTCGGCCGGATCGACAGCCCGGAACCCGGACCCGTCACGGATGCCCGCGACCGCCAGACCGAAGCTCGACATCGAGAACGGCCCGGGCACCGGGCCGTCGGCCTCCACGTCGGCGGACACGTAGAACTCTGCTCCTGGCATGCTTCTCACCCTTCCTGGGCCTCAGGAGGAAACCTGGGCGGTAACAGTCAGCCCAGCCCGCGCCGCGGCGTCCAGGATCACCTGCCGGAGCGCCTCCGTCTCCTCGGCCGGCAGTGGATCACGCGCGTAGTCGAGCGAGACCATCCAGTCGTCATGCGCGTAGCGCCACAAAGACACCTTGACCCTGCCCTGCTCGGCAGTGCGCAGCTCCCGCCGTCCGAACTCCTCATCCCAGTCGTCATCGAGACGACCACGCGGGGTGAGTCCCACCTCGCGCCGGAAGCTGGAGAGCCGATCCGCGTCGAGCTCGCCCTTCATTCGGATCTGCAGCTGGTCATGCATCTACATCGCCTCCAGGACGGTTGATGATCCAATCGGTTTCACGGAAATGCGTCGAGATCCCCGTGCCCACACCGGTCCTGTCCGGCGGACCGTCCGAAGTGAACAGGGCAGGAGCCACTTCGCGACCGGTCTCCTGCTCCCAGTGATCTTTCCACTCGTCGAGTGCGGGGAACGCCTTCTCGACCGTCTTCTTATCCACAAAGTCATACTTCGGGTGGATCACGTCGGGCTTGCGTGTATCGGGATCCGAGGCCTCCCAGGCATCCCGCGCCTTGCCGACCATGTCGCTGGACGAGATCTGGACGTCATAGTCACTGGGCGGCTCGGCCTCACCGTTGCCGTCTTCGACCCCCAGCAGGTGCTTGGCGTCGAAAGGTATCCGGGCGGGGCGTTCGGACTCCGGCCGGTCACCCATCCACTCCACCAGCTTGTTCTGTGCCTCGGGCTGGTCGGCGAGATCACTCTCTGTCGGGAAGTCTTTGTGCGATCCGGAGAAGAACTGCGCCGACGAGCCCTGCAGCCGGATGTCCACCTGATCCGGATCGATTCCGTCCGCCGCGAGGGCGTCGTTCAGGGTGCTCTTGAATTCCTTGAACTGTTCCGGGCTCATCCCCAGCGGTGCCTCGAACCGCTGCCATGCTTCGACCTGCTTCTCGTCCAGACCGAGGAACTGCAAGTCCTCGTCCCGTATCTCGTATCCGGTGTCGTCACACGGCCAGCCACGCACCCGGTCGCCGGATTCGAGTTCCTCGACGGGCACGCGTCCGGCCTCGTCGATCAGCCCGTTGGCAAGCGCCTCCTGCTTCCGGGCATCCAAGGGGTCCACAGGACCATCAGCAGCGTCGGAGGGCTCCGGTTCTTCGCACGCCTCGAGCTCCTGCGGGGTCGCCGACTCGACCTCATCATTGGACGAAGTCTGGCGCGGCAGCTCGGGCGCCTTGCTGGGCGCCTCGGTCTGCTTCTCGGTACCAAGTGATGCTGTGTACAGGACCGAGTACGGGACGGAGTCGCGGTAGGGCTTGAGTTCCAGCTCCAACTCGGGAAGTTCGTCGTCCGGGTCTTCTGGAGACTCAGGAGCGCGGGCGTCCTCGGCGGACGCCTCGGATGCCTCGGGATCGGTCGGCTCAGGGGACTCGGGAGACTCCTCCTCTGTGGAGTCGCGCGGCTCCGTCGGCTCCTCGGGGGCTTCTGCGTCGCCCTGTTCCTCCGTGGTGTCCTGGTCGATGGGGTCGTCAGGCTCTTCCTCTGCCTCGGTTCCTTCCCCGTTCTCCAGTGGCTCCGGCGGCTTCCGGCCCTCTGGCTCGTCCGGGTCCGCCACTTGCTCGGGCTCGTCCGGGTTCTCAGGCTCGCCGAGCTGGTCCGAGTCCGCTGGCTGCTCCTGGGCGGTCGGTTCCGTGGGCTGGTCCGGGTCCGCCAGCTGCTCGGGCTCGGCCGGGTCGGCTTCGTCGGCCTCTGTCTCGGGGTCACCTTCGGAGGCGGTCGAGGCCTCCGGGGCCGCCGGTTCGGTGGGGTCCCCCGGCTCGGCCGGGTCGCCTTCCTCCGTCGGCTCCGCATCCGCGTCCCCTGCCTCGTCCGGGGCTTCCGGTTCCTCGGGATCGGAGGCGTCCCCCTTCGTCCCGGTGTCGGGGGTCTCACCGCCCTTGGGCTCTGGGGCCTCCTTCGGTTCCCCGATTGGTTCCGCCTGCTCCAGCGGCGGAGGCGGTGTCGGGGTGTCGGGCCTGGTGGTGTCCGTCGTGTCGAGCTCGCTCATTCCTTGTCCCCCATGGACGGTTCGGCCGGAGCCCGCTTGCGCGGTCTGCGTGTGAAGACGGTGAGGGCGCGGGCGAAGCGCTGGGACCAGTCGTCCGACGGGTCCGCGCAGCCGACGATCTGCTCCAGTACGGACGGGGTGTGGCGGCCGTGGTAGTACTGGCGCGTCTTCGTTCCCTTGCGGGCCTTCCACTGCGGTTCGGCGACCGGGCAGGGGTCCTCGCCGTCGAGTTGGGCGCGCATCGTCTCCGCGACGTGCCCGGCCAGGGCCTCCGGGGCCTGCGGGGCGCCCACGCGGCTGTGGACGGCGCGGTCGACGGCCTGGCCGATGGCGCACTCCACCAGGCGCCGGTCCGACGTCCAGTACGGGGCCAGGTCGCGGCGCATCGCCTCCCCCGGCAGGGGGGTGACCCAGCCCAGCAGGTGGGAGGCCACGGCCATCTCGGCCCAGAGGGTGACGCGCAGCTCGTCCTGTTCGGTCAGGCGTTGCGCCGTGCGCAGCTGGCGGAGCGTGCAGGGGGCCGCCGCACAGTCCGCGCCGCAGGCCCGGCTGCGGGCCGTGACCATCGGGGCCGGGGAGGCCGGCCGGATGGCGGACGCGTCCTCGCGCGCGGTGCCGTCCTCCATGCGGACCAGCAGGGGGTAGTCCATCCCGTCGGTGAAGACCGCCGCCTCGCCCGGCTTGAGGGTGACCAGGTACTCCGACTGGGCCTCGGTGATGTTCATCGTGGCGCCGACGGCCTCGCGGTCGTCCTGGGCCGGGAGGCGGTGGACGACCTTGGCGGCGGTGTTCTTGATGACGTCGGGGACGAGTTTGCTCGGAATCTGGTCGGCGATCACCAATCCCTCCCCGTACGCGCGGATTTCGGCCAGGAGTCCCGCGAACATCTCGACGGCGTGGGCGCTCGCCCCGCCTTCCTCCGAACGCCGAAGGAGTCGGTGGGCCTCCTCGAAGACGGTGATGTGGCGCAGGGGAAAGGCGATCCGGCGGGTGGTGCGCTGTTCCATCCGGAGGTATTCGATGAGGCGGATGAGGATGGTCCCCATCAGGAACGCCTTGTCCTTGTCGTCTCCGACGTCCTCGATCTCGAAAACGACGTTCCGCTGGAGGAGCTGGCCGAAATCGATGGGGTGGCCACCCTCGAGGAACCGGCCGGTGGTGCCGAGGCGGAGGCTGGCGAGCCTGATCTTGATGAAGCCCTGGACGTTGTCGGTGATCTCCTTGCCGTAGCCGATCTCCGCGACGATCCGCAGCGCCGTGTGCTCCAGGTCCTCCAGCGTCGGGTAGCGCGGCTCGGTCCCGGCGGAGCGGGGTTCGCCGAGGGTGAGGTCCCAGCCCAGGTCCTCGTAGCAGCGGGTCAGGGCGGCGCTCAGGACCTGTGGGAACGGTTCCTGCGGGTCGAAGGAGGCAAGGAAGAGGGCCCGGACCATGTCCAGGTGGGTCTGGAGGGGGAAGCGTTCCCCGTCGGCGAAGACGGAGGGCTCCAGGGGGTTGAGGCCCGCCGGGAGGGCGTCGCGGTCTCCGGGCTTGATCACGATGACCTCGTGTTCGTCGCCCAGCCGCGCGGACATGAACCGGTACTCCGCCTTGGCCGGCTCGACGACCAGCCACGGCAGCCGCTCCCGCGTCGCCGCTTCGAGCAGACCGCGTACCGTCTGGGACTTGCCGCCGCCCGTGGCCCCGCACACGAAGGTGTGCCGGTTGAGCGTCGAGCGCGGCAGGTCCAGGGAGCCCACCGGGCCACGGTTGCGGTCCAGGATCGTGCCGAGCCGGATGGGGCCCGCGGCGCCCGGCTGGAGCGAGGGGGCCCGGTTCTCGGGGGTGACGTCGAACTCGGGGCGCAGGGCGAAGCGGACGCCGGGTATCTCCTGGGCCGGGGGGCGGGCCAGGGCCGCGAGCAGTTCCGAGCTGCCGACGAAGGGGTAGCCCGCGTTCTGGGCCGGGTCCGTCTCCAGTCCGGCTGTGACGACGGTGGGGAAGTCGCCGGCCCATCCGGTGGGCCGGAGCGCGTACGGGAGTCCTTCGAGGTCCGCCGACGCGCAGACCAGGGCCGCCACTCTCTGGGCCTCGTCGGGGGTGCGGCCGCCGGCCAGGAGGCGTATGCGCCACAGCCCGGTGGCCGAAGCCTTGGCCAGCTCCTTGTGCCGGCGCTCCAGCCGGCCGGCTTCCAGGGCGTACTCGGGCGAGCCGGCCGCCTTGGACTGTGCCCGGCGCTGCCGGTCCGCTGCATCACCGGTCAGCTCGTCGAGCTCCCGCGGCGGCACCGGGTCGGCCAGCAGCAGCCAGGCGAAGGCCTCCTGCCAGACGCCGAGCAGGCAGTCCTCGAGCGTGGGGCGCAGGCCTGACGCTCCCGGCTGCCGGGGTTCGTCGTCGACGAGCAGTCCGTCCGCGACTCCGGCGATGGCGGTCCAGTGCGGGAACTGTGCCAGGGAGCCGACGACGGCCCCCGGGGCGTGCCGCCGCGCCCGTGCCCCGGCTGGGAGGCGGAGCAGGGCCGTGCCCGGGTCGGAGGGGTCGTCGCCGCCGGCCAGCGCGGTACCGCCCAGGAACACGTCGAGGGGGTGGGTGGCCGACGGGCGCGACCAGCCGAGGAGAAGGCCGCCCCGGCCGGGGTCGGAGGGGCAGCGGGAGTGGAAGGCGGAGACCAGCGCGGCGAAGCGGTGGGCGCGCAGTTCGTCGTCGGGGCCGGCCGGCCGGTTGGCGTCGGGGCGTTGCCGGGGGACCTCGGTCAGGGCGTACGTGGGCAGTGCGAGGAGGCGGTGCCATGCCTCGCCCGCGGTTTCGCGCAGCGTGGTCGACACAGCCCCGCCTTCAATCGATCGAACTCGTCGCCAGCATCGTAGAGTCACTCGAAGTCAGCTCCAACCCCCGGCAGTCGGGAGGGGCGTTGACCGGAAGTGAATTGGACCTCGGGGCATGCGTGATGCAGCATGACCCGACTACAGGTCGATGAATGATTCTCCGCTTCGGCGGGTCCGGTAGCGGGTCGGATCACCGACTGTCCCATGTGGCACCTACCGGAGGCATTTGGTCAACTGTCTTCATTTCAACGCCGTACGAAAGCACCGTGCACGGCGTCAGGTATCCACAGGGGGACTTCCGTGAACCAACCAGTCGATCCCAGACAGCCTCATCTCCCCCCGGATAAAAGTGAATTCACCGCCCCGAGCGCACCGCAGCCGGTGCCGCCCCAGCCGTACGGGCAGCAGCCCCCGGGCCCCCGGCAGCAGACGGCCCCGCCGGCCGACCCCCGCTTCCCGCAGCAGGGCCACCCGTACCCGGGCACCCCGCCGGTCCCGCCGCAGGCGACGCCTCCCGCCCCGCCGGCGGCAGTCACCGGCAGCTTCCACCTCGCGCCACCGGCCCAGGCGGCCGCCCCGGGCCACCCCGCCGCCCCGCCGCCGCAGCCGTACGCGACCCCGGGCCGGCCCTACGCGCCGACCCCGTCGCCGGCGCTGCCGCAGCCACCCCAGCAGCCACAGGCCCCGCAGCAGCCCCAGCAGCAGCCACCGCAGTACGCGCCCGGCGCCTTCGCTACGCCGCCTCCCGCCCCGGGCTTCCAGGCTCCGGGCAACCCCCCGGCCCCGGTGACGCCGCCCCCGGCCACGCCGCCCACGCTCGCGAAGCCGGAGCCCGGGCAGGCCCCGCCGATGCCCGCCGGGGCTCCCGTACCCGCGTACCAGCACGCCCCCGCCTACGACCCGGCGCAGCCGACCGCCGCATACGACCCCGCGCAGGTCGCGGCGTACGACCCCGCGCAGCCGGCCCCGTACGACCCGGGCGCGCCGCCGCCCATACGTCGTGGGGCGGACGCCTCGTCCATCACCACGCTGCTGCTCCACCTCCCCTTGTTCCTGGGCAGCTTCGTGGTCATCTGGCTGCTCTCCCAGCTGCTTCCGCCCGGGCTGGACATCGTCTTCGTCATCGCCTGGCTCGCGTCTGGCGCACTGATGTTCCACCGTCCCACCGAGCGGGCTCTCGCCCGTCTGATGTTCAAGGTCCGCGAACCCACGGCAGCCGAAATGGCCCGGCTCCGTCCGATTTGGCACGAGGTCACCGGGCACGCGGGCATCGACGGCTCGCGCTATGACCTGTGGGTCGAGGACAGCAACGAGATCAACGCTTTCGCCGCCGCAGGCCACATCGTCAGTGTGACGCGCCGGTCACTGAACGAACTCCCGGAGGAGAGGCTCGCAGCTGTCCTCGCGCACGAGCTGGGGCACCACGTCGGCGGTCACGCCTGGGCGGGTCTGATCGGTATCTGGTACGCCTTCCCGGCCCGGTTCGTGATGGGCATCGTGAAGTTCATCATGCGGGGGATCCTCTTCGTGGTGGCCGAGGGCACGTCCTGCTTCGCGGGGATCCTCGCCCTGATCATGCTCGCTCTCGCCGTCACCTTCGCCGTCACCTTCCCCCCGGCGCTGGCCCTGCTCGCCATCCCGTTCCTCCTCGCCTGGGCGGGGCGTCGCGGTGAGCTGCGCGCCGACCGGTTCGCCGGGGAGATCGGGTACGGACCCCAACTGCACGCTGCGTTCACCGGCCTGCAGAACGATACGAACGGCGGTGCCGACGACGGTCGCCTCCAGCAGGGCCTGCTGACCCGGCTGATGGCCACGCACCCGCCGGTACACCAGCGCATTCGCGCGCTGGATCCGTTCGTCGCCGCAGCGGACGGACCCGCCGCACCGACCGGAGGCCTGCCGTCATGAGCGTGCAGAACACCGAGGCTCAGGCGGCCACCCGCTGTCTGCGCCTGTTCGAGCCCGGCCAGCGGCTCGGCTGGACCTACCGCGACCCCGAATCGCTGCGCAGCCTCTTCTCCGAGCCCGAGCCCCAGCGGCCACCCGCACCCGTGGCGTACCAGAACCGGGCGCAGGCCGCGCGGCTGAGGCACGAGGACCGCAAGAGTTCCACGGTCAAGATCGGTGGCGGGATATCGCTGCTGCTCCTGGTCCTGACGACGGTCGGCGGCGCCCTCATGGTGGTACTGGCCGTGATCGCGGCGGCGGCGACCGCGGCCCTGGTCGTCCACGCCGGGCAGGCGGCCGCGAAGGCCGGGGCGCAGTTGGAGGCCAAGAGCGCGGAGCTGGAGCAGCACTTCCAGTATGCCTGGCACTCCTGGCAGCAGCGGGCCCTCCAGCACACCGCGGCCCAGGACCAGTGGATCAACGGCCTCGACGCGTGGGGCGCGCTCCCCGCAGGGCCGGACATGCGGCGGCTGGACATCTTCGGGGGCAGCCAGCGCAGCCGTGAGGGGTTCCTGACCGTCTTCGGCACGTCGACCCTCCAGCAGCGGCCGCTGATCGTGGTCGACCTGACGCAGGCCCTCGTCTGCGAGGAGCTGTGCGCCGTCGCCGGGCTCGCCGGTGTCGCCGTCGACGTGCAGCTGCTGCCGAGCCGGATGGCCGAGAGCGGCATCGTGACCGGTCTCACCGCGCAGGAGCTGGTCGACACCCTCGTGGAGGCGGTGTACGCGGAAGAGGCTGAGGGCAACCGGGCCGGGCGGGCGCTGGACACGAGGATCCTCCAGCAGCTGTGCGCGGTCCTGGGGACGGAGGTCACCCCGGCGCGGCTGGGGGCGGGTCTGCGGGCCCTGATGGGCGAGCTCGACGACACCGAGGCCCTCACCCGGGCGGAGCGCAACCGCATCGCGGACGAGCTGCTGGGTGACAAGAACAAGGACCAGATGCGGGACAGCCTGCTGCGGCTCGCGTCCTTCCTCCATCCGCTGGAGCGGCTGGGCGCGGAGCGCTGCGGGCGCGGCCCGGGCTATCTCACCTGTATCGCGCTGGACTTCACCACCGGCTCCGCCAGTACCGAGCTGCTGGCCGACCTGGCGGTGCAGAGCGTGACCCGGCGCCTGGCGTCCTTCCCCGAGGCGGCGCCGTCGGTGGTGGTCGCGCTAGGCGAGCGGGGGCTCCAGCGGCGGTACCTGGAGCAGCTGGCCAGTGTCTGCGAGCGGCGCGGTGCGCAGCTCACCGTCCTGCACCCGCATCTGCGCGAGGGGGCACAGGAGGTGATCGGCGGTGGCACGGTCGGCTTCATGAAGCTGGGCAACCACCAGGAGGCCGGGGTCGCGGCGGACTTCCTGGGCCGCCACCACTCCTTCGTCCTGCACTCGCTGACGGACACCGAGGGGACGACGGTCAGCACCTCCGTGGCCAAGACGATCGGGTCCTCGGTGAGCGTGGGCACCACGTACAGCGAGTCGGTGACGCGGGGGTCGAACTGGGGGAGCTCCGACACCTACCAGGGCGGTTTCAACCCGTTCGCGACGAGCAGCACCAGCAGCTCCGGCGGCAGCTACAGCGAGACCATTGGTACGTCGACCAGCCGGACGTACTCGACCAACGAGTCCACGACGCACACGACCGGCGACAGCCAGAGCACCAGCCTCGCGCACGGCCGGCAGCGCGTCTACGAGTACGCGGTCGAGCCGACCCAGCTCCAGGCGCTCACCGAGTTCAGCCTGCTGCTCGTGGGGCGGAGGCCGGACGGGTCGGTGGCTGTCCACCCTGTGGACTGCAACCCGAACGTCGTCCTGCTCGACCGGGTGAGCACGCAGCCGCTGCCGTACACGGCGTAGCGGCGGCGGGCATACGAAGGCCCCGGTGGCCGGCCTCCCCAGGTCCGGCCGCCGGGGCCTTCGCATCCCATCCCACGGGTCCCGTGAGCGCCGTCAGAGGCGCTGGATGATCGTGCCGGTGGCCAGCGCGCCTCCCGCGCACATGGTGATCAGCGCGAATTCCTTGTCGCGCCGCTCCAGCTCGTGCAGCGCGGTGGTGATCAGCCGGGCGCCGGTGGCGCCGACGGGGTGGCCGAGGGCGATGCCGCCGCCGTTGACGTTGACCTTCTCCAGGTCCTGGCCGAAGACCTGGGCCCAGCTGAGGACGACGGAGGCGAAGGCCTCGTTGATCTCGACGAGGTCGATGTCCTTGAGGGACATCCCCGCCTTGCCCAGGACGGCCCGGGTCGCGTCGATCGGGCCGTCCAGGTGGAAGTGCGGGTCCGCGCCGACCAGCGCCTGGGCGACGATCCGGGCGCGCGGCTTGAGCTTCAGCGCGCGGGCCATCTTGCGCGACGCCCACATCACGGCGGCGGCGCCGTCGGATATCTGGGAGGAGTTCCCGGCGGTGTGCACGGCCGTCGGCATGACCGGCTTGAGCCGGGCCAGGCCCTCCATGCTGGTGTCGCGCAGACCCTCGTCCCGGTCGACCAGCCGCCACATGCCCTGACCGGCGGCCTGCTCCTCCTCCGTCGTCGGCACCTGGACGGCGAAGGTCTCCCGCTTGAAGCGCTCCTCTGCCCAGGCTGTGGCGGCCCGCTCCTGCGAGAGCACGCCGAGCCGGTCGACGTCCTCGCGGGTCAGGCCCCGGTGGCGGGCGATCCGCTCGGCGGCCTCGAACTGGTTCGGGAGGTCGACGTTCCACTCGTCCGGGAAGGGCTTGCCGGGCCCGTGCTTGGAACCGGAGCCCAGCGGGACCCGGCTCATGGCCTCGACCCCGCAGGCGATGCCGATGTCGATGACCCCGCCGGAGACCATGTTGGCGACCATGTGGTTGGCCTGCTGGGAGCTGCCGCACTGGCAGTCCACGGTGGTCGCGGCGGTCTCGTACGGCAGGCCCATGGCGAGCCAGGCGTTGCGGGCGGGGTTCATGGACTGCTCGCCGGCGTGGGTGACGGTGCCGCCGACGATCTGTTCGACGCAGTCGGGCTGGATTCCGGTACGGGCCAGGAGCTCGCGGTAGGTCTCGCCGAGCAGGTAGGCGGGATGGAGGTTGGCCAGGGATCCTCCGCGTTTCCCGATGGGGGTGCGTACGGCTTCGACGATGACGGGTTCCGCGGCCATGAGCTCGTCCTCTCCTGCACTCTCTGCACAGCGCCGGCGCGGCGGGCCCGTCCCGGCGACTGCCCCGCACGAACTAGTACGCGTTCTAGTTCTCCCCCGCAGTCTTATGACCTCGACCCCGGGCACGCAAGGGGCTTGCACCCGCCTTACACGGATTCCACACGCAACAGTCGCCGCGAGAGCCCTTGTGAGTTGTAGAACTCGTTACTACCTTCGAGCCAACTTCTGATGGGCCGTCAGACCTTCGTCAGACTTTGGAGTCGCCCGATGCCCTGTCCCGCGCTGCCCGAAGGCTTCGACGCCACCGATCCCGACATCCTCCAGGACCGGGTCCCCCTCCCGGAGTTCGCGCAGCTGCGGCAGACCGCGCCCGTGTGGTGGTGCGCGCAGCGGCGGGGCGTCACCGGGTTCGACGACGAGGGCTACTGGGCCGTCACCCGGCACGCGGACGTCAAGTACGTCTCCACGCACCCCGAGCTGTTCTCCTCCACCACCAATACCGCGATCATCCGCTTCAACGAGCACATCCAGCGCGAACAGATAGATGCCCAGCGCCTGATCATGCTGAACATGGATCCGCCGGAGCACACCCGCGTACGCCAGATCGTGCAGCGGGGATTCACCCCCCGCGCCATCCGGGGCCTGGAACGGGCCCTGCGCGACCGGGCCCGGAAGATCGTGGAGGAGGCGCGGGAGGCCTCGGCGGACGGCTCCTTCGACTTCGTCACGCAAGTGGCGTGCGAACTCCCGCTCCAGGCCATCGCCGAACTGATCGGCGTACCGCAGGAGGACCGCTCCCGGATCTTCGACTGGTCGAACAAGATGATCGCGTACGACGACCCGGAGTACGCGATCACCGAGGAAGTCGGCTCCAACGCGGCCGTGGAGCTCATCGGCTACGCGATGAACCTGGCCGCCGAGCGCAAGGAGTGCCCGGCCAAGGACATCGTCACGCAGCTGGTGGCGGCGGAGGGCGAGGGCAACCTGCGCTCCGACGAGTTCGGCCTCTTCGTCCTGCTGCTGGCGGTCGCGGGCAACGAGACCACGCGCAACGCCATCAGCCACGGCATGCACGCCTTCCTCACCCACCCCGAGCAGTGGGAGCTGTACAAGGCGGCCCGGCCGTCCACCGCCGCGGAGGAGATCGTGCGCTGGGCCACCCCCGTGGTGTCCTTCCAGCGCACCGCCACCCGGGACACCGAGCTGGGCGGCCAGAAGATCAAGGCCGGTGACCGGGTCGGCCTGTTCTACTCCTCCGCCAACCACGACCCCGAGGTCTTCGAGAACCCGGACGTCTTCGACGTCACCCGTGACCCCAACCCGCACCTCGGCTTCGGCGGCGGAGGCCCGCACTTCTGCCTCGGCAAGTCCCTGGCCATCCTGGAGATCGACCTGATCTTCAACGCCCTGGCCGACGCCCTGCCCGACCTCCGGCCAGCCTCGGACGGCCCGCGGCGGCTGCGGGCGGCCTGGCTCAACGGCATCAAGGAGCTGCGGGTCAGCGCGGGGTGACGGACCGCCGGGACCCCGCACTGACGCGGGCGGGCCCGTGAACCAGGACGGCAGGGGCCGTACCACCCACGCCCCGGCCCCTGCCGTCCGCCGGCCCGGTGACCCGCCCGAGTGGCGGCATCACGGGACCTGGCCGATCCTGACAGGACGCGGCGATCCACCGAAGGGGCGCCGGGGACGCCACGCCCCCGGCGCCCCTTCGGCCAATTCCGCCACCGGCGGGTGACTCCGGGGGAGACCCGGTGGTGACGGCCCCAGACGGGATCACGCGGCGGACGCCGCGTCCAGGCACCTCGGCCCGGCACCGGCCCTCGCCGCCGCTAGGCCCGGCCCGACGCCGCGGGGGCGCGTACCGGGTCCACGGCAGTCCGGCGCTGCACGGGAAGAGGCGCCTTCAGCCCGCGCGGCCCGGACAGCACGTGGACCAGCCCGAAGCCGGCGGCGACGACGGCCGCGCCGCCGACCGCGTCGAGCACCCAGTGGTTGGCGGTGGCGACGATCGCGCACACCGTGATCAGCGGGTGGAGGACGCCGAGCAGCTTCTGCCACCGCCGGCGGGCGAGGACCACGATCACGACCCCGCACCACAGGGACCAGCCGAAGTGCAGCGAGGGCATCGCGGCGTACTGGTTGGAGATCGCGGTCATCGCCCCGTACGACGGGTTCGCCAGGTCCTGCACCCCGTGCACGGTGTCGACGAAGCCGAGGCCGGGCATGAGGCGCGGCGGTGCGAGCGGGTACAGCCAGAAGCCCGCCAGCGCCAGGACGGTGGCCAGCCCGAGGGAGGCGCGCGCCCAGCGGTAGTCGCCGGGGCTGCGCCAGTACAGGACGGCGAGGATGCCAAGGGGGACCACGAAGTGGAAGGAGGTGTAGTAGAAGTTGAAGAAGGCCTCCGGCCAGCGCGTGTTCACCACGGCCTGGTTGACGGCGTACTCGATGTCGATGCCGAGCGCCCGCTCGATCCCGTGGATCCGGCCGGCGTTGTCCTCGGCGACGGAGCGGCTCGCGGGGGCGGCGGCGCGGATGTGCGAGTAGACCGAGTAGCCGACCCGTATCAGCAGGAGTTCCAGCAGCAGGTTGGGGCGCGAGGCGACCCGCCGCCAGAACGGCAGCAGCGGGACGCGGGACCAGCGCGCGTCGGCGGGCCGCCCGTAGACGGTGGGCACCGGCTCGCGCCAGTACGGGGAGGAGCGCGGCAGGAACGGCACGGCGCAGGCCGCCGCCAGGGCCGCGAGGAGCGGCACGTTGTCGCGTACGGGGGCGAGCGCGGCCAGGTTGGGCAGCAGCACGGCGCTCGGCAGGGTCATGGCCAGCACGACGGCGACGGGCCACACCCGACGGTCGGCCGCCCGCCTGCCCACCTTGCCGGCCACGGCAAGGAGGACCCAGAGCAGCTGGTGGCGCCAGCCGGCCGGGGAGACGACGACGGCGACGCAGCCGGTGACGGCGACGGCGAGCAGCAGCTGGCCGTCGTGGGCGTAGCGGACCGCACGGCGCAGGCCGAGCCAGGCGACGGCGGCGGCGAGGGCGAGGAAGAGCGCGACTTCGCCGGGGCCACTGAGGCCGAGGCGCAGGAGGGCGCCGTGCAGGGACTGGTTGGCGAGGCCGTCGGGGGCGCCGCCGAGGCCGGTGCCGGCGAGGTGCTCGACCCAGTACGTCCACGAGTCGCGCGGCAGCGAGGCCCAGGACAGGGCGGTGGCCCCGGCGAAGGTCACGGCGGCGGCCCTGGCGGCCGGGCGGCGGCCGATGAGCCACAGCAGCGGGACGAAGAGCAGCAGCGCCGGCTGGAGGGCGGCGGCGAGGCCGGCGAGGAAGCCGGCGGGCCGCCCCGCGGGGACCCGGAAGACGGCGAGGAGCACCAGCAGCACGGGCAGCACGGCGGTCCGCCCGGCCAGGGCGGCCTCGCGGACGGGGAGGGAGACCAGCAGCAGCGCGACCAGCACGGGCGCGGCCGGCAGCGCGGCGCGCCGGGGCACGGGGGCGGTAGCGGTAGCGGGGCCGGGGCTGGGGCTGGGGTCGGGGCCGGGGAGCGCCCGCGCGGCGACGAGGCCGGTCGCGGCGACGAGCAGCACGGTCACGCAGGTCCAGGCCACCTCCAGGGAGGGGGTGGCGAGGGCGGCCAGCGGCTTGAGCACGAGCCCGGCGAAGGGGGTCCCCGTGAACTGCCCGGCGTCGTAGAGCGAGCCGGGGAACTGGAAGCCACCGAGCCATTCTCCGGGTGGCACCCGCAGCACCGCGGCGGCCTGCCTGACGCCGAGTACGGCGGCGAGCGCCCACAGCAGGAGCCGCACCGCCCCCGGCCGGCCGCTACCGCCTATGACCCCGGCATGCCCGCCGGCACCGCCCCGCTCCGCCACGTCAGCCACGCCCCGCCGCCCTCCGCCCTGTCGACCGCCACTGTGACTTCGCCTGGCTGCCGCGCGTCGTGCCCCGTTTCATTACCTGGACGACGATATCCCGGCGGGATCCCTAGGATGGCGGCCATGAGCATCGTGAAGATCAACGCACTGACCGTCCCGGACGAGCAGCGGGAGCTGCTGGAGCAGCGGTTCGCCTCGCGGGCGGGCGCCGTGGAGGGTTCGGACGGGTTCGAATGGTTCGAGCTGCTGCGGCCGATCGAGGGCACGGACCAGTACCTCGTCTACACCCGGTGGCGGTCGGAGGAGGACTTCCAGGCGTGGATGGAGGGTCCGATGAAGGCCGCGCACCAGGGTGGGGGCGCGGGCGGGGCCGGCGGTGAGCGGCCGAAGCCGGCGGCTTCCGGGTCGCAGGTGTGGTCGTTCGAGGTCGTGCAGCAGGCGGCGCCGAAGAAGGCCTGACGGCCTCTCGGGGCGAGGGGTGTGGAGGGACCCGGGCGCGCGCGTCGGGGGCGTCGGGCCGGGGCCCCTCCGGCGCCCGGGGCCTGTCCGGTCCGGCTCGTTCGTGGCTGGGACCACCGGCCTCGGCCCGGCGCCTGACGTCCGACGCCCGACGCCTGACGTCCGGCGCTCCTGGTCGGTCAGCTCCAGAAGGCATCGCTCTCGTCGATGTCCTGGGTGCACTGGTCGATGTCGGTGATCTTGCCTCCGACGATGGTGAAGAAGAGCCCCTCGTGGATCTCGATGCCCCGGTCGCCGCGGTCGCCCTGGGCGAGGTGCACGGAGATCGCGTGGCCCCGGCCGTCCACCATGACGTTCTCCAGGCGGACCCGGAGGGTGCCGTTGGTCTCCTCCCCGAGGCGGCGGTAGAGCTCGAGGACGGCTTCCCGGCCCTTGTGGTGCCCGGAGAGCACGTTGTTGCCGGGCACGTGGTGGATGACGTCGGCCGTCATCAGCGTGCCCAGGGTCTCCATGTCGCCCTTGCCGAAGGCCTCGTAGCCGCGGCGGATCAGGGCACAGTCCGGATGCTCCGACATGACGGTTCAACCCTCCGATTGTGCGATTTACACCTTTCCTCATCATCAGCCCGTGCCTGTGGATATTCCACGCGGAGGGTTCGGCGGGCGCTGCACAATGACGCCATGGACAGGAATTCGATCACCACGACAGGCACCACGACAGGCACCACGACAGACGCCACGGCCACCGTGAACGGCAGGTGGGAGGTGGTCGCGGAGCCCTTCGCCACCCCGGACGCCACGGCGCTGCGCCGCGCCTATTACGCGGAGGTCGCCGGGCGGTACTGGGAGCGCTCCGTCACCGAGGCCGAGATCGACCAGGGGATGCTGGACGACCCGGCGGACGGGCTCGTGCCGCCGACGGGCCAGTTCGTGGTCGGCCGGCTCGACGGGCGGCCCCTGGCGTGCGGCGGAATACGCCTGCTCGACCCCGCCACCGCCGAGCTCACCAGGGTGTACGTGGACCAGCGCGCCCGCGGCACCGGCGGCGGGGCGGCCCTGCTCGCCGCCCTGGAGGAGGCCGCCCGCGAACTGGGCGCCACGCGCGTGCGCCTGGACACCCGCTCGGACCTGGTGGAGGCCCGCGCCCTGTACGCGCGCCACGGGTACCGGGAGATACCCGCGTACAACTCCGGGCCGTACGCCGAGCACTGGTTCGAGAAGAACCTCGACGGCGGTGGGACCGCCGCCGCCGTCTCCTCCTAGGCGGGGGCGTGGTCGCGGCGCGGAAGCGCGTCGTAGGGCTCCTCGGAGTCGGATCCGCAGAGCTCCCGGTTGAGCTCCTCGACCAGCTTGACGAGGTCGGTGGGCCGGTCGGGCCCCCACCAGTCGCCGAGCAGCTCGGCGAGTGATTCCTGCCGCGCCTGCGCCAGCCGGGCCGCCACCTCCCTGCCCCGGTCGGTGAAGACGAGCTGGAGCCCTTCCCTGGTGGCGAGAGCGCGTTCCTCGATCTGGCGGGCGGCCTCCGTGATGGTCTTGAGCGGGACGGCGGTGCGTTCCGCGAGCACGGCCGGCTCGACGGAGCCGTACTTGTTGATCCGCAGCAGCAGCCAGCTCGCGGCGGGCAGCAGGTCGTAGCCCGCCTTCGCGGTGATCTTCTCGTAGACGTGGCGGCGGCCTTCGCGGGTGCCGAGCACGGACAGCGCGCGGGCGACCTCCTCGTGCGAGGAGCGGTGCACGGGGTTGGACGCCAGGGTCTCCGTCACATCGGGTGCGGTGACGGACGCGCGCAGCTTGTCCTCCTTCAGGAACCAGGAGACGAGGAAGGCGAGCAGCACCACGGGCACCGCGTAGAGGAACACGTCGGTGATGGCGGAGGAGTAGGCGTCCAGCACCCGTGGGCGCAGCTCGGGCGGGAGGGAGCCGATGGCCCGGGGGTCGGCCTCAAGCCGTGCGGGGGTGGCGGTGGGCGGCAGCGGGACCCCCGCGAGGGTGTCGGACAGTTTGTCGTCGAGCCGGTTGGTGAAGACCGTGCCGAAGACGGCGACGCCGAAGGAGGCGCCGATGGAGCGGAAGAAGGTGGCGCCGGAGGTGGCGACACCGAGGTCGGCGTAGCTGACCGCGTTCTGCACGACGAGGACGAGCACCTGCATGACCAGTCCGAGGCCGATGCCGAAGACGAAGAAGTAGACGCTCGTCTCCCAGTCGGAGCTGGTGCGGTTCAGCTGGTGCAGGAGCAGGAGGCCGAGGGCGGTGACGGCGGTACCGGTGATGGGGAAGACCTTCCAGCGGCCGGTGCGGCTGACGATCTGTCCGGAGGCGGTGGAGGCGATCAGCAGGCCGAGCACCATCGGCAGCATGTGGACGCCCGACATGGTCGGTGATACGCCCCGGACCACCTGGAGGAAGGTCGGCAGGTAGACCATCGCCCCGAACATCGCGAAGCCGATGACGAAGCTGATCACCGAGCAGAGGGTGAAGGTGCGGATCCGGAACAGGCCGAGCGGCAGGACCGGTTCCGCGGCCCGCCGCTCGACGAAGAGGAACGCGACGAGGAGGACGGCGCCGAGGACCGCGAGTCCGATGATCCGGGCCGAGCCCCAGCCCCAGGTGCCGCCGAGCGAGGCGACGAGCACGAGGCAGGTGGCGACGGAGGCGATGAGGAAGGTGCCGAGGTAGTCGATGGTGGGCCGGGAGGAGCGCACCGGGATGTGCAGGGCGGCGGCGATGACGAGGAGCGCGACGAGACCGATGGGGAGGTTGATGTAGAAGACCCAGCGCCAGGAGAGGTGGTCGACGAACAGGCCGCCCAGCAGGGGCCCGAGGACGCTGGTCGCGCCGAAGACGGCCCCGAAGAGGCCCTGGTACTTGCCGCGCTCGCGGGGCGGGACGATGTCGCCGACGATCGCCATCGACAGCACCATCAGTCCGCCGCCGCCGAGGCCCTGGATGGCGCGGTAGCCGATGAGCTGGGGCATGTCCTGGGCGAGGCCGCAGAGGGCGGATCCGATCAGGAAGATGACGATGGCGGCCTGGAAGAGCTTCTTGCGTCCGTACTGGTCGCCGAGCTTGCCCCACAGCGGTGTGGCGGCGGTGGCGGCCAGCATGTAGGCGGTGACCACCCAGGACAGGTGCTCCATGCCGCCGAGGTCGCTGACGATCGTGGGGAGGGCGGTGGAGACGATGGTCTGGTCGAGTGCGGAGATCAGCAGGCCCAGCAGCAGGGCCCCGATCGAGACGAGCACCTCGCGTGAGGCGTGTTCGGCGGCGGGCTTCGGGCCCCTGGCCGACGCGGTCACATCCTGAGCCATCGACTCCTCCTCTCCTCAGGCCGGATCAACATCTCCATCCTGAGCGGTGTGTCCCGTTATGGCCTCTCGGAAGGGTTGGGTGGGGCCGGAGGGGTCTGCATAATCGCTGGCAATGTCCAGGGGAGGGGTACCAGTGAGCACAGAGCGCTGTCCGGAGTGCGGCGCCGTGGGCGTCGGCTGTGAGTGCGCGCGGGGCGTGGGATTCAACCCGCTGCGCATTCGGCCGTACGTGGCCATGCCGGGGGCCGACCAGACCCCGCCGTCCCCCCAACCGGTCTTCGGCGCCATGGCCCAACCGGACCCGGACCGGGGCGGGGTCGTGGGCGCGGACGGCGGCACGTACCCGGGCACGAACCCCGGCACGCCCTACCCGGCCGTCCCCCCGGCTGCCCAGGAACCCCCGGCGCCCGCTCCCACACCCGGCTTCTTCGCGAGCGTGCCGGGGGCCGGGCCGGGTGATGCCGGGCCCGGCGCCGGCTCGGCGGGCGCTCCCATGGACCCGCCCGGTGTTCCGCATCCGACCGAGGCGACTCCGTGGCCCGCCTACACCGCCGGGGAGGGCCCGCGGGGCCCGGTGGCCCAGGGACCGGACATCGCACCGCACGGGCACGCCGCCGGGGGCGACGAGGCCCCGACGGCCATGCTGCCGCCCGTCCCCGCCGGACCCGGTCCCGTGGAGGGGCCGGGCACCCCGCCGTACGGGACACCCATGGCGGGACCCGTACCGCCGGCGGAGCAGACGGTGCAGCTCCGCGCCGTCCCCCTGCGAGGGCCCGACGGCCGCCCCGCCGAGCGGGCCCGCTCCCGGCGGCTGCCGCTGCTGGCCGCTACGGGTACGGCGGTGGCCGTCGGCGCGGTGGCGGTGGCCCTCGTACTGCTCACGGGGTCCGGGGAGCACGACGCGGCGCTGGTGGACCCGAAGCCGTCGTCGCCCGTCACCGAGTCCGCCCCGGCCGTGCCGTCCGAGGCGCCCTCCGGCCCGACGGCGAGCCCCTCCGCCTCGGCCCCGTCCTCCCCGTCGGCGAGCGCCTCCCGCTCGGCGTCCGCGTCCGCCTCCCCGAGCGCGTCCCGTTCGGCGCCGCCCTCCCCCACCGCGACCCGCTCCCCGAGCCCCTCGGCCCCGGCGAAGTCGGCGAAGCCCGCCACGCTGCGTCCCGGCGACTCGGGCCCCGAGGTGGAAAAACTCCAGCGGCTGCTGTGGGAGCAGGGGCTGTACCGGGGCAGGTTCGACGGCCGGTACAGCCGCGGCGTGGAGCGGGCGGTGGCGGACTTCCAGCTGGAGAACGGGATCTACGAGGACGATTTCGGCGTCTACGGCCCGGCGACCCGCAGCGCCTTGGAGGGATAAGTCACTCGGCCGTCGGTGGCGCGCACCCTGCCAGGTTTTGTATCGTGAAGAAACAAAGTGGTTCCGTCCGCAATCCCTGACCGGTGGACGGAACCACTTGTTCTCTTTAACCACCCGTCTGGAGCCCCGCCGATGCCGGCCAGCACCACCACCGCCACCGCCGTCCTCACCGCCAGGGCGCTGCTCCTGGACATGGACGGGACCATCGTCAATTCCGACGCGGTGGTCGAGCGCTGCTGGCGCGAGTGGGCGCTGTCGCACGGGCTGGACCCGCAGGAGGCCATGAAGGTGGTCCACGGCCGACAGGGCTACGCCACGATGGCGATCCTGCTGCCCGAGCGCCCGATGGAGCTCAACCACGCCGAGAACGCGGTGATGCTGGCGCGGGAGACCGCCGACACCGACGGCGTGGTCCCCGTCGCGGGCGCCCCCGAGTTCATGGCGTCGCTGGCGGGCCTGCCGCACGCCCTCGTCACCTCGGCCGACGCCGCCCTGGCCGAAGCCCGGATGACGGCCGCCGCGCTTCCGATGCCGGCCGTTCGGGTCACCGCCGAGTCCGTCGGGGCGAGCAAGCCCGACCCCGAGGGCTTCCTCAAGGGCGCCGCCGAGCTGGGTGTGGACCCGGCCGACTGCGTGGTCTTCGAGGACTCGGGGGCCGGTATCGCGGCAGGCCTGGCGGCCGGCATGCGCGTGATCGGTATCGGCCCCCGCGCCGCCGCGCACGGCCCGACGGCCCACGTCCCCGACCTGACCTCGGTCCGCGTCGGCCCCGCCGGGGAGGGCACAATCCGCCTCACCCTCACGCTGCCCGTATGACCCTCACGCGCCGCCCGCTCCCGCCACGGGTCCGGCGCAGGCAGTAGGCCCGGGTCACCACCGCCAGGAGCGGCCCCCAGGCGAGTACCGGGGCGTAGCAGGCCCACTGGGCCCACGCGGCCGGGCCGCTGGTCGCGAAGGTCTCGCCGGTGTCGTTCAGCGGGGGGACGAAGCCGAACAGCTGGGTTGAGGGTGGCGTACGCGGCGAGCGCCGTGACCAGGAAGGCGCCGACGGAAGCGCAGGTCACCGCCGTGCGGAGCGGAACCGTCCAGCCTCCGGCGAAAGGCACCCAACGGGGCGGCCGCTCACCCCAGGGTGCGACCAGGCCCAGGGTGAGGAGCGCCAGGCACTCGGCGACCAGCGAGAGCACGTACCACCGCTCCCCGGGCAGCCATACGTGCCCGGGGCCAGTCGGGCCAGCCGGCGACGAGCGCTATCCGCCACAGCCCCGAGACAGGGCGCACAGGGGGACGGCGTAGGCCGCCCATCTGAGGTGGCGGGGCACGCCGTGGAGGCTCTGGGACTGGCCGGCGGTCATCGTCGTTCCTCCCGCTCGCTCTGATACCGCCATGCTCGTCCCCGAGTGAAGGCCCCCACATCCCCCGCCAGTGGGGGCCCTCTCCCCCGCGCGGGGGAGCCCGGGGCGGCAAGGGGTCCCGGCCGGATCGGCCCGGATCAGCCCGCGATCGCCTCGTACAGCGAGAAGCCGGCCAGTGCCGCCATGACCACCGCGGCGACCCTGGTGATGAGCCGCAGCGGTACGTACTTCATCAGCGTGCGCCCGCCCAGGATGCCGATGCCCGCGACCGCCCAGAGCGCCAGCACCGCGCCGAGGCCCACGGAGAGCGGGTCGTCGTACCGCGCCGCGAGGTTCGCCGTCATGATCTGGGTCAGGTCACCGAACTCGGCCACCAGGATCAGCATGAAGCCGGCCCCCGAGACCTTCCAGAAGGACTGGTCCGCAGGCGGCTTGACCTCCTCGTCCTCGTCGTTCTTCTTCAGGAGCAGCATGGCCGCGCCCGCGAGGAAGAGGAGACCGACGACGGCCTGGACGAGCCGGTGCGGGAGGAGCGTGAGGACGCTGCCCGCGGCGATGGCGAGGGCGACGTGCACCGCGAAGGCGGCGGCGACACCCGCGAAGACGTAGGAGGCGCGGTAGCGGGTGCCGAGCATCAGGCCGGCGAGGGCCGTCTTGTCGGGGAGTTCGGCCAGGAAGACGACGCCGAAGGCGATCGCGAGGACGCTGAAGCTGAACACGGGGTGGGAACCTCGATCGGTCGGTCGGGCAGGACGCCGTCGGACCGAGAGACCTGGGTTCTTCAGGGGTCGCTTCGGCTCGGCGGCGCCCTGGGAGGTGCGATCACGTCACGCGCCACGCATCAGCATGCGTCGCGCGTGCCACGTCACATGGACAGGGCACTGCGGCCGAAGGTCTCGCTGGCCGGCCGCTGACGCGGTCTGCCTCCGGGCGCCGGCTGGATGACCCAGCAGTATGTCGACGGTCCGGCGAAGAGCTACTCCCCTTCTGCTCCGTCCAGGGTACGCGACGGCGCCGACGGGGCCACGGCGTCCGGTATGTGAGCTTGACCCCACTCGCCCCCACTTCGGACCCCACTCCGAGCACCGGAATCCTAACTTCCCTTTGAGTGGGGGACGTTGTCGCCCTTGATGTGACGTGCCCATGTCGGCAATCTGTCACCTGGCGCCCCCCCCCCCCGACATCTGGCGCCGCCACCATGGCCGCGCCCCGCCGGGGCCGCACGGCCACACCCCCCCGCACCCAGGGAGCCCTCCATGGCCCTCATATCCACCCGCACGCCCTCCGTCTACGCGCGTCGCATCGGGCGCGCGGGCGTCCTCGCGTCCGCCGTCGCCCTCGCCTCCCTCACCTCGCTCGTGAACGCTCCGGCCGCCCTGGCCGCCCCGCCCACCCCCATCACCGCCGCCGAGGCCCGCTCCTACCTGGCCACCGTCAACCCGGCGGCCGAGGGCTCCCTCACCGGCTACAGCCGCTCCCTGTTCCCGCACTGGAGCACGGTCTCCGGAACCTGCAACACCCGCGAGACGGTCCTCAAGCGCGACGGCGTGAACGTCGTGACCGACTCCTCCTGCGCCTCCGTGAGCGGCAGCTGGTACTCGGAGTACGACGGCGCCACCTGGACCGCCGCTTCCGACATCGACATCGACCACATGGTCCCGCTCGCCGAGGCCTGGCGCTCCGGGGCCAGTTCCTGGACCACCACCAAGCGCCAGCAGTTCGCCAACGACCTCACGCGGCCGCAGCTCATCGCCGTCACCGACAACGTCAACCAGGCCAAGGGCGACCTCGACCCCGGCAAGTGGCTGCCGCCGCGCACCGAATACCGCTGCACCTACGCCCGCATGTGGGTCCAGGTGAAGCAGTACTGGGGCCTGCGCATGGACTCCGGGGAGAAGACCGCCCTGGTGAACCTCCTGAGCGGCTGCTGACCGGGAGCCCCGCCCGGTCCTTCCCCGATCGCCGCCCGGCCCTCTCCGGGCCCCCTCGGGAAAGTCCCGGGGTTTTCACCCGCCCTATCCCCCGCCAGGGGGAGGCCCCGCCCCCTCCCGCCCCTTACCGTGATCGAAAGGGCTGCCGAGGAGGGGGAGTTGGATGGCCGGGCTGCGACTGGGACCACTGCTGCGCTACGTCGACTGGGACGCGGGCGATTCCGCCACGATATGGGTCGAGGCGGACCGCCCGTGCACGGCCGAGGTACGGTGCGCCGACGGATCCGGCGGCAGCATCCGCACCTTCCAGATAGCCGGCCACCACTACGCACTGGTACCGGTCACCGGCCTGACCCCCGGCACGACCACGGCGTACGAGGTGCTGCTCGACGGGCGCCTCGTCTGGCCGGCGGACGGCGACGGTTTCCCGCCGAGCACCATCAGCACCCCCGCCGTGGGGGGCGGCCCCGGGCGGCCCGCCCCAGGGCTGCGCGTCACCTTCGGCTCCTGCCGTCAGGCGGCCCCGCCCGCCGGCCGGCGCGGGCCGCACGGGGCCGACGCCCTCGACACGCTCGCGGCGCGGCTGGCCCACCACCCCCAGGAGGTACGGCCGGACGTCCTGCTGCTGCTCGGCGACCAGGTGTACGCGGACCAGCTCTCGCGCGCGACCCGCGAATGGCTCGCCGCCCGCCGCGACCTGCGGGAGGCACCCGGCGCGCAGGTCGCCGACTACGAGGAGTACACCCGGCTGTACTACGAGTCCTGGCTCGACCCGGAGATCCGCTGGCTCCTGTCGACGGTCCCCAGCCTGCACATATTCGACGACCACGACGTCATAGACGACTGGAACACCAGCGCGGCCTGGCTGGCGCAGATGCGGTCCACTCCGTGGTGGTCGGAGCGGGTGCTCAGCGGGCTGATGTCGTACTGGGTGTACCAGCACCTGGGCAACCTCTCCCCCGCCGAACTCACCGCGGACACGGTGTACACGGCCGTACGTTCCACCCCGGACGGCACCGACGCGCTGCGCGCCTTCGCGGCCTCGGCGGACGCCGACCCGGCTTCGGTGCGCTGGAGTTACCGGCGGGACTTCGGCCGGTCGAGGCTGCTGATGGTGGACACCCGGGCGGCCCGGGTACTCGCCGAGGACGGACGGGCCATGCTCAACCCGGGGGAGCAGCTCTGGCTCCGGGAGAACGCGCTGGACGGCCACGGGAATTACGACCATCTGCTGATCGGGTCCTCGCTGCCGTGGCTGCTGCCGCCGCTGATCCATGACGCGGAAGTGTGGAATGCCGCGCTCTGCCGGGGCGAGCGCGGGGCGCGGTGGGCGCGCGTCGGGGAGGACCTGCGGCGGCGCAGCGATCTGGAGCACTGGGCGGCGTTCCCCGCGTCGTTCGCGGCGCTGAGCGACCTGATCGAGGAGGTGGGCACCGGCCCGAGGGCCCCGGCGACGGTCGCCGTCCTGTCCGGGGACGTCCATCACGCGTACGTGGCCGAGCCCCGAATACCCAGCACAGCCCGGGTGTTCCAGCTGACCTGCTCCCCCGTGCACAACTCCATCCACCGGGTGGTGAAGTGGGGGTTCCGGCTGGGCTGGTCGCGGCTGGGCCGGTGGCTGGGGCGCGGCTTCTCCCGGCACGGCCGGACGGGCAGGCCGCCGGTGAGCTGGCGCCGTACGGGTGGACCGTGGTTCGGCAACCAGCTGATGACGCTGGCCCTGGCGGGCCGCAGCGCCCGGCTGCGGCTGGACCAGGCCCGGTCGGGCCGGGCCGGGGCCCGGCCGGTGACGGTGCTGGACCGGGAACTCACCGCGGCGGAGTAGGCCAGGGCTTCCCCGGCCCGGTGCCGGGCGTACGCTGTATGGCTGTCAGCCGCCCCTGCCGCTCCCCGCGACGACGCGGCGCTTCGGACTGGGGAGTCCCGCTTTGCTTGAGACTCTGGGGTCGTTGACCACGAGCCCTTGGATCTACGCCGTGGTGGCGGTGTCGGTGGTGCTCGACGTGTTCCTGCCGGTGCTGCCGAGCGGGATGCTGGTGATCACCGCCGCCGCGGCCGCGGCCACGGGTTCACCCGCCCAGGCCCCCGACATCAGGCTCCTGCTGGTGGTCGCGGCCACAGCCTCCGTACTGGGCGACACGGCGGCGTACAGGCTGGCCCGGCGCGGCGGGGACCGGCTGGACCGGGCCATCGCCCGCTCCCGCCGGCTGACCCGCGCCCAGGAACGTCTGGGAACCGCCCTGGCCAGGGGCGGCGGCGCCCTGGTGGTCATCGCCCGCTTCGCCCCGGCCGGCCGCTCGGTCGTCTCGCTGGGCGCGGGCCGGACGCGGCGCAAGGCGTCGGAGTTCCTGCCCTGGTCGGTGCTGGCGGGCATCAGCTGGGCGAGCTACAGCGTGTCGCTGGGCTACTTCGGCACCCAGTGGCTGGGCACGGCCTGGCTCGGCACCGCGGTCTCCCTGGCCGCCCTCTTCGCGGCGGGCTCCCTGGCCGCCTACCTCGTACGCCGCCGCCCCTCCCCCTCCCCAGCCCCGGCCTGACCCCCCACCCCTCCCGGCTCGCCCGACCCGCACAGAACCCGGGGCAGGCTCTGACTCGCGCGCCGCGCCCCGCTCCAAGCCTGACCCTGTCCCGCCACCCACCCGCGTCCTCCCGGACCGTCCCACGCGCGCACCCGCACCTGCACCCGCAACGGCACCCGGGCAGACGTTGACAGGGATGCGCCACCCCCCGAAAGGAGCAGGCCGGTCACCCGTTCACCCGGCAGGGATCGCCGCCTCCCTCAGGGGCTTCTAGCGTCCAGAAGACGGCGCAACCCATCCGCATCCCGACCCTGGCCGCGCCGTTTCGACGAGCCCGAGGAGTGCCCTCCATGACCCCCACGCGCACGCGCAACCGGAGCCGCCTGACCGGGATCGCCGCCGCGACACTCGTCGTCGCGGCCGTCGCACCCGCCACGCTCGCCTCCGCCGCCCCCTCCGCCACTGTCTCCCCGAGCACCGTCGCCCCCGGCGGACGCGTCAGTCTCAACGTCGACGGCTGCGACACCTCCACCGCCAGGGCCTCGTCCCGCGCTTTCGGCGACGTCTCGCTGGCTCCGGGCAGCCGGAACGCGAACAACCTCTCCGGCACGGCCACCGTCTACCGCGACGCCGCCACCGGCTCCTACCCCGTCACCTTCGAGTGCGGCGGAGCCGGGGGCCGCCGCGTCACGGTCACCCTCCACGTCAGCCCCGGCGCAGCCCGCGGCGGCCTCGGCGGCAGCGTCGAGTCCATGAGCCCGGGCCAGATCGCCCTGGGCGGCACCCTCGCGGCCGGCGCGCTCGGCACCGGCATCTGGCTGCTGCGCCGCCGCTGGGCCCACACGGGCTGACGGCCCGGTCAGACGGCGGCGGCCGTCCGGCCCCGGACCTGCACGCCGTCGAGCAGCGCGGCGGTCGCCTCCGCGACGGCGTCCACGGCGGCGTCGAACACCTCCTGGTTGTGCGCGGCCGGGGCACGGAACCCGGACACCTTCCGTACGTACTGGAGCGCGGCCGCGCGGATCTCCTCCTCGGTGGCCTTCTCGGGGATGGCGGGCGGGCGCAGGGTCTTAATGGAGCGGCACATACCTCCACTATGGCGCGGCCGGCGGCAGCTCGGCCCCGGAAAGCTTCATGATGAGCCCGGCCTGGAGCCTTCCGCGCAGCTCCGGGTCGGAGACCTCCTCCAGGAGCCCTATGGCCTGCTGGGTGCTCTCGGCGGCCCGCCGGTCCTCGCGCAGGGACGCGGTCTGGGCGGCCATGTGCCGCAGGGCCAGGTCGGCGCGCCGGTGGAACAGCTGCCCGACGAGGGTGACGACCAGGCCGGCGGAACTGGTGACGACCCCGATGTACGCGTCCCCCGTGCTCTCCGCCTTCCACACCGCGAGCCCGACCCCGAGGAGCAGCACGGCCGCGCCGACCCCCGCGAACCGCTGGCTGGTGGCGAAGCTGCTGCGCGCCTGCGTCAGGCCGTACGCGTAGTACTCCACGAGGATCGGCGTGAAGTCGTCATTCCGGTCCCCCAGCTCGGCCGACGCCCCCTGATGCGCCCCGGCGTCCACCAGCCGCGGATCCCCCACTTCACGCGGCCCCTCGCCCAGCCGCGCGAGCAGCCGCTTCCGCTCGGCGTCCCGCTCCCGCTCGAACCGGCCCTGCGCCAGCAGGGCGACCACCAGCAGCCCGAGCCCCACCACCCCGAGCCCCGCGACCCAGACCCACTCCGCTCCCCCAGCCACACCTTCCAGATCCCCGCGTCACCGCGCGGGAAACCGGCCCGGAACCTAGACTGACGAACGCCCGGATCGTTCGGCACCAGGGACCCCGAGGGAGCCACACCATGGCCAAGCGAGGAAACAAGAAGCGCGCCCGCAAGAAGAAGAAGGCCAACCACGGCAAGCGCCCCAACGCCTGAACCCCAGACACACAGAAGACCCCCCGCCGTGACCGGCGGGGGGTCTTCGTCGCGTGTGGGCGTGGACGGTTTCGAACCGCCGACATCTGCTTTGTAAGAGCAGCGCTCTACCCCTGAGCTACACACCCGTGGACGAGTGGACAGCCTACATGCAGGGCGGACCCCCCACGCAATCCCGTTCCCGTGGGGGAGAATGGACCGGGGCATGGGCGGACGCGGCACGGGAGAGGGATTGTGACGACGGCATCCCGGCGGTGGTTCGGTGGGCGGGACGAGAGTCGGCGGGCGGATGCGCAGGCGGCGAAGGACGCCGCGGCGGCCGCGTTCTACGAGCTGGACACCGCGCAGCGGGATCTGCGGATCTCCATCGAGACCATCGCCGCCGCCGACGGGTCTCCCGCGGCGCGGCAGGCCACCGAGGGGTTCGCCGCGCTCGGGCGGCGGATCGACGAGGTGAGCCGCGCGTACATCGAGGCCGTCGACGCGCACGACCTGGACCGGGTCGACCTGGAGGGCGCCGCCGCGCACCAGGCGCGGCAGCTGCTGACCCGGGCGCGGGACGAGCTGGTGCGGGTCAAGGGGGAGCTGGAGCGGTTCGCGCAGGGGCTGCAGCCGCTGCTGGACAAGGCGGAGACGCAGCTGGCCCGCGTCGCGCCCGCGCGGGAGCGTGCGAAGGCGGCGCTGCTGGCGGCGAGTGACGCGCTGGACGCGGTACGGGCCCAGGGGATGCGGGCCGACGACCTCGCGGCGCGGCTGGCGGCGCTGGGGCCGGAGCTGACGAAGCTGAACCAGGGGGCGGCACGGCACGGGGTGCAGGAGACCGTGCAGCGTGCCGACCGGATCCTGCGGGACGCGGAGACCGTACGGGCGGAGGCGGTGCGGCTGCCGGAGCGGGCCGCGGAGATCGACCGGCGGCTGGTGAGCCTGCGGACCCGGGCGCAGGCGCTGCGCAACCGGGCGGACCGCGTGGATCCGGTGCTCAGCGAGCTGAGGCGCCGCTTCAGCGCGGCCTGCTGGCAGGACCTCCAGCACGTCCCCGATCAGGCGGTACGCGATGTCGCGCGGGCCGAGGACCGGCTCGGGGAGGCCGCCCGGGCGCGGGAGGAACAGCGCTGGGCCGACGTATCGGCACTGGTCGGGGCGGTACGGGCCGCGCTGGACGCCACCGACGAGGCGGTGTCGGCCGCGCAGGACCGGCTCACGCGGCTGGAGGCGGTGGCGCGGGATCCCAAGGCGGAGGCGGAGCGGACCCGGTTCGCGATCCGGGACGCGCAGCGGCTGGCGATGGCCGGCCGGAGCGTGCCCGATCCGCGGCACGCGCGCCCGCTGGACGAGGCGGTGGCACGGATGGAGCGGGCGCTGGCCGGGCTTGAGGGCCGGCACCCGGACTACTGGCACTTCCTGCAGGAGATGGAGCAGGTCCGGGTGGCGGTGGGCCGGGTGGTGTCGGACATCCGCGACCAGCGCGGGACCGGGTAGCCCGCCGCCGGCCGGGCCGGCGGACGGTGGGCGACGGGCCGTGGAGGGCGGCGGCGCGGCGGGTGCACACGCCGGGCTCGTGCCGCTCGTGCTCAGGAGCATCCGTGGTTGCCCGGGGCGGGCGGCGGTCTGCAGGGCGGACACCGGGCCCGCGGCCGCGGTTGCCCCCGGGTTGCGGACGGGGCAGCACGTCCGGGTGCGCGCCAGAACAGCCGGCGGAAGCGCCACCAGCCGGGCCCATGACCCCCGCGGTTGTCCGGGCGGGGGCGGCGGCGGATGCTGGAACGGAGCAGAGGAGGGCGTTATGGCCGCCCGCATGTTCCACCGGCCCCGCACCCGCTACGCGCCGCCGCCCCTACCCCCCGTGCGTCACGAGCCCTATGCGGCGCACGCGGCGTACGGGTGCACGGAGCCCCACGAGCACTACGCGCCCTACGTGCCCCACGAGCCGTACGGGCCGCCGCCCGGGCCTCGGGGCCCGCGTCTGGTGGAGCGCCTGCTGCACCCCGTCAACGCCCGGCTCGACGAGCACCTGCCCGCCGACCACAAGCTCAGCAAGGTCTACCGGGTCGGTGCGGGCCTGACCGGCCTGCTGCTGATCGCCTTCGGGATCCTCGGGCTGATCGACCGGATCGGCTTCTTCGACACCGGTGGCGACACGGTGCTGGCCCTGAACACCAACGGCGCGCTGAGCGTCCTGTCGATCTGCATCGGCGCGCTGCTGTTCGCCGGGATGGTGATCGGCGGAACCTTCGCCTCCACCCTGAACATCGTGCTCGGGCTGGCTTTCATCGCGAGCGGCTTCATCAACCTGGCCCTGCTGGACTCCAGCCTGAACTTCCTGGCGTTCCGGATCCAGAACGTGCTGTTCAGCTTCGTCGTCGGCGTGATGCTGATGTGGTTCGGGATGTACGGGCGGGTCGGCAGCGCCCTGCCGCACGACAATCCGTACTGGCGCGCCCGCCACCCCGATCAGGCGGCGCGCGAGCAGCGGGTCCGCGAGGGATTCCGGTCCGGCCGCGGCACTGCGTAGCCTGTGCTCATGCCTCGTTACGAATACCGCTGCCGGACCTGCGACGACACCTTTGAGGTCAGCCGGCCGATGGCCGAGTCGTCCGCGCCCGCCGACTGCCCTGCCGGGCACGCCGACACCGTCAAGCTGCTCTCCGCCGTCGCCGTCGGCGGGACCAGCAGTGCTCCCGCGCCGGCCGGCGGGGGCGGCTGCTGCGGTGGGGGCGGCTGCTGCTGACGCCCCCGGGGCGGGCTCAGCGCTTGCGCGAGAGGGTCAGGCCGTCGGAGATCGCCAGCAGGACGGACTCCATGCGGGTGTCGGCCATGGCGTGCTCGTTGAACGCGCGGACGCTCGCCCCCCGGCCGGTGGGTGACTCGTCGAGCACCGTGCCGTGGAACAGGGTGTTGTCGGTGACGATCAGCCCGCCCGGGCACAGCCTCGGCACCAGCTCCTCCCAGTAGAGGATCTGGTTCTCCTTGTCGGCGTCGACGTACGCCATGTCGATGTGCGGCTTCGCCGGCATGGCGCGCAGGGTCTCCAGCGCGGGGGCGATGCGCAGCTCGATCCGGTCGGCGACGCCCGCCGCCCGCCACGCCTCGCGGGCGTACGCGGTCCACTCCTGCGACACGTCACAGGTGATCAGGCGCCCGTCGGCGGGGAGGGCCTGGGCCAAGGACAGGGCGGAGAAGCCGGTGAAGGTGCCGACCTCCACGATGTGGCGGGCTCCGGTCAGCCGGACCAGGAAGGCCAGCAGCGGTCCCTGTTCCTCCGCCGACTGCATGCCGGCCGACTCGGGGAACTTCTCCCAGGTGGTCCTGACCAGCCCCCGCTGGACCTCGTCCAGCGGGGGGTTGTGGGCCAGGACGTACTGGTAGAGCTCGTCAGTGATCTTGGTGCTGTTGCCCTTGGTCATGCGGTCAGTGTCGCAACCGCCCGGCCGAATTCCCGGACGATCTGCTCACCCGCCACGACTCCGGCCGCGCTCAGGGCCGTCACCGTGGGCGCGGTCCAGCCCGCGTCGGCCAGCTCCCCGTGCCCCGGCCGCCAGGCCCGGTCGGCCGCCAGCAGCAGGTCGGCGTCCAGCAGCGAGTCGCCGGCGGCGAGGGTGGTGGAGGCGCCCGTGCGGCGGGCGATCTCCCGCATGGCGGCGCTCTTGGTCAGCGGCCGCGGGACGGCGTAGATCTTGCGGCCCTGGAGCGAGACCGTCCAGCCGCGCGCCCCGCACCACTCCGTCAGGGCCTTGAGCCACTCCTCGGGCACCAGCGCCCGCTCGACGACCAGGTACGCGAAGAGGTCCTCCGCCACGCGCGTCTTGCGCAGCCACACCGGGTCGGACACGGCCAGGAGGTGCTGGTGCACCTCCTCCAGCGGGGCGCATTCCGCCGCGAGGCGTGCGGCCACCGCGCGCCGCCAGTCCCGGTCCGGGACGCCGTCCACCAGCAGCTGGCCGCCGTTGGCGCAGATCGCGTACCGGGCCGCCGGGCCGGGGAAGCGAATCCGCTGGTACTGCTTGCGCGTGCGGGTGGTGGTCGGGACGAACACCGCCGCCGGGTCGGCGGCCAGCCCGGCGAGCAGCGCCGCCGCCGTCTCCGTCATGTAGGACAGCGGCCTGCTCTCGTGCACCTCGACGCACAGCAGCCGGGGGGCCTCGGGGTCGGGCATGGTCAGGGCGAGGGCGGCCGACGAGTAGATGAGCGTACGGTCGAGGTCACTGGCTACGAGGACGGTCACTTGGAGGCCACAGCCTTTCCGTCGGCGCCCGTGGCGCCGCGCGTGAAGCGCGGGTGGATCAGTCCCACGCACATGTAGGGCAGGTCGTCGACCTCCTCGACCGGCACGCCGCGCTGCTCGGCGAGCAGGCGTACGTGGTCCAGGTCGGAGCCGGCCCCGCGCTGGGCCAGGATCTTCCACGGCACGCGGCGCAGCAGCACCCGGGTCGTCTCGCCGACGCCCGGCTTGACCAGGTTCACGTCGTGGATGCCGTACTCCTCGCTGATCCGTTCCACCGCCGCCCAGCCCGCCCAGGTCGGGGTGCGGTCGGCGGCGAGGAGCTCCTTGACCTCGGCGGCGACCGTGTCGGCGACCTCGTCGAAGCGGGCGGCCACGGTGTCGACGAAGGCGGCGGAGACGTCGGCTCCGGCCAGCTCCCGGTAGAACTTCGCGCCGTGGAAGTCTCGGGGCCCGACCAGGTCGGACCTGAGCACCGTACGCGAGACGAGTCCGGAAACGGTGGAATTCAGGCAGGCGGAGGGGATCAGGAAGTCCTCGCGGGTGCCGTACGTGTCCACGCAGGACCCGGGGTCGGCGAGGACGACGATTTCCGGGTTGAAGCCTTCGAAGCCGGTCAGGGCCTCCCGCAGCTCGCGGGTGATGGCGCCCTTGCCGGTCCAGCCGTCGACGAAGACGACGTCGGCCGGGTCGTGGTGGGCGGCGAGCCAGCGCAGGGCGTTGGCGTCGATGCCGCGGCCGCGCACGATGGAGACGGCGTAGTGCGGCAGGTCCAGGCCGTGCCGGGCACGGGCCCAGCGGCGCATCAGCACGCCGACGGGGGTCCCGGCGCGCGCCAGGGAGACCAGCACGGGCGAGGGGGATCGCTCGGCGAGCACGGTCTCGGTGACGGTGCCGACGGCACGGGCGATGCGCGCCGCCGAGGCGTCCAGGGCGTTGCGGTACAGCTCCTGGTACTGCGGCGAGGGCTGGTACTCGACGGGCAGGGACTCCGCGTAGTGGGCGCCGCCCGCCTGGATGGCCTCCTCGCGTTCCTCGGTCGGGGCCTCCAGCCGCACGCCGGAGAGGTCCTGGAGGAGCCAGCCGACGTCCTCGGGGGCGTACGAGGAGAAGGCCGGCCCCCGCAGCGGTTCGGGCAGCGGCGGCTCGGTCACGGTCGGCTCCTGCCGGTCGGGGACGTAGGACGGGACGACGGCCAGGACGACCCGGCCGGTGTGCGGGGCGAGCCGGGCGAGCAGTCCCGCGTGGAGCCGGGGCGTGTCCCCGGCGGAGTCGACGACGGCGACGACGGTGTCGAAGCCGGCCCCGGCGACGTTGTAGGCGTAGCGGTCCCCGGGCCCGTCGGCGGGGTCGTCGTGGGCCGGGAAGACCAGCCGGGTCCGGATCGCGTAGCCGGGGTCGTCCACGGCGAGCACGGGCGAGCGGGTGGTGGTGGAGAACCGCACCTCGCGGGCCGCGCCGGATTCCTCCAGGGCCCGCGCGAGGCGCAGCGGCGCGTACATCAGCTCCTCGTTGCCGAGTACGAGGACCCTCCCGGGCCGCTCGCCCAGCGCGCCGGCGAGCCGCGCGGCCATGCCCGGCAGGGCGGCCTCCAGCGTCTCGCGGTGCGCGGGGGTGAAGCCGTGCCGTCCGCCGTCCGGCAGCCCCGCGGGCCAGCCGAGCCGGACCCGGGTGACCGTGGGCGGGGCCCCCGGACCCGCCCCGGCATCGGCGACGGCGTCACCATCGGCGCCGGCGGCCTCGTGCTCCTCGACCAGGGCCCGCCCCTTGGCCAGGACCCCGTCCGGGAGGGAGACCGTCCCGGACGCCAGGGCGATCAGGTCGACCTGCGCGCCGAGCTCGGCGGCGAAGGCGGTGAGGCGGTCTCGGTCGGCGGCCGAGCGCATGTCGACGAGGGCGACGACCACGTAGTGCGCGCGGGGGTGGCGGGCGTGGAGGTCGCGGATGGTGTTCAGGACGGTGTTGCCGGTGGAGAACTCGTCGTCGACGAGGACCAGCGGCCCCTGCCCGGCCAGCAGGGCGGGGTCCTCGGGCAGCAGGAGGTGCGAGGTGGCGTGCGAGTGGGCCTCCTCGAACCCGCCGGCGGGCCGCAGCCCGGGCACCGGGCGGCGCGTGGAGTGCAGGTAGGGGGCGGAGCCCAGGCCGTCGGCGACGCAGTGGCCGAGGCCGGTGGCGGTTTCGGCGTAGCCGAGGACCACCGCGGCGGCGGCGGAGTCCCCGAGCAGCTCGCGGACCCGTACGCCCAGCCCGTGGCCGGCGGTGTACACGGCTTCGGGGGACTGCGGGACGTGTTTGCCCAGGACCTGCGAGACGAGCAGGTGCGCCCGCTTGGGATTGTGCCTCAGGGCCAGCCCGAGCAGCTCCTTCAGCCGCGGCGATGTCTCGCCGGAGGCTTGGCTCAGGTCCACGCCCAGCCGCTCGGCGACCCAGGTTCCCGACCACACCGTGTCGATCGTCTTGCCCTTCCTCGTCATGGCCGGCCGGCTCACACCTGGAGCCCGGCCGTCAGGAGGTCGACGAAGCCGACCTCCTCCTTCGCCACACCGAAGACCTCGGCGCGCAGCATGGTGCGCTCGGCCCAGGCCCGGTGGGGCTTCACCTCGTTCATCTTGTTCGTGTAGGCGGAGCGCATCACGCCGCCGCCCCCGCGCTCGGGGCGCAGGATGTCCTGGGCGTCGCTGAACTCCTCGTGGGAGACCACCGACAGCGCGTGCACCGGCGTGACGTGGGCCGGGTGGATGCAGGTCTTGCCGAGCAGCCCGTTGGCGCGGTCGAGCTCGATCTCGCGCAGCAGCCCGTCGAGGTCGTGTTCGATCAGGGCGGTGCGCAGTTCCTCCACGCCCTCCTCGAGGAAGGGGCTGCGGCGCAGCTGCGGCTTGAAGAGGCGCTGCTGGCTGCGGAAGTACTCCCAGACGGGGCCGGTGACGGTGAAGCCGGTGCCGTCGGCGCGGCTGAGGACGTTGACGACGTCGGCGATGACCCCGGCGACGATCTGGACGTCGTAGGCGGTCATGTCGGGGGTGCGGCGCAGTCCGTAGAGGGAGCAGAAGTCGGTGACGCCCAGGCGCAGGGCGAGGACCCGCTCGCGGTAGCGGTTGACGGTGCGCGAGATGCCGGCGAGGGCCTCGACCCGGGTTTCGAGGTGGAGGAGGTCGGGGGTCTCCAGGACCGGCATGGCGTACAGCCGGGGCAGTCCGGCGGCCGCCTCGGCGTGGGCGACGGCGTCGAGGAAGGCCGTTCCACGGCTTTCGGTGAATTTGGGTAGTACGAATCCGGCCAGGTTGTGCACCGAGCGGCCGAGCCGCCGGACGAGATCGGGTATCTGCTCGGGGGTGCGGACGCGGATGAAGAGGAGCGGCAGCCCGGCGGGGCCCGCCCCCTCGGGGTCGAGGGCCGCGAACTGCCGGACGAGGTTCTCCTCGCCGTCCACCACGTCGGCGTCGCTGATGGAATCCTCCAGGCAGAGCACCATGGAAACGACGCCCCGGCCGGCCTGCTTGCGGATGTCCTCGGCCAGCTTCGGCCGGGTGGCGGGGCTGTAGAGGGTCGCTCCGAGGGCGGCGGCCAGGATGCGGGCCGGGGAGGCCAGGGTGAACTCGGCCGGCTCCTGGTGGAAGAGGTCCTTGCGGACGGTGGGCGATATGTGCCCGAAGTGACGCATGTGCTTCCCCCGTACTGCCTCGGCGGCCCAACTGGCGTGGCCGGTAATAGTACGTACGAACGCGAGTCAAGAGTTCCTCAAGCACATGAAGTTCAGGTAACCCTCTCGCACCATGCCCAGCCCCCGCTCTCGGGACAAGGCCCTACGGGGGGCCGCATTGTCCCGGTCGGCCCCGGGAGGGCAGGATGACGGGCATGACGCACGCGATGCAGAAGGGCTCCAACATCCCGGTGGCCGCCACGGCGGTACGGGCGGTACTGCGCTGGACCACCGGACCCGAGGTGCCGGACGTGGACGCCTCCGCGCTGCTCGTGGGGGCGGACGGGCGCGTGCGCTCGGACGAGGACTTCGTGTTCTACAACCAGCCCCGGCACCCCTCGGGGTCCGTGTGGCGCCTGGGCAAGAAGCAGGTGGGCAACGGGGTCACCGACGCCGTCCAGGCGGACCTGCGTGCCGTTCCCCCGGCCGTGGACCGGATCCTGGTGGTGGCATCCGCCGAGGACGTGCCCTTCGAGCAGGTCCGCGACCTGCGCATCCAACTGTACGACGCCACCCCGGGCGGCGCTCCCGAGCCGCTGGCCCACTTCGACGTCCGCCCGGAGACCGGCGCCGAGACGGCGCTGATCTGCGGGGAGCTGTACCGCCGGGGCGAGACGTGGAAGTTCCGCGCCCTGGGCGAGGGCTACTCCGACGGCCTGGTGGGGCTGGCCACCGACCACGGCATCTCCGTCGACGAGAACGCAGCCGAGGCGGCCGGCTCCGCCGCGGAGGCGGCCCCCGCCACCGCCCCCGCCCCGGGGTCGGAGCAGACCGCCCCCATGCGCCCTCCGGTGCCGGCGCCGGTCACGCAGGCCCCGCCGGCCGCCCCGCCGGCCTACGGCTACCCGCAGCCGGTGTCCCCCGCCCCGGTGCCGGCTCCGGGCGGCGACCCGTCCTTCCGGCTGCCGGTGCAGGGTCCGCAGTTCATCCGGCGCTGACCGGACGGGCGCCGGGCGGGGCCGCGCGGCCCCCGCGCTCAGGCCTTGGTGCTCTTGTAGCCCCGGCCCCACTGGAGCCCCCAGCCGTACAGCCGGTCCAGCTCGGCCTGGAACCCGTACACGAACTTCACCTCGCGGCGGACGAGCAGCTCCCCCTTGACGTTCTCCAGGGAGAGGACCGCGCAGGAGCGGGCCTGCGGGTGCCGCTCGTCCAGCGGGATCTCGATCCTGGGTCCGGCGGTCGGATAGAGGGTGACCAGGGCGTGGGTCCGGTCGAAGGCCGGGGTCTGGTCGTAGATGTAGACGAAGACGAGCAGCCGTTTGATCTCTGCGGCGTGGTCGAGGTTGATGTACAGGGTCTCCCCCGAGCCCGAACCGAACCGGTCGTCGCCGCTGAGCTTCACGTACGGCGGGTCGTTGAGGTCGCCGAGCAGGTTGCCCAGGGGCTGTACGGCGCCCCGGGTGCCGTCGGTCAGCTCGTAGAGGCAGCCCATGTCCAGGTCCACGTTGACCATGCCCTGGGTGTGGGCCTGCACGATGTCCGGTTTGAAGAGTTTGAACGGATGCCGGAAGAGCTGGCCGCTCTGGCCGGAGCGGCCGCCGAAGTCGGAGGTGCGCATCCGCCAGGAGAGGTTCACGCGCATGTTGCCGTGGACGGCCTGCTGTTTGGTGAGCGACACCGTCGGGTGCCGTTTGGTCAGCTCGATGGCGTTCGACGAGGCGTTGCCCGAGTCGAAGCCCATGGCGCGAGCGCCCCTGATCCCGTCGAAGAACCCCATGTGTTCCAACCCCCCGGGTCGGTCGGTGCGGAAATGCGGCGGGGGGGGGGGGGGGGGGGGGGGGGGGGGCCCGGGGGCCCCCCCCCCCCCCCCCCCCCCCGCGCCCAACCCCCCCCCCCCCCCCCCCCCCCCGGGGCCACCCGCCCCCCCGCCCGGCCCCCCCCGCCCCCGGGGGCCC
>NZ_JBIBCI010000004.1:475577-486662 GCF_042901085.1 Streptomyces sp. NPDC012794
GGGGCCCCCCCCCCCACCCCCCCCCACCCCCCCCCCCACCCCCCCCCCCGGGGGGGGGGGGGGCCCCCCGGGGGGGGGGGGGGCGGGGGGGCCGGGGCCCCCCCCCCCCCCGCCCCGTCGCTACCGGAAGCGTTCCGCAATCAGCGCCGGGTCACACCCCGGCGCCGACCTCCGCGGCGCTGTCGCCGCCCTCGGCCGCCAGCCGCTTGTTGCGGCGTACGGAGGACCAGAAGGACCAGGCGATGAGCAGGACGCCGACGAGGCCGGTGATGACCTCGTGGATCTCGTACTGGATGGTGACGAGCAGGATCACGGCGAGGGCGCCGATCGCGTAGTGCGCGCCGTGCTCCAGGTAGACGTAGTCGTCGAGGGTGCCCTGGCGGACCAGGTAGACCGTGAGCGACCGGACGTACATGGCACCGATGCCGAGGCCGAGGGCCATGAGCACGATGTCGTTGGTGATGGCGAAGGCGCCGATGACGCCGTCGAAGGAGAAGGAGGCGTCGAGGACCTCGAGGTAGAGGAACATGAAGAACGCGGCCTTGCCGGCCATGGCGACGGCCGAGACGGGCTTGCCGCTCTTCTTGGCCGCTTCCTCCGCCTCGTGCTCGGCCTCTTCCTCTTCCTCGAGCTTGTTCTCGAAGTATCCGGAGAGACCGCCGACGACCATGTACGTGATCAGGCCGAGGACTCCGGAGATCAGGACCGTCTGCGCCTTGTCCACATGGGTGCCGCCGTGCTGGTGGGCGTTGGCGGCGAAGGTCATCGAGGTGATGACCAGGACGATCAGCGCGATGCACGCGGACAGCATGTCGATCCTGCCCAGCTTGGCGAGCGGGCGCTCGATCCAGGCGAGCCACTTGATGTCACGGTCCTCGAAGATGAAGTCGAGGAAGATCATCAGCAGGAACATGCCGCCGAAGGCGGCGATGGACGGGTGGGCGTCCGTGACCAGCTGCTTGTACATGTCCTTGTCGGTCATCGCCAGATCGACGGCCTCGATGGGGCCGACCTTGGCGCTGATCGCCACGATGACCACGGGGAAGACCAGGCGCATGCCGAACACGGCGATGAGGACGCCGATGGTGAGGAAGATCTTCTGCCAGAAGGCATTCATCTTCTTCAGGATTCCGGCGTTGACCACCGCGTTGTCGAAAGACAGCGAGATCTCGAGGATCGACAGGATCGCCACGATCCCAAAAGCGGTCCACCCCCCGTAGAACACCGCTGCGACCAGACCGAGCGCAGTGACTGCGAACGACCAGCCGAAGGTTTTGAGAACCACTGGCACCCCATCGTGTTGTACGGCTTTACGAAACGTTGACCCCGAAGTCTAGAGCGATGCCCCGCAGCCCCGACGCGTACCCCTGTCCTACCGCGCGGAACTTCCATTCTCCGCCGTAACGGTAGACCTCGCCGAAGATCATCGCCGTCTCGCTGGAGGCGTCCTCGGTCAGGTCGTAGCGGGCCAGTTCCTGGTCGTCGGCCATGTTCACCACGCGGATGAAGGCGTTGCTCACCTGGCCGAAGCTCTGGCGGCGGGCGTCCGCCTCGTGGATCGAGACCGGGAAGACGATCTTGTCGACCTGGGCGGGCACCTTCGTGAGGTCGATGATGATCGACTCGTCGTCGCCGTCACCCTCGCCGGTGAGGTTGTCCCCGGTGTGTTCGACGGAGCCCTCGGGGCTCTTGAGGTTGTTGTAGAAGACAAAGTACTCGTCCCCCAGCACCCGGCCGCTGTTGCACAGCAGTGCGCTGGCGTCGAGGTCGAAGTCCGCCCCCGTGGTCGAGCGCGCGTCCCATCCGAGACCGATCAGAACCCGGGTGAGGTTCGGTGCGGCCTTGGAGAGGGAGACGTTGCCCCCCTTGGCGAGTGTGACGCCCATGATGTGTCCTCCCCGTACGACGTGGTGGTGGTGGCCGAGCCACCCGCTCATGGTGGCAAAGCCGGTCCGGCGCCGTACACAGAGGTGCACGGCGCCGGACGGACGAACTTGCTCTCGATTTCGGCTCAGACGTTGACGCCGAAGTCCTGCGCGATGCCGCGCAGGCCCGAGGCGTAGCCCTGGCCGATGGCGCGGAACTTCCACTCGGCGCCGTTGCGGTACAGCTCGCCGAAGACCATGGCGGTCTCGGTCGAGGCGTCCTCGGAGAGGTCGTAGCGGGCGAGCTCGGTGTTGTCGGCCTGGTTCACGACGCGGATGTAGGCGTTGCGGACCTGGCCGAAGCTCTGCTGGCGGCTCTCGGCCTCGTAGATCGAGACGGGGAAGACGATCTTGGCGACATCGGCCGGGACGCCGGCGAGGTTGACCTTGATGGCCTCGTCGTCGCCCTCTCCCTCACCGGTGGTGTTGTCACCGGTGTGCTCGACGGACCCGTCCGGGCTCTTCAGGTTGTTGAAGAACACGAAGTTCGAGTCGTTGGCGACCTTGCCCTGGTCGTTGGTCAGGATCGCGCTGGCGTCGAGGTCGAAGTCGACACCGGTGGTGGTGCGAGCGTCCCAGCCCAGACCGACGATGACCGCCGTCAGGTTAGGCGCGGCCTTGGTCAGCGAGACGTTGCCGCCCTTGCTGAGGCTGACTCCCACGGGTCCTCCATTGGTATGTGTGTGGGGCGGGGCCCCGTCGTGCGTTCTACCGGATCAACGTTCCGATCCTAGTGACGGGTTCCCGCCCGCAGGCGGTTTTCGTACGGAACCGGCCGCCGGGCCGGTTCCGGTGCGGGAGCCGTCAGAGGCTGTCGAGGGCCTTGATGTACTCGTTCAGGTCGCGCGCGTCGGGCAGCCCGTTGACGACGGTCCAGCGCACGATGCCGTCCTTGTCGATGACGAAGGTGCCGCGGACCGCGCAGCCCTTGTCCTCGTCGAAGACGCCATAGGCGCGGGAGGTCTCGCCGTGCGGCCAGAAGTCGGACAGCAGCGGGTAGTCCAGGCCCTCCTGCTCCGCGAAGACGCGCAGGGTGGGGACCGAGTCGTTGGAGACGGCGAGCAGCTGCACGTCGTCGTTCTGGAAACGGGGCAGCTGGTCGCGCAGCTCGCACAGCTCGCCCGTGCAGACGCCGGTGAAGGCGAAGGGGTAGAAGAGCAGCACCACGGCCTTCTCGCCGCGGAAGTCGGAGAGCCGCACGGTGGCGCCGTGATTGTCCTTGAGCTCGAAGTCCGGGGCCTTGTGTCCGACCTCGATCGCCATCTCTCGCATCCCTTCGTATTCCTGCGTCCCCGCACGGGGCCGTTCGGGTGAGGCCCAGCCTACGGCCCGTCGCCGCGGACCACGCCGGGCCGACGCGCCGGAGGTGCCGCGCACGACCCCGCCGGAACGCGCACACCCCGCCGGCCGGGGTGCTCCCGGTCGGCGGGGTGTGCTCTTCCGCTTGGCTGCGGGGCGCAGATCAGCGCTTGGCCTTGGCGGCTTTCGGCGTCACCAGCTTGGTGGAGGTCCACTCCTTGCCGATGGGCCCGCCCTTGGCAAGCGAGAGGCCGGCCGTCTCGGCGGCCTCGCTGATGTCGCTGGCCTCGACGTAGCCGTCACGGCCCGTCTTGGGGGTCAGCAGCAGGATCAGTGCGCCGTCCTCGACCAGCTCGGTCGCGTCGACCAGGGCGTCCGTCAGATCGCCGTCCTCGTCGCGGAACCACAACAGCACCGCGTCGGCGACGTCGTCGTAGTCCTCGTCGGCGAGCTCGCTGACGAGACTCTCGACGGCGTCACGGAATTCCTGATCGACGTCCTCGTCGTAGCCGATCTCCTGGACCACCTGTTCGGACTGGAAACCCAGCCGGGCGGCCAGGCTCTCCGCGTGGTCCGCGGTCGCGCTCACGGGGTGCCTCCTGCTCATGTTCGGTGAATGTCTTTCGGCGGCGCGCGTACGCGCAGCATTGGGCGTAGTCCACACGGGCGCGGCGGATCGCGCAAGTACCCGGCCGCGGAGACCGTCGAAACGGTGACGATTGCGGCCGTCTCGCCGCAACTTTCAGGCTTCCCCGGTGGACCACCGGTGATTCATCCCACACCATTCCAGCTCATTCGGCACCGCATGAGGACTTTCCTCTCTGTTTGAAGGGCGAACGTCTTTGCGAACCCGGTGATCGGCCTGGGCGTATGGTTGCGATTTGGCCCGGCTCCGCCCAGGGCCCGCCGGGCCGCTCCTTCGCCGCTCCAGGTGTTACCCAGTGGTAGAGGTGAAGATTTCGGCCGGGCGTAAGACCATGGGAGGCGGCGACCCAAGGCACGACTCCCCCGACAGCGAAGGAACAGCGTGGCTTCCGCATCCGATCGCAACCCGATCATCATTGGCGGTCTTCCGAGCCAGGTCCCGGACTTCGATCCGGAGGAGACGCAGGAGTGGCTCGACTCCCTGGACGCCGCCGTCGACGAGCGGGGCCGCGAGCGCGCCCGCTACCTGATGCTGCGGCTCATCGAGCGTGCCCGTGAGAAGCGCGTGGCCGTGCCGGAGATGCGCAGCACGGACTACGTCAACACCATCGCCACCAAGGACGAGCCGTTCTTCCCCGGCAACGAGGAGATCGAGCGCAAGGTCCTCAACGCCACCCGCTGGAACGCCGCGGTCATGGTCTCGCGCGCCCAGCGCCCCGGGATCGGCGTCGGCGGCCACATCGCCACCTTCGCCTCCTCCGCCTCCCTCTACGACGTGGGCTTCAACCACTTCTTCCGGGGCAAGGACGAGGGCGACGGCGGCGACCAGATCTTCTTCCAGGGCCATGCCTCCCCGGGCATCTATGCCCGCGCCTACCTCCTGGACCGGCTCTCCGAGCAGCAGCTCGACGCGTTCCGGCAGGAGAAGTCGAAGGCTCCGCACGGCCTGTCCAGCTACCCGCACCCGCGGCTGATGCCGGACTTCTGGGAGTTCCCGACCGTCTCGATGGGCCTCGGCCCGCTGGGGGCGATCTACCAGGCCCGGATGAACCGGTACATGGAGGCGCGCGGGATCGCGGACACCTCCAAGTCCCACGTTTGGGCGTACCTCGGCGACGGCGAGATGGACGAGCCGGAGTCGCTGGGCCAGTTGTCGATCGCGGCCCGTGAGGGCCTCGACAACCTGACCTTCGTCGTCAACTGCAACCTCCAGCGCCTCGACGGCCCGGTGCGCGGCAACGGGAAGATCATCCAGGAGCTGGAGTCGATCTTCCGCGGTGCCGGCTGGAACGTCATCAAGCTGATCTGGGACCGCTCCTGGGACCCGCTGCTGGCGCAGGACCGCGACGGCATCCTGGTCAACAAGATGAACTCCACTCCCGACGGGCAGTTCCAGACGTACGCCACCGAGTCGGGCGCGTACATCCGCGAGCACTTCTTCGGCGGGGACCAGCGGCTGCGCGCGATGGTCGAGAACATGACCGACCAGCAGATCCAGCACCTGGGCCGCGGCGGCCACGACCACAAGAAGGTGTACGCCGCCTACGCGGCGGCCAAGGCCCACAAGGGCCAGCCGACGGTCATCCTGGCGCAGACGGTCAAGGGCTGGACGCTGGGCCCGAACTTCGAGGGCCGCAACGCCACGCACCAGATGAAGAAGCTGACGGTCGACGACCTCAAGCGCTTCCGCGACCGCCTGCACATCCCGATCACGGACGCCCAGCTGGAGAACGGCGCCCCGCCGTACTACCACCCGGGCCGCAATTCGCCCGAGATCCAGTACATGCACGACCAGCGCAGCGCCCTGGGCGGCTACGTGCCGACCCGGGTGGTGCGCGCCAAGCCGCTGCAGCTGCCGGACGAGAAGGCGTACGCGGCGGCCAAGAAGGGCTCGGGGCAGCAGTCGATCGCCACCACGATGGCCTTCGTCCGCATCCTGAAGGACCTGATGCGGGACAAGGAGATCGGCAAGCGCTTCGTGCTGATCGCGCCCGACGAGTACCGCACCTTCGGCATGGACGCCTTCTTCCCGAGCGCCAAGATCTACAACCCGCTGGGCCAGCAGTACGAGGCGGTCGACCGCGACCTGCTGCTCGCCTACAAGGAGTCCCCGACCGGCCAGATGCTGCACGACGGCATCTCGGAGGCGGGCTGCACGGCCTCGCTGATCGCCGCGGGCTCGGCGTACGCGACGCACGGCGAGCCGCTGATCCCGGTCTACGTCTTCTACTCGATGTTCGGTTTCCAGCGCACCGGTGACCAGTTCTGGCAGATGGCCGACCAGCTGGCGCGCGGTTTCGTCCTGGGCGCGACCGCCGGCCGGACCACCCTGACGGGTGAGGGCCTCCAGCACGCCGACGGCCACTCCCTGCTGCTGGCGTCGACGAACCCGGGCTGCGTCGCGTACGACCCGGCCTACGGGTACGAGATCGCGCACATCGTCAGGGACGGTCTGCGGCGGATGTACGGGCCCGACGCCGAGGACGTCTTCTACTACCTGACGGTCTACAACGAGCCGATCCAGCACCCGGCCGAGCCGGCGGACGTCGACGTGGACGGCATCCTCAAGGGCCTCCACCGGGTCTCGCAGGGCACCTCGGGCGCGGTCGGCGCGCAGATCATGGCCTCGGGCGTGGCGGTGCCGTGGGCGCTGGAGGCCCAGCGGATCCTGGCCGCCGAGTGGAACGTGCGGGCGGACGTCTGGTCGGCGACCTCCTGGAACGAGCTGCGGCGCGACGCCGTCGAGGCGGAGGAGCACAACCTGCTCCACCCGGAGGAGGAGCAGCGCGTTCCGTACGTGACGCGGAAGCTGTCGGGCGCGGAGGGGCCGTTCGTGGCGGTCTCGGACTGGATGCGCGCGGTGCCGGACCAGATCTCGCGCTGGGTGCCGGGGACGTACACGTCGCTCGGCGCGGACGGCTTCGGCTTCGCCGACACGCGTGGCGCGGCGCGGCGCTTCTTCCACATCGACGCCCAGTCGGTGGTGCTGGCGACGCTCACCGAGCTGGCCCGTGAGGGCAAGGTCGACCGTTCGGTGCTGAAGCAGGCCGTCGACCGGTACCAGCTGCTGGACGTGACGGCCGCCGACCCGGGCGCGGCCGGCGGCGACGCCTGACGCCTGCGGCGGGCCGCCGAACCGGGGGCCCGCCGGGTGAGCCCCGTCCGGATGCCGGGCGGGGCTCTCCCGTGTCCCGTCCGGACCGGCTGCTCCCCGCCGTGGATCCGGCGGGCACCCGCGCCGGCCCGTTCCCTACGATGCTGCGCATGAAGGAAACCTCCCGCCAGCTGCTGTGGGAGCGGCGGAGCCAGACCCCGCTGCTCCTCCTCGCCGTGGCCTTCGCCGTGGCGTACGCCGTGCCGATCGTCGCCCCGGACGCGGAGCCGTCCGTGCACCGGGCGTGCGCGTACGCGGAGTGGGTGGTCTGGGGGGCCTTCGCCGTCGACTACCTCGTGCGGCTGGGCCTCGCGCGGGACCGGCTGCACTTCGTGCGCACGCACTGGCTGGACCTGGCCGCGGTGGTGCTGCCGCTGGTGCAGCCGCTGCGCCTGCTGCGGCTGGTGGCCACCCTGATGCTGGTGGGGCGGCGGGCGCGGATGGCGCCGCAGATCCGGCTGACCACGTACGTGGCCGGGGCCGTGGTGGGGCTGCTGATGTTCGGCTCGCTCGCGGTGCTGAGCGTGGAGCGCGACGCCCCCGACGGGAACATCAGGAACCTGGGCGACGCGGTGTGGTGGTCGTTCACCACGATGACCACGGTCGGGTACGGGGACCACTCCCCCACCACGGGTCTGGGCCGGGTGCTGGCGGTCGGGCTGATGCTGTCGGGGATCGCCCTGCTCGGTGTGGTGACCGCCAACATCGCCGCCTGGTTCATCGCCCGCTTCGAAAGGGACGACCAGGTGGAGCGGCTCCAGCTGGCCGCGGTCCTGGAGCTCCAGGCGGAGGTACGGGCACTGCGCGCCGAGGTCGCGCTGCTGGGCGGCGGCCCGGGCGCGGTGCCCGCCCCGGCCGCTGCCAGGTCCGTCCGCGAGGAGCCGGCGGGCGCTACCGTTCCCAGATCTTGAACGCCTTGATCTGGAAGGCGGACTGGGGCAGCCAGGTCCCGTCGCCCGGATAGGTCTGGAACTCCCCCGTCTCGGCGCACTCGGCCGACTGGTAGATGGTCACGGGGCGCCCGGTCCGGTTGATCAGGGACTGGTAGGCGGGCCCCGCGGGCAGGGCGGTGCAGCTGTTGATGTCGAGGGTGCTCAGGTCGTGGACCTGCTTGGTGCCCTTGAAGTCCGGTTTCGCCCACAGGCACAGCTGCCCGGTGGCACAGGGCGGCCCGGCGGCGTGGGCGCCGGTGGCGGTGCCCGGGACGAGGGTGGCGGCGGCCAGCAGGACGGCGGCGAGGGTGGTGGATCGAGCGGTGCTCCACGTACGCATGACGGGGTCAACTCCTCCTTGACGGACGGGCCCCGGACCGTTTCCGGTGCTCCGTCGACACCACGCTGACCTGCGCAGACGGTGGTGCGGAAGGGGCTGCGGGCGGGTCCACCCGGATAGGCGACAGCCCCGCCGGAACCGTCCGGCGGGGCTGTGGCGGGCGCGGGGTTGACCTGTCCGTAACGCGTTCGCGGGCTGCTCAGATGTGGGCCGCGCCGCCCGCTGCGGCCTCGGCGTTCTGCCCGCGCTTGGTGAAGCAGGCCACGATCGCGGCGAGGACGGCGACGATCCCGGCGCAGGTGAAGGCCGTGCTCATGCCGGACACGAAGGTGTCGTGCGCGACGCCGGCGATGGTCCGCGCCACCGCCTCGGGGGTGCCGGGCGGGACCGGGGCGAGGCCGACCTGGACCCCCTTGCCGGCCTGGTCGAGCTGTTCGGGGGTGAGCGGGGGCAGCCCGGCGCCCTGCCAGTTGTCCCCGAAAGTGTCACTGACCTTGGCCGCCATGACCGCTCCGAGCACGGCGGTGCCGAGGCTTCCGCCGACCTGCATGGCGGCCTGCTGGAGGCCGCCCGCGACACCGGACAGCTCCAGCGGCGCGTTGCCGACGATGACCTCGGTGGCGCCGACCATGACGGGCGCGAGGCCGAGGCCGAGGAGGGCGAACCAGAGCGACATGGTGAGCGTGCCGGTGTCCGGGGTGAGCCGGGCCATCCCGAAGCAGGCGGCGGCGGTGGCGGCCATGCCGGCGACGAGCGGGACCCGCGGGCCCACCTTGGTGATGGCGGCGCCGGCCAGCGGCGAGCCGACGATCATCATGCCGGTGAGGGGCAGCAGGTGCAGGCCGCTGTCGACCGGGCTCATGCCGTGCACGTTCTGCAGGTAGAAGGTGACGAAGAACAGGCCGCCCATGAACGCGAAGGCCATCAGCACCATCAGCACGGTGCCGGCGGACAGCGGGAGCGAGCGGAACATGCCGAGCGGGATCAGCGGCTCGGAGACCTTGGTCTCCCAGACGGCGAAGAGCACGAAGCACAGCACGGAAGCGCCGAGGAAGAGCAGGGTCTTGGTGTCGCCCCAGCCCCATTCGGCGGCCTTGATCAGCGCCCAGATCAGGGAGAACATCGCGGCCGACAGGAGCACGATGCCCGGCAGGTCGAAGGAGCGCGGGGCGTTCTCGGCGCGGTGGTCGAGCAGGATGAACAGGCCGAGGAGCAGCGCGACGACACCGACCGGCACGTTGACGAAGAAGACGGACTGCCAGCTGACGTGTTCGACGAGGAGGCCGCCGACGATGGGGCCGGCGGCGGTCGAGGCGCCGATGACCATGCCCCAGATGCCGATGGCCATGTTGAGCTTCTCGGCGGGGAAGGTGGCGCGCAGCAGGCCGAGGGCGGCGGGCATCAGCAGGGCGCCGAAGAGGCCCTGCGCGACGCGGAAGCCGATGACGAGCCCGACGCCGGTGGACAGGCCGATGGCCGCCGAGGAGAGGGCGAAGCCGGCGATGCCGATGAGGAAGGTCTGCCGGTGTCCGAAGCGGTCGCCGAGCTTGCCGGCGGTGATCAGGGAGACCGCGAGGGCCAGCAGGTAACCGTTGGTGATCCACTGGACCTGGGCCAGGCTGGCGCCGAGGTCCTGCTGGATGGCGGGGTTGGCGACGGCGACGATCGTGCCGTCGAGGGTGACCATCATGACCCCGACCGCCACGGCGAAGAGGGTCAGCCACGGGTGACCGCGCAGTCCGGCACGTGCCGGAGCCGGGCCTGGTTCCTTGGCGAGCGTGATCTGACTAGTCATGCGATCAGGCTAATGACAGCGACTGACACTTCACAAACAGCTTAACGCGACAGTAGCTGTCAGGTCGGTCACAGGTACCCTGACCGCTTACTCAGCGTCAGATCGACACGCCCCCATGAACCACGCCCCACCCAGGGACGTCCCACCCGTGAACAGAGAGGACCCCGCGGCGATGACCGACCAGCGGCCCGCCCCGGCGGCCGGACTGCGCGAGCGCAAGAAGCGGCGCACCCGGGACGCGCTGCTGCGCGCCGCCCTGCTCCTGTTCCTCTCCCAGGGCTACGAGCGGACCACGGTCGACGAGATCACCGACGCCGTCGAGGTCTCCCAGCGCACCTTCTTCCGCTACTTCGCCAACAAGGAGGAGGTCGCGTTCGCGGTCCAGGACCTGGTCGAGTCCCACTTCGTCGCCGCGCTACGGGCCCGGCCGGCCTCCGAGGCCCCGCTGGAGGCCATGCGCAACGCGGTGCTCGCCGCCTGGGACACCGTCGAGGAGGCCATCTCCGACGTGGTGCCCATCGACCTCTACATGCGCGGCTACCAGCTGATCGAGTCCACTCCGGCCCTCCTCGCCGTGCACCTGCGGCGCTCCACGGAGCTGGAGGAGGAGATCGCCCGGCTGATCGCCGCCCGCGAGGGGCTCGACCTGGAGGCGGACCCGCGGCCCCGGGTGGCGGTGGCCGCGTTCTGCGGGGTGATGCGGGTCACCGGCCGGCTCTGGGGTCAGGGCGAGGACACCAGCGTGTCCGCGATCCGGCGGATGACCGGGGCCTACCTCGACCAGATCGGCCCCGCCCTGGCGGCGGACTGGCGCCGGGAGCCCGCGGCGGGCTAGGTGTATTGACCCGCAGCGTTGTTCACGCGGCTGATGGGTGGCATGCCGCCCAGTGCGGTGTGGCTGCGGTGGTGGTTGTAGGTGTGGAGGAAGTCTGCCAGGGCCGCTGTCCGTTCGTCGTTGGAGGTGTAGGGCCGTAGGTAGGCCCATTCCTCGAGCA
>NZ_JBIBCI010000005.1:0-70164 GCF_042901085.1 Streptomyces sp. NPDC012794
ACCTCCGCGCGAAGACCAGCACGCCAGCCAGTGCACCAAAACCAACCCGCCCCGGCCCCGGACGTCCGCTCGGCTCGAAGAACCGACGACCCGCCCCCCCCCCCCCCCCCCCCCCCCCCCCCCCCCCCGGGGGGGCCGCCCCCCCCCCCCCCCCCCCCCGCTCCGGCACGTCCGGCCCCACGTAACGACTCTGGTCTAGACCTTGACAGGTCCAGACCACTTTCGGTTCAGTGGCGGTAGTCGCCGCCCCCACATGACGGCGACAATTCCCCCCACTCCAGGAGCAGTTACGTGATACGCACGCTACGCCGCCGCGCCCTCTCCCTCGCCGCGGCCGCCGCCGTGACCTTCGGCCTGACCGTCGCCCTGCCCGCCTCCCCCGCCGCCGCGGCGCCCGCCTGCGCCGGCGCCTGGAGCTCCTCCGCCGTCTACACGGGCGGTACGAGCGCCTCGTACGGCGGCCACAACTGGCAGGCCAAGTGGTGGACGCAGGGCGAGACACCCGGCACCACCGGCCAGTGGGGCGTCTGGTCGGACCAGGGCGCCTGCGGCGGCGGGGGCCAGGAACCCGACCCGGGCACCGGCAACCCGTCCGGCTTCGTGGTCAGCGAGGCCCAGTTCAACCAGATGTTCCCGGACCGGAACCCCTTCTACACCTACAACGGCCTGGTGGCGGCGCTCTCCGCCTACCCCGGGTTCGCCGGCACCGGCGACGACACCGTCAAGCGGCGCGAGGCGGCCGCCTTCCTCGCGAACGTCTCGCACGAGACCGGCGGGCTGGTGCACATAGTGGAGCAGAACACCGCCAACTACCCGCACTACTGCGACGCCTCCCAGCCCTACGGCTGCCCCGCCGGCCAGGCCGCGTACTACGGCCGCGGCCCCATCCAGCTCAGCTGGAACTTCAACTACAAGGCGGCGGGCGACGCCCTCGGCATCAACCTCCTCGCCGACCCCTACCTGGTGGAGCGGGACCCGGCCGTCGCGATGAAGACGGCGCTCTGGTACTGGAACACCCAGAACGGCCCCGGCACGATGACCGCGCACGCCGCCATGGTCAACGGCGCGGGCTTCGGCGAGACGATCCGCTCCATCAACGGGGCCCTGGAGTGCAACGGCGGGAACCCGGCGCAGGTGCAGAGCCGGGTCGGCAAGTACCAGAGCTTCACGCAGCTGCTGGGCGTCACCCCGGGGAACAACCTGAGCTGCTGACGGCGGGCGGGGGCCGGCTCACTGGCCGCGCAGCGCCGTGGCGAGCTGGGCGCGGGAGCGGACGTCCAGTTTCTGGTAGATCCGGGTGAGCCGGGACTCCACGGTCTTGACGCTCAGGAAGAGCTTCGCCGCCGCCTCCTGGTTGCTGGCACCCCCGGCGACGAGGAGCGCGAGCCGGGCCTCCGCCTCGGTCAGGGCCTCCACCCCGGGGTGCGGACCGCAGCTCTCGGGCGCGTTCTCCCGGGCGAGTTCCAGCCAGGGCGCGGCTCCGGCGGCCTCGAACAGCTCGGCCGCGGCCCGCAGCGCGTCCCGGGCCGGGGCGCGGCGGCGGCGCCGGCGCTCCACGCGGGCCAGCGCGAGCAGCGTACGGCCGTGTTCGAGGGGCAGTCCGAGGGCGCCGAACCGTTCGGCGGTCGCCTCCAGCAGGGCGACCGCCCGCTCCGGCTCGCCCTGCGCGGACAGGCACAGGCCGCGGGCCCGGTCCAGCGCCGCGAGCACGGTGGTCCGGCCGAGGGAGCGGGCGACGGGCGTGACCCGGTCCAGCAGTACGACGGCCTCGTGCGGGGCGTCGGCGGCGACCAGCGCCTCGGCGAGCTCCCCGTGCCAGCGCAGGATGGAGGGGTCCACCACCTGCTGGGCCTCCTCCAGGGCGGCGACCCGGCGCAGGGTGGCCACGGCCTTCGCGGCGTCCCCGGTGGCCAGTTCCACCGAGCCGAGCGCGTACAGCCCCCGGGAGAGGAACACCTGGTCACCCTCCTCCTCGGAGGCCCGGATGCCCCGGCGGGCATAGGCGGCGGCGCGGGCGAAGCTGCCGCCGGCGGCCTCGGCGGTGGCGGCCACGTACCAGGCCGGGCCGGGTGAGAGGCCCGCTTCGATGGTGAGCTCCAGGGCGCGGCGGGCGTGGGCCGCGCCCCGGGCGCAGTGACCCCGGCGCAGTTCGGCCTCGGTCATGCTGCGCAGCACCTCGAAGACGTCCTCGGCGGAGCCGGTGCGCTGGACGGCGGGCAGCAGGACGAGGAGCTGGCGGTGGGCGTCGGCAAGCCGGTCGTCGAAGAGGGCGTGGCGGACGGCGAGGAACTGCGGGGCGTTGCGCATGCCGAGGGGGACCTCGGGGGCGGGCAGGGCGAGGGCCTCGGCCAGGATGTCCTCGGCGTCGGGGTCGCCGAGGATGCGGCCCATCCGTGCGCGGACGGTCAGGGCCATGGCTTCGGCGACCTGGTCTCCCCCGGCCTTCGCGAGCGCTCCGGCCTCGGCCGCGGCGTCGCGGGCGCGGACCGGGTCGCCGTCGCCGATGTTGTGCTTCCAGGCGATCCGCAGCTGGACGGCGGCCTGGAGGGAGGGGTCTCCGGCGGCGTCGGCCACGGCGTGGGCGATGGTCTCGTCGAGGTCGGCCAGGGCCTGGCCGGCGGCGTCGATCACCGCGAGCCGGGCCCGCACCCGCTGGGCGGGCGAGGCGTCGCGGGCGAGCACGGCGCGGGTGGCGCGGCGGGCCAGGTCGGCGCGGCCGGCCCAGCCGGCGTCCTCGGCGGCGCCGACGAGGCGGGCGAGTTCCTCGTGCGGGAAGGCGGCGGGGGTGCGTTCGGCGGCGAGCAGGCCGAGTTCGGCGGCCAGGGCCCGCTGGCCCCGGCGGCGGCAGGCGTCGGCGGCCCGGGTGATCTCGGCGGCGAGGTCCGCGTCGGGGGTGTCGACGGCGAGCGCGCGGTGGCGTACGGCCTGGACGGGGTCGTCCACGGCGGCGGCGAGCGCGGCGTGCCCGGCGGCCCGCTCGGGCCAGCCGGCGTCGGCGGCCAGGGCGGTCGGCAGGGCGCCGGCGGTGAAGGCGACGGTGCCGTCCTCGCCGACGGTGACCAGCGCGGCCCGTTCGGCCTGCGCGAGTTCCGCCTCGGCGTCGGGGCGTCCGGCCCGGCGCAGCAGGGCGGTGGTGGGGCGGGCGGCGAGCGCGGCGAGGAGCAGGGTCGGGCGGGCCCTGCCGGGGGCGGCGGCGAGGAGCCTGCGGGCGACGTCGCGGGCCTGGCCGGTGACGGGCAGGGTGTCGGCGTGGTGGGCGCCGCCGCCCTGTCCGGCGGCGGCTTCGGCGAGGGAGTGGCCCAGTGCCAGGGCGAGGCGGGGGTTGCCGCCGCTGGCCTGGTGGATGCGGCCGGCGAGGCGGGCAGGCAGGCCGTGGCGCAGCAGCAGCTCGGCGACCTCGTCGGCGCCGAGGGCGGGGACGTGGACGACGGGGGTGCCGGGGCCGCAGAGGGATTCGGCGACGGGTGAGTCCCGGACGCATTCGGCGGCGAGGACCCGTACGCGCGGCGGGGTGAGGCGCAGGACGAAGCGGAGCAGGTCGGTGCTCTCGGGGTCGAGCCACTGGGCGTTGTCGAGGACGAGCAGGACGGGCCCGGACGCGGCGAGGGTGCGGAGCACTTCGACGACGGCCAGGCGCAGGGCGACGTGGTCGCGGCCCGCGCGGGGGGCGTCGGCCTCGCGGCGGAGGAGGGCGACGGCCGTGCGCTGCGGTCCGGCGAGGCGGTCCAGGGCGGTGCGGGGTACGGAGGCGAGGAGGGCCGCGGCCGAGGCCTCGGGTATCTCCCGGTCGACGGCCTCGGGGGCGAGGCGCAGGACGGTTTCGCGCCGCCGGGCGGCGGCGGCCGCGACGGCGCGCGCCACCTCGGTCTTTCCCGAACCGGCGACTCCCGTGAGGACGGCGCGGCCGTGCGTGGCCAGCGCCCGGTCGACCGCCTCGATGAGTGCGCCGTGTCCGACGTTGGTGTCAGCGTTCCCCGTCGCCGCCACGCACAGCCACCAGCCTTTCGCGCCCCTGCTCCTGTGCCCTTCCTGTGAGACGCGACAATACGAGGTCAGCCCCCCGACGGACCCGGATTGTGACGCAGAATTCAGTCAGGTGACAGGAAAGCGCCGCCGGCCTGCCGGTACGGGAGGTACCGGCAGGCCAGCGCACAGGATTGGTCCGTACTATCGGCCCGTCAGAACGGAGTTGGGGGGCTCCGCCGGGACCGGTGCGAACCGGGTCAGAAGCCGAGGCTCCAGGAGTCGATCTTGCCGGTGTCGCCGCCCGCGTTGTCGTTGACGCGCAGCTTCCAGGTGCCGTTCGCGACCTCGGAGGAGGCGTTGACGGTGTAGGTCTGGTTGATGTTGTCCGCGCTGCCGCCGGCCCGGTTGTGCAGGGTGTAGACGGTGCCGTCGGGGGCGACCAGGTCGACCTTCAGGTCACCGGTGTAGGTGTGCGTGATGTTCACGCCGACCTTGAGGGTGGCCGGGGCGTTGCCGGTCACGCCGGAGACGGTGATCGGGCTCTCGACCGTGGCGTTGTCGCCGATGGCGAAGTCCGCGGTGTTCTCGAAGGCCGGGGTGGGCTGGGTCGAGGTCACGGCGTTGACGGTCGCGGTGGCGTCGGCGAGGCCGGTGCCGCAGCCGCCGGTGCAGGTGCCGGCCAGCGGGCGGGCGTTGGTCTTGATCGCCGACTCGATCTGCGCCGGGGTCAGCGAGGGCTTGGCCGCGACGAGGAGGGCGGCGAGGCCCGCGACGTGCGGGGCGGCCATGCTGGTGCCCTGGAACGGCTTGTAGATCTCGGCGCCGGGGGTGGTGGTGCCGGCGTTCAGCGTGGAGAGGATGCCGTTCTCGGGGGTGGTGACGGTGCCGGGCGTGTCGGTGGCGCGGCGGGTCTCACCGCCCGGGGCGGCGACGTCGATGATCGCGCCGTAGTTGGAGTAGAAGGAGCGGTCGCCGGTGCGGTTGCTGGCGGCGACGTTGATCACGTTGTTGCAGCTGGCGGGCGAGAAGCCGGCCGCGTCGGCGTTGCTGTTGCCGGCGGCGACCACGACGGTGGTGCCGCGGGCGACGGCCGCGTTGATGGCGTTCTGGTAGCTCGCGGTGCAGGCGCCGGAGCCGCCGAGGCTCATGTTGATGACCTTGGCGGGGGTGGCGTTCGCCGGGACGCCCGCGACGGTGCCGCCGGAGGCCCAGGTGATGGCGTCGACGATGTCCGAGGTGGCGCCGCCGCACTTGCCGAGCACGCGGACGGGCTGGATCTTGGCGTTGTACGCGATGCCGGCGACACCCTTGGAGTTGTTGGTCGCCGCGCCGATGGTGCCGGCGACGTGGGTGCCGTGCCAGGAGGAGTCGCTGGCCCTGGAGCCGGTGCCGCACTCGCCGGCCGCGCTCCAGTCGCCCTGGTCGGCCGGGTTGCTGTCGCGGCCGTTGCCGTCGCGGGCGGCGGTGGAGCTGCTGATGAAGTCGTAGCCGGCGACCACGTTGGCGGCGAGGTCGGAGTGGGCCACGTAACCGGTGTCGAGCACGGCGACGGTGACGCCGGAACCGGTGGTCTTGTCCCAGGCGGCGGGCACGTTCATGCCGGCGGTGGGCTCGAAGAGGTCCCACTGCTTGGCGTACTCGGTGTCGTTCGGCGTGGCCATCGCGTAGGCGCGGGAGTCCGGCTCGACGTAGGCGACGTCCGGGTCGGCGCGGAACTGGTCCATCAGGGCGGCGGCGTCGGCGGGGGTGGTCGCACCGCCGAGGTTGACGAGGGCCGCTCCGGTGCCCAGACGGCGGTCGAACGTGGCCTTCTTGCCGGCCTTCTTGCCCTTGGCGGCGGCGTCGTTCGCGGCCGCGTCGTTCGAGCTGGCCTCGGAGGCCGAGGACTTGTAGCCGACGATCAGGTTCTCGACCGGGGCGGCGGCGGGGGCGGTGGGGGCCGCGGCGGCCGGCAGGGTGGAGGCCGGGTCGTTCGCGGGGGTCACGGCCACCGCGGCCGTGGCGGAGCCGGCGAGCAGGGTGACGGACATGGCCACGACGGATATGAGCCGGCGTCTGGGTGCGTGCACGTTGTTCCCCTTTTACGGGCCGGATCCGGGCAGGCCGGAGCGGCCGGTGGGTGCAGTGTGGGAGGTGGAACAGGCGGAGCGGGGCCTGGGCGGGCTGGTCGATCCCGCCCCGGCCGCCGCCGCGCGCCACGTCGCCCGGCCGCGACGGCGGGGCAGGGCAACGGCGTACCCGGCGATCAGCGCGTCCTCGGTCGTTTCACACCATGTGGGGTTGGTGCGGGGTCCGCCCGGGGGCCGGAAGATCGCCGGTGGGCAGACAGTAGGCAACGCGGGGGTGAACCCGATACGGGGAAAACCCTTGTCCGCACCCTGTGGGGCCCCTCTCCCTCCGGGGGTTGGCGGGGGGGGGAGGCAGGTCAGCGCGGGTTGAGCCGGCGGAAGTAGGTCCAGCTCGACTCGTTGGGTCCGGCCCACTTCTCCGGGGCGCGGGCGAATTCCGGGTGGTGGGCGGCGATGTACGCGCGGGTGCGCTCGGGCACCTCGGTGTACGAGCCGAGCTTGACGCCCCGGCAGTGGAAGGTGAGTCCGCCGGGCCGCTGCCCCTGCTCCATCCAGGGCAGCCAGGGGGACATCCGGGTCCACGACATGGTGGCGGGGACGCTCGGGGCGTCACCGGCGAGGGCGGCCGCGGAGGTGAAGAACTGGAAGAGCTCCAGGGCCCGGTAGGTGTCGTCGGCCGAGTTCAGCGGGTAGTCGGCGACCGGCAGCGGGGAGGGGTAGGCGAGGGGGATCTCCAGGCTGAAGCAGACCTGGTCGCCCAGTTCGGTGCGCGGGACGGGGAAGGGCCGCAACCGCTGGTTGGCCGGATCGTTCCAGACGTGGACGACGGGCTTGCCCTGCCAGGTGTCGAGGATCTCCCGGGTCGCGGGGTCGAGGTAGAAGGCGGCCTCGCGGGAGAGCATCCGGTAGCCCCCGCCCTCTTCGTCGGCCTCCAGCCGGGCGGCGTTGAGGCCCTCGAAGCCGAAGAGGCGGCGGTAGGGCTCACCGGGCGCCCAGGAGTGGATGTCGCCGGTCCACCAGAAGACCGTCTCCTCGCCGTCGAGGGAGGCACGGGTGCGGGCGAAGGCGTGCAGGAGCTCTTCCGGTGTCATACGGAGAACTCTCGCGGCCGGGCCCGCGGCCGGACAAGCACCGGACGGGCCAACCTCGCCCCCCGTCCGCGCACCCCCGCGGCACCTACGAAAACGCGGGGACCGCCTCGTACGGATGCCCGGTTGACGGCCCGGCGCGCCACCGGCGACCGTGACCGTCATGGGGAACGGAAACCGCCTGCTGGCGCTGCTCGTGTGCCTCCTGCTCGGTGCCGGGCTGGCCGCGGCCGTACTGGGGGCAGCCCGGACCGCCGCGGCGCCGCGGCCCGCCGTCCCCGCGTCCGGCGACCGTGTGGACATCGGCGACGTCCCGCCCGGGCCCGCCCCGCCCCCGGCCGGGCCCGACGCCTCCACGGGGACGGTGACGGTGGAGTGCGGGCGCAACGAACAAGGGCACTGGAACCAGGACAACGTGGTGGTGTCGCCGGGTCTGCGGGCGGGTGCCCACCACACCCACGCGTACGTGGGCAATCTGTCCACGGACGCCCTGTCCACCGACGCCTCGCTGGCCGCCGCCGGCACGAGCTGCGCCGGCGGCGACCGTTCCACGTACTACTGGCCCGTCCTGCGGCGCACCGACCGGCCGGGCGGCCGGCCCCACGAGCGGGCGGCCGGGCACGGCAACGCGGGCGAGATCCTCGCCGAGGCCTCGGTGCGGGTGGAGTTCCGGGGCAGCCCCGTGGGCAAGGTGGTGCCGATGCCCCGCTTCCTGCGGGCCGTCACCGGGGACGCCGTGGCGGCCACGGCCGGGAGCGGGGCCGACGTCCGGGCCCGCTGGGGCTGTTCGCACTCCCCCGGCCGCTCCACCACCAGCTACCCGCGCTGCCCGGCCGGGCAGCTGGTGACCCGTACGCTCGTCTTCCCCAGCTGCTGGAACGGGCTGGACACGGCTGCCGCCGACCACCGCTCGCACCTCGCGTTCCCCTCCGCGCGGGGCGTCTGCCCGCAGGGCACGTTCCCGGTGCCCGAGCTGCGGCTGTCGCTGGCCTACGCGGTGCCGCCCGGGGTGCCCATCGCGCTCGACTCCTTCCCGGAGCAGCGGCACAGCCCGAGGACGGATCACGCGATGTTCGTGGACGTGATGTCCGACGCGCGGATGGCCGAACTCGTCGGCTGCCTCAACGAAGGCCCTACCTGCCGGATGTGAGTGACGGGGGTCACATGAACCGGCGGGCCCTTCGGGGCGTGTTCCGACCGCACGACGCAATACGGAGGCGGACGGAGGGTGCAATGCCCGGACCATTGTGGCCCCGCACTCGGCGGGGCTCGACCGACGAGGCGCTGATCAGGGCGGTGTACGAGGAACACGGCAACGCCCTGCTCGCCTACGCCACCCGGCTGACCGGCGACCGCGCCGCCGCCGAGGACGTCGTCCAGGAAACCCTGATCCGGGCCTGGAGGCATTCCGAGGTCCTGGTCAACGGGAAGGGCTCGGTGCGCGGCTGGCTGCTCACCGTGACGCGGAACATCATCACGGACCGGTACCGGGCCAAGGCCGCGCGGCCGCCGGAGGTCTCCGGGTCGGCCGCCGCTCCCCCGGTGGAGGGCGACCACGCGGATGCGGTGGTGGACGCCATGACGGTGCTCGGCGCCCTGGACCGGCTGTCGCCGGAACACCGGGCCGTCCTGACGGAGTTGTACTACCGCCAGCACAGCGTCGCCGAGGCCGCCGACCGCCTCGGCATCCCCGCGGGGACGGTCAAGTCGCGCTCGCACTACGCCCTCAAGGCGCTGCGCGAGGTGTTCGGGGACGGCACCGCCGACGGCGGGCACAGGAGAGGAACCGGCCGGCCGCCCCAGCAGCCCGGCGGACTGCGGGAGGTGGTGGCGTGAACCGGCAGCGGCACGAGGAGGACATGGAACTGCTCGGCCCGTACGTGCTCGGCGTCCTGGACGGACAGGACGCACGGCGCGTCGAGGAGCACCTCGGCGACTGCGTGCGGTGCCGGGAGGAGGTGGCCGCGTTGCGGGAGATGGAGAGGGCGCTGGGCGAGGTGCCCGAGGAGGCCTTCCTGGACGGGCCGCCGCAGGGCGGCGACCTGATGCTCCAGCGGACCCTGCGGCAGGTGCGCGGGGAGCGGGCGGCGGCCGCGCGGTGGAGGACCGCGGTGGTGGGGCTGGCCGCGGCGGCCTCCCTCGCGGCGGTGTTCTGGGCCGGGGCCCGGGTGGGCGCGGACGCGGGGAACGCCGGGGCGCTGCCCCCGCCCCCGCCGCCGCCGTCGCCGTCCGCGCCGGCGGCGCCCTCGCCGCCGGTGGCGGGGACCCGGGTGGCCTCCGCGACCGATGCGGGCACCGGCGCGCGGATGACCGTACAGCTGACGCCGGCGGCCAAGTGGGTGCGGCTGCGCGCGGCGGTGACCGGGGTGCCGGCGGGCGAGCGGTGCCGGCTGGTGGTGGTCTCCCGGGACGGTACGCGGTCCGTGGCGGGCGGCTGGGTCGTGGGCACGGCGGAGCACGGCGAGGGCAAGGGCGCCGCCCTGGACGGCTCCGCGGCCGTGGACCCCTCGGACGTCAAGGAGGTCCAGGTGGTGAACGACGCGGGCCGGACCTACGTGTCCGTGCCGGTGTAGCCCGCGCCGGGCGCGGTACGGGGACCCGCGGCGACCGCGCGGGTCCTGGTGAACTCCTTTCGCCGCCGGTCCGCCCGGCCGAGGGGCGGGGACCGCGGATCACCTGGTTCATGTGCGACGTGCTCATCATTTCCGTGCCCCATGGGGTCCGGGAGGGCGCACGGGGTGTCCATTGGCGCTCGCGTCCTCGTACGGCGCGCCGTACACGGCGGGGCGAACGGGACAGGGCTCCGGGGACCGGCGGGGCGGGGGAAGGAGACGGGGCCCGGGAACGTGACGGGGCCCGGGAACATGTCCAGTTCCCGGGCCCCTCGGTGCCACCCAATTGCGCACACCGGCGCCGTTTAAGAGCGGGGATCATTCTGAGGCCGACGTGTTCTACCTTTGAACTACCGCGCCGCGAAGAGGCGCAGGAGGGACTTGAACCCCCATCCGTCGGTGATCGTCCCCGCTCGGTCGATCCGGTGTTCGGCGGCGAATGCTGAGACTGGAGCGATAATCTGAGATTCAAGGGGCCGCCTCTACCGGCTTGGGCCACCCCGGCACGTGTGCCGGGGGAGGGATTCGAACCCCCAGTGACACCCCTGTTTCAGCTTCAACGTCAGTTTCAGCTTGCGCTCTCGCGCACCCCCTGTCACACAGGGGGCGTTCGTGGGGCTACCCGAAGAGGTAGCCGAATACGGCGTCCCCGACCCGCTGGTCGGTGACCTCGGCGCCGTTGGCCTCCTCGCGGGCGAACTTCACGGCCTGCTGGAGCCGTTCCACCCGGTCGAGGAGTTCGTTGACCCGGCGGGCCGGGAGGGCGCCGGAGAACTTCACGGTCGTCCAGTAGCCGACCGCGACGTCCTCGTAGTACACCTCCACCTGCGCGGGGTGCTTCTCCGTGGCCTCGGCCTTGACGTGGTTGCGCGGCACCTTCTTGGTGCGGATCGTGCGCACCGGTTCCGTCTTCCAGGAGTCCGTGGAGGGGTCCAGGTTCCAGGACTCCGAGGCGTCCAGGACGGGCAGCTTGCGCACGAAGGTGTGCAGGTCGGTCAGCTGCTTCTCGAGGAAGAGCAGGTAGGGCACCGGGACCTGGGCGAGCAGCACGTTGCCGTCGACGACGACGTCGGCGGCCGCGGTGCGGTTCGCCCAGTCCTTGGTCGCCGTCACGTCGAACAGGCGGGTCAGGGTGCCGGCCGTCGCCCGCAGCACGTCCTCCGCCTTGACCTGGACCCGGGTGGACTCGGGCGGCAGCTGTTCGCCCTCCTCGTCCTTGGGCTGGTACGTACGCGAGATGCCGGCCAGGAGGGCGGGCTTCTGCACGTCGTGGTGAGCCTGGGTGAGCTCCTGGAGGGACTTGGACTTGACGCCCTTTTCGACTGCGATGATCTGATTCAGCTTCGGCACGTCATCAACCTAGCAACGGCCCTGGTGTGACTACCATTTCTTTTCGGCGCGGGTTCCGGCGCGTGCCCCGCCCGTACTCCAGCCCCCCCCTGTTCCGGCCCGTGTGCTCAGCCGCGCAGCCGCACGGGGAGGTCGTACAGGTCGTTCTGGGTGAGGACCGGCTTGTTGCGCAGTTCCTCTCGGGCGACGGCCAGCGTGAGGTCCGGGAAGCGGGCGTAGAGCGCCGGGAGGGCCACCAGGGCCTCCAGGCGGGACAGGGCGGCGCCGGGGCAGACGTGGGGGCCGTGGCCGAAGGCGATGTGCCGGTTGGGGGTGCGGGTGATGTCGAACTCGCCCGCGTCCTCGCCGTGCTGGGCCTCGTCGCGGCCGAGCGCGCCGAAGGAGACGATCAGCCCCTCGCCCTTCGGCAGGACCCGGTCGCCGACCTCGATGTCCTCGGTGGCGAACCGGATGAGGACGTGCGAGGTGGGGGTGGACCAGCGCAGGGTCTCCTCGACGACGTTCTCCCACGGGACCTCCCCCTTGAGGACGAGGGCCCGCTGCTCGGGGTGGGTCTCCAGGGCGACGACGGCGTTGACGATCAGGCTGATGGTGGTCTCGTGCCCGGCGGCGACCATCAGCTGGAGGGTGTTGGTGATCTCCGCTGTGCTGAGGCGGTCGCCGTCCTCGGAGGCGGCGATCAGCGCGCTGGTGAGGTCGTCGCGGGGATTGGCCCGCTTGGACTCCACGATCCGGGAGAAGAGCGCGCCGAGGTCCGCCATCATCTGGGGGACCTCCTCGGGGAGGGTCTGCGTGGAGAAGAACTTCTCGAAGAGCGCCTTCAGGCGCGGGTGTTCGGCGGCGTCGACGCCCATCAGCTCGCTGATGACGTTCATCGGCAGCGGGTAGGCGAAGTGCGCCTTCAGGTCGACCGTCCCGTCGTCCGCGAGGGCCTCCAGCCGGTCGAGCGAACTGGCCGTGAGGGCCTCGATGCCGGCGCGCAGCTTCTCCACCCGGCGGGCGGTCAGGGCCTGGGCCACGAGCGTACGCAGCCGGCGGTGCTCGTCGCCGTCGACGGTCAGCATGGAGCGGCCGGGGTTGGCCAGGCCTATGAGCGGCCAGTCGAGGGGGATCTCGCCGCGCTGCCAGGCCCCCCACACGTTGATGTCCTTCACGACCCGGGGGTCGGTGAGGAGCTTGCGCGCCTCGGCGTGGTGCGTGACGGCGTACACGGCGACGCCGCCGGGGAGGACGACGCGGGCCAGCGGGCCTGCGGCGCGCAGCGCGGCGCTCTCGGCGTCGAGGTCGGCCACGAAGGGGTCGAGGGTGAGGGGGGCGGGGCCGGTGTGGTCGATCGGGCAGGTCACGGGGTGGCTCCAAGCGCGGGGGTCGGGGTGTAGGTCACGGGGAGGGCGGTGAGGCCGCGCAGCCAGGGCGAGGGGCGCCGGGTGAGTCCGGCGGCGGGCTCGGCGAGGTCGACGTCCGGGAGCCGGTCGAGAAGGACCTCGATGCCGGTGCGGGCGATGGCCTCGGCGACCTCCTGCGCCGGGAAGGGGCAGCGGTGCTCTCCGTGGCCGAAGGAGAAGAAGGCGTTGTTTCCGCCGGTGAGGGCGCCCGCGCCGGTGCGTACGTGGGGGTCCGCGTTGGCGGCGGCCAGGCCGAGCAGGACCAGGTCGCCGCTGCCGATGCGGCGGCCGCCGAGGTGGGTGTCGCGGGTGGTCCAGCGGCCGGCGACGTTCTGGGTCGGGGTGTCCTCCCAGAGCACCTCGTTCATGGCTTCGCCGACGCTGTGCCGGCCGCCCGCCAGGGAGGCGGCGAAGCGGTCGTCGGTGAGCATCAGGCGCAGCGAGTTGCCGATCCAGTCGGCGGTGGGCTGGTGGCCGGCGGCCATCATCACCATCAGGTCCTGGGCGATCTCGTCGACGGTGAACCCCGCGGTGTTGGCCAGCATCCGGGAGGCCACGTCGGGGCCGGGGGCGGCGGCCTTCGCCGCGAGCAGCGCGTACATGGACTCGCCGAGGTGGCGCTGGCCCGCCAGGGCGCCCTCCCGGCCGTTGATCATGTCGTTCATGGCGGTGACGAGGCCCGGGCCCTGCTCGTCGGAGAACCCGTAGATGCGGGCGAGGACGCGCAGGGGCAGGAGCATGGCGTACTCGCCGACGATGTCGCACCGCCCCTTGCCGCACAGCCCGTCGATCAGCTCGTCGGCGAAGCGCTCGGCGTGGCCCCTGAGTTCGAAGGGGTCGACGGATTCCAGCGCGTCGGAGATGACGGCGGCGCGCTCGCGGTGGCGTTCGCCGACGGTGTAGAGGATGGACGGCTGCTTGCGTCCGATCATCGGGAGCAGCGGCCAGTCGGCCGGGATGCGGTCCCACTGGTTCCACAGGTCGGAGTCGCGGGAGAAGAGCTGCGGGTCACTGGTGACCTGGTGCAGTTCGCGGTAACCGAGGACCAGCCAGGCTGGGACGTCGCCGTCGAGGACGACCGGGGCGACGGGGCCGTGGTCGCGGCGCATCTCCCGGTACAGCTCGGCGGGGTCCCTCTGGAAGCGGGGGCCGCCCAGGTAGACGGGCTGTGGCTCGGGCGTGGTCACGGGGTGGGCTCCGGGAGGGTGTGCGGGACGACGGCCGGCTGGTCGGGCCGGTGGCTGTGGCGGTGCTGGAGGTGTTCGACGAGGGAGATCAGCACCTGCTTGCTGGAGGCGCGGGAGCGGGCGTCGCAGAACAGCAGGGGCACCTCGGGCGGGAGGTCGAGCGCGGTGCGGATCTGCTCGGCGGTGTGGGCCGGTCCGCCGAAGTCGTTGCAGGCGACGACGAAGGGCGTGCCGTGGTGTTCGAGGCGGTCGATGGCGTACCAGGAGTCCGCGAGGCGGCGGGTGTCGACGAGGACGACCGCGCCGAGGGTGCCGGAGAAGAGCCGGTCCCACAGGAACCAGAACCGCTCCTGGCCGGGGGCGCCGAAGAGGTAGAGCACGTTGTGGGCGTCGAGGGTGATGCGGCCGAAGTCGAAGGCGACGGTGGTGGCGGTCTTGGCGCCCACGCCGTCGGTGTCGTCGACGGCCTCGCCCGCCTTGGTCATCGTCTCCTCGGTGTTCAGCGGGCGGATCTCGCTGACCGAGCGGACCATGGTGGTCTTGCCCACGCCGAAGCCGCCCACGATCACGATCTTGAGGCCGTTGTCGGCGGTGCTGCTGAGGGCCTGCCGGGGTTCGGCCCGGTCAGATGTTGCGGAGTCCAACGAGCACCTGCTCCAGGATGTCGGGGTCGGGAAGGCGGTACGTCGTGAGGCGCGGGTGCCGCGCGCTGATCCGCCCGGCCGCGAGGAGGTCGGCGAGGAGGATCCGTACGATCGAGACGGGCAGGCCCAGTTCGGCCGCCACCTCCACCACGGCCGTCGGGAAGCGGCACATCCGCAGGATCGCCGCGTGCTCGGACTGGATGCCGGGGACCGGGTCGCACTCGGCGACGATCAGGGTCACCAGGTCGAAGGCGTCGCTGCCGGAGCTGCTGCGGCCGCCGGTGAGGGTGTAGAGCCGGTCCGGGGAGTCGTCCCGGCCCGGCCTGACGCGGCTCATCCCCGGGGCCTGGCGATCAGATGCTCGCTCAGCTGCTCCACCAGCTCGGACATGTTGTGCCCGACGAGGCCGGCGTCGGCGTCCTCGGCGGCGACGAGCGCGAGGTGCGCGCCCTCGCCGGCCTCGACGATGAAGAGGATCCCGCCGTAGAACTCGGCCATGGCGGAGCGAACTCCTCCGGTGCCGTCGCCGAACTCGATGGACGCCCCGTGGGACAGGCTCTGGATGCCGGCGGCGATCGCGGCGAGCTGGTCGGCCTGGTCGACGGACAGCTCGGGGGTGCGGCACAGCTTGAGGCCGTCGCGGGAGAGCACGAGGGCGTGCCGGGCGCCGGGGGTGCGCTCGAGGAGTCCTTCCAGGAGCCAGCTGAGCGTCTCGTCGGTGGTGGAGCCGGTCATGGGGTGTCGTTGCCTTCCGGGTGCGGGGGGTTCGTGGGCTGCTGCTGCGCCGGGGCCGCGGTGCCGCGTACGGCCTGGCGGAAGCTGCCGAAGCGGGCGGCGGACCGGGACGCGCCGCCGGGGGCGGCCTGGGTGCGGGCCGCCGCACCCGTGGCGTCGGCCCCGGGCCTGGTCGGGGGCTGGGCGGCGGCCAGGGTCCGGCCGCGCCGCCGCTGGGGCAGTCCGCTCTCGCCGAGCACCGGGTTGCGGCCGGTGGTTTCGGACTCGGCGGAGTCTACGGGGGTGCCGCGGGCGGGTTCCGCCCCGGTCCGCGGGGCCGGCTCGGAACCGGCGGGGTCGGGCTCGGTGCGCCTGGCCGGTACGGGCGCCGCCAGGGCGGCGGGCTCGGGGGCCGCGAGGAGGGCCGGGGCGGGCACGGGTTCGGCCGGCGCGTGGCTGATCAGTTCCTCGGGGATCATCATCAGCGCGCCAGTGCCGCCGCGCGCGGAGGGGCGGAAGGAGACGGTCAGCCCGTGCTTGCGGGCGAGGCGGCCGACGACGGCGAGGCCCAGGCGGGTGCCGGAGAGCCCGGCGAGGTCCGGGGAGCCGGCGGACACGGCCTGTTCGGCGCGGCGCAGCTGGACCTCGCTCATGACGAGTCCGCTGTCCTCGACGGTGATGATGACCCCGGCCGGCACCTCCTCCACGTAGACGTGGACCTCGGCGGTCGGCGGCGAGAAGTTCGCGGCGTTGTCGAGGAGTTCCGCGAGGGCGTGCATGACGCCCTCGGCGGCGTGCCCGGCGACGGCGGCCTCGCTGGTGGAGTGCAGCCGGACCCGCTGGTAGCCGCCGATGCGGCCCATGGCGCCGCGCAGGATGGACTCCATGACGATGGGCCTGGCCCAGCGGCGGCCGGAGCGGGCTCCGGTGAGGACGGCGATGGAGTCGGCGAGGCGGCCGGCCTGGGCGGTGCGGTGGTCGAGGTGGAGCAGGTCGCCGAGGACCGCCTCGTCGGCGTGCCTGTGCTCCATGTCCCGCAGGTCGGCCAGCATTCCGGTGGCGAGCGCCTGCATCCGGCCGGCCGCGTTGGCGGCGGCGGCCATGGCGGCGGCGCGGCCCGACTGGGCGCGGCGCAGTTCGTCGCCGAGCCGCTCCCGGGTGGCGAGCTGGGCGGCGGTGATCCGGTCCAGTTCGAGGGCGTGGGCGGCGTTGATCCGGTCGAGTTCGGCGGCGTGGGCGGTGGTGAGGTGGAGCTGTTCGGCGGCGTGGGCCGCCGTCAGGTGTTCCACCTCGGCGGCGTGGGCCGTCGTGAGCCGGGTGCGTTCGGCGGTGCGTGCCGCCGCGTCGCGGGCCCCGTCGGCCGTCAGCCGGGCGATGTGGGCGTCACGGGCGGAGAGTTCGCCGGCCAGGTGGGAGAGCCGGCCGCGCAGCTGCCGGGCGGTGCGCGCCCACCAGGTGACGGCGCAGGCGGCGACGGCGAGCAGCAGTGAGCCGGAGAAGGAGAACCAGGCGAGCGGGACTTGGACGGCCGACGGGGCCGCGGCCACCGCCGCCGTGGACAGAGCGCCCGCGGCCGCTGCGGTGACCAGCAGGGCGAGCGCGGAGGGGCGGAGGGGGGTGGGCGACGCCGTCATCAATCAAAGCCTCAAACCGGGCGTAAATGGAAGAGAGGGTTCCTGTGGCAACGAGCCACAACTATAAGAGGATTGGTGATCGTTTAGGAAAGGTCTTGACAAACATTACGTTGAGTAGTGCCCAGTTAGGATCCTTCTGGAGCGGTTTCGGGGCTATGCCGTGGCATCCTGTGACGTCACCACTCGCCGGACGGAATCGGCGGACGTCCGGAAAACGGGGAAGGTCCATGAGGCTCTGCTTCCTGGTGGAGGAGCACTACCGCCACGACGGCATGCCCAACGAGGTCGTCCGGCAACTGACCGCCTGGGGCCACCAGGTGGACGTCGTCCGGCCGGGCGGCTCCCTGCTGCGCATGGACGGCCTGGTCCGGGCCGGCGCGCACGACGCCTGGGTGCTCAAGACGGTGTCCGGCGGGCCGGGGCTCACCCTGCTGGAAGCCGCTGCCGCGGCCGGGACCACCACCGTCAACGACGCCCGCTCGATCCGCGGGGTACGGGACAAGGCCCTGGCCGCCGCGCTCGGCAGCGCCCGGGGCCTGCCGATGCCGCCCACCTACGCCCTCGCCCGGCCGGAACTCCTGGGAGGCCTGCCGGACTCCGCGTACCCGCTGGTGGTCAAGCCCGCCGACGGCAGCTCCGGCCGGGGCGTGCACCTGCTGGCGTCGCCGGACCGGCTCGCCGGCCTGCTGCCCGAGCTCGCGGGCGAGGGGATGCTCATCGCGCAGCCCTACGTCCCGAACTCCGGCACCGACCTCAAGGTGTACTGCGTCGGCGGGGAGTCGTACGCCACCGAGCGCCGCTCCCCGCTGCACCCGGACGCCCCCGTCCGCGAGCGCCGGGTGCGGCTGCCCGCCGAGGTGGCGCGGATCGCCGCCCGGGTGGGCGAGGTGTACGGGCTGGACCTGTACGGGGTCGACGTGCTGCTGGGTCCCGACGGGCCGGTCGTGGTCGACGTGAACGACTTCCCGAGTTTCCGCCAGGTGCCGGACGCGGCCGCGCGGGTCGCGCGCGCCGTGCTGGACCTGGCCCGCTCGGGCGGCGCCCGCCCGGCCGCCGTGCCCCGCCCGCCCGTGCGGCCGTACGCCCGGCCGGTGGCCGTGCCCGCGCAGGCGGCGGCGGGGGACGGCGCGTGAGGGTCGGTCTGATCACCCCGGACGCCGGGCACCCGCTGCTGGCGGCCACCGCCGCCCTGCTCGCGCCGGAGCACGAAGTGCGGGTACTGGACCCGGAGGCCGGGGCGGCCGCCGCGGCCGGGGCACGGGCGGACGTGTACCTGCTGAAGGCGCGGACCCCCTCGGCCCTGGCCCTGGCGCGGGAACTGGAGCGGCGCGGGGCGCCCGTACTGAACTCGGCGGCCGCCACCGGGCGCTGCCAGGACCGCACCGGCATGGCCGAGCTGGCCCGGCGGGCCGGACTCCCCTTCGCCGCCACCCGCACCTTCGGCTCGCTCGCGGAGGCCGGGGCCTCCGAGCAGCCCGCCTGGCCCGTGGTGGTCAAGAGCCGGCACAGCCGCAAGCACGACCTCGTCGCCCGCGTCGACGGCCCGGCGGGGCTGCGCGAGCTGGCCGCCGCGGGCTGGGAACGGGAGCCGGTCGTGGTGCAGCCGTTCACCCCCAACAGCGGCTGGGACCACAAGCTGTGGGTGATAGGCGATCGGGTCTTCACCGGTCTGCGGCAATCCGAACTGGCCACCGGACCCGAGGAGCCGGGCCGGTTCCCCGGCCGGCTGCCCGGCGGAGTGGACGAACTGGCCCTGCGGGTCGGCGCGGTCTTCGCGCTGGACGTCTACGGCGTGGACGTCATCACCACGGCCGACGGCGACCCCCTCATCGTCGACGTCAACGCCTTCCCCGGCGTCCGCGGCCAGGCCGGCGCCCCCGAAGCCCTCGCCGCCCTGGCCCTGCGCCGGGCCCGGTAGCCCGCGCGGGCGGGCCGGGGGCGCGTCCGGGTGGCGGACCCGGCGGGCGATGTGCGTAGACTCGCCTGCGGCGCGACCCATGACGACGAGGATTCCATGAACCCCGCCGACGAAGACCCGCAACAGCTGGACCCGGCCAGTCTCCACAACGCGAGGACGACACTCGTCCAGCTCCTGGGCCGGGCGGGGGTTCCCTCCGACGCCGCCGACGAGCTGATCGGGCTCGTCGAGGCCGGAGTACTCGCCGCCGCCCACCGGGAGATCGGCGCGACCGCCGCGACCATCCCCGGGGAAAAGGGCGAACCCTACGCAGCGGGCCGGCTCGACGGCGCCCGCGCCCTCACCGACGCACTCGGCGACATCGCCGAACGAGCCCTGGCCCGTGCCGTCGGCGCCGGCGCGTCGGAAGCCTCGCGGGACGCCCGTACGCCCGTCCGGAGGATGGAGGTGGAACGGGCGAAGGTGGCGGTGACCCCCCTCTACCTGTCCTTCAGCACCGCCTCCGACCTCGATCCGGAAGTCTCCGAGCAGGTACTCACCGCCGTCCTCGCGACCATGAGCCCCCGACGGCGGGCCGCATACGCGGGACGCCTCACGCGGTTCGCCGACGACCACCGCGCCCGCCTGCAAGGGCTGTACGCCCGGTACGGACCCGGCAGCACCATCGCGCTCCACGGCCGCCACTCCCTGCTGCACTCCCCCACCAGCATCGCCGTGCTGGAGCGGCTCGACGCGGCGCCCACGGCGCTGCGGCAGGAATGGGACGCCGCCGAGCTGCCGCCCTCCTGGCTCGACGGCCTCACCACCTCCTGGGCCCCGGCTCCCGCTGACGGCGCCTGAGGGATCCCGTAAAGCCCGGCCGCGGTCGGGACATCGCCCGCATCCACGGCCCTTAGGCGAGGAACTCCGCCACGGCGCCGCCGAAGGCGACCGGGTCGTCGAGCCACGGGAAGTGGCCGGCTCCTGGCTGGACGGTGAACCGGGCGTCCGGGAACAGTCCGGCGTACGCGGCCATCGCGCGCGGCGGGGCCGCCAGGTCGGCCTCGCCGGCGAGCAGCAGTACCGGTGCGGCCAGCCCGGCGAGTGCCTCGCGGGTGGCGCCCGGGTCGAAGGCGCCCTCGGCTCCGTACGCGGCGGCGGCCTCGTGGTTCTTCTGCCCGGCCTCGGCGGCCCGGTGGGCGCGGGCCGCCCCGTCCCAGCGGCCGTACCAGAAGGGGGCGACGGCCTCCATGGTGTCCGCCGCGGCCCGGCCCGCGACGAGTTCCTCCAGCGCCGCGTAGGCCGGTGCGAACCAGGGCTCCGCGGCGCGCAGCCGGGCGGCCTCGAGCCGGTCGTCCCCGGCGACGGGGATGCCGACGGCGAAGACGCTGGGGGTGACCAGCAGGAGCCGGCCGACGCGTCCGGGGTGGCGGGCGGCGTACAGGGCGGCCAGGTTGGCGCCGGCGGAGTGCGCCAGCAGGTCCACCGTCTCCAGGCCGAGGTGTTCGCGGAGGGCCTCCACGTCGTCGACGAGCCGGTCGCAGCGGTAGCCGGCGGGGTCCTCGCAGGCCTGCGAGCCGCCGGTGCCGCGCAGGTCGAGCCGGACGAGGCGGCGGTGCGGGAGGAGGCCGTCCAGGCCGGAGAGGTAGGCGGAGTCCTGCATGGGGCCGCCGGGGAGGCAGATCAGCGGGGTGCCCCCGCCGCTGGCGTGGCAGGCGAGGCGGGTTCCGTCGTACGCGGGAAAGGTGATCACCGTCGGGACGGTGTCAGGCGCCTTCGGGCAGGTCAAGCGGATTCCCGGGGCCGGGCGAGCGGGACGGACGGCGCCCGCGCACGGCCAGGAACACGGCTGCGGCCGTCGCCGCCACCAGCACGCCGCCCACCGTCAGCAGCCAGACGGGGACCCCGCCCGCCATGAGGAGTTCGTCGCGGTAGACGGCCCGCCGGTAGGGGGTGTCCTTGGCGGTGGCGCGCAGTTCGTGGTCCCCGTCGATGCGGGAGGGGTCGGGGAACCGCTGGTCGATCGCGGTCAGGAACACCGGCTTGCCGCCGGTCAGCTCGCCCAGGGCGCCCTTCGGCGCGACGGTCCCGGCGAAGGTGACCTCGGGGTCGGCGCCGCCGATCGCCGAGCCGGGCTCCATCCGGTGGTCGGCGAGGACGTAGAGGCCGAGGGACTGCGGGGTGCGGGCCAGCCGGGACAGCCGCATGGGGTACACCAGGCGGGTGCTGTCGAAGCGGATGCGCAGCGGTTCGAGTTCGCCGCGCAGGGTCCGGCCGGGCTCGCGGGGGGCGAGGCGGACGGCGACGTACTCCCACTTCTGGTCGACGTACGGCTTCAGTTCGGCGGCGAGCCGCTCGGGCAGCTCGAAGCCGTTGTCCTCCAGCCAGGTGCGCAGGGCCCCGGGGTCGGTCGCGGTCAGCCGGGCCACGTCGAAGTCGCCGAGCCGCTCGCGGCCGACCACGCCGACCGGGCTGCCGGCTCCGGGCAGGGCTGCGGCCGAGGTGTCCCCGCGGCCTGAGGAGAAGGGCCAGTCCCGCTCGCGCGGCCAGAAGTACGTGCGGGTCCTGCGCTCGGGCCTGGTGAGCTCGGTCAGCTGCCGGAAGAGGGCCGGGTCGCCGAGCTCCACGGTGGCCCGGCCGGGGACCGGCATGATCCAGGCCGCGCGGCGGGCGTCGCCGCCGACGGTGAAGCGCATCACGATCTCTTCCGTCCGGCCGTCCCAACGCACGACGGAACTCTCCCGGTCGACCCCGATCCGGGAGGCGCCGTCGGGCACCATCGCCCCGCAGCCGCACGCGTGGGCGGGGCTGACCAGCGATCCGATCTGGGTCGCGAGCAGGGCGAACAGCAACGCCAGGATCCTTCTCTTCATCCACACGGGCTCTCAGACGTGGCCGGCCGCCGGCCGGTTCCGCCGCTCGTCGCGGCCGGCCCGGCCGGCCCGCGGTCAGCCTGCTCGACCGGGCCGGGGCCCGCTTACATACTTGGGCCCCATGAGAGGAAAGGAACAGCCGCTCGGCAGCCCGCTGGTGCCCGACGGCGTACGGGAGACCATCGCGCGGTACGACTGGGAGTCCTTCGTCTGCGGCTGCGGCCGCTCGGCGGGGCATCTCGCGGGCACCCTGTGGGACGCGGCCGAGGGGCACCCGGCGGCCTACCACGCGCTGGAGGGGCACATCTTCGCCCGCTCGCGGCTGTGGCCCCCCGCCCCGGCGGCCTGTGCGGTGCTGATGGCCGTCTGGTCGGCCGGCCCGCCCCGGCTGGCGACCCGCGAGGCCCTGCTGTGGACGCTGCTGGCGCTGCTGAACTCCGAGGACGACGGGACCCCGTACGAGGCGGGGCTCTACGGCCAGTGCGCCGCGCACGTCCGGGCCGGCCTGCCGCTGCTGCGCGGCGGCCGGGCGGGGCGGCCCGGTTCGGTGTCGGCGGCCTACGCCGACGGCATCGCGGACCTCATCGCGCTGTGCGCCTGAGGACGTCGGCGGGACCGGGCAGGCCGGTGGTCTCGCGGACCGCCTCGTCGACGGCTCCGGGCAGCCAGTCACGGGTGTGGCGGAAGGTGAAGCCGAGACGGGTGGCGCGGGTGTTGTCGAGGGCGTAGGCCCGGTCGAAGGAGAAGGGGGAGGCCTCCTCCCCCGCGCCCACGACGCGGTGGCGGGCCGGCCGTCCGACCCGGGCGGCCACCAGGCCGGTGAGGGCCGTGACGTCGAGCGGGCCGTGGGAGGCCGCGTTGACCGGCCCGGTGAAGGTCCCGGCGGCCGCCCAGGCCAGGAACTCCGCGATCTCCCGGTGGTGGACGAAGGAGGTCTCGTACGCGTCCCCGTGGACGGCGACCGGCAGCCCGTCGGCGATCCTCCCGGCGTAGTGCGCCAGCCGTCCCGTGAAGTCGGCCCGGCCCCCGCCCAGTACGTGCGCGGAGCGGACGCTGACGTACGGGAAGGCCGCGTCCCGCAGGAACACCGCTTCGGCCCGCCGCTTCCCCTCGGCGTAGCCGGGGAGACCGGCCGGGAGGTCCAGCGGGTCGAACGCGTCCTCCGCCACCGGGCGGACGGCGGCCCCGGCCCGGTCGGCCGGGGGCGGGGTGCGGAAGGTCGCGGGGTCGTACACCTCCATCGTCGAGGTCATCACATAGCGTCCGGCCCGTCCGCCGCCGAAGACGCGGCGGGCGACGGCCGCCTGGTGCGGGGTGTAGCAGACCTGGTCGAGGACCACGTCGAAGGCGCGCGCCCCGAGCGCCGCGCGCAGGGCCTGCTCGTCGTCGCGGTCGGCGAGCAGGTGGGCGATGCCGGGCGGAGGGGTGCAGGAGCCGCGGTTGAGGACGGTGACCGCGCTGCCCGCGTCGCGGAGCCGGGTGACCAGATGTCTGCCGAAGTAGCGGCTGCCGCCGATGACCAGAACCTTTTCCATGGCCCCGACTCTGCCGCTGTAGGGTCCCCGGCAGAACCGATGACCCGCTGAACGGACCGTAAGGAAAACTGTTGATCGATGTGCACCGGCTGCGCGTCCTGCGGGCCGTCGCGGAACACGGCAGCTTCAACCGCGCCGCCTCCGCCCTGCGGCTGACGCCCTCGGCCGTCTCCCAGCACATCGCCTCGCTGGAGCGCGGCCTCGGCCACCCGGTGGCGGTGCGCAGCACGCGCGGAGTCACCCTCACCGAGGCGGGGCGGCTGCTGGTGGAGACGGCCGAGACGATCACCGCCGAGCTGGACCAGGTCCGCGCCCGGATCGACCGGCTCGCCGCCGGCCGGCCCCGGCTGACGCTCGCCACCTTCACCAGCGGCGGCCGGCACCTGCTGCCCCGCGCCCTGCCGGAGTTCGTGGCCGCCCATCCGGAGGTGGAGCTGACGGTGCTGGAGGCCGAGCCGGAGGCCTCCCTGGCGATGGTGCGCGGCGGGGCGGCGGACCTGGCACTGGCGTACGCCTTCGACGGGCCGCTGCCGTCCTCGGGACCGGTGCCGTCCGCCGCGCGGCTGGAGTGGCTGCCGCTGCTGGAGGACCCGCTGTACGCGGTCCTGCCGCGCGGCCACCGGCTGGCGGGGCGGGACCGGCTCGAGCCGGCGGAGCTGGCCGGGGACCGCTGGGTGCTGGGCTGCCTCAAGACGGAGGCCTTCCTGCGCCGGTACGCGGACCGGGCCGGGTTCGAGCTGCGGGTCGCCGCCTCCACCACCGACTACTTCTTCGCGCAGACCCTGGTCGGCGCGGGCGTCGGCGTCACCCTGATCCCGCACGTCTCCTTGGCCCCGCCCGAGGGTTCGGCGGTGGTGCCCCTGGCGCCGCCCCGACCCGCCCGCCAGATCGGCGTCGCCGTCCCGCGGCGCCCCCATCCGCAGCCGTACGCAGCCTCGCTGACGGAGGCCCTGCGGCGTGCGGCGGGGCCCGAGGAGGTTCCGGCCCGGTAACCCCGGCCGCCGACGCGGCTTTCGGGCCCCGTGATGCGGGCGCCGCACGGACCGGGGGCGTGCGCCGGTCCGGAAGTCCGGACAGGGGCCGGTCCCGCGTAGGAAGATGCCCCTGTTCCCGTCGTCGGCGACGGGCGGGCGCCGAAGGGGGATTGGGGTGGTGGAGCACCTTTTCCGGGACGGGCGCTGGGCGCTGTGGCTGGTCTGCGGCTGCTACCTGGTGGTGGTGTACATCACCAGCCGGGGTCTGATCGCCGCTCCCCGGTACCGGCTGCTCCAGGCCCGCATCCACGACTGCCGGGCCCGCGTCGACGTGTGCGCGGCCGGACCGGCGGGCCCGTCCGCCGCCCTCAAGGCGGTCGCCGACCGGCTGGACCGGCTGGAGAGGAACGGCCAGGTGGCCTGGCGCCTGCTCCCCGGGCGCTGGGCGGTCGCCATCCCCCTCTCCAAACTCGCTTCCGCCTGGCGCGTGCTGCACGAGGCCGAGAGCCAGCTGCTGCGCCTGGAGGACGCCGAGGAGATCACCGTACGCAGCCGCGTCCTGCGGCTGCGCCTGGCCTCGGACCAGGACCCGGCGAACGACTCCCTCGTCGCGGAGCTCGCCGCGCGGGCGGGCGACCCCCCGGCCGAACGGGCCCTGCTGATCGCCGTCACCGAGCAGCTGTCCTGGCAGGAGGACGGCGATTTCGAGCGGGAGTACGAGCTCCAGCGGATCGCCCTGTGGCTGGCCCTGACCGGCCTCGGCGCGGTACTGCTCGTCGGCCTGGTGCTCGACCACCGTCTGTCGCTGCTCCTCGGGGGACTGGGCGGGTTCCTGTCGCCGCTGATCGGCGTGATGCGCGCACAGCGCCCCGCCTCCTGGGGCGTTCTGGTGCTGGCACCGGTCGGCGGCGCGCTGGCCGCGCCCGGTGGCCTGCTGCTGGTCCGGATGCTCGCCGACCCCGAGCTGAACCTCCTGGGCCAGGTGTTCCTGGACAACTCCTGGGGTGCGCCCGCCCGGCCGATCTCCCTGGCCATCGCTCTCCTGTTCGGCTTCTCGGGCACCCTGTTCTCCCGTCTCGCCCTCGCGGCCACCGGCCAGCTGATGCCGGTGGCGGGCCGCGGCGCCGCCCGGGCCGCCGTCCCGCCCCAGCAGCGCCCGGCCGCCGGGCAGTCCGCGTCGAGGCCGGTCCCGTAGGCCGCGCGCCGGGGGCGGGGGTGCGGGGGCGGGGCGCGGACCACCGCTCGGGGCGGATGGGCCCGGCGATGCCTGGGTCCCTGCCGTACGTGCGGCCCGGACCACCGGCGCGACCGTCCCGCCCACCGCGTGACCCCGGAGGACACCGTCTACAGCCGGCGCAGGCGGCGTTGGGCGGACGCCGCCGCGTGACGGGCCTCGCGGGCCGCCCGCTCGGCCTGGCGGTGGCCGGCCTCCGCCTCGGCCACCGCCTCGTACGCCAGGTCGCGCGCGGCCCGCGCCTGCTCGGTCTCCTCCTGCAGCCGCGCAACCACGGCGTCGGCCTCCGCCGCACGGGCCACGGCGTGCTGCCGGGCCTGCTCGGCCATCCGCAGCTCCTCCTCGCGGGCGGAGGCGGCCCACGCCGCGTCCTCGGCGGCGGCCCGGGCCGCGTCGATCCGGGCCGCGCGGGCGCGGTCGACGGGCTCGGCGGCGGTACCGGCTTCGGTACCGGCGACGGCTCCGGCTTCGGTAGCGGCGGCGGTGTCCGGCGCGGCGGGCTCCGACGGCCCCGGTTCCGGCGCCCCCGGCTCCCGCACCCCGGCTTCCGGCACCGCGGACGGCAGCGCCACGCCCGGGTCGACCGCCGGGAAATCCGACACCGGCGCGGGGGCCCGTACGAGCCGCCCCGAGGCCCACGTCGCGGCCGCGACGGGGTCCGCGAGGACGGCGCGCAGGATCTGCTCCAGCTCCCGTACCACGGTCTCGGAAACCGGAGTCCCCGCCTCCTCGGCCAGCCGTGCGGCTTCCCGCGCCAGGGCACCGATCACCACGTGCTGCTGGTGCGACAGGTCCCGCAGCCGCTCCCCGTCCAGGGAACGGTGCGCCGCGCGCAGGGTCTGCCCGAGCTGGAGGAACTGCTCGGTCTCGTCGGGTTTCGCGCGGACCAGCGTGTTGGACGCCCAGGCCGCGAGCGTCGGCCGCCGCAGTGCCGCGATCCGCTTGGCCGCCGCCGGGTCCCCGGCCTCCTTCACGCGTGCCGCGGCCGCGTCCCGCGCCGCCGTGAACCCGGCGGGGTGCGGCCGGTACAGCGCGTCGACGATCTCGTCCAGATCCATTTCCGCATCGGCATCCACGCGCCCCACTGTCCGTCATGGCCGCCCGCCGGGGGCGTGCGCGCCCCACCGCCACGCGGGTGATTGACGCCGGGGCGCCGGATCCCGCCTCCGGCCCCGCGCGACGGCCTCCGGGCCCGGGTACGAGTGCGGCTGCCGCCGGTCAGCGGTCCGGCCCGGCAGGCGCGACGACCCGGCCGTCACGCAACTCGACGACGTGGTCGGCGAGTTCCATCAGCTGCGGATCGTGGGTGGCGACCAGGGCCGTGACGCCCTCGCTGCGGACCACGGCGCGCAGCAGCCGCATGATGGAACGGCCGGTCTCGGAGTCCAGCTGGCCGGTGGGCTCGTCGGCGATGATCAGGGCGGGTTCGTTGGCCAGGGCGCGGGCGAGTGCGACGCGCTGCTGCTGACCGCCGGAGAGTTCCCCGGGGCGCTGTCCGGCGTGTTCGGCGAGGCCGACCAGGGCCAGCAGGGTGCGGACGCGTTCCTCGCGCCGCTGTGCCGGGACCTTGCGCATGCGCATCGGGACGCCGACGTTCTCGGCGGCGGTGAGGACCGGGATCAGCCCGAACGACTGGAACACGAAGCCGATCCGGTCGCGGCGCAGCGCGAGAAGACCGCTCTCGTCCAGGGTGGACAGGTCGGTCCCGTCGATTTCGACGGTGCCCCCGCTCGGGGTGTCGAGGCCGCCCACCAGGTTGAGCAGGGTGGTCTTGCCCGAGCCCGACCGGCCCTTGAGCGCGGTGAGTTCGCCGCGCCGCGCCTCGAACGAGACGCCGCGCAGGGCGTGTACGGCGTTCGTCCCGCCGCCGAAGCTCTTGCGCAGGTCGCGCACCGCCATCATGGGCGGGGCGGTGGACGCGGTGGCGGGGGTGGCCCCGGTGCCCTGTCGGTGTGGTCGCTGCGTCATGGTGGGCTCCCCCTCGGCCAGGCACTGTCCTACCTTCGCGTCCGAATTTGCTCATCTGTCACATCAATCACGCAAGTCCCTTCCTCTTATGGACCGAATCTGACAGCATCGTCCGCTATCCGGTGCCCTTGGTCCGGTTCGGGGGAAGGAACAGGCACAATGATCGGCTTTGTCGTGCGCCGGTTGCGCGGCCGACTGCCGCTCGCCGCCGCCGTGTTGCTCACCGCGCTCATCACCACGACCACGCTGACCGCGCTGCTGGCCTTCACCCGCGGCGTGGGGGAATCCGGCCTCCGGCAGGCACTGACCGGCCCGGCCGGCAGGTCGAGCACCGCCGTCGTCCTCACCGGAGACCACGCGTCGGCCGCCCGGTCCGGTGACGACGCCGCCGTACGGAGCTTCGCGGACACCCTGTTCGCCGGCGTGCCCGTCGGCATCGAGAGCGTGGCGCGGAGCCGTTCGTACGGGCTGCCCGGCCCCAGCGCCCCCGGCCGGGAACCCGACCTGACCCTCCTCGCCGCCCTCGGCCGCGACCGCGTACGGCTCCTCGCGGGCCAGTGGCCCGAGCCGGTCGCGGACCGCCCCGTGCGTATCCCGGTGGCCGCGCCCGAGGCCGCGCTGAACCGGCTCGGGCTGACCGCCCGGGCGCTGCCGGCCGAGGTGCGGCTGGAAGACCGCTACGGCGGGGCGCCGCTGAACGTCGTCGTCACCGGCGTCTACCGGGCGGCCGAACCGGATTCGCCGTACTGGCGGCTCGATCCGCTCGGCGGACGCGAGGTGCAGGTCGCCTCCTTCACCAGCTACGGCCCCCTGCTCGTAGACGACTCCGCCTTCACCGGCGGCGCCCTGGTGCAGAACGGCCGCGCCACGCTGCTGACCCCCGACTTCCGCGCCGCCCGGGCCGCCGACCTCGACCGCCTGCGTCCCCTGGCGCCGGAGACCGGCACCAAGGGCCCCGCCGGCCTCGTCGTCACCACGGATCTGCGGGACTTCACCGCCGCGCTGGAGACGGGACAGCGGGTGGCCCGCTCCACCCTGCTGGTCGGGGCGCTCCAGCTGGCCGTGCTCGCCGGCGCCGCCCTGCTGCTGGTCGCCCACCTGCTGACGGACCGCCAGGAACCCGAGCGCGTCCTGCTCACCGCGCGCGGCGCCTCCCGCCGCCGGCTCGGGGCGCTGTCGGCGGCCGAGGCGCTGCTGCTCGCCCTGCCCTCGGCGGTCCTGGCCCCGCTGCTCACCCCGCCGCTGCTGCGGCTGGCGGGCCGGTACGGGCCGCTGGCCGAGGCCCCCGTCGAGACCGGCGGGGCATGGCTGCTGTGGCCGGCCGCGGCGGGCTGCGCGCTCGCGTGCGTCCTGCTGACCTCCCTGCCCGCCGTGCTGCGCGGGGCCGCGGCCGCGGTGCTGCGGCGGGCCGGGCGCCGTGCGGCCGTGGTGTCGGGGGCGGCGCGTTCCGGCCTGGACCTCGCCACGGTGGCGCTGGCCGTCCTCGCGTACGGCCGGCTCGACCGCTACAGCGGCGCCGGTACCGGGCCGGGCGGCGCACTCGGCGTCGACCCCGTCCTGGTGGCCGCGCCCACCCTGGCGCTGTGCGCGGGCACGCTGCTCGTGCTGCGGCTGCTCCCGTTCGCGGCGCGGCTCGGCGGCCGGATCGCCGCCCGGGGCCGCGGGCTCGGCCCGGCGCTCGTGGGCTGGCAGCTCGCGCGGCGCCCCGGTCGGGCCACCGGACCGGTACTGCTGCTGGTGCTCTCGGTGTCCAGCGGGGTCCTCGCCCTCGGCCAGCACACCGCCTGGTCCGCCTCGCAGCGCGACCAGGCGGAGTTCGCCACCGCCGGGGGGCTGCGCGTCACCGGCAGCGACCTGACCGCCCCCGGCCGGGCCGGCCGGTACGCGTCACTGCCGGGCGGCGACCGGGCGATCCCGGTGGTGCGCTCCCCCCACGGGCTGCCGGGTGGCGCCGACGGGGAACTGCTCGCGCTGGACGCCGCCGCCGTCGCCCGGCGGGTGCCGCTGCGGGCCGACCTGCGGGACCGGCGCCCCATGGCGGAACTGTTCGCCCCGCTGGCGGCCGGAATCCCGGACGGCGCCGGCATCGTGCTGCCGGGCCGGCCGCGGCGGATCGACCTCGACGTGTCGGTCCGGGCCTTCGGCGCGAGCGGCGGCGCCCGGCTGGGGGTGCTGCTGCGCGACCGGTTCGGGCTGACCTACCGGGCGCCGGTCCAGGCGCTGCCGGACACCGGCGAGGGCACCCTCTCCGTGGACGTCGCGGCGCTGACCGGGGCCCCGCTCGGGGCCGCCGCCGAACCGCTGTCCCTCGCGGGGCTCGCCCTGTCGTACGGCTCCGAGAAGGGCTGGTCCAGCCGGCCGGACGCCGAAGCACCAGTCGACGCGGAGGTGGCGCTGCTCCGGGTCTCGGTCACGGAGACGGCGGGCGGACCGGCTGTCCCCGTCCGGGCCGCCGCGCCCGCCTGGAACCTGGTGGCCCCGGCGGCGGACGGGAACCCGGCCGCCCGGCTGCTGCCGGCCGACGGGGCACTGCTGCGGCTGCGGTACTCGGGTGCCGCCGTGGGGAGTCACGCCCTCAGCCTCACCACCGGCGGGCCGGCCGCCGCCGAGCTGCCGGGCATCGCCACCCGCGCCTACCTCACCGCCGTCGGGGCCCGCGTCGGTGACCGGATCACGGTGCCGCTGGGCTCGGCCACCGTCCCCGTACGGATCACCGCCGCCGTCGGAGCCCTGCCCGCGTCCGGCGACCGGGCGGTGGCCGTCGACGTCGGCGCCGCCGGCCGGCTGCTCGCCGCGACCGACGGGCGGGCCCTGCCCGGCGCCGACGAGTGGTGGCTGCCCGCGGCCTCCGCCTCGGACCCCGCGCCCGCGCGGGCCGCCGCCGAACTGCGCGCGGGCGCCGGCTCGCACCGGGTGCTGCTGCGCGAGGAGGTGGCCGCCGGGCTGCTGGACGACCCGCTGAGCGCCGGCCCCCGCCTCGCGCTGGCCGCCCTCGCCCTGTCCAGCGCGGTGCTGGCCGCCATCGGTTTCGCCGCCGCCGCGGCGGCCGCCGCGCGGCTGCGGGCCCGGGAGTCCGCGATCCTCCTGGCCCTCGGGGCGCCCCGGCGGGGCCTGGCCCGGGCGGCCGCCGCCGAGGGCCTGGTCCTCGTCGCGCTCGGGACCGGGGTGGGGCTGGCGGTGGGCACGGCCATCGTGCACCTGACGGTGCCGCTGATGGTGCTCACCCCCGCCGCGCGGCGCCCGGTACCACCGGTCCTGGCCGACCTGCCGGGCCTGCGGACCCTGCTGCTGGCCGCCGCCATCGCGGCGGTGCCGCTGCTGTCGGCGCTGGTCCGCGGCCGCGGCGACCGCACGTCCCGGGGCGCCGCCGCCCGCCTGCGCCACGTGGAGGAGCTATGACCGGCCCGACCGCCGACCCTCGGACCGCCGCGCCCGGGCGGGGCGGCGGGGCCGGCTGGGTGCGGACCCGGCTGCGCGCCGCTCCGCTGGCCACGCTGCTGTCGGCCGTGCTGGTCCTCGTCTCCGTCCTGCTGGCCACCGCGCTGCCGCGCGCCCTCGACCGGGGCGCCGACCAGGCCCTGCGCGCCTACCTGGCCGAGCAGGGCCCGGCCGCGACCAGCCTCGTTGCCACCGCCCAGACCGCGCGGAGCGGGGACCTCCCGGCCTTCCTGGACTCCTCGCTGGCCGCACTGCGCGCCGCCGTCGGCCCGGGTTACCGCCTGGCGGACTCCGGCCCCGTCTACGGGGTGCGCGCGAAGGACTCGCGCTCCCTGACGGGCCCCGGGCTCGCCCGCCCCTCGGGCATCGCGCCCAACCTGGGCCTGCTGCACCTGCCGCAGATCGCCTCTCACGGCCGGCTCGTCGAGGGGCGCTGGCCGTCCGGCGGCGGCGAGGGGACCGTCCCGGTCGCCCTGTCCAAGAGCGCCGCCGACAGCATCGGCGCCACGGTGGGATCGGTGCTGGAGGGCTCCTCGGGCATCGCCTCGCCGATGGGCATCGAGGTCGTCGGCCTGTTCACCCCGAACGACCCGGGCGGCGTCTACTGGAGCGACACCGCCACCACCTGCCTCCTGCAGGCCTGTCTCACATGGGACCAGAAGCAGGAGAAGTCCTGGTGGGAGGCGTCCGCCCTGGTCGGCCCCGAGGGGATCGGCCGGCTGGCGGGCTGGGGCACCCGCGCGACGGACTTCTGGCGGCTGCCGGTGGACACCGGCGCGCTGCGCGCCGACCGGCAGTCCGAGGCGGCCGAGCAGATCGCCTCGTACGTGGCGGGTCCCACCGCCAACCGGCTGATCACCGAGACCGGCCACCCCGACATCCGGATCACCTCCGAACTGCCGAAACTGCTCGCCGCCGCCGAGGCCCGCCGGCAGGCCGCCGCGCCGCTCGCCGCGATCGGGCCGGCCGGGGTGGCGGGCGTCGCCCTCGTGGTGTTCTGCCTGGCCGCCGGGCTCACCGGTGACCGGCGGGAGGCCGAGCTTGCCCTGCTGCTCGCCCGGGGCGGCTCCCGCACGGGTGTCCTGCGCCGGCTGCTGGGCGAGGGGGTTGTCACCGTGCTGCCCGCCGCCGTGCTCGCCGCGGGCCTCGGGGTCGTGTTGCTGCCGACTCCCCGGCCGGTGCCCGGCCTGCTCTCGGCCGCGGCCGTCACGCTCGCGGCCCTGCTGGCCTTTCCGGTACGCGCCTTCGTGCTGCTGTCGGGCCCGCGCGCGGCCGCACCCCGGCGCAGGCTGGTGGCGGAGCTGCTGGTGCTGGCCGCCACCGCCGCCGCCGTGGCCGAGGTCCGCCGGCGCGGGGTCGCCCCGGCCGGGGCCGGGCTGGACCCGCTGCTCGTCGCCGCGCCGCTGCTGCTGGCGCTGTGCGGGGGGCTGCTGCTGGCCCGGATCCAGCCGCCGCTGGCGCGGCTGGCGGCCCGGGCGGCGGGGCGCGGGCGCGGCCTGACCGGCTTCCTCGGCCTCGCGCGCGCCGCCCGGGGGAACTCGGGGGGCGCGCGTCCCTCCGTACTGCCCCTGATCGCGCTGCTGCTGGCGGTGACGACGGGCGGGTTCGGGTCGGCCGTACTGGCCTCCGTGGACGGGGCCCGCCTGCAGGCGGCGCGGGGCGATGTCGGGGGCGACGCCCACGTGTCGGCCCCGCCCCGGGAGCAGCTGACGCCGGAGTTCCTCCGGGCGGCGGGCGCGCTGCCCGGGATACGGACCTCGCTCGGGGTGTGGACCGACCGGGACGCCCTCCTGATGTCCGAGGACCTGATCGGTACGCGGGTCAGGGCGGTGGTCGCCGACCCGGCGGCCTACGCGGCGCTGTCCGCGGCCGCGGGCCGGGGCCGCTTCGACCCGGCCGGGCTGGCAGGGGGCGGCGGGGCGGACGCTCCCGTCCCGGTGCTGGTCAGCGGGAACCTCGCCGGGAAGGGCTCCGGGGGCGAATTCCGGATCCGTGTCGCGGGCGGTGTGGAGCTGCGGGCGCGGCCGGTCGGCCTGGTCGAGGGGACCCCGGCGGAACCATCCGTGGAGGCGGCGGTCGTCGTGATGCCGGCCGGGCCGGTCACCGCGCGGGTTCCCGAGGCGGCGCACCCCAACCACTGGTTCGCCCTGGGCACGGTGGACGAGGAGCGGCTGCGGGAGCTGGTCCGCGCCCACGCCCCGGCGGCGGTCGCCGAGCGGACCTTCGTACGGACCAGCTCCGCGGTGTCGGCGAAGTTCGCCGGCGACCCCCTGCAGAAGGCGGCCGGGCGGCTGTTCTGGACCTCCCTGGCCGCGGCGGCGGGCTTCGCGCTGCTGTCCGTGCTGCTGACGCTGGTACGGGCCGCCCCGGAGCGGGCCGCGCTGCTGGCCCGGCTGCGGACCATGGGCCTGCGACCCCGGCAGGGGGTGGCGCTCCTGCTGACGGAGTCGCTGCCCCAGGTGCTGGTGGCCCCGCTGGGCGGCGCGCTGACGGCGGTGGCCGCGATCGCCCTGCTGGGCCCGTCGCTCGACCTGACGACGCTGGTCGGCGCGCCCGTGCCGGCCGGTCTGGGGCTCGGCCTGCGGCCGGTGCTCGCGCAGGCCCTGGGCCTGGCGGGGCTGGTGGCCGTGGCCGTGCTCGCGGAGGCGGCGGTGAACGGCCGGCGTCAGATCACCACCGAGTTGAGAGCGGGAGACCGACGTTGAACACCGAAGCGCCCACGTACGAGGAACTGCGGCGCCAGGCCCTGGCCGCCGCCGAGCCGCGCCGGCACGCGGCCGGGACCGCCATCGTCTGCGACCGCCTCGTCCGCATCTTCACCAGCGACGGCGTCGAGGTGCAGGCCCTGCAGGGGCTGGAGCTGACGGTGGCCCAGGGCGACCTGGTGGCCCTGGTCGGGGCCTCCGGCAGCGGCAAGTCCACCCTGCTGAACATCCTGGCGGGGCTGGACGTGCCGACGGCGGGCACCGCCACCGTCGGCGGCTACGACCTGCTGGAGATGTCCGCCCGCGGCCGGCTGCGCTACCGCCGCGAGACGGTGGGCTTCGTCTGGCAGCAGACGGCCCGCAACCTGCTGCCGTTTCTGACGGCCGCTCAGAACATCGCGCTGCCCATGCAGTTGAGGGGCGGCGGTCGCGGGGCGCGGGCACGGCAGGCGGCCCGGGTCGCCGAGCTGCTGGACGCCCTGGAAATCGGCGGCCTCGGGGGCCGGCGCCCGGCCGAGCTGTCCGGCGGCCAGCAGCAGCGGGTGGCCATCGCCGTGGCCATGGCCAACGACCCGGCGGTGCTGCTCGCCGACGAGCCGACCGGCGAGCTGGACTCCGAGACGGGGGCCGCCGTCTTCGAGGCCTTCCGCACCGTGAACCGGGAGCTGGGCGCGACGGTGGTCATCGTGACCCACGACCCGATGGTGGCGGGCGAGGTCCGCCGTACCGTGGCGATCCGCGACGGCCGCACCAGCAGTGAGGTGCTGCGCCGCACGGTCACCGACGAGCACGGCACGGAGTCGGTCAGCGAGCGCGAGTACGTGATGCTGGACCGCACCGGCCGGGTGCAGCTCCCCCAGAAGTTCCTGGAGGCACTGGGCATGGAGCACCGCGTCGCGGTCGACCTGGCCGCCGACCGCATCGAGGTCCGCCGCGACGACGCCGACGACCCCGCCGCGGCCGGCACCGGGCCGCGGAACGCCCCTTGAGCCCGGCGCGGCGGGTGGTCGAGAAGGCCGGGTCCCGGCTCGCCGAGTGCCGTGCCGCCGGCTCCAGAGCCGCCCCCCTCGACCGTCACCGCCGCCCGGACTCCCCTACCGCCTTCCCCTCGTGCTGGGCAACGACCTCGCCGGAGTGGGGGTGCGGGTCGGCTCGGCCGTCACCCGGTTCGCGGTGGGTCCCTTTCGACCGGACCCGCGCAGCCATGGAGTACGTGGAGCAGGGCCGCGCCAAGGCCGGCAAGGTCGTCATCGCGGTGGCGTGAGGGCCTGCACGACCGGGACCCGCCGCGCCCGCTGTCATCGTCCCGCGGTCCGCCGGTGGTTCGGGCGTCACTTCACCGGCCCGGATCTCGTTAGGGGCTCGGGGCTGAACCGGGGGGCGAAGGGATGACGTATGCGGCAGTTTCCTCTGCAGATGCACCACATGGAGCCAGGGCGTCTGGTCGAGTGGCGGTTGCGGGCCACGGCCGGACCACAGGGCCCGGACCGGGGTGACGAGGGGGGCAAGAAGGCGTCCTTCAACCAGGACAAGCACTTCACCGTCGCCGAGGAGAGCCGCGCGGACGACGATCCCATGGCGTCCTGGGTGGCCGTCACCTTCGAGATCGAGGGCGCCCTCGACGAAGCGGCGCTGGCCGGTGCCCTGCTGGACTTCGTACGGCGGCACGAGGTGCTGCGCTGCGAGTTCCGCCGGCTCGCCGGGGAGTTGTCCTGCGAACCGCTGGCGGCCGGTGCCCTCTCCCTGGAGGCGTGTCACGTCGCCACCTTCGACTCCGCCGAGCCGATGCGCGAGTTCCTCGCGGAACGCTTCACCCGGAGCATCGACACCCTGTCGTGGCCGCTGTTCACGATGGGCGCGGTGCTGCGCCCGGACTCCGCGACGGTGTACCTCGCCTTCGACCACATCGTCTGCGACGGCATGTCGATGCCCGTGGTCGTCCACGACGTGCTGACCTCCTACGAGGCGCTGCGCCGCGGGGAGCGGGCCGCGCTGCCGCCCGCTCCGAGCTACCTGGACTTCGCCGACGCGCAGCGCCGCCGCTACCTGTCGATCGACGCGGACGACGAGCGCCTGGACTACTGGAAGTCGTTCACGGCCCGCGGCGGGGAGTTCTTCCCCCGTTTCCCGCTGGACCTGGGCGTCGAGCCGGACCGGATGTACCCGATCGTCAACGAGGCGTCCACGCTGCTGGACGCCGCCGAGACCGAGGTGTTCGAGAAGGTGTGCCGCGAGGCCGGCGGCAAGCCCTTCATGGGGCTGCTCGGCTCGGTGGGCGTGTGTCTGCGCGAGGCGGGCGGGCCCGGGGTGTACCGGGGGTTCATGCCCGTCAGTGAGCGGGGGCGGGAGGACTGGAACAACTCGGTGGGCTGGTTCGTCAACACCCTGCCGATCGAGTTCGACGCCTCGCCCGGCAAGGACTTCGTCCAGGTCATGGGCGAGGTCCGGGCGGGGTTCACCGAGATGATGCGCCACCTCGACGTGCCGTTCGTACGGGCGTGGCAGCTGCTGGCTCCCGAGGAGTTCGCGGGCCGCTCCTGGCCGTACCCGGTGAACTTCTTCTCGTACATCGACATGCGCCGCTGCCGGGGCGCCGACCGGCACGACGAGTGGCGGCCCGCCGCGCACGTGTGGTCGGCGCGGGCCAACGGCACCTGCTCGTGGTTCCAGCGGGACGCGGACGGGCTCCACATGAACTCGCTGTACGTGGACACCCCGGCCGCCCGCCGCACGATGGGTGACTTCCAGGAGGCGCTGCGGCTGACCGTGCAGAGCGTGACGCGCAGCGGCGGGTTCCGCCGGCCCGTCGCGCTCACGGCGCCCCGGCGGCCCGAACCGCAGGCGGCGCACGTCAGGGGCTGAGCTCCCGGAGGGCGGCGGCGCGGCCCAGCAGGAGCTCCCGCTCCCGGGCGTTGCGGGTGAGGGCGGCCGCCCTTTCGAATTCGGCGCGGGCCTCCGGACCGCGCCCGAGCCGCTCCAGCAGGTCTCCCCGTACGCTCGGCAGCAGGTGGTAGGAGCGCAGGGCCGGTTCCCGGGCGAGGGCGTCGACCAGCGGCAGGGCGGCCCCGGGGCCGTCGGCCATGGAGACGGCGACCGCCCGGTTCAGCTCGACCACCGGGGAGGGGACCAGCTCGGCGAGTCTCCCGTAGAGGGTGGCGATGGACCGCCAGTCGGTGTCCTCGTAGCGCGCGGCCGCCGCGTGGCAGCCGGCGATGGCGGCCTGGAGGGAGTAGGGGCCGCTGCCCGCCCGGTGCAGGGCCTCCACCCCGCGCCGGATGAGCAGCCGGTTCCATCCGGCGCGGTTCTGGTCGGCGAGCAGCACCGGCTCGCCGTCGGGGCCGGTGCGGGTGGCGGTGCGGGAGGACTGGAACTCCAGCAGCGCGGCGAGTCCCTGGGCCTCCGGCTCTCCGGGCATCAGCGCGGCGAGTACGCGGGCCAGGCGCAGGGCGTCCTCGCAGAGGGCGGGACGCAGCAGATCGTCGCCGGCGGTGGCCGAGTACCCCTCGTTGAAGACGAGGTAGATGACTTCGAGTACGGAGGCCAGCCGCTGTTCCCGGTCGGCGCCGTAGGGGACTTCGAAGGGCACCCGGGCCTTGGCGAGGGTCCGCTTGGCACGGACGAGGCGCTGGGCGACCGTGGACTCGGAGGTCAGGAAGGCCCGGGCGATCTCCTGGGTGGTGAGACCGGCCACCAGGCGCAGGGTGAGCCCGATGCGGGCGTCCGTGCCCAGCACCGGATGGCAGGCGGTGAAGACCAGGCGCAGCAGGTCGTCGTCGATGTCGTCGGGTTCCGCCGGCTCGTCGGGGGGCGGTACGTCCTCCAGGGTCCGGCCGACCTCCGCGAGCTTGCGCGCGTAGGTTTCCTTGCGGCGGACGAGGTCGACGGCCCGGTGCTTGGCGGTGGCCATGAGCCAGGCGCCGGGCCGGTCGGGGATCCCGGAGTGCGGCCACTGCTCCAGGGCGGCGACCAGCGCGTCCTGTGCGATCTCCTCGGCGATCCCGACGTCCCGCACGATGCGGGTGACACCGGCGATGATCCGCGCGGACTCGATCCTGAACACCGTTTCGACCGCCCGGGCCGCGCTCACTGCCGTCACGGCCACCCATCAGAGCAGCCGCGACGGGGCGGGGCAAACGCGGCGCGTGGAGCGGGCCGCGGCCGGGTCACATCTCCTGGACCTCGCGGACCTCGGCGCCGACGGTCCATTCCGCCGGGTGGGTCTCCAGGAACCGTCTGGTCCACTCGAGGGCCTCCGCCTTGTCCTTGCACTGGAGGAAGGCGTATCCGCCGACGACCTCCTTGGTCTCGGTGAAGGGGCCGTCGGTGAAGGTGGTCCTTCCGCCGGACCAGGTGACCCGGGTGCCCTCGGAGGTGGGGAGGAGGCCGGCGGTGTCGAGCATCACCCCGGCCTTGGTGATCTCCTCCATGAGGGCGCCCATGCGCTGCTCGAAGTCCGGCGGGAAGGGGGTGTCGGGGGTCAGGGTCTGCTCGTCGATGCGGATCAGCGTCAGGAAGCGCGGCATGGTGACTCCTCGGTCGTGGGGGCGGGGGCCTTCCCCGTCCCTCACCTCTGCGTCGAACGGGAGACGCCCGGATCGACAGCCCTCCGGAAAATTCTTCGGAGATTCCGCGGAACCGGCCACCGGGCGCCCCTTCTCCGCATCCGGTCGCGCCCCGGCGGCCGAAGGGAGGGGCAGAGCCCCCGGTCACACGTCGGCGGTCCGGGGGCTCGCCGTCGCGGCCGGGCCGGGCGGCGCCCGGAGACGGGGGCGCCGCTACCGGCTGTCGCCCGACCAGTCCCAGCGCCCGGGGTCCGCAGGACGGCGACGGTAGTGGGCGCGGCCACCGGCGCCGTAGCGGCCTATCTCCGTGGGCAGCCGGGCCTCTTCGGCGAGCTGCCGGGCGCTCCAGCCGGTGACGTCGAGGAGGAGCCCGTCGAGGGGACCGCCCACGAGCTCGCCGTAGACGTGGCCGGGGCGGGGGCCCGGGTCGGGGTCTTCGTGGTCGGCGCCGTAGACGCGGCGGCGCGGCATCCTGTCGTCCATGCGCCCAGCTTCACAGCCGCCACTGACAACGGGCGGTCCGGGGACCGGGGCGGAGAGGACCTAGGCTGGCGGTCCCGTCAGACGCGAACCGAGGAGCACCGCCCATGGCCAGTCGGGTACACCGGCCGCTGGAGGACCAGGAATTCGACTTCATCGCCGCCATGGCGCCGGGCCCGGTCCTCGCCTGCTTCACCGGCACCTGGCCCAAGGCCGTCGAGGCCTGCCGGCTGCTGGACTCCGTCGTCGCGGAGCTGGCGGGGGACGAGGAGTACGGGGCGCGGTTCACCGCCGTGCGCGCCGACATCACGCGCTGTCCCGCAACGGTGCGGCGCTACGGGGTGACGGGTGCCCCGACCGTGGTCCTGCTGCGGTCGGGCCAGGCAGTGGCGACCCATGCGGGCCCGATGGGGAGGGCGGAGCTGCGCGCCTTCCTGGACGCGCACCTGTAGTCCCCGCGCGCCCCGGACCGTCCCCCGGCCGGTCCGGCGGGTGAACTCGGGCAGGCTGGCCGAAAGTGGCATAGGTGGGATAGGTGCCTTAGGCATGTAATGGAGTCCGGCGAGACGGAACCATCGCTTGCGAGGTGTTGCTTTCCATGTCCGATGCCGTTGCCTTCCCGCAGGACCGAACCTGCCCCTACCACCCCCCGGCCGCCTATCGGCCACTCCGGGAGGGGCGGCCGCTCTCCCGGGTCACCCTCTTCGACGGCCGCTCCGTATGGGTGGTCACCGGGCACGCCGAGGCGCGGGCGCTGCTCTCCGACGCGCGGTTGTCCACCGACCGCACCAGGGAGGCCTTCCCCGCGCCCACCCCCCGGTTCAAGGGGTTGCAGAACCGGCGTACGGCCCTGCTCGGGGTGGACGATCCCGAGCACAACACGCAGCGCCGGATGCTGATCCCGAGTTTCTCGGTCAAGCGGACGGCCGCCCTGCGGCCCCGGATCCAGGAGACGGTGGACCGGCTGATCGACGCGATGGAGGCCCGGGGTCCCGGGGCCGAGCTGGTGGGTGACTTCGCGCTGCCGGTGCCGTCCATGGTGATCTGTGCGCTGCTCGGGGTCCCCTACGAGGACCACGAGTTCTTCGAGGAGCAGTCGCGGCGGCTGCTGCGCGGCCCCACGACCGCCGACGTGGAGGACGCCCGGGGGCGGCTCGACGCCTACCTGGAGGCCCTGATCCGGCGCAAGCGCGCCGATCCGGGCGACGGGCTCCTGGACGAGCTGGTCTCGACCCGGCTGGAGGCGGGCGAGACCGATGTCGAGGAGCTCGTGTCGCTGGCCGCGATCCTGCTGATCGCGGGGCACGAGACCACGGCGAACATGATCTCGCTCGGCACCTTCACCCTGCTGCGGCACCCGGAGCAGCTGGCGGAGCTGCGGTCCGACCCCTCCCTGATGCCGGAGGCGGTGGAGGAACTGATGCGGTACCTGTCGATCGCGGACGGCATGCTGCGGGTCGCCACGCGGGAGATCGAGATCGGCGGGGTGACGATCCGGCCGGACGAGGGGGTGGTTTTCTCCACCTCGGTGATCAACCGGGACGAGGCGGTGTTCGCCGACCCCGACAGGCTCGACTGGCACCGTCCGACCCGCCACCACCTGGCGTTCGGTTTCGGCATCCACCAGTGCCTGGGGCAGAACCTGGCCCGAGCCGAGATGGAGATCGCCCTCGGGACCCTGTTCCAGCGGCTTCCCGGCCTGCGTCTGGCGGCCGATCCCGACCGGATCCCGTTCAAGCCCGGCGACACCATCCAGGGCATGATCGAACTGCCGGTGACGTGGTGAGCGCCGTGCGGATCTCCGTCGACCAGGACGTCTGCATCGGCGCCGGCCAGTGCGTGCTGACCGCGCCGCAGGTCTTCACCCAGGACGACGACGGTTTCAGTGAGGTGCTCCCCGGGCGCGCGGACGGCCACGGCAGCCCGCTGGTCCGGGAGGCCGCGCGCGCCTGCCCGGTCTCGGCGATCACCGTGCGGGAGGCCGGCGGGGACGGTGCGGGCGTCTCGGAGGGCGCCCCGGAGGGGGCCTCGGAGAGCTGAGCCGGGGGCCGCGGCCGGGCCCTGCCCCGTGGTGAGCCCCCTCCGGTCGACCGGAGGGGGCTCCATGGCCGGCGGGAACCGCGGGGCCGGTGGTACCGCTCGGGCGGGGCGCGCTATTCGAGTACGACGCGCTCCGCCTGCGGGCCCTTCGGCCCCTGGGTGACGTCGTACGAAACGCGGGCGTTCTCCTCCAGGGACTTGAAGCCCGTCCCCTCGATCGCGGAGAAGTGCACGAACACGTCGGGGCCGCCGTCGTCCTGTTGGATGAAGCCGAACCCCTTCTCCGAGTTGAACCACTTCACGGTGCCAGTTGCCATCGGTACTGATCCTTCTCAACGTTCCGCTGGGACCGCTTACCCGCGGCCGTCTCGATACTGCCCGCCTGTCCCGCGGGCCACACGCCAGGCGCGGCCAACCGGGCGCGGCCAACCGGGGGCCGGGTCAGGCGTCGCCGTCCGTGGCGGGCAGTGGAGCGGTGGAACGGCGGGCGACGGACGGGCGCCGCGCGGACGCCGCCGCGGCGCGGCGGGGGCCGCCGGCCCGGCAGCCCAGGCAGTCGGCGTGCCCGCTGCGGGCGGCGGTGTCCCGGGTGCGCCAGTCCCAGGCCCCGCGCGGGCGGGGGCCGCTCGGTTTGCCCCATCCGGCGAGGTGGAGCAGCCAGGTCACCAGCCCAGCGACCACGACCAGGCCGAGGCCCAGCCAGATGCCCGGCGTCCAGGCCGCGCAGAGGGCCACGCCCGCTCCGGCGCAGCCCAGCAGGGCCAGGGTGGTACCGGTCCAGCCGGCCACGGTGTGGCCGAGGTCGACGTCGCCGTGGGCACTCATGATTCCCCCTCGTAGGGCAGGCGGCAGTACGCTCGGAGCAGGGTCATTTATCTCACGAGCTAAGTAACTTAGATACTAAGGAGTGTGTCGGTGCACGGCAAGCCCCGTCCCGCGGCCACGGCCGGGGAGGCGATCGCGCGCATGGACCAGTACGTGGCCCTCGGCCTCATCGGCCAGCAGGAGGTGGCCCAGCTCCTCGGGATCAACGTCACCGACCTGACCTGCCTCGCCCACATCCTGGCCGCCTGCGACAAGCCCCTCTCCGCCGGCGACCTCGCCGGGCTGGTGAACCTCACCACCGGCGCCGTCACCGGCGTGCTCAACCGGCTGGAACGGGCCGGGTACGCCCGCCGGCAGCCCGATCCCGCCGACCGCCGGCGGGTACGGGTGGTGGCCGACCCCGAGGCCGCCGCCCGGGTCATCGCCACCTACCAGCCCTTCTACGACCGGCTCGGAGCCGTGTTCGCCGAGTACACCCCCGACGAGATCGCCGTGATCGCCGACTGGTTCGGCCGGGCGACGGTCGAGATGCGGGCCCACCTCGCCCAGGTGCGGTCCGGGGAGCTCGACCCCCGGCCGGGGCGGTGACCGGCTGGTAAAATGGCCGGGAAACTTGAGGCGCGGGGCGCTTGCGGCCCGGGCGGACGCGTACGACGAGCCGGGGACCGTACCGAGGGGTACGGACCCCGGCTCGTCGCCGTTCATCCGGTGCGGGCACCGGGAGCCTCACTCTCCTCACGGAAGGTTCTGCATGAAGAACCCGTCAGCTCACGGGCGTTTCGGCATCAAGGCCGGAGCGAAGGCAGGCTCCAAGCCGGGAGCCAGGGGAGCCGGCAAGGCCCCCCGGACCCTCGGTCCGCAGGGCGAGTTCGCCATGCCGCGGACCACCACCCCGGCACTGCCCCCGGTGGCCTCGTTCGACGAACTCGGGCTGCCCCCTGAGCTGGTGAGGACCATGGCCGAGCAGGAGGTGCGGGAACCCTTCCCGATCCAGGCGGCCACCCTGCCCAACTCCCTGGCGGGCCGTGACATCCTCGGCCGCGGCCGCACCGGATCCGGCAAGACCCTCGCCTTCGGCCTGGCCCTGCTGGCCCGCACGGCCGGTCAGCAGGCCGACCCCAAGCGGCCCCTCGCGCTGGTCCTCGTACCCACGCGCGAGCTGGCGCAGCAGGTGACCGAGGCCCTGACCCCGTACGCGCAGGCCCTGAAGCTGCGCATGGCGACCGTCGTCGGCGGGCTCTCCATCGGCCGCCAGACCAGCGCCCTGCGCACCGGCGCGGAGGTCGTGGTCGCCACGCCCGGACGCCTCAGCGACCTGGTCGGACGCCGGGACGTGCACCTGGAGCGGGTGCGGATCACCGTGCTGGACGAGGCCGACCAGATGTGCGACATGGGATTCATGCCGCAGGTCACGGAGATCCTCGACCAGGTGCACCACGCCGGACAGCGCATGCTGTTCTCGGCCACCCTGGACCGCAACGTCGACCAGCTCGTGCGCCGCTACCTGAAGGACCCGGTCTCGCACTCCGTGGACCCGCAGTCGGCCTCGGTCGGCACGATGGACCACCACGTGCTGCACATCCACGCGGCGGACAAGGTCTCGGCGGCGACCGAGATCGCGGCCCGCGAGGGCCGGGTGATCATGTTCCTGGACACCAAGCACGGCGTGGACCAGTTCGTGAAGCACCTGCGGGCCATGGGCGTACGGGCGGAGGGACTGCACAGCGGCAAGTCCCAGCCGCAGCGCACCCGGACCCTCGGCCAGTTCAAGGACGGGCTGATCACGGTCCTCGTCGCGACGAACGTGGCCGCCCGGGGCATCCACATCGACGACCTCGACCTCGTGGTCAACGTGGACCCCCCGGCCGACAGCAAGGACTACCTGCACCGCGGCGGGCGCACCGCGCGGGCCGGCGAGTCCGGCAAGGTGGTCACCCTGGTCACCCCCAACCAGCGCCGTGACATGGTGCGCCTCATGGCCGACGCCAAGATCCGGCCCACCATCACCCAGGTGCGCTCCGGCGAGGCGGCGCTGAGCCGGATCACCGGCGCGCGGCGACCGTCGGGAGTTCCGCTGTCCGGGGCGCTGCCCACCGACGCCAAGGGCCGCCCGAGCGGCACCGAGCTCGGCTTCCGGGGCATCGGCACCCGCCCGGGCCGCCCGGGCAAGGGCAAGGAGTCCCGCAAGACCATCGAGGCGCGTCAGGCCGCCGAGGCCCGCCGCGCGGCCCGGGTCCGCAAGGGCCTCTGAGGCCTCCGGGGAACGGGGAACGGGGAAGTCCGGCGGGCGGCGGCCCGCCGGACCACGCGAACGGCGCGGGCCTCAGGCCCGGGCGCGGCGCCGCCGGGCCACGATGGCGCGGGTGACCAGCGGCGGGAGCAGGTCCTTGGCCAGCCTGCGCCAGCGCACCCCCGGCCGGGGTGCGGGCCGCGGGGCGGCCGGGGCCGGAGCTGCGGCCGGAACGGGGACCGGCGGGTGCAGCGGCTGCGGGGCGGGCGGCACCGGGGCCCCCTCGTCGCCGATCCGCACCAGCGGCTTGCCGTCGATGACGTCGACGCCGTGCCACAGGTCGGAGCGGTCCTCCAGCCAGCCGAGCAGCGCCGCCTGCTGCGGCTGCGGGTCGCCCCAGGTCGCGTACAGCTTCGAGGCGGACACGGCGATCGGGTGGAGCTCGCCGGTGGCCACGGCGGCCCAGACGGCGGCGGCGACGCCCGGGCAGTGGGCGGAGCGGTAGTCGTCGAAGACCACCACGGCGTCCGGGGCGGCGACGATCCGGGACGAGGCTATGTCCTGGACGACGTGCTCGTGCAGGTGGGACGCGTCGATGTGGACGAAGCGGCAGCTGCCGGGGCGCACCTTCTCGGCGACGACGGAGGTCGGGGCCTGGATGACCGTGGGCAGCGCCTCGTGGAAGGCGAGGTAGTTCGTCTCGAACCCGCGGCGGGTGAGGGTGGGGTACGAGTCCCGCACTTCCTCCAGGTTGAAGTCGTCGGGAGCGGGCGAGTCGAAGAGGTCACAGACGGTGAACTCCTCGCCGTCACGCAGGTACCCGCCCAGGAAGATCGCGCTCTTGCCCATGAAGGCGCCCAGTTCCAGGAGGTCACCGGCCACGGGCGCGGCCTCGTTCTGGCGGGTCAGGAACCAGTCGAAGAGGACCTGGTCATGCGCCGAGAACCAGCCCTTCACCTCGTCGAAGGACGTGGGAACGGGTGGTACGGGCTCGGCGTCGGGGGTGGTGACGGGAGCCTGTGAAACGTGCGACACGGGGAGTCATCCTCCAGCGGAATGGCAACGGTTCGGCGCTGATACCCGGCCAGGTAGGCAGACCATAAACCCGCGAACAGGCGTATGGCGAGAGTTCTCCCGCACTGATCGTTTCCCGCTCAGGCGGTGGCGCGCCTGTGCAGCCGCCGGGCCGCGGCGTTGCGCACGCCGCGGGTCCGGCCGGAGGCGGCCAGCAGGGCCAGCGCCTCGTCGGGGGCCGGCGACCGGGCCGCGGTGCGCTGGCACCAGTCGGAGGCGGCCGCCAGCTCGGCCCGAGACCACTCCCCACCGGCCTCGACGGCCTTCAGCAGGGTCCACTCGCGCAGTCGCCGGGCGGGGAACGCGTGGCCGTCGAGCACGCGGTGCAGGGCGCGGGCCCAGTCGTGGAAGGCGGTGCCGGGCAGCAGCCGTACGGCCCTGCGGTCCAGGTGGGTCACCACCGCGCTCTGCGCCATCACCGGGTCGCGGTCGCGCAGGACCTCGGCCACCGCCGCGGCCTCCCCCGGCACGCCGGCCGCCCCGGCGGCGGCGAGCCGGTCGAGGTGGCGGGCGTACCGCCAGCGGTCGGTCGGCCCCGCCTGCTGCGGGGGCCGGGCCGTCGTCGCCGGGCCGGCCGACGGCGTGCGGCGCATCTGGTGTTCTGGGCTGCCCATGGCACGTATTCCACACGACCGCCGTACGCGGGCCCGGGGCGGGGGGTGGGCCGGGAGGTCCGCGGCGAGCTCACCGGGCGGTGGCCGTGCGGTACGCCGTGCCGGTCCCGGAGGCCGTCACCGGCCCGGGCCGGGCCGCCCGGGCTCCGGTTCGGGCAGCGGGGCGCCGGTCTCCAGGAGGGTCTTGAGGCTGGAGACGAGCATCGGCCAGGCGGCGGAGCACATGCCGATGAGGGTGCCGCCCGGGGTGAACCCCTCGTGGTGGACGGTGAGCCGGGCGAGGGTGTCCCCGACCGGCTCGATCTCGTACGTCACCCTGGTGCGCGGCTCGCCCGCCAGCTCGGCCCGCAGCTCCTCGGTGATACCTGCGGAGGCCGCCCACTCGGCGCTGAAGGTGTGCCAGGTGTAGGAGAGCCGGCGGTCCGGGACGCAGTCCAGCACCACCTGCTCGGGGTCGCTGGTGCGGGCCCCGCGCTCGACCCAGTCCATCGTCGAGCCCACCGCCCAGTCCGTCTCGAAGGTCAGCCCCCAGTAACGGCGGGTGTAGGCCGGGTCGGTGAGGGCCTGCCAGACCCGGTCGGGGTCGGCCTGGATGTAGACGGTGTAGTCGATCACGCTGTCGGTCATGGCCCCATGCTGCGGGACCGGCCGCCGCGGGCCCGGCATTGGCGGGCCCGGTCCCTCACCAGCGCAGTCCCTGCTCGGGCAGTTCCACGGGCGGGGTCCGCAAGGCGGCGGGCAGGCCGAAGTGGGCGCGGGCGGCGTGCACCGCGGCGAGCTCGTGCCACCCGGCCGGGCCCCAGTCGCTGAGCTCCCGCACCTGCTCCGGGGTGGCCAGCAGCCGGGCGTACGCCGGGTCCGCGGCCGGGGCCACCGCAGTGAGCCGGGCCGCCGTGCGGGCCAGTGCCCCCCGGTCGGCGTACCGGTAGCCGAGCGGCACCGCCCCGACGGCGGGCTCCGCGTTCGGGGCGGGCAGGTGCGCGGCGCCGGTGGCGCGGGCGATGAGCAGCAGTACCCGCCCGTCGGGGGCGAAGAGCCAGCCGGTGTGGTCCCGTACGGGCAGGCGGGCGGGGACGGGGCCGGGGTGCCAGGTGCCGTGCTGCGGGGTGCGCCGGCCGCGCAGGACCCCGAGGCGGTCCAGGGCGGTGGGGGTGGTGGGGCGGCCGTCCTCCAGCAGGGCGGGGCCGGCGCCGTTGATCCGGGCGCGGAGGGCGGACAGGGCGCGGCGGGCGTCGCCCGGGTCCATCAGGGCGGGCAGGTCGGCGGGCTCGGCGAAGTCGATGCCGGTGATCTCCTGTGCGGGCAGGCGCACGGCGCGGATGCGCTCCTGCGTCCAGGTGCCGCCGTCGTAGACGTGCAGGATCTCGCCGGGAAAGCGCATCTCGGGCGGGATGCCGGGGATGTCGGCGGGAATCCAGTCGACGGCGAGCCCGCGCGGGTAGTGGCCGTCGACGCCGAGTTCCTCGCGCATCTCGCGGGCCGCGGCCGCCGAGGGCGCCTCCCCGGCGTCCACGGCGCCGCCCGGCAGCAGCCGGTCCGTGCGGTAGTCGACGGTCTGGACGAGGACCCGCCCGTCGGGGTCGGTGACGAGGACCGTCGCCCCGGTCCAGAGCGCGGCGCGCGAGGCCCCGTACTCCGCCGGGGTCATCCAGGTGCCCGCACGTCCGGGGTCGTCGGTCAGCTGCGGCATCGGTACTCCGTTCACCGTGGGTGGACCAGCCGCCTGTGCAACAGCGGCTCCGGGCGCCGGGTTACGGCGGACGTCCGGGCACCCGCTGTGACCGCTCCACCGCTGCGCGCCTCCTTATTGCCGTGTTACGCCCGTCTCGCTACGGTCCGTGCTGCGGACCGGCGGTGTGAAAGCGGCTGGTCCGACCACGTACGCTCACCCGTCCGTGTGAGTGGGCGCGACCGCCGGCGCCCCCTTGCGGCAGGGTGGGCGGATGCCGTCGCACCGGAGCCTGCCGCTCGCCCTGTCCCTGCCCCTGGTGTTCGCCCTGCTGGTGCCGGCCACCGGGTGCGTGACCGTACGGGCGCCCGGGAAACCGCCCGCTCCGACCGGGTGGGCCCCCCGGCAGCCGGTGGCGGAGGGCCTGCCCCTGGGACCGGCGCCGGATCCGGTGGCGGTGCCGTCGCCGCCCGCCGGGGCCGCGGCCCCCGCGCCGCCGGCCGGTGCCCCACGGCGGCCCGTCGCCCCGCCCCGCCCCGGGCACCGCTCCGACGACCGGCCGCCCCGCCGCGCCTCCCCCGCCCGGCCCGCCCGCCCCGCGTACCGCGCCCCCGCCCCGAAGCCGCGCGAGCGGCGGCCCGCACGCCCCGCGCCCCCACCCGCGCCGCAGCGTTCGTACGACATGGGCCGGCTGTGCGAGGCGGCCCACGGGGTGGTGGATCCGGCCATCGTCGCCCTGTGCCGCTGACCGTGCGGGCCCGGGCCGGGCCCGGCGGGCGGGTACGTGGCAAATTGGGTGGTTGGGGCCGCTCCGGATACCTAGAGTGACCGGGCACCCGTCGCCGAGCTGGAGCCGATCATGCGTACGCACTACCCCCGCACGGCACACCTGCCGTGGTCGCCCGGTGCCACGGCGGACGACGTCCGCGCCACCGGGACCTCGGCGCTGGCCGGGCGCGAGGTGGTCGTCACCGAGAAGCTCGACGGGGAAAACACCACCCTGTACGCGGACGGCCTGCACGCCCGCTCGCTCGACTCCGCCCACCACCCCTCCCGCGCCTGGGTCAAGGGCCTCCAGAGCCGGATCGGCGCCCGCATACCGCAGGGGTGGCGGGTCTGCGGGGAGAACGTGTACGCCCGCCACTCGCTCGCCTACGAGGAACTCGACAGCTGGTTCTACGGGTTCTCGGTGTGGGACGGCGACCACTGCCTCGACTGGGACCGCACGGTGCGCTTCCTCGGCCGGCTCGGCGTCCCCGTGCCGCGCGTCCTGTGGCGCGGGACCTACGACGAGCGGGCGCTGCGCCGGCTGCGGATCGACACCACCCGCCAGGAGGGCTACGTCGTACGGACGACGGCCGGATTCGACCGGGCGGACTTCGGGCGGTACGCGGCCAAGTGGGTGCGGGGCGGCCATGTGCGGACCGACACGCACTGGATGTACGCGCCCGTGGTACCCAACGGGCTCGGCCCGGCCGCACCGCTGTGGGCGGTCCGCTCCGGCTCCGAACCGGATCCCGCCGCACTGCTCGCCGCCGTCGGGGTGCCCGCGCCGGCCGGCCCGGACGCGGAGCGTGCCGTCCGGGAGGTCACCGCCCGGCTCGACGGCGCCGGCCGCACCGGGGAGGCCCGGCTGGCGGGGGTCCTGGCCGCCGCCCTGCACCAGGGGCACCGCGGCGCGCTCGCGGCGCGGCTCGCCGCGGGACCGCTCGGGATGCGCACGGCACGGCGGGTGGCGGACCTGGTGGGCCTGTATCCGGCGCTGCGCAGGCCCTTCCCGGAGGAGGAGCGGCGGGCCGGGCTGGTGCGGATGGCCGCGGCCGCCGACCTCGGGGTGCTGCACGCGCTGGCGACGGCCCTCCCGGCGACGCCGGAGGAGCTGGAGTGCGCCCAGTGGTCGGCGCTGTGCGCCGAGGACGCCGGCCTGCTGGGCCCCGACCCGCTCGGCGAGCTGCGCACCGGACTGCGCGGGGCGTTCGGCGGCCTCGACGCGGACGCCGCCGACCGGTGCTGGGCGGAGGCCCGCGAGGCCTTCGGGCGGGGCTCGGTCTCCTCGGCGCAGGAGGCCGTGGCCGCGACCTGGCGCTGGCGGGACGGGTCCGCGTACCCGCGCCTGGTACAGCTGTGCGGGCCTTCGGGCAGCGGGAAGAGCACCTACGCCCGGACCCTGCCCGGGGTGGACGCGTACATCTGCCTGGACGACCTGCGCGGGGCCCGGGGTGCGCGCGCCGACCAGCGGGCCAATCCGGAGGTGCTGCGCGAGGGCCTGGAGCGGCTGGACCGCGCCCTGGCCGCCGGGGGCACGGTGGTCTGGGACGCCACCTCCCTGACCGAGCAGCAGCGCGGCCTGGCCGGTGCGGTCGCACGGCGCCGCGACGCCCTGGTCACGCGGGTGGTGATGCTGGTCGGGGAAGCGGAACTGGCGCGGCGCAACGCCGTACGGCCGCATCCCGTGCCGGAGCCCGTACTGGCCGCCCAGCTGCGGCGGTTCAGCCCGCCCCACCCGGGGCAGGCGCACCGGACCCGGTACGTCGGGGCGGGCGGCACGGTCGAGGACACCGCCGGCTCCCTCGGGCCGGCCGGCGAGGGGGACGATCTGTGATGCGCACCAGTGAGCAGCTCTACCACCAGGTCCGCTGGGACCCCCGGTTCGACCCGGCACGGTTCACGCTCGGCCTGCTCCAGCGCGGGGCCGCGCCCAAGCGGGTGCCGCTGCCCTCCTTCGTGCCCGGCGGCGACATCCCCTGGCACCGGGTGCTGTTCGTCGAGGCGGACGGCGAACTGGTGTGGGACCGGGCCACCGGCGTCGACCGGATCGACTCGACGGGGGCCGGGCGGGTGCGCGAGCGGCGGCTGCTGTCCGCCCCGTTCTTCACGGCGAGGACCCCGCACGCCTGGGATCCGGCGGCCGGCTGCTGGCGGCCGGTCCAGCCCGGTCCGGACGGGCCGGGGCAGCACCCCGCGGCGCGCGTGCGGCTGCTGACCTGGAACACCCTGTGGGACCGGTACGATGCCCCGCGCATCGCCACCGCCCGGCGCAGGCCGATGCTGCTGGCGGACCTGGCGGCGGCCGACGCGGACGTGATCGCGCTCCAGGAGGTCGAACCGGCGCTGCTGGCCCTGCTGCTGGCCGAACCCTGGGTACGGGCCGGCTACACCGTGGGCACCGATCCGCAGGGCGAGGACGTCCCGGACCACGGGCTGCTGGTGCTGAGCCGGCTGCCGGTGCGGGAGGCGGGGCTGCACGCGCTGGGCCGGCACAAGGCGGTCACCGCCGTCACCGTGGACACCGCGGGCGGGCCCCTGGTCGTCGCCGCGACGCACCTGACCAGCGACCACACCGAGAACGGCGCCGGCCGGCGGGAGGCCGAACTGGCGCGGCTGGCCGAGGGACTGGGCGGGATCGACGCCGGGGTCGCGCTGCTCGGCGACTTCAACGACGGCCGGTCCGGCGCCGAGGGGCCGGCCGCCGCGCTGGGGCTGCTGGACGCGTGGAGCGACGTGCACGGGCCCGGGGACGACACCCCCACCTTCGACCCCCGGGTCAACCCGCTGGCGGCGGTGTGCTCGCTGTCGGGGCGGGCCGCCCGGCTGGACCGGATCCTGCTGCGCCCCTCCGGCGGAGCGCGGGTGCGGCAGGCGGCGCTGCGGGGTGATTCCCCTGGCCCGCAGGGGCTGTTCGTCTCCGACCACTTCGGGGTGGAGGCCACCGTGGAGTACGCGGCACCGGACGCGGGGACCGCTCGGTGCGGCGTACCGGCGACGGCCCGGACGGCGGTGGCGTGGCTGGCCCCGCACGACCCGGTGGTCGGGGAGCTGCGCCGGGCGCACGACCCGCAGGCGGACCGCTGGCCGGCGCACGTGAACCTGCTGTTCGGCTTCGTGCCGGAGTCCTCCTTCGAGGAGGCTCTGCCGCTGCTGGCGGAGGTCGCGGCCGGGACGGAGCCGTTCACCGCCCGGCTGGAGGGGGTGCGGTCCTTCGGGCACCGGGAGGACGCCACGCTCTGGCTGGATCCGGCGGCGGGCGCGGACGGTGACGCGCCGTGGCAGGAGCTGCGCCGTGCCCTGGCCGACCGGTTCCCGGGCTGCCGGGGCCGCGCGGAGGGCTGGACCCCGCACCTGACGCTGGGCCGCAGCACGGATCCCCGGCGCGCGGAACGGGAGTTCGCGGAGCGGCTCGGGCCCGGCCGGCGTACGGCGCGGGTCGGGGAGCTGGCGGTGCTGTCGCGGCGCGGGGACGGGCCGATGCGGGTCCGCGCCGTGGTGGAGCTGGGCACCGGCACCGTGCGGTGGACGCGGCCCGCGGCCCCGGCGGGGGACGCCGAGGCAGCGGGCGCCGCCGGGGAGCTCGCGGCGCGGATCGCGGCGGCCCTCCCCGAGGGGCTGGTGCGGACGGCGGGTTCGCGCAGCATGGGCTGCGCGCTGCCGGGGGCCGACCTGGACCTGGTGGCCGTGCTGCCCGGGCGGGTGGACACCGCCGGGGTGCGGGCGCGGGTGGCGGCCGCGCTGCCGGAGGCGCGGCGGCTGCGCGAGGTGACGGGGGCGCGGGTGCCGGGGCTGCGGATGCGCGCGTCGGGGCTGGACGTGGACCTGGTGCTGGTCGGCGCCGGGGAGCTGGACCCGGGGCGCGCGGTGGCCCGGCGGGCGGAGCTGGGCGAGGCGGCGGCCGTGGCGCTGAGCGCCCTCGACGACGCCGACGCGGTACGCGGGTCCGTGGGCGCGCAGCACGCCGCTTTCGCCGGGCTGGGGCGGGAGGTCAAGGCGTGGGCGCGGGCGCGGGGCCTGGACTCGGCGCCCTTCGGCGGGCTGCCGGGGCTGGCCTGGGCGGTCCTCGCGGCCCGGACCGTCCGGGAGGCCGGGGACCTCTCCCCCGACGCGCTGCGGCGGGAGTTCTTCGGGACCTGGGCCGCTTGGGACTGGAGCGAGCCGGTGTCCCTGCTCCCGTCGGGCGGGACGGGCCGCTCCCCGGACCCGGTCACGGTCCTGACCCCCTGCGCGCCGGTCCGCAGCTGCACCGCGCAGGTGGGGCCGGGCCTGCGGGACCTGCTGGTCCAGGAGCTGTACCGGGCCTGGGAGGTACTGGAGGCCGAGCCGGACGGCCTCGGCCGGCTGCTGTCGCCGCCGCCGCTGCACCGACGGCACGCGGCGTGGGCGGTGGTGACCGTACGGGGCGGTGCGGCCGGGGAGTTCGAGGAGCGGCTGGGCCGGGTCAGGGGCCGGCTGCGGGCGCTGCTGGCCGGGCTGCCGGGGGCCCACGCCTGGCCCCGGCCCTTCGAGCGGACCGCCACCCTGGCCCGCTACGCCGTCGGTCTGGGCCCGACCGCGCCGGACGCGGCCGCCCTGGCCTCGCTCGCCGGGCCCTGGGCGGCGTCCCTGCCGGGCGTGGAGGTCGCCTGGAGGGCGTCGGGGGAGGTCCCGGACCTGCCGTGAGGGGACGCGCGGCCCGGTGCGCCCCGCGGCCCGGCGCGTCGTGGAGGGGCGGCCCTCGTTTCACACCTCGATGACGATCTTGCCCGCGGTGTGGCCCTCCTGGCTGAGGGCGAAGGCCGCCGCGAGCTCGGAGAGCGGGAACGTCCTGGCTACGGTGACCGTCAGGCGGCCCTCGTCGGCGAGGCGGCCCAGGGCCGCGAGGTCCGCGGAGTCGGGGCGGACCCACATCCACTGGCCGCCCGCCCCCAGGACCGCGTGGTCGGCGATGGAGGCGTGGCGTCCGCCTTCGGCGAGGACGGCGCGGGTGACGTCGACGACGCCCCCGACGAAGTCGGCGACCACGGTGGCGCCCTCGGGGGCGAGGGCACGGACGCGTTCCGTCAGTCCGTCCCCGTAGGCGACGGGTTCGCAGCCGAGTTCGCGGAGCCGGTCGTGGTTGCGCGGGGAGGCGGTGCCGATGACCCGGGCGCCGAGGGAGGCGGCGATCTGGACCCCGAGGGAGCCGACACCGCCCGCCGCGCCGTGGATGAGGACCGTGTCGTCCTTGCCGGTGCCGAGACGGGTGAGCAGCTGGTACGCGGTCAGTCCGGCCAGCGGCAGGCCCGCCGCCTGCCGCCAGTCGAGGGAGGCGGGCTTGGCCGCGAGGCAGCGCACGGGGACGCTGACGAACTCGGCGAAGGTCCCGCGGTGCACCCAGTCCTTGCGGGCGTACCCCATGACGGCGTCGCCCACCGCGAACTCGGGGGCGTCGATGCCGACCCGCTCGATGGTGCCGGACACGTCCCAGCCCGGGACGACGGGGAACACGGCGTCCATCAGGCCGTCCAGCCCGCCCGCCATGATCTTCCAGTCGACCGGGTTGACCGCCGCGCAGCGCACCCGGACGAGGACCTCACCGGGAGCGACCTTCGGCACGGGCAGACGGGTCTCGGCGAGCACCTCCGGCCCGCCGTAGGTCTGGTACGCCATGGCCCGCATGGTGTCCTCGGTGTCCTGCGACATGGATACGGCCTCTCCTCGAACCCGGACCGGCGGAATCGCCCCTGGGTTCCATCCCATCACGGAAGGACACCCGCGCCGCCGAGCGCAACGCCGCCGCCGGGCCGGTGCGGCAGCGGCGGGCGGCGCGGGCCGGCGGGCTCACTCGTATTCCGTGCCTCCCTTGCGCGTGAGGTAGGCCGGGCTGACCGCCTTCGCGATGGCCCGTCCGCCGACCACCGGGCTGTACCGCTCGGCCGCCGGCCGGATGACGACCCCCTCCCGCAGGTGCAGGCCCCGCCCGGAGACCGTCTCCCGGCCGCTCGCCAGTTCCAGTACCGTCTCCAGGGCGTACGGCCCTTCGAAGAGCCGGGGGGCCACCGGGAGTTCGCCGTCCGGGAACACCTCTTCCGGGTCCAGCCAGCGCACCCGGCCGTCGATCTCGGCGGCCACGTCGAAGACGGCGTACCCGGGCGGCGCGTCGGCCGTCGCGGCCTGGACCCCGTACGCCAGGTCCTGCACCCCGGCCCCGTACACCTCACCAAAGACGCCGACCCGGCTCGCGCCCAGCCGCTCGGCCAGCCGGGCCGCGGCCCGCGCCGCGCCGTGGCCGCGTACGGCGCGCCAGTAGACGTTGCGCCCGTCCTCCTTGAGCGCCAGCCCCTTGGCGCCGACTCCCTTGGAGGAGACCAGGACCCGCTCCTCCCCCGCGACGTAGGTCAGCAGGCAGGCCGTGCCGTGGAGCTTCTCCGTCAGGACGACCGACTCGCCCTCCTCGAAGATCCCCGGATAGCGCTGGAGGTTCTCGATGTCCACCCACGGCAGCAGGTCGGGCGCCGCCTCGACCTCACCGGCCATCGTCGTGGGGACGGGCGGCGACCATTTGACGATGCCCAGCGCCTCCGCGAAGTCCGTGCCCTCCTCGGCCGCGCCGGCCAGGTCCGTCCCGGCCAGCGCGCGGGGCAGGCAGATGAGGCCCTGGGAGAGCTCCCCGCGCAGCCGGACCGCCTTGACCCGGTCGTGGGAGCCTCCTGCGAGGCGGCCCGTCAGGCCCAGCTCCTCGATCAGGGCGGCGGGAAGGACCGCCTGTTCGGGTATGTAGAGGGCGAAGTCGCCCGTGCGGTAGGCGCCTTTGGCGACCACGGCGCGGTAGAGGCCCACCTGGGCCAGCTCCAGCGCGTCGGCGTTGGGATGCTCGTGCACGGTCAGCTCTTCCACGGTGACTCGCAGGGTGGACATGGGCGCTCCTGGCGGACGGGACGGGTTCGGATGTCCCGGCCACTTTCGGCGCCGCCATTTCCGCTGGTCCAGCGGATTTGCCGGGTGTTAGCCTGCCCGCGCGGAACCCATCCGCCTTTGTCCATACGGAGGTTCACATGCCGCGTCGTCCCGTCACGGTCGTCACCGGAGGCAGCCGTGGCATCGGCGCCGCGACCTGCGTGCGCCTCGCCGCCGACGGGCACGACCTGGTGCTCGGCTACGCGCGCGACGGTGCGGCTGCCGAGGCGACCGCCGAGCGCGTGCGGGCGGCGGGCGCGCGGTGCGTGACCGTACGCGGGGACACCTCCCACGAGGACGCGGTGGAGCGGCTCTTCGACATCGCCGGGACGGAACTGGGCCCGGTCACGGGGCTGGTGAACAACGCCGCGGTGACCGGCCCCCTGGGCCGGCTCGCCGAGGCCCGGACCGAGGACCTGCGGCGGGTGGTGGAGGTGAACCTGCTCGGGTACCTGCTCTGCTGCCGCCGGGCCGCCCGGGACATGGCGCGCGGTGGCGGCGGCGCCATCGTGAACGTCTCCTCGACGGCCGCGACGACGGGCAGCCCCGGGGAGTACGTCCACTACGCGGCCACCAAAGCGGCCGTCGACGCGCTCACCGTGGGCCTGTCCAAGGAGCTGGGTCCGGACCGCGTCCGCGTCAACGGGGTCGCGCCGGGCATCATCGAGACCGGCATGCACGCGGCGATGGGCGACCCGGACCGTCCGGCCAAGGCGGCCCCTGGGATCCCGTTGGGCCGGCCCGGGCAGCCGGAGGAGATCGCCGGGGCCATCGCCTGGCTGCTGTCCGAGGACGCCTCGTACACGACGGGGGCGGTGCTGCGGGTCTCGGGCGGGCGGTGAGCCGGGCCGGGGCTCCGGCCGGGGCGCCGCATTCGCCTGCGTCCCGCCGCTTCCGCCGCTCCCGGCCTCAGCCGAAGGCCGCCCGGGTGGCCGGACCGTAGACGCCGATCGGGTCGCCCTTGATGTCCCGGTCCCGCTGGAGCTGGGCGACACCGCGCTTGGTCTGCCCGTCGTAGACCCCGGTCACCCGTACGTACGTGAACCCCTGCGCGTACAGCCGCTCCTGGAGGGCGCTGACCTCGGACCCCTTGTCCCCCGGGCGCAGGGTCCCGGACCCGGCCGGCTGCCTCGCGGAGCCCCCCGGCCCCGGGGTCGCGGAGCCCGTCGGCTTCGCCGAGGACCGGGACGCGGTGGGGCTGTGCCGGGAGGCGGAGCCCGAGGGCGCCGCCGTCGCCGCCCGGCTCCGCACGTCGGAGTCCCCCGCGCCCGGGCTGCGGGCGGGCAGCGCGGGCAGGGCCAGGTCGGGCCGGCCCGCGGCCGGCGCGGGCGCCGGTTCGGGCGCGCTCACCAGGAACGCCAACGCGCCCGCCCCGGCCAGCGCCAGCAGCGCGAGGACGGTCAGCGGCAGCCGGCTCCTCCGCCGCGCGGGGGTGCGGAGGCGGGCCGCGGCGACCGGAGCAGCGGCCGTGGCCGCGGGCGGCACGGGCGGCAGCGGCTGGGTCGTGTCCGCCGGCCCGGACGGCTCCGGGAACTCCGGGCCGGAGGGCCAGGCGGGGTAGGCGGAGCCGGACGGGTCCTCCGGCACGGCGACGTAGGGGCGCACGAACAGGTGGTCGTCGGGCTCGGGCCCGCTCTCATGGGGGTGTGGGGACACGGTTGTCTCCGGGCGCGGACGGGGGCCGGTGCGGCGGTGCGGAACCGGCCCCCCCGTCCGGCCGGTCAGGCCCTGCGCCGCCGGGCGGCGAGGGCCGGGCCCGCCCCCTGGGCCGGCACGGTGAACGGGGCGCGGGCGGATATCGGCATGGGGGGACTTCTCCGAAGTGCGGCTCATTCGGTGGCTCTTGAGCGGACTCTCGCCGTCCGCCGCCGCTTCGTCAAGCCGGGTGTCCGTTCCGCCCCATGCGTCCGTTCTGCTCAGGCAGCGGGTCGGAGGCGGGGGCGGAGGCGGCCGGCCGGTGGTCGGGGGTCCCGCCGGAGGGGCCGCCGTCCCCCTCCCCGTCCGCGTCCCGGCGGGTGGCGACCGCCACCGTCAGGGCGGCCGCCAGCATCAGCGCCGCGCCGGTGAGCGGGGCCGCCGGCACGGAGACGCCGTCCACCGCGAGCCCGCCGGTGAGGGCGCCCGCCGCGATGGCGAAGTTGAACATGGCCACCATCAGGGACGAGGCCGCCTCGGCGGCCGGCGGCGCGGCCTCGAGCATCCAGCGCTGCAGGCTGACGGAGACCCCGCCGTAGACCAGGCCCCAGACCAGCAGCAGAGCGGTGCCGGCGATGGCCCCCGGCAGGACGGCGATCAGCGCCAGTACGGCGGTGAGGGTGGCGCTGACGGTCAGCAGCGTACGGCGGGCGTCGCGCGGGCCGGCCAGGAAGTTGCCCGCGACCCCGGCGAGGCCGTACCCGAGGAGCAGGGTGCTGACCAGGCCGGAGTCGACGCCGGAGACGTCCCGCAGGATCGGCCGCACGAAGGTGTAGGCGGCGAACTGTCCGGTCACCACCAGGAAGGTGACGATCACTCCTGCCCGGACCCCGCGGTTGCGGCGCAGCAGGGCGGGCAGTTCGCGGAAGGTGACGATCCCGGCCGGGGGCAGCGCGGGGAGCAGCAGGAACAGGGCGACGGCCGTGAGGACGCCGAGGACGCCGACGGCGGCGAAGGCCGTGCGCCAGCCGCCCAGTTCACCGAGGAGCGTTCCCGCGGGAACGCCGAGGACCGAGGCGGTCGGCACCCCGCCGAAGATCAGGGCCGTGGCCCGGCCGGCGTGGTGCTGGGGGACCAGCCGGACGGCGAGCCCGCCCGCGATGGCCCAGAACCCGCCGACGCCGACGCCGACCAGGACCCGGGCGGCCAGGACCACGGTGAAGTCGGGGGCGTACGCGGCGGCGAGGTTGGCGACGGCCATCAGGGCGATCAGCACGCACAGCACGTGCCGCCGGTCCGTCCGGGCGGCTCCGACGGTGACGAGGGGCGCGCACAGGCCCGCGACGAGCCCGGGGACGGTGACCATCAGCCCTGCGGTGCCGTCGGACACCCCCAGTGCGGCCCCGACGGGGGTGAGCAGCCCGATCGGCAGCAGCTCGGAGGTGATCAGGCAGAAGATCCCCAGCGAGACGGCCCCCACGGACGCCCACCCCCGCGCGGCGCCCCGCCCGCCGGCGGCCGGAGGGCCGGAGTCCGTAGGGCGCGGCGCGGGCGTCGGGCCGGGTTCGGGCATCGGGGCGGGGGTCCGTCGGTGTGGGGGCGGGCGTCGCGCCCGGTTCGGGCGTCGGGGTGGGGGCGGGCGCCGGGGCGGGCGCGGGCGCCGGGGTGGGGGCGGGAACGCTGGACGCGGCTGGTTCGGTCATGCTCGGCACTCCGTACGGCGGCGGGCGGTGACGGGCACGGCGGCACCGGGCCCCAGGGGTCGCGCCTCCCCCGTCGCCCGCACTGCCGTACCGTGCCGGTCGCGGTGCCGCCCATTCTGCGACCGCCCGGGCCGTTCCCGGCCACCCCCTGAAGGATCGATGCGGCAACATCCGGGTCCGTCCCTCCGCCGCCCCCGGGTCACCCGGACGCGTGAGCGCCGGGATCCCGCCGGCCCGGACTACGGCATGGTGGTCGGATGCAGTTACGCCGGGCCACCCTGCCTTTCTCCCTCCTCGCGCTCCTCGCCAGCGCCGGCTGCGTCTCCGTGGGGCCGGAGTCCGGCGTGCCCGGTCCGGCACGGGGGTCCGTACCGCCCGTGGACTCCCCGGACTTCGCCGGAGCCCACCACGCCCACGATCCGCCGCCGGAGCTTCCCCTGCCCCTGGGCGAGGTCCCCGATTCCGGCGCCGAGCCGGACCCGCGGGTGCCGCCGCCCGCCCGCCGGGCCCGCCCGGCCCCCGAGCGGCCCGCCAAGCCCGCCGCTCCCCGGCACGCACGGCCCCCCAAGCCGGCCGCGCGCGTGCCGCGCCCCGTGCGCGGGGAAGAGCTGTGCGAGGCGGCGGAGGGGACCGTACCGCCGTCCATCGTGGACCTGTGCGTGCGCCAGTACGGCCGCTGACCCCCGGGCAGCGGGTGACCCCGCGCCCTCAGGGTGCCGCCGGAACCCTGAGGGACCGGCGGCGGTCGCGGACGGCCGCGCAGCGCCGGGCGGTGCCCTGGCGCGCGGTGCGCAGCCTGCGCACCGCGCTGTGACCGCGACGGCTCCACTCGGCGTGGGGCAGCCCGGCGCGCTGGCCGCCGCCGGTGATCAGGGCGTTGACGGGGGCGTGCGGGTCGGCGGCGACCCCCTTGGCGATCAGGACGCCGACGACGAGCGGAACCAGCGCGACGGCCAGCGCGGAGCCGGCGGCGGTGACGTGCCCGAGGCGGGGGCGGGCGGGTCCGGGTGCCGAAGTGTTCATGCCGGCATTCCAGCAGCGGCGGCGCGGCGGGGAATCGGGGCGGATACTCAGGCCGTTGGTCATGGAGTACTCAGACGGCGGGGGTGGAGGGGTGACGGAACCCGGGGGCGTGGGCTTCAAGCCGGCGACCGGCGACGGCCCGGAGCCGTCCGGTACCGGGCGGGCCGCGGAGGTGCGCACGGCGTACGAGGGGCTGCTGCAGATCCGGCGGCTGCTCGCCGGCGGGACGGCGGTCCCGGCGCCCTGGGAGCTGCGGGCGGCGGCGCGCGCCGTGGCCCTGGTCCTGGAGGCCGCCGGCTTCCCGCCGTCGGCGGTGGACGGAGCGGGGCGGCGCGTGCGGAACGGGTACCGGGTGGTGCCGGACGCGGACCGGGTGGAGGTGACCTGGGCGGGCCCGCCCGGTGGCGGCGCGGCCCTGGAGGAGCAGGAACGGCTGAAGGCCTGCGCGGCGGAGCTGGAGCGGCACGGCTGGGACTGCCTGCTCTACCGCGGCCCCCGCGGCCGCCGCTTCCTGGAGGTGGAGGCGCCGGGCGGCCGGGGCACCCCGTGAGGGGCGGCCCCGGCCGTCGGCGACAATGCCGTCATGACCCGCCACACCGGTACCGCGATCTCGGCCTTCGGGGTCCTCGCCTGTTCGGTGCTCCTCGTCGGAGCCGTTCACGACTACCGGACGGGGGCGTCGCCCCTGTGGATCGCGGCCGGTGCCCTGCTCTTCCTGGGGGCCGTGTGCACGCTCGTCCGGGACGTGCGGCGTTCGCGGGCGTCGGCCTGACCCGCGGCGCGGCCTTCGCCGGCCCGGTGACGGGCGACGGCCCGGGGGCTCGCGCTCCGCGGCGTCCCGGACGCCGTGGAGCGCGGCCCGCGGACTACGGCGCCCCGAAGGTCAGCCGTAGCTGCGGCGTCCCCTCGTTCGCCGCCGCCTCCGAGGACCACAGCCACAGCGCGTCGGTCCCGGTGCTGGTCAGGGCGAGGCTGTAGGAGCCGCCCAAGGCGCCCGCGACGGCGGCCGTGTTCAGCCCGGTGGTGTGGACCGCCGAGCCGTCCGGGATCCCGGCGAAGCCGCCCAGTGCCGGGGCGCCGGTGCCTGGGCGGTTGCCGTACGTGGTCCCGCCCTCCGACCAGGCGCCGGTGACGGGGACGACCGAGACGGTGTCGGTGGTGCCGGCGCCGGCCATGGTGCTGGTCTTCACGCTCAGCGCGGCCGACTTGAGGACCTTCCCGGCGGGCGCGGCGGGCAGGTCGAAGCGCAGGTAGCTCGTGTACAGCGAGGTGCCGCGCACGGCGAGGGACCCGGAGGTCCCGTAGTTGGTGCCCGGGGCGCCCGCGTTGGCGTACGTGTCCTCGGCCGCGGTCAGCTGGACGACGGAGTCGGCCGGGGCGGAGGCCAGGGCGTAGTGGTTCTGCACCTGGGCCGCGCTCAGGACGCCCGGGTAGACGGCGGTCTCGTCCAGCCGGCCCGCCCAGTGCTCGCTGGCGGGACGGTCCGGCCAGCCGCCGAGGCCGTCGAAGCCGGTGCGCCAGTAGCCCGTGAAGTCCTCGTGGGTGGTGACGTTCAGGGTGCCCTTCTGGACTCCGTCCACGTACAGGGTCATCCCGCCGGGGCCCTGGGTGGCGACGACGTGGTGCCACTTGTCGTCGTTGTAGGCGGCGGCTGTGCTGATGGTGCGGGTGGCTCCGGTGTAGACGCCGTAGACCAGCCGGCCGTCATTGGTCATGTAGATGTGCTTGTCGTACCGATTGCTGCCGCTGGTCTGCTGGTTGCCGAAGCCGACGAGCTTGCCGCCGCGGGTGGTGTTCGTCCTGAACCAGGTCTCGATGCTGTAGGTGCTCCCCACGCTCTGCCGCCGGTCGCCGTAGACGTGCGAGTTCGTGCCGTCGAAGCCGATCGCGGTGCTCGCGCCGCCCACCGCCCCCGGCGACTGGCGCAGGGCCGGGCCGTTGTGGTGCACGCCCGCCTGGTCGCCGGCGGCCGAGGAGTCGGCCGCGTACGGGAGGACCGCGTCGTCGTAACGCCAGTACAGCTGGGCGCCGTCCGCGCGCACCCGGCTCGGGTAGGCCTCGGCCGAGGCCGGGACCGTCACGCTCGCCGGAGCGGAGGGGGCGCTGACGTTGCCCGCCGCGTCGGTGGCCGTCACCCGGTAGGTGTACGTCTGGCCGGCCTGGGCCGTGGTGTCGGTCCAGGAGGCCTGCGGCCGCTTGAAGAACAGCGAGTCGGCGGTCACCGTGCCGACCGGGGTCGCCGAGCCGTTGCGGTAGATCCGGTAGGTGAGCGCGCTGTCGTCCAGGTCGAGGCTGGTGCGCCAGCGCACCTGGACCCCGGCCGGCCCGAACGCCGCGGCGCTCGCCACGGGAACGGTGGGCGCGCCTGTGTCGTTGGCGGAGGAGAAGCGTGTCAGGCTCTGCTGCGCCGCCCCGTTGACGGTGGTGAATTCGCCGCCCACCCACAGGTAGGGGACGCCCGCCTTGGAGCCGACGGCCATCACGCGCGGGCCGATGCCCTCGCCGATGCCGTCGTTGGTGTCGGGGGACCATCCCAGCTTGCCGGTGCTGGTGGTCGGCTGGGCCAGCAGGTGGTGGCGCTGTCCGTCGGGGAACTCGCCCACGCTGGAGCAGTCGTGCGCGTGCGAGGCGCTGTAGAGCACGTTCTGGTACGGCAGGACGGCCTGGGTGGCACCCAGGCAGGTGTCGCGCCAGCGCTGGCCGAAGCCGGCCAGGTCGAGGGCGATCCGGCCGTCGAAGACACCGCCGCCGGTGCCCTCGTTGGCGGTGTAGAAGCCGGTCGCGTCGGCGGCGATGTCCTTGACGACCGAGTTGGTCTCGATGAAGCCGGCGTAGGACTTGGTGAGGGCGCCACTGGCGGCGTCGACGACGGCGAGCGCGTGGGTGTCCGTCCCGTTGACCCGGAAGAAGTCGCCGCCCAGCAGTACGTTCTTGCCGTCCGGGGTGACCTCGACGGCCCGCCCCGGCTCGTCGGCGTCGGCCCTGAAGGGGCGCAGAGCGCCGTCGGCGGCCGTGACGGCCGCGAAGCGCCCGCGCGGCTGGCCCGCGACGGTGAGGAAGTCGCCGCCCGCGTAGACGGTGTCGCCGGTGACCGCGACGGCCCGTACGGTGGCCGCGAAGGCCGGGCGGAAGGCCGGCTTCACGGTGCAGGTGGCCACGTCGATGGCGGCCATGCTGGAGACGGGGGTGCCGTTGACCGCGCCGAAGTAGCCGCCCGCGTAGAGCGTCTTCTTGTCCGGTGACACGGTGAGCGCGCGGACGGTGGCGGTGCCGCTGCCGACGGTGAAGGACAGGTTGCAGGAGGTCGGGGCGCCCGTCGCCGCGTCGAGCGCCGCGAAGTTGACCGCGGGACGCTCGCTGCCGCCGGCTCCGGCCGGCGGGCGTACGGCGGAGAAGGTTCCGCCGACGAAGACGGTGCCGCCCGCCTCGGCGAGGGCCCAGACCACCCCGTTGGGCTGCCAGGTGGGCAGCGGGTCGGCGGTGAAGGCCACGGGCGGGGTGATGGCCGCCGCCCGCGGGACGAGGCCGAGGCCGACGACCGCGCCGGTGCCGGCCAGTGACAGGGCGAGAGCGGCCGCCAGGCCTCTGGATCTACGCATGAACCCCCCAGTTCGTTGTGCGTCGCACCGCTGTACCGCAGAGGTACCGGTGTTCTTCCGTACGGGCGCACCCTAGGACGGATCGTCGCCCCGAGCAGCAGACTTGACGCATCGGATGTCGAACGCGTCCCGTCGCAGCGGGCGTTGGGGCCACCGGCGGTGCGGGACGGGAGCGGGACGGCGGGAGGGGCCGCGCCCGGGAGGCGGAACGGGCCGGGGGGAGGGGCCGCGTCCGGAGGCGTCAATTCCGGGAAGCGCGGGCCATCCCTTTCACGCGCGGTCACCTGGCGAAAACCGCCCCGCGCGGTGCCGTGCGCCTCTACCGTGCCCTGAGGGGCAGGGCCGGTGACGGGAGGGGCGGGGCTGATGGACGACGACGAAGACATGCGGCTGGCGAGGATCACCCCGGAGATATCGCGCCGCACCCTGGCGATGCTGCGCGGCCTCGCCGGACTGGAGCCGCCCGAGCAGGTGCCGGAGGACGCCATGACGGTCGCCGACGCGATCCTCGACGACCACGGCACGGACGGCCTGCGGGTACTGGTGATGACGCTGGCCGCCTGGGCGACGGCGCAGATCGAGAACGTCGCGGAACTGAGCGGGCGCAGCCACGAGGCGGTGCTCGACGCGATGGAGCTGGCCTGCCTGGAGGCCAACGCCGAGGAATAGCGGCGACAGCCACCGGAAGGGTTTTTCCGCCCGGGTGCGGGTGACGCTCCGAGGCGACCCGGGCCGCCCGCCACCCTCGGTGGACGGCGGGCGACCCACGGTGCCCGCACCGCCGCACGCCCCCATCCCGGCCCCGGTCGGGCGACACTGGGGGAACAGAGGCGTGTGGGGGGTCGCGATCGGAGGCCGTCATGAGCACACCTTCCCCCATCCGGATCGCCGCCGTGCTGTCCGCCGAGCACCGCGGCCGGCTGATGTCCCACGCCCGCGAGGTCAACCTTCCCGAAGGGGCCCGGCTCTTCGAGGAGGGCGCCCCGGCGCTGAGCTTCTGGATCGTGCGCTCCGGCACGGTGACCCTGGAGGTCCCGCTGCCCGGCCGTCGCCTCCCCGCCCCCGTCGAGAGCCTCGGCCCCGGGGAGCTCGTCGGCTGGTCGTGGCTGTTCCCGCCGTACGTGTGGCAGCTGAGCGCCGAGGCCATGACCCCGGTGCGCGCCTACGAGTTCGACGGGGCGACCGTCCGGATGCTCATGGACGCCGATCCGGCCTTCGGCTCAGCGATCGGGCACTGGGTGGGCCGGGTCCTGGCCGTACGGCTCCAGCAGACCCGGACCCGGCTCCTCGACCTCTACTCGCCGCGCACGGCGGCGGGGCGCTGAAGGCGCGCGTCGAACCTTTCGGGGAGGGTGTTCGGCCGTTTCCCGGAATCCCTCCCCCGCTGGTCACCGCGAGGGGGCAGGGCCAAGACGGCTGCGGACTGCGCTCACGCACTTACGATCGGTGACGGAAAACAGCGGTACGTACGGGCGTTCCCGCCGCGGATGGGCCACACTCGCGTCCGCTATCCGAAGTACCGACCCCGAGGAGTGTTCGAAATGCGGTCCATCACCAGGAGTCTGGGACTGGCCTCCGGAGCTATGGCCCTCACCGCGCTCACCGCGCTGGCGGGGACCGGCGCCGCCGACGCGGCGCCGGCCGGAGCTCAGAGCCTGTACTCGCCGTCCGCGCTCGTGGTCAGCGTCACGGCCGGAGAGGACACCGTCAACGGGACGGTACTGCGCGCGGCCACACTGGTGTGCGCGCCGCGGCCCGGCGGCACGCACCCCGATCCGGCGGCGGCCTGCGCCGAACTGCGGGCCACCGGAGCCTCGCTCGACGCCCTGGCGGCACCCCGCCCCGACACCGCGTGCACCAGGGAGTGGAACCCGGTGACCGTCACCGCCGAGGGGGTGTGGCAGGGTCGGCGGCTGAGCTACACGTACACCTTCGGCAACCCGTGCGGGCTGCGCAGCACCACCGGGGTGCTCTTCGGCGTCTGAGGACCGCCGCTCCCGGGCCGGGCGGCGGCGCACGACCGCCGTCCGCCCCGCGCCGGCCCCCGGCGGTGCCGGTCAGCCCAGCTCGAGGCTGGTGATGCCGTACAGCCCGGCCAGTTCCACGTCCGGCGCCGGGCCGGTGTACATGCGGGCCGTCTCGAAGGAGGGGTCCAGCCCCAGCCCGGCCGCCACCGCGGCCGCGGCCGGGTTCGCGTCCGGCACGTCCACGGCCACCGCACCGCCGGGGGCGTGCTCCGCGAGCCGCCGTACGAGGGCGGCGGCCACCTCGGGGTTGGCGGCGTAGAGCGGGCCGATGCGGGAGGCGCCGCTGCACGGGCGGACCACGCCGAGGCCCTCGATCCGGCCGTCCCGCACGGCCGCGAGGGCCGTCCGGCCCGGCAGCGACACCCACGCGGAGAGGAAGGCGTCACGCGGCTCCGGGAAGAAGCGCCGGTCGTAGGCGGCGAGCCGGGCGAAGGGCAGCGAGCCCGCGTCGACGAACTCCACGCCCCCGTCCGCACCGTCCGCGCCGGCCCGCGGCGAGCCCTCGTAGCGCATGGTGGTCCAGGCGGAACGGAAGCCGGACTTACGGTAGTTGTCCTGCTGCTCGACCACCCCGTCCAGTCCGACGAGCCGCCCCTGGAGCCGCTCCATCCCGGCCCGCCACAGCCGGATGCCGTACCCCTGGCCCCGTACGTCGGAACGGGCGATGTAGAAGCCGATGAAGCCGAACCCGGTGCCGTAGCGAACGGCGGAGATACACGCCACCGGCTCCCCGTTCCGGCGCCCGACGAGGAAGCCGTCCGGGTCGGCCACCGCGAAGGCGAACCGGTCGTTGTCTCCCGGGTTCCACCCCTCCAGGTCCGCCCAGCTGCGCAGCAGTTCCATGTCGGCGGCGCCCGCGCCGGTGATCTCGAATCCCGTCATGGCCGGTGTTGTACCAGAACGCCGGGGGTGTGCGCAGGAGCGCTATCCGGCCGTCAGCAGCTCGGCGAGGGCCTGCGGCCCGACCACCGGGTGCAGGTCGCTGACCTGGCCGTCGCCCACCTCCACGACCCGCCAGACCCCGTCCTCGCGCAGCGCCAGGTCGGTGGTGACGAAGCGGCAGCCGAGCGCCCGGACGGCCTGCCGGACCGGTGCGAGGGCAGTGCCGGGGAGTGCGGCGGCGTGCTCGGGGTGGTCCGGGTGGTCCGGGTGGGGGGTCACCAGCCGCGGTTCCCCGTCGCGCCACCAGACGCGGACCTCGGGACCGGTGAAGCGCTCGAAGGCGCGCAGGACGATCCCGCCCGCGAGGAACTCCCCCTGGAACTGGACGAAGCGGCTCACCACGCGGTGGACGGCGGGGCGGTCGGCGAGGTCGGGCAGGTGGCAGGCCTCGTGCCACTCGTGCTTGCGGGACTTCACGTAGTCCTTGACGATGCCTGCCCCGGCCGGAAGGGACGCGGAGAGGGCCGCGAGCCGGTCCCCGTCCAGGGTCTCTCCCGGCGCGGCGGGCAGCCAGCGGCTGACGGGGGTGAGCGCGGCGAACGTCTCGTACCAGCCGGGGAGTTCATGGGCCCGCCGGTAGGCCGCGGGGCTGACGGCCAGCAGGGCTCCGCGTCCGCGCAGGGCCGCGTCGAGGTCGGCGTACCGCTCGGCGGGGACCATCCAGCCCCGGTACCAGACGGCTCCGGCCCCGGCGGGGACCCGGGCCACCGCCCGCTCGGCGTCCCCGGCGAGCAGGGCGTCGTGGTCGACGAGGGCCACGGTCCCGCCGGCGGTGCGCAACTGCCGGGCCTCGGCCGCGAAGTGGGTGTCGGCCCGGCGTTCGTGCAGCGGGTCGTGGCAGTACAGGACGGTGGTGGTCGCGTTCACTCCCCCACGATAGTGATCAGCCCGCGCAGATCACGTCGTCCAGCACGATCGGCCGGGAGTCGAGGCGGACGTACGCGGTGAAGGTGTCGGTGAAGCCGGAGTCCCAGGTGGTGGTGACGGTGGCCCAGCCGACGCCGGCGGTATGCGCGACCGTGGCCGGGCCGATGCCGATGTCCTGCGGGACGCCCCGGGCGCAGAGCACGACGTCGGCGTCCGGGCTGTGGGCCTGTTTCTCCTTCAGCTGCTGCGAGACCCGCTGGCTGCGGTCGAGCGCGGAGGGGCCGTGGTCCCCGTAGAAGGCCGTGAGGAAGCTGGTGATGTCCTCGGCGGTGTGATGGTGCCGGGGAGACCAGCGGGGCACGGGGTCGGCGAGGGCGGCCGCCGGAACCGACGACGCGATCAGCGGGAACAGGGAGGCGCACAGTGCAAGCAGCACGGCGCCCGGGCGGTACGGGATGAGCGTCATGTCCGGTTTGTAGCCGCCCGCCCGCTCCAGTCGGCAGGGGCGCGGCGCGGGCTCACTCCGGTGGGCGTGGAGATTCACCGCAGAAACGACTCTCCTCATGCGCCGACCGGCCCCGGGGGGGGCGGCGCCGACGGACCCCGGGGAGGCAGCGGCTTGCGGTCGGGGCGTAATCCGGTCGCATGCGCGTGCGGGTTCTGTCTAGGGTCGGCCCATGGGGAAGCCGCTCGTCGCAGTGTTCAGTGGGGCCGGGATGTCGACCGATTCCGGGATTCCGGACTACCGGGGGCCCCAGGGGCTGTGGCGGCGCGATCCGGAGGCCGAGAAGCTCGTCACGTACGCGTACTACATGGCCGATCCGGAGATCCGACGCCACTCCTGGCTCATGCGCTCCGAGCTCTGGGCCCTTGACCCCCGGCCGAACGCGGCGCACCTGGCGGTGGCCGAGCTGGAGCGCTCCGGCACCCCGGTGCGGGTGATCACGCAGAACGTGGACGGTCTTCACCAGCTCGCCGGGATGCCGGCGCGGAAGGTGTTCGAGCTGCACGGGACGGCGCGCCAGGTGGTCTGCACCCGCTGCCACGCCCGGTCGGGCATGGCGGAGGCGCTGGCCCGGGTAGCCGCCGGGGAGCCGGATCCCGCCTGTCCCGCCTGCGGCGGGATCCTGAAGGCGGCGACGGTGATGTTCGGCGAGCGTCTCGACCCCGAGGTGCTCGCGCGGGCGGTGGCCGTGGCCAAGGGGTGCCAGGTCTTCATCGCCGCCGGGACCACCCTCCAGGTGCAGCCGGCCGCCTCGCTCGCCGGCATGGCGGCCGAGGCGGGGGCGCGCCTGATCATCGTCAACGCGGAGGAGACCCCGTACGACGCGCTGGCCGACGAGCTGATCCGCGAGCCGATCGGCACCGCCCTCCCGGCCCTCCTGGCCCGGTTCGCGTAACCCGGCCGGGCGAAACGGACCGCGCCGGGCGGGACGGCCCGAAGCCGGGCCGGGCGAGACGGCCTGAGCCGGCCGGGCTTACGCCGGGGACAGCTGTGCGGCGAGGCCGTCCAGGAGGAGGCCGAGGCCCAGCTCGAAGCCGCGGTCGTCGAGCGCGTCCAGGCCGGCGCCCGTGGCGGCCGCACCGCTGAGCGCGTCGGCCAGCGCCGGATAGTCGGGGCGGTAGTCGGCGGGGGTACGACTGAAGCCCGCCGTGAAGGTCTCCAGCGCCGAGCCCAGGACCAGGTAGTCGACGGCGGCCGCCGCCTCGGCCGCCCTGGCCGGGGTGCAGCCCGCCCGGACGAGCGCGGCGAGCAGGGCGTCGTAGCCGCGCAGCGCCTTGTCGGCCTCGACCTGGCGCCGGGCCGCCGGGGCGATGGCGTTCGGGTGGCGGAGGTAGACCTGCCGGTAGCCGCGGGCGTAGGCGGCGATCCCCTCGCGCCACCGAGGGTCGTCCAGCGGGCTCAGGTCGATCTCCTCGTTGATCAGTTCCGAGACCGCGTCGAGCACGTCGTCCTTGGAGGCGACGTGGTGGTAGAGCGAGGCCCCGCGCACTCCGAGGCGGTCGGCGAGGGTGCGCATCTTCAGGGCCTGGGGGCCTTCCTCGTCGAGGAGTTCGAGGGCCGCCCGCGCGATGATCCCGCGGTTGAGCAGCGGCTGGTTGGGTCGGCCCACGGTGATCCCCCTCGTTTTCCGCCGCCAGGTTACCCGTAGGGAGGGGGTTCCCAAGAGGTTCGGACCGGGTTAAGGTCCCCGCAATCCCGATACCTAACGCCGTTAGATTTACGTTCCGGAGCACTCCGGGCCCGCCCGGGTGCGGACGCCCGGCGTTCCCCCTCCTCCAGAGGTGCGCATGCCAGACCTTTCCCCCCTCGCCCCCGCCCCGGCCGCCCCGCCGGACACCGACGCCGCCCGCCTGAGCGACCTGGGCTACCGGCAGGAGCTGAACCGCAGCCTCGGGGTCCTCGGGAACATCGCCATGGGCTTCGCCGTGGTCTCGCCCGTGGTCGCCCTCTACGCCGTCTCGATGATCGGCACGATGATCGCCGGACCCGCCTGGGTGTGGGCGCTGCCGGTGGTCCTGCTCGGCCAGTGCCTGGTGGTCAACGTCTACTCCGAGCTGGCCTCGCAGTGGCCGCTGGCCGGCGGGCCCTACCAGTGGGGCCGCCGGCTGCTCGGCCCGTCGTTCGGCTGGATGAGCGGCTGGGTGTGGCAGTTCGCGGTGATGTTCGGCAACACCACGGTGGCGTACCTGGCGGCCCCCTGGGTCTTCGCCCTCATCGGGGCCGTGCCCTCGCCGGGCGCCCTGGTCGCCGTCGCCGCCGGGATCCTGGTGGCCTGCATGCTGGTCAACGCCTACGGGATCCGGATCCTGAGCTGGTTCGTCTCGCTGGGCATCGCCGCCGAGGCCATCGCCTCCGTGCTGGTCGGCTTCGCCCTGCTGCTGTTCTTCCGCGAGCACGGCTTCGCGGTGTTCACGCAGACCCTCGGCGCCGAGGCGCTGTCCGGCGGATCGGCCCCGACGGCCTTCCTGGCCGTCCTCGCGGTCGCCGGGTGGGGCTTCATCGGGTTCGACGCCTGCGTCTCGACCGCCGAGGAGACCAAGGACGCCGGGCGCCAGGTGCCGCGGGCCATGTGGTGGGCGCTGCTCAGCGTCGGCCTGGTCGTCGTCCTCAACGCGATGGCGGTCGCGCTGGCGCACCCGGACCCGCGGGCCGTCGTCGCCGGCGAGGACCTCGATCCGGTGACCACCGCCGTGGTCACCGCCTTCGGCTCCTGGTCCGACAAGCCCTTCGTGGCGGTGGTCCTGATCGGCTTCCTCGCCTGCGCCATGGCCTCCCAGGGCGGCGCCGCCCGCGGCGTGTACTCGCTGGCGCGGGACGGGGTGTTCCCCTTCTCCCGCCAGGTCCGCAGGGTCAACCGGCGCCAGGCCCCCATCGGCGGCCTGATCGCCTCCACCCTGGTCAGCTGCACCGGTCTGCTGCTCGGCCTGAACGCCACCGCCATCGGCAGCCTGATCGCCTTCGGCACGGCGGCCACCTTCCTGCCGTTCTTCCTGGTCACCCTGGCCGCGCTGATCGCCCGGCTGCGCGGTACGTGGGTCCCGTCGGGGCACATCCGGCTCGGGCGCAAGGGCACCTTCCTCAACGTCCTGGCCGTCCTGTGGACCGCCTTCGAGGTGGTCAACGTCTGCTGGCCACGGGCGATCCTGGCCCCGCCCGGAGCCCCCTGGTACCAGATCTGGGCCGGACTCCTCGGCACCGGCGCGGTCATCACCGCCGGCCTCGTCTACCTCGCCGTCAAGAAGCCGCAGGAGACGCTGCGGACGGCCCGGGTGCGCGAGGAGCAGGCGGCGGGCGCGCCCGCCGGCGAACTCGCCGGCGAAACCCCCTGACTCGCGGCGGGGGGGGGGGGCCCCCCCCCCCGGCCCCCCCCCCCCCCCCCCCGGCCCCCCCCCCCCCCCCCGGGGGGTTGG